>NZ_JBBGYW010000001.1:0-804090 GCF_037479515.1 Ochrobactrum sp. MYb379
TCCTTGGTTTGTGTGAAGCGGCGATGTGTTCGTCGTTTCGATGATTAAGAGATAGGCCTTTCAATCGGCTGCGCATAGCCAGCGTTTGGTTCACGCATTGTATCCTAATTGGTAGACAATGAACCCTTGAAACCAGAAGATTGTTTTATAGGCAGCTATTTATTCAAGTATATGTGAACAGTATGAGGCGGAAAAGTGGCCGCTTTCGTCACTGTGCGGACGGCGCGGTATGGCTTGAAACCACAAACCAGTCAGGCTTTTGCGTAAGAATATGCGATGCGGCGGCATCTGCTCTCTGCTGGTCTTTAAAGATAGCAAAGCACGTTGCGCCGGATCCAGACATTTGCGCAAAAAGCGCACCGCTTGCGCGCAAGAGATCAAGCTTGACGTTGATGTGCGGGGCAATGGATAGCGCTGCGGGCAGAAGGTCGTTGCGCGTCGAGCCGAGATAAGCGCAGATATTTTCGACGTTGCTGTGAGCAGGTGCGGGAAGAGGGGCATTGTCTCGCTTTGTCAACGCACGGAAGACATCTGGCGTTGCAATGGCCGTCCCGTCATTGACAAGCAGCATGGAGAGCGATGGCATTTGAGGGGCTTCGGTTAGTTGCTCGCCGATGCCCCGCGCAACAAGTGGAGCACCATAAGCTGCGCCATGCAGGCACATGGGCAAATCAGCGCCAAGCTTCAGACCAAATTCTGCTAGCGTGTTGTGATCAAGACCAAGCCGCCAGATTTCGTTGAGTGCCAGAAGTGTTGCTGCCGCGTCGCTTGAGCCACCGCCGATGCCTGAGGCAACTGGCAGGTTCTTTTCAAGGTGGATGGCAATGGGTGAAAGTTTGCGACCCGTATGCGCTCTTAAAGCATCGCGCGCTTTGATAACCAGATTGCCACTATCAAGCGGGATGCCCTCAGCAAAACGTCCGTCAATGGTGAAATTGTCTTCGTCGGATTCCCGAACGGTGATGCGATCACCGAAATTGGCAAAGACCACCAGCATATCGAGCAGGTGATAACCATCGTCTCTGCGCCCCGTCACATGGAGCGCGAGATTAATCTTGGCCGGAGCAGTGTAGCGAACCGTTTGCGCGGCCTGTGCTTTATTATGCATTTTAAAGGTAAATCAGGATTAGTCTTTTTTGACGTAATATTCGCCGGTCTTTGGGTCCTGCACCAAAGTGCCATGCGCACGGTTCTGGGCTTCTTTTTCTGCCCGACGCACGCGCTGGGTTACGCGAACCGCTTCGCGCTTGAACGAACGATAGCCGTACCAAGCGGCAGCG
The DNA here is from genome assembly GCF_037479515.1 of Ochrobactrum sp. MYb379. Taxonomy (NCBI): domain Bacteria; kingdom Pseudomonadati; phylum Pseudomonadota; class Alphaproteobacteria; order Hyphomicrobiales; family Brucellaceae; genus Ochrobactrum; species Ochrobactrum sp. MYb379. The sequence goes on from NZ_JBBGYW010000001.1 coordinate 1,281, forward strand.
AGTATCAGCAGCAGAAAGATAAGCTGGGGCATGGCCTCTAGTCCTCAGGCTGTCATACGATCCCGAAATGCCTTTTCGGGATCACGCAGGGAAACTTCGTTGCAAGAAGCATAACACTAATTTTTAGGATTATGCATCATATCATGGTGAAATGGTGAATTTCAAAGACCATATCGCGCCCAAAGCGCTTTTTCTTCAGCAACAGAGAGAAGACCGTCGCCGAGATTAGCCGCAATCGATGCCGGATCAATGCCGCCAAGCGCAATTTCAACGCCGGGTGCTTTGCGTCCGAGCAGTCCGCGCTTTGGTTCGATGAGCTTGAGTTTCACCTTGTCGCCATAGGTTTTGCGCAGGAAGCTGCGCATATCGCCAAGCCCGTCAACGAGACCGAGTTCTTTGCCCTTGGTGCCTGTCCAGAACATGCCGGTAAACAGATCGTCATTGTCTGCCAGCTTGCTGCTACGACGCTCCTTGACCATGTCGATGAAGGTCGCATGAATTTCAAGCTGAAGCGATTTGAGGCGCTCAATATCGGCTTCTTTTTCAGGCTGAAACGGGTCAAGTACGGCTTTGTTTTGGCCAGCAGTGTAAACGCGGCGCTCGACGCCGATTTTCTTGAGCAGTTCCGGGAAGCCAAATGAGGCGGAAACAACGCCGATAGAGCCGACAATTGACGACGGATCGGCAATAATTTCATCACCCGCAAGCGCGATCATGTAGCCGCCGGATGCGGCTGCATCTTCAACAAACACGAAAACACGCTTCTGGTGTTCGTCTGCAAGGTCACGAATGCGGCGATATATCAGGCGCGATTGCACGGGCGAGCCGCCGGGCGAATTGATCGAAATGGCAACGGCTGGCGTTTCTTTGTCGCCAAAGGCTTTTTCCAGCACGCCGGAAGCGCTTGCGAGCGAAAGCGATGGGCGCAGCGAGGAGCCGCCGCTCATGATTGCGCCATGCAGACGCACAACAGGAATCTCAATTTCTTTTTTGCGAAAACGGCGCGGAATGAAACGGCACAAAATCCCGGACAAATTAAACTCCAACTTCAAAACTTATGTTGGAGCGAATGTAGGAAGCAAATGTGCAAACACAAAGAGAAATGCCCGGAATTTCGTTCCGGGCATTGAATATTTGTTATTTTTTTGGCTTTGCCAACATTCTAAGCAGCATGTAACCACATATTGCGGAAAGTGCAGAACCAGTGAGAACGCCGATTTTCGTCTCCGCCTGCAACAATTCTGACGGGTAAGACAAAAGCCCGATGAAGATACTCATGGTAAAGCCGATACCGCACAGGATCGCGACGCCATAAAGTTGCCCCCAGCTTGCGCCCATCGGCTTCTGTGCAAAACCCGCTTTAATCGCCAGCCATGCAGCGCCAAACACGCCAATTTGCTTGCCGACAAAAAGGCCGAGCATGATGCCGAGTGGCAGAGTGTCGAAGATGATGGACGGCGTCATGCCGGTAAAGGAAATGCCAGCATTGGCAAAGCCAAATACGGGCACGATCAAGAAGGCGACAGGCTTTGCAAGCGCGTGTTCCAGCGTATGCAGTGGTGAACTCATATCATCCGGCTTGGCCTTTGCAGGTTTCAGCGGGATCATGAGTGCAGCAACAACACCTGCGACGGTGGCGTGTACGCCTGAATTGAATACCAAAAACCACAACAGTGCCGCGCCGATAAGATAAGGCAGCAAGCGGGAAACACCCATACGGTTCATCGCAAACAGCACGGCTGCTGTTGCAAAAGCCGCGCCAAGATAAGGCATAGAAATTTCAGCGGTATAGAAGATCGCAATGATGATGACGGCTGCGAGGTCATCAAGGATCGCAAGCGTCGCCAGAAACACTTTCAGGCTCGACGGTACACGCGATCCAAGCAGCGATAAAACACCAAGCGCAAAAGCAATGTCGGTAGCCGACGGGACGGCCCAGCCGCGCACTTTTTCCGGGTCGCCATAGTTGAAGGCCACGAAAATCAGCGCAGGCACGATGACGCCACCGGCAGCGGCTATCCCTGGCAATATGCGATTGGGCCAGCTGGCCAACTGACCATCGAGAAACTCGCGTTTTATCTCAAGGCCTACAAGGAAAAAGAAGATCGCCATCAGCGCGTCATTGATCCAGTGCGATAGGCTGAGCGGACCAATATAAAAATGCAGGGCGTCGAAATAGGTTTTGGAGAAAGGTGAATTGGCAACAATCAGCGCTAATGCCGCTGCGGCCATAAGCACAATGCCACCCGCAGATTCGCTATCCAGAAAACGGCGCATGATGGAAACGGGGCGAGCTGGCTGCGGAGTTTTTGTCATTCTTCTTCTTTTCAGGTTTTTACCGGAGCGCCTACTTCATAGAGCATGAGGTTGCGATCCGTTATGCCGAGTTTTGGCCATTCAGAGCGCCAGTCCCCTATGTGGTCAGACAAGAAGTGTTTGTCCAGTGAAACCCGATCACGCCAGACCTCTTTTACATGAATGAGACTTGGTTGAAGTACATCCTGAGAATAAGTGTAATCGACGCAGCCATCTTCAGCACGGCTTGCTTCAATCATTTGCTGCATAATTGGCCGGGCTTCATCAATTTTTTCGGCAGGCAGGCGAATGGTTCCAATGATCAGAAGCATGTCTTCATTTTTCCAGATTCTATTGTTAGCTGATTTCTGAGAGCCACGGAATCAGCGCTTTGGCTTCCCGCATGGCCTCGCTTGGGTCATTGTAAAGTCCCGAAGCGTAAGTCGTACCCCAATAGGTATAGGGACCGAGTTCCGGCACGTCATCGAGAAATTCCTGGGTTTCCTCAAAGGAATAAAGTCCATTGCCATGGTCAAAAAGTTCGAATCGAGCCTTTGCATCGGCACGATCCATCGCTTGCAAACATTTTTTCACGAGCTGTCCCTAAAGCAATGACGTCTGGCCATTGCTGATTGCTGTGGCACGTTGCGTGAATTCATTGCCCGCATCGCCATGCAGAACTAGCGCTGGCATAAGAGATAGACCGGCACGACTGCCGCGAATGCCCGTAATCACAATGCGGATGGCGGCTGCATCAGGGCGCGGCAGGATCGGAATGATCTTCAATCCGCCAAATCGCCGGTTCAACGCTTCTAGTATCGGCGCAAGCGAAGCAGGGCGCGCAATAATCGAGACGCTTCCGCCGGGACGAAGCAGAGCCGATGCCGTGCGCAACCATTGGTCAAACATTCCCTCGGGCATAACATGCGCTTCCGCTTTCACAGGATCGGGCGTTGCACGGTCACTCGCTTCATTGAACGGCGGATTCATGATGACGTAATCGAAGCTGTTATCGATCAGTCCTGCTTCGGTGCGTGCTTTTCCGGTGAGCGCAACATCAGCTTCCAGAATATCAATGCGATCACGCAGGGCAGCATTCAGTGGATGGTTCACGCTTTTGTGCGCAAAGCCGAGCATAAAGCCAGAGCGTTCTATAAGTGTCACGCGTGCATCTTTACACCGCGCCGCAACCGCCAGACCCGCAGCGCCCGCGCCGCTTCCAAGATCGGCGAGACGGCCTTTGAAGTCATTCGGCACACTGCTTGCGAGAATCATTGCGTCCACGCCAGAGCGATGGCCTTTCATCGCAGGTTGCACGAGATGAAATGCGCCGCGATGAAACACATCCAGCGTTTCTTCTATTTGTTCAGGCACTTTATTTGCCATGTTCTTTGAGTTCATGCTCCAGACCGGCATCAATTAGGTAGCGTCTGGCTTCATCCAGTCTGTCTTCTTCAACCAGAAAACGTCTCGGTATTATGCCGAGTGAACCTTCAAGAATGCTCATATTGGTATCAGCGATGAAATAGATGATGCCAGCTTCTTTCATCAGAGCTTCAGCAACTGACAGCAAAACGGAATCATTTGTGCGCATAAGTTCGATCATTTCGACACTCTGTATTCAATAGACCGCATTGACAACTGCCTCCTTCAATGGTGAACAGGCTCTGAATAAAAAAGCTTGGGCGTTGCAGGGGCTGTGAGGCACCTTGAGCGTTCTGATCCACGCACATAGTGTGGTCAGCAGCTAGGAGTAACGGCATTGGGTGTGGTTTTGAATCTTGACGGGAATACGAAGCGGGAAGGATCGGTTCAGCCTCTGGTCGATCTGACAAAGGCTGATATGGGTCGTGTAAACGAGCTGATCCTGTCTCGTGCCGGCTCCGATGTTGAGATGATCCCGGAAGTGGCAAACCACCTGATTTCATCCGGTGGCAAGCGCCTTCGCCCGATGATGACGCTCGCAAGTGCGCGTATGTTTGGCTATGAAGGCGAAGGCCATGTACGCCTCGCTACTGCCGTCGAATTTATGCACACAGCAACGCTTCTTCATGATGATGTGGTTGATGAAAGCGATCTGCGTCGCGGCAAAAGCACAGCACGCATGATCTGGGGAAATCAGGCAAGCGTTCTGGTTGGCGACTTCCTGCTCGGTCAGGCTTTCAAGATGATGGTCGATGTCGGCTCGCTTGATGCGCTGGATGTACTTGCAACCTCTGCTTCGGTGATTGCCGAAGGTGAAGTGATGCAGCTCGCTGCGGCTAAGAACATGGAAACCACTGAAGACGAATATCTGGCAGTGATCAAAGCTAAGACCGCCGCGCTGTTTTCTGCTGCTGCGGAAGTTGGCCCGATCATCGCAGATGCAAAGCCCTCTGATCGTGCGGCTCTTCGTGATTATGGTCTTTACCTCGGCCTCGCATTCCAGCTTGTCGACGATGCGCTTGATTATGGTGGCTCTGCCGCTGATCTGGGCAAGAACACCGGCGATGATTTCCGCGAAGGCAAGATCACACTGCCGGTTATCCTGAGCTATCGTCATGGCTCGGATGATGAGCGTGCTTTCTGGAAGCATGCCATCGAAGAAGGTGCGAGTGATGACGCTTCGCTCGAAAAAGCCATTGGCCTGATGCTGAAGCATGGCGCTATTGCTGAAACTGTTCAGCGCGCACGCGACTTTGGTGAAATGGCCCGCGATGCTTTGGCGCCGCTGAATGCGTCCCCTGAAAAGGATGCGCTGATTGAAGTCATCGACTTCTGCATCAGCCGGGTGAACTGATTTGCTGCATAGCTAATTGAATAGAATAAAAGAAAAGCATCCATCACGGATGCTTTTTTCTAGCATGTCGCCCGAAAGTGGAAACCGGTTTCGGGTTGACGACATGCTGATAAAGAATAACAAGAAAAGCATCCATCACGGATGCTTTTCTTGCGCTTGGACCCCAAAAAGGCCATGCTTGAGGCTCCTCTAAACAGAGGGTGCTTATACGGAATCGGAAAGAGGACTGAGCTTTATGCGGCAGGGATCTAAACGTCGTCCGCTTTACGGATTGCTTTTTCTGGCTTTGGCTGGAGTGGCGATGCCGTTCAATGCGGCAATGGCTAAAACAAGTATAGATCCGGCTCCACAAGTCCGCGCGGGTTCCTTTGCAGGCGCTTATCTTGCTGCGCTTACCGCTGAATCCGACAACAATATTTCCGCAGCCGTCGATTTTTATCGTCAGGCTATGGCTTTTGATCCGAGCAATGATCTTATCAAGCAAAATCTTCTACTCGCATTGCTGACCGAAGGTCGTTTCAAAGAAGCATTGCCAATTGCCGAAGAACTGAAAGATCAGCCAGAGATTGAACGCTTTTCTCGCGTTGCGCTGGCGATTGATGCTCTTTCGAAAAAACAATATCGCAAAACTGAGCCGTTGCTGATGCTATCGGTGAAGTCCGACATGGACGAACTCGCGACTAATCTTATTAGCGCATGGGTGAAAGTCGGGCAGGGAAATGCACAGGAAGCGCTTTCCGATGTCGTCAATATCAAAGGGCCGGAATGGTACAACCTGTTTCGCATCTATAATGCGGCGATGATTGCCGATGTTGCTGGTCTGAGAACAGATGCGCGCAACTACTACCAGCAGGCTGTTGATGATCGTCAGGGTGGTGCTGCTGCTCCTGATACCTATGAACGCGTTGTCATGTCATATGCTTCGTTCAAGCTGCGTCGCGGCGACAGGGCAGGGGCGATCAAGCTTCTCAAGGATGCTGAAGAGCTTTTGAATGGCCGTATAACGATCACTGCACTGCGTGAGAAACTCGAAAACGGTGAGAGACATCGCCGTTTGGTTAACAACGCGCAGCAGGGCGTCGGCGAAGTGCTTTATACGCTTGGCACTGCGATCAATCGCGGCGGGGCAGAAGCCTTTGCCAAGCTTTATCTGCAAATGTCGCTGCCACTACGCCCTGATAATGACGCAACGCTTTATCAGCTTGGTGATATTTCCGCCAAGCTGCGCCAACCAGAACAGGCCATTCGATATTATGCGCGCGTGCCGGAATGGTCGCCTTACAGGCGTGATGCGGAAATGCAGCGTGCGCTCAATCTCGCTGAAAACGAAAAGACTGGCGATGCAATCGGACAGCTCAAAACGTTGCTAAAGCGCGACAAGACAGATATCCGCACTTATCTCGCATTGGGCGGCGTCTATGCGCAGGACAAGAATTTTGCCGATGCTGCGAAAATCTATGATGCGGCTGTTGAGCAGATTGAAAAGCCAGAGCGCAAGGATTGGCCGGTTTTCTATCAGCGCGGCATCGCGCATGAGCGGCTGAAGGAATGGGATCAGGCGGAGCCGAATTTCCGTAAGGCGCTGGAGCTTTATCCGGATCAGCCACAGGTTCTCAATTATCTTGGCTATTCGTGGGTTGATCGTGGTGAAAACCTTGATGAAGCGCTCGGCATGATCAAGAAGGCGGTCGATCTGCGCCCACAAGATGGCTATATCGTCGATTCGCTTGGCTGGGCTTATTACAAGCTGGGCCGTTATCCGGAAGCCGTCGTTGAGCTTGAAAAGGCCGTAAAGCTTCGCCCCGAAGACCCGACCATTAACGATCACCTTGGCGATGCCTACTGGCGGACGGGTCGTCAGCTGGAAGCGACGTTCCAATGGAACCATGCCATTGCTGGCAAGCCTGAGCCAGAAGAACTGGTCAAGATCGAAGAGAAGCTGAAAAAGGGTCTGGCGCCGGATCCTAATCCTTCTGAAGCGTCAGTTCAGGATAAGAACCTGACCCCGGCAAAAGCCCCTGAAAGCAAAACCGAATAGTTTTTAAGCCCGGAAGTCTCATCGATTTCCGGGCTTTCTATTTGTCGATGTTTGCTTGCGAGCGTTCAGCGATCAAATGTCATGCTTGACCGTGGCAGGCGGACAAATTAGACCGGGCCAATCATTTCAATAACAAGGCCTGACCCTGTGTCCAGTACGTTGCCAGCACATATGCACCCCACCCGTTCCTTTCAGGGTCTGATCCTGACGCTCCATAATTATTGGGCGGAACACGGTTGCGCTATTTTGCAGCCTTACGACATGGAAGTCGGGGCGGGTACGTTCCACCCGGCAACCACATTGCGTTCGCTTGGGCCAAAGCCTTGGAAAGCTGCCTATGTGCAGCCATCGCGCCGTCCAAAAGATGGCCGCTATGGTGAAAATCCAAACCGCTTGCAGCATTATTATCAGTATCAGGTGATCATCAAGCCATCGCCGCCGAACCTTCAGGATCTTTATCTGGGTTCGCTGCGCGCCATCGGTCTTGATCCGACGCTGCATGATGTGCGCTTTGTGGAAGACGACTGGGAAAGCCCGACGCTTGGCGCTTGGGGCCTTGGCTGGGAGTGCTGGTGCGATGGCATGGAAGTGTCGCAGTTCACTTATTTCCAGCAGGTTTGTGGCATTGAATGTTCGCCGGTTGCGGGTGAGTTGACCTATGGTCTTGAACGCCTCGCCATGTATGTCCAGGGCGTGGACAATGTCTATGACCTTAACTTCAATGGTCTCGAAGGCGATGAAAAACTCACCTATGGCGATGTTTTCCTGCAAGCCGAGCAGGAATATTCCCGTTACAATTTTGAAATGGCCAATACCGAAATCCTGTATCAGCATTTTATCGATGCAGAGCGCGAATGCGAGGCCATTTTGAAGGCGGGCAGCACGGGCGAAGGCTCGCTGCATAAGTGTGTATTTCCGGCCTATGACCAGTGCATCAAGGCATCTCACGTTTTCAACCTGATGGATGCGCGTGGCGTGATCTCGGTGACTGAACGCCAGAGCTATATTCTGCGCGTGCGCAATCTCGCGCGTCAGTGCGGCGAAGCGTTCCTTTTGACGGATGCCGGTGGTTTTAATCTCAAGCGTGAGGGCGAGTAATTATTATGCCTGATTTATTGCTCGAACTGTTTTCTGAAGAAATCCCGGCACGTATGCAGCGCAAGGCTGCCGGTGATCTCAAGAAGATGATCACCGATGGTCTGGTGGAAGCTGGTCTCACCTATGAGGCAACCACTGCCTATTGGACCCCGCGTCGTTTGACGCTCGATATTCGTGGACTGACTGTGCGCTCAAAAGACGTCCATGAAGACGTCAAGGGTCCGTCAGTTACCGCACCTGACCAGGCAATTGCAGGCTTTCTGCGCAAGGCTGGTCTCTCGGATGTTTCTCAGGCGCATGTGCATTCCGATCCAAAGAAGGGTGATTTCTACGTTGCCCATCTGACAAAGCCGGGCCGTGCTGCAGAAGAAATCATCGCCGAACTCGTGCCGCAGACAATCCGTAATTTCCCATGGCCAAAGTCCATGCGCTGGGGTGCGGCTTCCAATAAGCCGGGTGCGCTACGCTGGGTGCGTCCGCTACAATCGATCCTCTGCACGTTTGGACCTGAAACCGAAGAAACCGTTGTGGTAGAGTTCGACGTTGACGGTATCAAGTCGGGCAATGTCACCTATGGTCATCGATTCCTAAGCGATGGTCAGGCGATCAAAGTGCGCCGTTTTGAGGATTACGTCGATAAGCTTGAAAAGGCCTTCGTTGTTCTGGATGCGGAGCGTCGCAAGGAAATTATCTCGCAGGATGCGCATAATCTCGCTTTCGCATCCGGTTTGGAGCTGGTCGAAGACGCGGGCCTTCTTGAAGAAGTTTCGGGTCTGGTCGAATGGCCTGTGGTGCTAATGGGCGAGTTTGAGGAAGAGTTCCTCGCGATCCCGCCGGAAGTCATTCAGCTCACCATCCGCGTGAACCAGAAATGCTTTGTCACCCGCAAGCAGGGCGAAACGGAAGCGCTGTCGAACAAGTTCATTCTGGTGTCGAATATCGCAGCGCGCGATGGCGGCACGGAAATCGCTTATGGTAACGGCAAGGTCGTGCGCGCACGCCTGTCTGATGCGCTCTATTTCTGGCACACAGATCAGCATGATCTGCCTGATCTCGATAAGCTTGCGGCATCGGGTGAGAAGTTCGGCCTTGATCTCAAAAAGCCGCTCGATCAGCGCATGGCGCGCCTCGACGGCCTCAATGTGACCTTCCATGCTAAGCTCGGTACGCAAGGCGCACGCGTTGAGCGTATTCGTGAGCTTGCAAGTCAGATTGCGCCGCTGGTCGGTGCTGATCCAAAGCTTGCATCGCGCGCAGCAGTTCTGGCAAAAGCTGATCTGACCACGGAAGTTGTGGGAGAATTCCCTGAGCTTCAGGGTGCAATGGGCCGCAAATATGCGCTCCTTCAGGGGGAAAACGAATCCGTCGCAACGGCTCTCGAAGAACATTACAAGCCGCAGGGTCCGTCTGATTTCGTGCCGAAAAGCCCGGTTTCGGTTGCCGTTGCTCTGGCTGATAAGCTCGATACGCTGGTTGGCTTCTGGGCAATTGACGAAAAGCCAACCGGCTCGAAAGACCCGTTTGCACTGCGTCGTGCAGCACTGGGCGTGATCCGCCTGATTCTGTCGCAGGATTGGAAATTTCCGCTCTTGCCACTTCTGCGCTCGGCTTATGCGTCGCTTAAAGAAGGTCAGGTTCAGCGCAAGCTGCGCGAGTTTGAAACAAAGCTTCTGTCTGAAAAGTCGGGCGATGTGGACGGTGAACAGGACGTCGATAACGCACTGCGTAATCTTGAAACAAAGGCGCGTTCGGAAATCGAAGCCAATGCTGAACCATTGTTGGCTGATCTTCTGTCCTTCCTGCATGACCGCTTCAAGGTTCATCTGAAGGAAGAAGGCGCGCGCTATGACGCGATTGATGCGGTTCTGACATCGGATGCCGATAATCTTCTGCTGGTTGCCCGTCGTCTGGAAGCGTTGATCGTCTTCATCAATGAGGAAGACGGCAAGAATCTTTTGGCTGGTGCCAAGCGCGCCGCCAATATTTTGGCTGCGGAAGAAAAGAAGGGCACAGAGGTCGCGCAAAGCGTTGATGCTGCTCTGCTGAAGCTCGACGAGGAAAAGGCGCTCTATGCGGCTGTGACCCTCGCATCCACTGAAGCCGAAGAAGCCATTGCCCGCGAAGATTTCGGCGGTGCAATGCTGGCACTCGCCAAGCTGCGTGGTCCGGTCGATACATTCTTTGAGAGCGTATTGGTCAATGACGAGGACGAAAACGTCCGTGCCAATCGTTTGGCACTGCTTGAACAAATCCGCACTGCCACCAGTAAAGTGGCCGATTTCTCGAAAATCGCCGGATAAACACAAAAGGCTGCCTTCTAGGCGGCCTTTTTCATAACTCATTCCGATCTTGCATCAACTGCGCATAGGAGTCTCTTGCTCAGAAGCGACGCTTTGTGTAGCTAAAGCGCATCCTGAAAAGTGTGAAACGGTTTTCAGAAAAGATGCGCGTCTCTGACACGGCAGGAGAATGACCTTGGCCGATATTCTGGAATTCGATGAAAAAGCTGTCTCGCGCGCGGTAGAAGTACTCGCCCGCGGTGGCCTTGTCGCGATTCCGACTGAGACGGTCTATGGTCTTGCCGCTGACGCATCACATGGTGAAGGCGTGGCCGGTATTTTTGCCGCCAAAGGTCGCCCGCAGTTTAACCCGCTCATTGCCCATGTGAACAGCATAGCTATGGCCGAGCGTTATGTGACGTTTGATACCATTTCGCGCAGGCTCGCAGAGAGATTCTGGCCGGGACCACTCACAATTGTTCTGCCGCTCAAAGCAACGCAAGACACGCCGCGCCCGATTCATTCGCTGGTGACGGCGGGGCTTGATACGCTGGCCATCCGTATGCCAACCGGCCAAGTGCGGGATGTTATAAAACAACTCGACAGCCCTGTGGCAGCACCGAGCGCTAATACATCGGGCCGCATCAGCCCAACATCGGCCAAAGCCGTGGCCGATGATTTGGGCCGTAAGATCGACCTTATTCTTGATGCCGGTCCATGTGGCGTGGGTGTTGAATCGACAATCGTCAAAGTCGATGGCGAGCGCGTGCATCTGCTGCGCCCCGGTGGGCTGGCCGCAGAAGAGATTGAAGCGTTTCTTGGCGTGAAGCTTATCCGCGCTGAGCATAATGCAGCCATTCAAGCACCGGGCATGATGGAATCTCATTATGCACCGGATGCTGCAATGCGCCTTGATGTTAAGATTGTGGAGCCCGGCGAGGCGCTGCTGGCCTTTGGGTCGACACGCGTTGCAGGCGGCGATGAAGCTACCCAAATTCTCAATCTCAGCGAAAGCGGCGATTTGCGCGAAGCAGCAAGCAACCTGTTTGACTTCATGCGCAAGCTTGATGCGACGGGTGCCGTAACAATCGCTGTTGAACCCATTCCGTTTGATGGTCTCGGTGAGGCCATCAATGATCGTCTTAAACGTGCGGCGGCCCCGCGCTAGTTCCCCAAACATTCAAGAGAAGCACATGCTCGAAACTGCCCTGATCGAACGTTTTGCAGCCATCGTTGGCGACAAGAATGCGCTGACCGCGCCAGAAGACATTGCGCCTTTTATGATTGAGCAGCGCGATCTTTATCAGGGGCACTCGCCGCTGGTGCTGCGCCCCGCTTCGACGGAAGAAGTTTCTGCAGTCATGAAGCTTGCCAATGAAACTAAGACGCCAGTGGTTCCGCAGGGCGGCAATACCGGTCTTGTTGGTGGTCAGACGCCAGATCAGAGCAACACAGCAATCGTGCTGTCGCTGGGCCGCATGAACAAGGTGCGTGCGGTTGATCCGGTCGGCAATCTGGTAACTGTTGAAGCCGGTGTGATCCTGAAAAACCTTCAGGACGAAGCGCAGAAGGTCGGCCGTCTGTTCCCGCTGTCGCTTGGTGCCGAAGGTTCTTGTCAGGTTGGCGGTAATCTTGGTTCCAATGCAGGCGGCACCGCTGTTCTGGCCTATGGCAATATGCGCGAGCTTTGCCTTGGCCTTGAAGTGGTTCTGCCAAATGGCGAGATTCTCAACGATCTGCGCTATGTCAAGAAAGACAACACCGGCTACGACCTGAAAGACCTCTTCATCGGTTCTGAAGGCACGCTTGGCATCATCACTGCAGCCGTTTTGAAGATTTACCCGCAGCCAAAGGGCAAGGGCGTGGCCTATGCTGGTCTGCGCAGCCCGGAAGATGTGCTGCGCCTGTTCCAGCTTTCAACCGAACATGCAGGCCCATCGCTAACTGGCTTTGAATTGATGCCGCGCGTCGGTGTTGAGTTTACTATTGCCCATGTTGATGGTGTTCGTGATCCGTTGGAAAGCCCGCATGATTGGTATGTGCTGGTTGATATTTCCTCATCCCGTTCGGAAGATGATGCACGCACGACGCTTGAAACCATTCTGACCGAAGCGTTCGAGAATGACATCATTCAGGATGCGGCCATTGCTGAAAGCGTCGCACAGGCGCAGATGTTCTGGAAAATGCGTGAGGAAATGTCCTGGGCGCAGAAACCAGAAGGTGGCTCGATCAAGCACGACATTTCCGTGCCTGTCGCGAAAATCCCTGAATTCATTGCAGAAGCCAATGCAGCAACGCTGGAAATGATTCCGGGTTCGCGCATCGTTTGCTTCGGCCATATTGGCGACGGTAATCTGCACTATAACGTGTCGCAACCGATTGGTGCCGACAAGGAAGCATTCCTTGCGCGCTGGCACGAATTAAATCATCGCATTCACACAATTGTTGCGTCTTATACCGGATCGATCTCCGCAGAGCATGGTATCGGCGTGCTGAAACGCGAAGAGCTTGCCTTCTTCAAGCAGGACGTAGCGCTTGAATTGATGCGCCATATTAAGAAATCATTCGATCCCAATGGCATCATGAATCCGGGTAAAGTGCTGTAATTAAGAGCGCATCTCGAAAAGTGCGAAGCGGTTTTCGAGAAAGATGCGCGTGGAATCAAATGCTTATGCCACCGATCTGATTTTTTCAGATCGGTGGCATAAGCGAAATATGACGAAAACGAGGCGGGCAGGCAACTGTCCGCCTTTTCATTTATGTAAACGAAAATTAGCAAGAATTACCGAGTTCTTACAGCTGGTTGTAAAGCAGTAACCAAATGAAAAAGCAGGGAAAAGTTAACCTAACGCGTTAAGCGCCTCGGTAATAATCATCGCCTATTCTCTAAATCAACAAGAGCGAACATGCTCAAAAGAGAAGTCGGAATAACTGGCTCTCAACAAAACAGGCAGAGATAGACAGAGGCGTCGAAGATGATGAGCAACGGACAGAAGAAGCCAGAATGGGCAGGTCAGGAACTTCGGCTTGATCCTTTTCACCTTCCGCAGGTTGTGACTTACCCGGCAGAAGATTGCGATGCAGACGTGACATTCACCATCAGCGAACGTGGTGCGGTTATGCGTCAGATCCTGCCTTCGAGCGGTCTGCCGATGTCGATTGCGCTGCCGATCAATGCATTTGTGGGTGTGGTTGCCCGTGCTGTTGAAGATGAATTCGGCGAAATCACCGTAACGCTCGAACTGATGCATGAAGATCCACAGCTATCAGTGCCGCTGCTCGTCGCACATGATCTGGCTGATGTTGCTGCCGACTGGCGCGCATGGGCTGCAACTTTCAACCTGCCGATGATGCTGGTTGAAGAAGATGGTGTTGCGCGTCCGCTTTACGAAAGCACCGGCCCGGTTCGTACTGCTGAGCCACAGGCGCGCCGTCAGGGACAGGAACCACGTCGCCGTCGTCCGCGTTTTCTCGCACGTCGCAAGACCGGTTCACTGGGTGTTCGTATGGTGATCGAAGGTCGTGAGATTATTGCAAGGAACTAGAGCGCATCCCGAAAAGTGTGAAGCGGTTTTCGGAACAAGATGCGCGTAATAACGCATAAATCATCACATTCGCGTGTGAACACGTTCTCGTCGGATTTCTGTACTATCTAAGAATGAACGCGCCGCTTGGTGGTTGTCTGGAAAGACGAAGGACCTTTCCAGATATTAAAGGCCACGATGCCGGAGCAACAAATTGGCTGACCTCCAACAAAGCCACCCGGATGGTATTCCCATCCGGGTATTTTTTTGCCTGTTTATTTCTTGCGGCTGAGAAATGCCATCACGGCTTCACGCGCTTCATCCGAAGTTAGCCGTTCGGCAAAGTGTTTTGCTTCGCGTTGAATGCGATCAGCAACAGGCTCGGCAGGCATCCGCATCAGGCTGCGTGCAATCTGCATGGCTTGAGGGGGCTTTGCGGCGATTTCGTCTGCGGCTTGAATGACCTGTGCTTCAAGGTCGCTGCTTTCGACGATCTTATACACAATGCCAGCTTCAAGTGCGGCCTGTGCATCGAAACCATGGCCGACTGCCAGAAGTGCAAAGGCCTTTTGGTGCCCCATAAGCGGTGGTGCAAGCAGGCTGGATGCTGCTTCCGGTACAAGCCCCAGATCGACAAATGGTGTACGGAACAGTGCGTGGCTGGTGGCGAATGTCAAATCGCAATGTAGATGAATAGTTGTTCCGATACCAATCGCCAGACCATCGACGCCGGAGACAATTGGCTTCTTCGCGCTCGATAGAGCGGTGAGGAAGTCGAGGATTTCTTGTCCAAGGCTTCCGCCTGATGCAGCAGCCATGAAATCCTGCATGTCGTTGCCGGATGAAAATGCTCCCGGCACGCCAAGGAACACGTGCACCCGAACGGCGTCATCAGCATCACCATCGACAAGCGCCTTAGCCATGGTGGCATACATGGCGCGAGTGATAGCGTTTTTCTTGTCAGCTCGGTTCAGCAGGATAATCTGCACCGCATCTCTGCGTTCGATCAGAACATGTTCGCTCATATTCATCCCTCCAATGCGGATTTAGCGGCTGCAAGGCTGGATGCGCCTGTGATGACGGTGTCTTTGAGAGAAGACACTTCCGCCAGCATGTTTTCTGCAAAGAAGCGGCAGAGAGCTGCGCGGCCATTATCATCGCTGGTCAACGCTGCCCGCGCCAGATATGCGCCGCCAGCAGTCAACGAAAGCAGGCGCTGATAAGGTGTGGCACCAGCCAGTGCTTCCTCTGTGCGACCTTCGGCTGCTGCCTTTTGCAGCCATTCGGTTGCTTCGCGGGCTTCACTGATGGCAGTGGAGAGGCGTGATCCGGTTTCGCCTAGTTCAGGACGGTTCGAGGTCGTGGCCTTATCTGCTTCGTCCTGCAGCTCTGCAAAGAAGCCCTTGATATGCTCGCCATTGCCTAGCGGCAATTTGCGTAGCACAAGATCGATAGCTTGAATGCCGTTTGTACCTTCATAAATCGGGGTAATGCGGGCATCGCGCAGCAATTGTGCTGCACCTGTTTCCTCAATGAAGCCCATTCCGCCATGGATCTGCACACCAAGCGAGGCAACATCCACACCAACGTCAGTTGAAAAGCTTTTCGCCAAGGGTGTCAGAAGTCCCGCGCGTTCCGACCAGAATTGCTCGTCTGCGTCTTCAGTTGCATGGCTCATATCGATGGCATGGGCGCAGGAATAGGTGATCGCGCGAGCAACCTGCGTCAGCGCCTTCATAGTTAGCAACATCCGCTGCACGTCTGGATGCTCAATGATTGGGCTCATGCCGGCTTTCGGATCGCCACCAAGCGCGCGGCCCTGCCTGCGTTCTTTCGCATAGTTCAAAGCTTGCTGATAAGCGGCTTCCGCAACGCCTACGCCCTGAATGCCGACCAGCAGGCGGGCATTGTTCATCATGGTGAACATACAGGCGAGGCCGCGATTTTCTTCGCCAATCAAATAACCGACTGCGCCTGTTTCCTCTCCTTTCACAAAACCATCGCCATAGATCATGGTGCAGGTGGGGGAGGCGTGGATGCCCATCTTATGTTCAAGGCCAGAGCAGAACACGTCATTGCGACGTCCGAGCGAACCATTCGCATTGACGAGAAATTTAGGGACGAGAAACAGCGATATGCCTTTGGTGCCAGCAGGGGCATCGGGCAGGCGGGCTAGCACGAGATGAACGATGTTGTCGGTCAGGTCATGTTCACCATAGGTGATAAAAATCTTTTGGCCGAAGATGCGATAAGAGCCGTTATCGCTGCGCTCGGCGCGGGTGCGCAATGCTCCCACATCAGAACCCGCCTGCGGCTCGGTCAGGTTCATGGTGCCCATCCATTCGCCGGAAATGAGCTTTTCGAGATAAATATCTTTGAGTTCTTTAGAAGCGTGCTTTTCCAACGCTTCAACAGCGCCCATCGTGAGCGTGGGAGCAATGGCAAAAGCCAATGTGCCGGAATTCCACATTTCGCTGACAGCAACCGACATCATGGTCGGTAACCCCTGACCGCCATATTCGGTCGTACCGGTCAGCGAATTCCAGCCGCCTGCAATCCAGTCGGCATAAAGCTCTTTCCAACGGGGAGCGGTTGTGACAACGCCGTCTTTAACGCTCGCCCCGTGTTTGTCGCCGGGAATGCGAAGCGGTTCCACGCGCTCAGCGGCGAACTTGCCCGCTTCTTCCAGAATGGCTTCAGCCAGATCAGAGGAAAACTCGGGAAACCGATTGTCTGCGATTGCTTTTTCAAGGCCTGCGACTTTCATCAGTGTATGCGAAATTTCAGAAACCGGGGCGCGATACATCTTTCCTCCTAAACCTTCTCCTCAAAAGGCTACGAATTGCGTTTTCTCAATGCGCATCATTTCCAAAAGACGCTTCAAACCTATCGGGATGCACTTTGATATTCAGCAATTCGATCAGCCTTGGGGCTGGATATATTTAAAAGCTATCGGCTTATTACGTAAACGTCAATATTCGTGCAAAGAACTTATTATGATTTTGGTGGCTGGTTCGGAAATTATTCGCTTTGATCGCGTTCGAGGCGGGCCGCTCGAAGACGCGCAGTTTTCGCATCCACAGCGTCGCGTTCCGTTTTCATGATCGCTTTAGCCGCTTTGTCCGTGGTGGCGTTTTTCGCTTCGATTCTTGAAGGATTGGGCTTGAAGAGTGTGTCTTTGGTGAGGTTTTCGTTGTCGTTATCAGACATGGACGGTTCTCCCATCATTGCTGCAGTGCAGCGTCGCACGAGTGTGGTGGATTTGCAGTTCCTACCATTTGTGTTGCATTCACGTTTAGGAACTTCAAAACCTTAAGCCAAACTAGATTCAAAAGTTTACTAGTATGGCTCGCTCCAAGTGCTGCTTCCAAGTGATACGAATTTCAGGTTCGCGATACTCGGTGCGGTCATCACCGTTAAGGTGACAAATAAAAAGGCCGGGCATGGACCCGACCTTCATAAGTCTCAACAATCGATGCCAGTACATCCGTGGTCAAAGATTGGAGACAAATTTCTTAGCGCAATCACGCAAGCGGAGTTTTGAAACGCCGCTTGAATAATTATTAGAGCGCCTGCAGGTTTTCAGCTGCATTCTTGCCCGAACGGCGATCAGCAACGACGTCGAAGCTAACCTTCTGGCCTTCGTTGAGCGAGCTCAGGCCCGAACGTTCAACAGCAGAGATGTGAACGAACACGTCTACGCCGCCGTCATCAGGCTGAATGAAGCCGAAGCCTTTAGTTGAATTGAAGAATTTTACTGTTCCGTTTGCCATGTTGAATACCTTTCAAATCGCACGGTTAAAATATAATGATCCATACGGACCATCGCCGAATTTCACGAGTTTGAAAGAAGTACCGGGTGGCGAAAGAGGCACGCCGCAACATTCGAAAACAAAATCGATGAGACACATATATGCGGCAATTCGTACTTTTACAAGGCACTTTTCCGAAATTGAGAAAAATATTACGATAAGTACAAATTATAGGGATCCAATGAATACTGATTAACGTAATACAAAGGTAGTTTTTTAAACGTGCCTTATGTCTAAATGCTGTGTGAATGCTGATTTTCCTGTAAAGAATAGCCTCGTTCTTAATGAAATTTTCTTCGTATTCCTTTAACTCGTGAGAATGTTGAAAGGTGCTGATATATGACGCTCGTTCCGTATTTTCTCACTGTTAATCTTACGGTTTCGTGCGTTTTCATTCTGACATTCGCTTTTGTAGCTATGCAGGAGCGCAATTATGCTGCCCCGCGCTGGTTTACATTAGCGGCGATCGCGGCAGCACTCGTCTCAATATTCGGTTACTGGATTCCGGTTGCGATCAACGCGCGGCTGCTTGTCATCATTTCATTTGCGCTTTCAATGACGGCATTCCTGGCAGCCATTATCGGGTTGCAAAGTATTTACCGCCAGAAAATCGATTGGAAATTGATCGGTGGATTTTTCGTCGCCGCGATACTTTGCAATATGTTGATTTCAGAACTGCCGCGCACGTCGTTTCTGCATCGCTTTTTGTATCAGCTACCACTTTGTGTCGCGCAGCTTTTAATGATACGCGTGATTTATCGCTCCGGAATGCCGCGCCTCGCTGATAGGCTGATGATGGCACTCGCTGTTGTTGCCTGCCTTCATTACTTCTCGAAAGCTTTTCTAATCTCTGGTCCGGGTGCGGATATAAGGCCTGATGATCCAGCCAATACGATGCATGTGATTTTATCGCTCTCAATTGGCGTGTTTGTGCATGTCGTGCGTGGTTTGCTGCTGCTTCTGACCACTGTTTCTCACATGGTGGGGGAGGCGAGCGAGCAATCAGAGGTGGACGAACTTTCGCAGATTTATAACCGCCGCGGTTTTGACCGGCATGTTTCTCGCGTGCTGGCCCGCAAAGGTGCGCGTATTCGCTATTCGGTAATTATGAGCGATCTTGATTTCTTCAAACGCGTTAATGACACCTATGGTCACGATGGTGGTGATCGGGTGATCGCGGCCTTTGGCAAATTGCTTAACACGCAACTCCCCAAAACAGCAGTAGCTGCGCGTATGGGTGGTGAAGAGTTCGTGGTGTTTATTCCGGATGCGGATATGGAATCTGCCGAAAGCCTGGCGCAGAATTTGCGCGAATCTCTCAGCAAGTTACGATTTGCCGAAAAAGCACCCGATTGGGGGCCAACCGCAAGCTTTGGTGTCGCTGAACAGGTAGACGAGGAAAGCCTCTATGAGACGATGCGCCGTGCGGACTCGGCGCTGTATGATGCGAAGAATGCCGGTAGAAACCGGGTTCATATAGCGTGAGTTATTCGCCTGAGCGTTCGCGTTCAACAGCACGCCAGCCGATGTCAGAACGATAAAAGCCTTCCGGCCAGTTCACCTGCTTCACGGCGTCATAGGCTTTGCCCTGAGCTTCTGCCACAGTTTCAGCAATGGCTGTCACGTTGAGGACGCGGCCACCATTGGCGATGAGATTGCCGTCTTTTTCTGCCGTGCCAGCGTGGAAGACTTTCAGACCATCAATGCCGTCGAGCTTTTCGAGACCGCGAATGACGCTGCCCTTCTTCACGTTGGCGGGATAGCCTTCCGCAGCCATAACAACGGTCAGGGCTGGCTGGTCTTTCCATTCGAGTTTAACTTCATCAAGTTTGCCATCAACGGCTGCATTGATGAGGTCGAGCAGATCAGTTTCAAGGCGCATCATCAGCACCTGACATTCAGGATCACCAAAGCGGGTATTGTATTCAATGAGCTTCGGGCCGTCCTTGCCGATCATCAGGCCCAGGAACAGAACGCCCGAGAACGGTGCGCCAATTTCGGCCATACCCCGCATGGTGGGTTCAATCAGCTCGCGCATAGTGCGTTCAACGATTTCAGGCGTCATCACTGGCGCAGGCGCATAAGCACCCATGCCGCCGGTGTTCGGGCCGGTGTCGCCATCGCCAACGCGTTTGTGATCCTGTGCAGAGCCGAGCGAGAGGGCAGTCTTGCCATCGCAAATGCAGAAGAAGCTTGCTTCTTCGCCTTCAAGAAACTCCTCAACGACGACTTCAGCACCGGCAGAGCCAAATGCGCCTTCAAAGCACATATCAACGGCATCGAGCGCCTCATCGAGCGTCATAGCAACGACAACGCCTTTGCCTGCGGCAAGGCCGTCGGCTTTGACAACAATTGGCGTACCCATTTCGCGAATATAGGCTTTGGCTTTTGGCGCATTGTTGAAGCGGCCATAAGCGCCGGTCGGAATATCAAAACGGGCGCAGAGATCTTTGGTAAAGCCCTTTGAGCCTTCAAGCTGGGCGGCCAGCTTGGAAGGACCGAAGACGCGAATATTCGCAGCCTGAAGATCATCAGCAAGGCCTGCAACGAGTGGCGCTTCCGGGCCAACGACAACCAGATCAATCGCATTCTGCTTGGCAAAAGCAATGACAGCCGCGTGATCGGTCACGTCGAGCGACACCAATTCTGCATATTCGGCAATGCCGGGATTGCCCGGTGCGCAGTAGAGCTTTGTCAGCTTTTCGGATGCGGCGAGTTTCCATGCCAATGCGTGTTCGCGTCCACCCGAACCGATCAACAGAACTTTCATGCCTTGCTCCCTGCGCGTGAGATCAGTAAATGTTGTTTATACGGGTCTCTATTGCCCAACGCACGAGCGGGCAAGGGCAGTGCCGCGATTTTTGGATAAAAAGCGGTCGCACCGGCATAGTTTCAGGAAAGCAAGCAGTCATGCAGCAGTCAAAGCCCGATATGGGGCCGAATTCAGATGTTCAGTCGCGCGACACACGCGGACGTGTGAAGGATGCGCCATCAGGCCATTGGGTCTATCGCGTGCTTCCGCCATCGCTATGGCCTTATGCGCAGCTTGCGCGCTGGGATCGTCCGATTGGCTGGCAGCTTTTGCTATGGCCATGTTTCTGGTCAGCGGCTCTCGTGGCGGGTGCAGGTGCGCAACCAGGCGATGATGCATGGTCTGTGGTGCCATCCATCTGGCATCTCGTTTTATTTTTCGTCGGCTCTGTCGCGATGCGTGGTGCTGGCTGCACCTATAATGATCTCGCAGATCAGGACATTGACGATAAGGTGGACCGCACACGCTCGCGGCCGCTCCCGTCAGGTCAGGTGACGCGCAAACAGGCAAAAATATTCATTGTCTTGCAGGCTCTGGTTGGGCTGGCTGTTGTGCTGCAATTTAACTGGTTTACGATTGGCCTTGGCGTTGGATCGCTCGTGATAGTTGCGGCCTATCCCTTCATGAAGCGTATCACGAATCTGCCGCAACTGGTGCTCGGCCTTGCTTTTTCATGGGGCGCACTGATGGGCTGGGCGGCGGTTGAAGGCTCGCTCTCACTCTCGCCTGTGCTGCTTTATATCGGTGCGATCCTTTGGACGATTGGCTATGACACGATCTACGCCCATCAGGACAAGGAGGACGATGCGCTGGTCGGCGTCGGGTCGACGGCTCGTCTGTTTGGTAAACATACCAAAACGGCACTGCTGGTGCTTTATGGTGGAGCAATTGGCTTTTTCGCTGCGGCCTTTGCGGTTGCACAGGTGCCGATGCCAGCGCTTGCCGGACTGCTCGCAGCTGGCGTTCATCTTTACCGACAAATCATCGTGCTGGATATCGATAATCCTGACCAGTGCTTGCGTTTGTTTAAGTCGAACAACACGGTCGGCTGGCTGATTTTCTTGGGCCTCGTACTAGGAAGCCTATGGGTGGCATTAAAGCCGATGGTATAAAATGAGAGCGCATCCCGAAAAGTGTGAAGCGGTTTTCGGATCAAGATGCGCGTCAAAAAACATCTAAAAGGCCGCTGATTTCAGCGACCTTTTTCATTTTATGGATAGAGACGATCTTTGTGCCAGTCGCCTTCCGGCGTGTCGCGGGTAAATAACACGCGGTCATGCAAGCGGAAGGGGCGATCGTGCCAGAACTCGATGGAAACTGGGCGGATGCGGAAGCCCGACCAATGTTGAGGCCGAGGGATTTCACCAATCGCATAACGAGCCGTATATTCTGCAACAGCCTTTTCGAGCGCAAAGCGGCTTTCTAGCGGGCGCGACTGCTTTGAAGCCCATGCGCCGATACGGCTGCCACGCGGACGCGATGCATAATAAGCATCGGCTTCTTCGGCGCTAACCTTCTCAACAGGGCCACGCACGCGTACCTGACGACGCAGCGATTTCCAGTGAAAGCACATGGCTGCTTTTTCAGCAGACAGGATTTCCTGTCCCTTGGCACTTTCGTAATTGGTGTAGAAAACAAAGCCGTGCTCGTCGAAATCCTTGAGCAAAACCATACGCACATTCGGCAAACCATCCGGATCAACGGTGGCGAGTGCCAATGCGTTTGGGTCGTTAATTTCGCTTTTGGTGGCGTCATTTAGCCATTGCGCAAAAAGCTCGAACGGTTCGGAGTTCTGGGTGAAGTCGTCGCTAGTATCGGTCATTTTCTGCTATTTCATATCTTCATGAAAGTGTGTGGAAGCGAACTTCGTCCATATCACGCATTTTGTCTATTGTTTTGCTGGGATTTTGCGCAGATGAGCAGATTTTGAGCGTTGTTCTTTGGTAGTGATTTGTTTACCCTGCCTGCGAACCGCTTGTTAACTCCATATCCCCCATATTCATTGCATCTTTAGGATGTACTTAAGGGAAGACCCGTTGGCCGCTGGACTTGCTCGCCGCGAGAAAAATGATGTGATCTGCAATCGAAGCATGGCTCTGATCCGCCATGTGGCCCTCGCTGCCGTCATGGTTTCGCTCGCAGGTTGTGCGATGGGCGGAGTTGGCATCGACAAAGCGGTTCCTGATTCCTCGACCATCACCGGCTCTATAAAGTCCGTCGAAAAAGACGAGACGGATAATGGCAAGCGTTCCGACCAGTCCACGATCAAGAGCATTGTTTCAGCACTGAACTTTACGCAATGGGGTAAGAACCCGGTTCCTTGGGCTAATCCCGATACCGGCAGTCAGGGTGCCATAACCACCATTGCCGAAACGAAAGCCAACGATACGCTTTGCCGACAGTTTGAGACATCGCGTGAAGCTTTTGACGGCGTTTCGATCTATCGTGGTGAAACCTGTATGCAGCGCGGCGGTGAGTGGACATTAACCTCATTTGCACCGCTTTAGGTTTTTTAGTACTCCACACGCGCTATTACTCTGGAAGTTTTAAGCCTTAGTACTCATATTACGGCAAAGTGAGTCTAACGGCTGATAAATCAGTCATTTTCCCGAATGAGGACTATATGCGCGATCCCTATAGCGTGTTGGGCGTCGCCAAAACGGCGAAGCCCGAAGAAATAAAATCGGCTTTCCGCAAGCTGGCCAAGAAATACCATCCGGATCAGAATCAAAATGATCCGAAAGCGCAAGAGCGCTTTTCCGAAATCAATCAGGCCTATGAGATTGTCGGCGATAAAGACAAGCGCGGCCAGTTTGACCGGGGCGAAATCGATGCCGAAGGCAAGCAAGCCTTTCAAGGTTTTGCCGGGCAGGGTGGCCATTCTGGATTTGGTGGCGGCGGCGATCCGTTCGCAGGCTTTCGTCAGCGTGGCGGTGGTCAGCAGGGTGGTTTCGGCGGCGGTGCCGAAGACATTCTCAATGATATATTCGGTGGCGCTTTTGGCGGCGGCGGCGGTGGTCGTGCACGTCAGCGTGGTCCTATCAAGGGCGACGATTTGGCTGCTTCGATCAATATCACGCTTGAACAAGCTGCCGGTGCTGACAAGGTTGAGGCCGTTTTTCCGAATGGCAAACACCTGAAAATCAAGCTGCCGCAGTTTGTCGAAGATGGTCAGACCATTCGCCTGAAAGGTCAGGGCGAGCATGTTGTCGGCGGTACGCCGGGCGATGCGCTGGTGACGATCCATTTCAAGCCAAGCGCGCGCTTTAAACTCGAAGGCCGCGATGTGCATGTCGATTTGCCGGTCGAACTTGCAGACGCAGCGCTAGGTGGCAAGGCGGAAGTTGAAACGCTCAGCGGTCGTATCGCAGTCAAAGTGCCCGCATGGTCGAGCTCGGATAAGGTTTTGCGTCTTAAGGGCAAGGGTCTGCCGCTCAAAGCTGGTGGCCATGGCGATCTTTATGTTCATGTTCGCATCATGTTGCCCGAAGGCGGCGATGCAGAACTTGAAGAGTTTCTCAAGAAACGCAAAGGCGACTAACAAGCTTTTGCCGCATCAACTGTAACCGGATCGCTGCACTGCGCGGCGATCCGTCGCTTGCAATCTATAATACCCGGCTTTTTGTGCGCAATTGCTTGAAGCCTGTGCAATGCTGTGCGATAGGGCATCTAGTTGATTATATTTCGATGAGGACCCTTAATGACCGCAAAGTCAGGTTTGTTGCAGGGCAAGCGCGGATTGATTCTGGGCGTAGCCAACAACCGTTCTATCGCCTGGGGCATTGCCAAGGCCGCTCGTGAAGCTGGTGCTGAACTCGCATTCACCTATCAGGGTGATGCGCTGAAGAAGCGTGTCGAGCCGCTGGCCGAAGAACTGGATGCTTTTGTTGCCGGACATTGCGATGTTGCTGACGGTGCAAGCATTGATGCTGTTTTTGAAGCACTGGAAAAGAAGTGGGGCAAGCTCGACTTCGTCGTTCACGCCATTGGTTTCTCCGATAAGGATGAACTGACGGGCCGTTATGTCGACACGTCAGAAGCCAATTTCCAGAACACTATGCTTATTTCGGTTTATTCGCTGACCGCGATTTCGCGTCGTGCGGAAAAGCTGATGAATGATGGTGGTTCGATTCTTACGCTGACCTATTATGGCGCTGAAAAAGTTATGCCGAATTACAACGTCATGGGCGTTGCAAAGGCAGCTCTTGAAGCAAGCGTGAAGTATCTGGCCGTTGACCTTGGACCGCAGAACATTCGCGTGAATGCGATTTCGGCAGGTCCGATCAAGACCCTGGCAGCTTCGGGCATTGGCGATTTCCGCTATATTCTTAAGTGGAACGAATATAATGCGCCGCTGCGCCGCACGGTTACGATTGATGAAGTGGGCGATGTTGGCCTTTACTTCCTCTCTGACCTCTCGCGCTCGGTCACAGGTGAAGTCCACCACGCCGACAGCGGTTATCATGTCATTGGCATGAAAGCAGTTGACGCGCCGGACATCTCGGTCATCAAAGACTGATCTGAACATTCCAAAATCCCGAAAAGTTGACCGACTTTTCGGGATTTTTCTTTGTCTCTTCATCGCCGAAGGGGCTATTCAAAATAGAATTACTTGCAGACAGAGGTGTGATTTTGGCCCGCGAGATCATCTATTTTTCGCGTCATGGTGAGACGGACTGGAATGTTGCACAGCGCATTCAGGGGCAGCTTGATATTGACATCAATGCCCATGGCCGCACACAGGCGGACCGAAACGGCGATATGCTGAAATCTCTGATCGGCGATGGTGCCGGTTACGATTTTGTCGCAAGCCCGCTGCGCCGCACGCGTGAAACCATGGAGCGTATTCGTCTGCGCATGGGCCTTGATCCTTATGATTTCCGCACTGACCCGCAATTGATGGAAGTGAATTTCGGCGATTGGCAGGGCTTCATGATGGAAGACATTGCCAAAGAGCGAGAAGACCTTCTCGATGCCCGCGCTCAGGATAAGTGGAACTTCATACCGCCAGGCGAGACTGCTGAAAGCTACATGCGCCTGTCACAACGCATTGGCCGCTGGGTCGAAGCGGTGGAATGGCCAACGGTCTGCGTGACGCATGGCGGCTGCATTCGCACGTTGTTCTATCTTTACGGCAATATGGACGGCCATGCTGCCGCCAATCTGTCGATCCCGCAGGATAAGATTCTGAAATTCGAGAACAACAAGCTTGAGTGGGTCTGAGTGAGCTCAGACCTTGTTTCAAGCAAGTCCTGTGTGTGATTCTGCAGGTCTGTCTTTTGGTTTGATGCCAGCCTGCGCCAATGTCCGGTCGAGAAGCTGTTCATAGATGGGCTTGCCGCCAATCCATTGCGCAACGAGATTGGCTGTGAGGCAGGTGGCAATCAGCGGCATTGCCATGCCATAGGCGCCCGTGAGTTCGAGCGTCAGAACAACGCCGACAATTGGTGCGCGAACCGATGCCGTAAACAGCCCGCCCATAGCCGCTATGGCAAATGCCAGAGGCATGATGCCTGCATCAGGCAGAAGCACGCTGATGATGCCTGCAAATGCAAGCCCAACACACGTCGCCAATGTGAGCATGGGCGCAAAAATACCGCCCGGAACGCCGGTGGAATAACTGCCAACCATCGTGAAATAGCGCGCAAAAGCCAGTAGGAGCAGAAGTGCCAGGCCGGTTTTCTGGTGAGCAAGCTGCATGATAATATGCTCGCCGCCGGTAACCGAATAAGGCAGCACAATGAAGAGTGCGCCCACGCATAGCCCGATAATTGCCGGATAAAGATATGGCACGCGATTATGCATTCGGGCTGCGAAATCAACCGCCCACATGATGCCACCATTGAGCGCCACTCCAACGAAGCCAAGCAGACAGCCGAGCAACACAAAGGCGGGGAGATGTTCAAGTGCTGCTTTTACATCCGGCATTGACATATCGGGTGCGGTACCGCCGATGATTTGCGTCATGACGGTTGCGAGAAGAGCAGCAGCGATCACGCCCATATAGGTGCGGAATGTGTAAGGAAACTGCTTGTGGGTTTCCTCCACGATAAACAGCACACCAGCCAACGGCGCATTAAAGGCGCAGGCAAGACCCGCAGCTGCACCAGCCGCCAGAATGCCGCGCCGTTCAGTTTCGCTGACTTTGAAGAAATCTGTGATCGCGGCACCAAGCGACGCGCCAATGTGGATGGTCGGGCCTTCACGCCCAAGAACGAGGCCGGACGAAATCGATGTGATGCCCATGAGAAATTTCACAGGCAGCACACGCCGCCAGCGCACCTCACGCAAACCTTCCATCGCGCCTTCAATTTCCTGAACACCACTGCCGCCAGCCTCGGGCGCAAAACGGCGAACGATGAAAACCGCAAGCACTGTGCAGCACATTGTAAACAGTGCTGCCGCAACGATAAGAGGTGTTCCGGTGATGTATTGGCCTAGCTTTTGCGGCCATGTCATCAGTGCATCAATGATGAGATGAAAATATGACCCTACAGTTCCAGTGAGTATTCCAGTCAGGGCAGCGAAGAATACATAGCGTGCCTGCGCTGATCTGTTTCCCGGCCTGTCGAGTGATTTTATCGGATCATCCATCGATGCTTGCCCCAATATGCAATACTCGGCCTGACCGGATTATTGGAGGCCCCCATCTCTCGGACACAAACAGACTCGCCCCTAAAAGTCTAGCAACGACATGGTTTGCGGCGAGCTGATTTGCCATTTGGCAAAATTATGCTATCTTTCCGCCATAAGGAAGGTGTGGCATGGAACTTCAGCCGATCAGTATCACGCCAGCAGGCACTCTGACGAATGCGATTACCAGTGAGGAAGCGGGCGCTTTGGCACGCACAACGGTTAATCTGCTGAGGGTCTGGAAGCTCTCGGATGGAGAAGCGTGTATATTGTTGGGCGATATGTCGCCGCGCACATGGGCGCGATGGAAAGACGGCACTATTGGCCGGATTGATCGCGACCTACGGATGCGTATGGCGCATCTGATGGGTATTCATAAAGGCCTGCGCTATATGTTCCGCGATGCCGCACGCGGTTATGCGTGGATCAGAAAGCCCAATGACGCTTTTGGCGGCCTTTCGGCGCTTGATCTTATGCTGCGGGGCGAAATTTCTGATCTCGCTGCCCTTCGCGAATGGCTCAATGCGGAGCGCGGCGCGTGGTAAGCGGATTGGCGCAAAAGCGACATGTTGATTGGCCGCAGACGTTTCGCATCATTCGGTCCATTCATCCGCCGATTGATCTGTTTGAAGATATTGCCGACCCGCGCGACTGGGAGGCACTGGCCTCAGTCGAGGAAAAAACCAATCCGCGTATTCGTTTTGAGATCGGTGATTTGGGCAAGGTTCCTGCTGAGCGGCGCGTCGTAGGGCAGGGCGCAACCTACGTCATGGCGCCTTTTGTGCATTGTTCGACGACGCGTCCGGGGCGTTTCAGCGATGGCAGTTATGGCATTTATTATGCTGCTGATCGCGAAGATGTGGCGGTGGCTGAAACCATTCATCACCATGAAAAATTCATGCGTGCAACCAGTGAAGAACCCGGCTGGACCTCAGATTTTCGCGTGCTTATCGGCAGCGTGGATAGAGAACTGGACGACGTGAGCGCAGTTCCGGGCGTGCTTAATCCTGTTGATTATGCAGCGTCTCATGTCGAGGGAAGAGATCTGCGCGCAAGCGGAAGTCATGGGCTTTTATGGCCAAGTGTACGGATGCGCGGTGGCTCTTGTATTGGGATTTTTTGGCCGAATGTTATAACGATTCCTGTTCAGGGACGGCATTACAGCTATCACTGGAATGGAACCCGCGTCGATTATGTTCGTCAATACGACACGGGCACAATTTTATCCGTCGTTTAAGTTTACGGCGCTTCCTGAATGTCGGTGATGAAGCGCGTATTGTCGGCTTCATCGTAAAGAATGATAACCTTCATGCCTTTGTTAATGGCGGAATAATCAAACTCGCCCGGCAGCTTATAGGTCTTGCCGTCATCAAGCGTAATTGTTTCTTTGTCTTGATTGATGCCAGTGATCTTGCCTTCGACATCATCTGCCATTGCGACAGTCGAAAAGAGCGAAGCAATGATAAAGAGCAGTCCCACAATATATTGCATGGGTGCCATCCTCCATTTGGGTGCCCGACCGTCCATTGACTGATTCGACACGAATTGCATTTTGCGATTGTTCCCTGATTTTTTTAGCAAACACTAAGAGCTGAAACTGAGGGAAGCAACTTCATTTGTGGCCGTATTTTAGCTGGTGGAATGTGTCAAAAAGAATGCGGCATGTGGATGATCTGATGGAAATTTTGCGATCCTGATGCGCTATTCCCAGCAATAATTTGACCGTTGCTCAAAAGGCCAATAAAACCGCCCCATATCTTGCCGGAAAAGGCGCTCCGTAATCAGGCTTAGCTCATGTCTCATAACAGTTTCGGTCATTTGTTCCGCGTAACCACCTGGGGTGAAAGCCATGGTATTGCGCTTGGTTGTGTCGTGGATGGTTGCCCTCCCGGCATCACATTTACCGAGGCCGAAATTCAGTCCTATCTCGATAAACGGAAGCCGGGTCAGTCAAAATATACGACGCAGCGCCGCGAACCGGATCAGGTGCGCGTGTTGTCCGGTGTTCTTTTGGGCGACGATGGCGTTACCATGACCACGACAGGTACGCCGATTTCGATGATGATCGAAAATACTGATCAGCGCTCCAAGGACTATGGCGATATTGCAAGCCAGTACCGTCCGGGTCATGCTGACTATGCCTATGACGTGAAATACGGCATTCGTGATTTTCGCGGTGGTGGACGTTCTTCGGCGCGCGAAACAGCGGCACGCGTTGCAGCCGGTGCCATTGCGCGCAAAGTTGTCCCGGGCTTGCAGGTGCGTGGTGCGCTGGTTTCGATGGGCGTTCACGACATTGATCGCTCGCGCTGGGACTGGAACGAAGTCGATAACAACCCGTTCTTCACGCCGGATGCGGGTTCGGTCGAGGTATTTGCAGAATATCTCGATGGTATCCGCAAGAATGGGTCTTCCATCGGTGCGATTATTGAAATCGTGGCGGAAGGTGTTCCTGCCGGTATCGGTGCGCCGATCTATGGCAAGCTTGATCAAGATATTGCAAGTTATCTGATGTCGATCAATGCCGTGAAAGGCGTTGAGATAGGCAATGGTTTTGAAGCTGCACGTCTGACTGGCGAAGAAAATGCCGATGAAATGCGGATCGGCAATGATGGCCAGCCTGTATTTCTGTCTAATCATGCGGGCGGTGTTCTGGGCGGCATCGCAACTGGTGCGCCGGTTGTCTCGCGTTTTGCAGTGAAGCCAACATCGTCGATCCTAACGCCGCGCAAGTCAATTGATGCGCAGGGCAAGGAAGTGGATGTGATGACCAAGGGTCGCCATGATCCATGTGTGGGTATTCGTGCTGTGCCGATTGGCGAAGCGATGGTCGCTTGCGCCATTGCTGATCATTATCTGCGCCATCGTGGGCAGACAGGACGCGTATAAAATATTCAGAGACGAGTTTCAGGAACTGAGGGCCGGTTTTCGACTGAAACTGAGGGACAAAGATTGAGGCTGAAATGAGCTATAATCAGAAACAGGTCGTTGATGCGCTGCGGGCTTTTGAACGCGGTGAAATCGTTGTGGTCATGGATGATGACGGGCGCGAGAATGAAGGTGACCTGATCGTCGCCGCTGTTCATTGCACCCCGGAAAAGATGGCGTTCATAGTGCGCTATACGTCGGGGATCGTCTGCACACCGATGCCACGTGAGGAAGCCAAGCGCCTCAACCTCGCACCGATGGTTGCCGAAAACGAATCGGCTCACACGACTGCTTTTACGGTCACGGTTGATTATCGTCATGGCACCACGACAGGCATTTCTGCTGATGATCGCACGCTTACGGTTCGCAATCTAGCAAACCCGAATGCTGGTGCTTCCGATTTCGTGCGTCCCGGCCATATCTTCCCGCTGATCGCACGTGAGGGCGGTGTTCTGATGCGTTCCGGTCATACGGAGGCAGCTGTCGATCTTTGCAAGCTCGCAAACTTGCCGCCAATTGGCGTGATCTGCGAGCTTATCAATGATGATGGCACCGTTATGCGTGGTCCTGACGTAACGAGCTTTGCAGAACAGCATAAGCTGCATCGCGTCACGGTGGCTGATCTTATTGCCTATCGTCAGCGCAAGGAAACATTGGTTAAGCGTATCGGCGATGCTGCAATTGATACCTGCGCAGGTCCGGCCCATGCCTATACTTACGAGCTTCCATGGGAGCCGATGCAGCATGTGGCTGTCGTCTTTGGTGACATTCGCGACGGCGAAGAAGTGCCTGTGCGCTTGCATCGCGAAGATGTGCTGAGCGATGTGTTCGGCAATGGCGGCAGCAATCTCGACGAGATCATGAAACGCATGGGCAAAGAAGGCCGTGGCGTGCTGGTTTACTTGCGTGAAGATTCGGTAGGCGTGCGCTCTGATCATCGCGATGCGCGGGCGCGTGAAGCTTTGCTTGGCGAGCAGGAAGCCCATGCGGAAGCTGTGGCGCGTGAAGAAGAATGGCGTCAGATTGGCTTGGGTGCGCAGATCCTGAAAGATCTCGGCATTACTTCAATTGTGCTGCTGGCTTCGCGTGAGCGTCACTATGTTGGTCTTGAAGGTTTCGGCATCAATATCTCGCGCACGGAAATCATCTGACACAGTGTTGTTGGCTAAGGATGCTAGAGGAGCGCAATGACAACACGGCTTTACTGGCATCCCACCTATCTTGAACATATCGTGCCGCCCGGACATCCCGAGCGGCCCGACCGCATTCGTGCACTGATGAGCGAGCTCGATGGGCCGGATTTTTACCGTCTCGATCGTGTGGAAGCGCAAATGGCATCTGAAAGTGCCATTCTCCTCGCGCATCCTGAAAGCTATGTCGATGAGATCCGCCAGCAAATTCCTGATCCCATCGATGACGAAGAAGCGCCTCAGCCCATCAATAAGCTTGGTGTCGATACTTATGTAAGCCCGAAAAGCTGGGAAGCTGCTCTTCTGGCAATTGGTGCCGCAACTAACGCAGTTGATGATGTGTTTTCAGGTGCGGCCGATAATGTGTTTGTCGCCTCGCGCCCGCCCGGCCACCATGCCGAGCTTACGACCGCCATGGGCTTTTGCCTTTTCAACAACGTGGCCATTGCTGCACGCCATGCGCAGCGCAATCATGGTGCAGAGCGTATTGCGATTGTTGACTGGGACGTACATCACGGCAATGGCACACAGGACATTTTTCAAGATGATCCGAGCGTTTTGTTTTGCTCAACGCATCAGTTTCCACTGTTTCCGGGCACCGGCCGGAAAGATGAAGTGGGCGTGGGCAATATCGTTAATGCCCCGCTGTCACCAAATACTGGCAGCCGCGAGTTTCGCGAAGCATTTAATAGTCGTGTATTGCCTGCTTTGGACAACTTCCGGCCAGATTTGATCCTTATTTCAGCTGGCTTCGACGCACATTTCCGCGATCCTCTTTCCGAGATTAATCTCGATGAAGCGGATTTCGATTGGGCGACGGGCAAGCTCATGGAACGCGCAGAGCGCTTCTGCAATCACCGGATGGTGAGTGTGCTTGAAGGTGGATATGATCTTGAGGGCTTGTCGCAGTCCGCGTCTTCCCATATTACGCGGCTGTTGAAAGGATAAACCATGGTAACCGAACCGTCCAACACCGACATTGCAGTTATGAGCTTTGAGGACGCCTTGAAACAGCTTGAGAAGATCGTCGATGCTTTGGAGCGGGGCGATGTGCCGCTTGAGGAGTCGATCCGCATCTATGAGCGCGGCGAAGCGCTGAAGAAGCATTGCGATACGCTGCTTAAATCTGCGGAAGACAAGGTGGAGAAGATTCGCGTTGGTCGCGATGGTCAGCCTGTCGGTACAGAACCGCTCGACGCTGAATAAGATCAGTTAAGATTTTTATCTGGATATAAAAATAGCGGCTCTTTTGGAGCCGCTATTCCTTTGTGTCGCGTTCGGTCTGACTGGAGGTCGGGAAGCTTTAGCGACGCAAATTTGAACTAAGCAATATTGCTTAGAACGAACGCTGGAAGCGAACCATGCCCTGAACAGCGTCTTTGCCCTTGAGGACCGAACGATCGTCGTTCCACTTGGTGTAGGACACTTCTGGAGTGATGGTGAAGCCCGGTACGATGGTGTAAGCAACGTTCATGGTGCCTGCAAAACGGCCAGCTTCTTCGTAAGCTGCCTGAATGTTGAAGGCGGTCTTCTTGTTGAACTTGTACTTCGCGCCACCCCAGACAGCCCAATCGCCGCCCCATGTGCCGTAGAAGCTGTCGATCTGACGAACGCCAGCAATGTAATGGTCGTCGTTCGACTTGTAAGCGCCCTGTCCCCAGATCGAGAACTGTTCGGTTACGTTCACGTCGAGGCGAACCTTGCCCATCCACTTTTCATTGAGCGCGTCGTAAGCTGCAACACCGGCGATCGAACCCCAGCCCTGAGCATACTTTAGGCCACCAACAACATGTGGTGTGTAGTCGTCGATGGTGACGGAGCCGTTGGAATCGCCATTGCCGCCCTGTTCAAGCGCAACGATAGCCGAAAAGCCGTTGCCGCCCTTGAAAGTGTAGCTGATCGCGTTGGTGCGGGTGCCGCCAGCGAGGATCACGTCGTCGTTGATGACGTCGCCGAGGTAGCCAGTGAAAGTTACGAATGCTGATTCGTCGAGACCAACGCGAAGGCCGCCGAGCTGGATGTAGCCATAACGCAGGGTGCCGGTCGAGCTTGCATCAGCGCCGTTCTGGTACTGGAAGCGGGCTTCAGTATAGGTCTTCAGTGTGCCGAGTTCGGTTTCCGATGCGGTCGAGAAACGGAGCGAGAAACGGGTCAGGTAGTCATAGGTGTCGCGATCACGAGCGCTAAGGGTCTTAGCATAGACATTGTCGCCGCCCTTGATATCAGCGCGTACATAACCGTGGATGCGCAGGCAGGTTTCGGTGCCTGGAATGTAGAAGTAGCCAGCGCCGTATGCATCGCAAACGCGAACATATTCTACTGCTTCTGGCTCTGGCGCAACAATCGCGTCAGCAGCTTGTGCAACTGATGCGAACGAAAATACTGCAGCCGAAGCGCAGAGAAAATGCTTAACCCTCATAAGAAACTCCATAAGTGAGGTGTGACTGGAGCGCTTATAGAGGTGTAAAAAAAACAAACAATATCAATTACATGTCAGATTGGTGAAGTTTTAATGACTAGGCAACACTGGTCGATTTAAATATAGGGCAGTGAAATTTATCGCGTGTTGTTGCATTTGCACATCATTATATTTGATCCACCCAAAACTACTTGCTTGCTGGCTTAGTGGATCATGTTTTTGATGTGAATGACATAAGGCGCAAGCATACCACTCAGAAGATAAGGGCCAAGCCCCCAAACCAGTGTCCAAACTGCTGCACCGAAAATATTCGCTGCCATGAAGTGTAGCGGCGGCATTTTCATGGAACCGGCAATGATGCCGTTCAGCTGTCGCAACAACACGACAAAACGGGCAGTGGCGACGACAAAAATACCTTTGGTTTCAAATATCCTTTCAAAATGTTCGAGCCGTTCCGGCGTCAGTTTAATGCGGCTGCCATAACGCAGGATCAACGCGCGTCCGCCAGAGCGCCCGATGATATATCCAGTAGTGTCTCCAAGAACGGCTCCGATAAACACGGCGAGCAACACATGCTCAATATGCAGTGTTCCATTCAATGCAAGGAGTGAGCAGGCAATCAATGCGCTTTCACCGGGAAGCGGTGCGCCAAAAGATTCAAAATAGACAATGATAAAAATCGCAAAAGCGCCGTAAGCCGCGATGTAATGTTCGATAAAACCCATCTGGCACTGGTGCTTTCATGAATGGTAATAAAAAGGCTCCGGCGCGAACCGGAGCCATATAGCACTATAACGTGTTTTTCAGCCGATGGAACGCTTGCCGGTGATCTTGTGATAGGCCCACAGGACAAGGATCGAGCCGATAATCGCAATGATCAGGCTCATTGGATCGAAAGCGCCAGTGACGCCGCGACCAAACAGTGTTGAAGAGAGAGCGCCGCCAACGATCGCCCCGACAATGCCGAGCGCAATGTCGAAGAACAGTCCCTGACCGCTTTTATTGACGATTTTACTGCCGATAAAGCCGGCAATCAGGCCTAGGATAATCCAGCTTATTATAGACATCTAATATCTCCGATTGCGAAAATAAGGTTTTGCATCAGACAGTTAGAAAATTTTCACAATAGTTTCGATTTGGCAAGGTATAATGCTTGTCAAAGGTGAAAACTTATTTCACCTTAACTTATCGCGTGTGAAAAAACCACAGCGACCAACAGGGAGTATCGTGTGATGGGAAG
Organism: Ochrobactrum sp. MYb379; assembly: GCF_037479515.1. Lineage (NCBI taxonomy): Bacteria > Pseudomonadati > Pseudomonadota > Alphaproteobacteria > Hyphomicrobiales > Brucellaceae > Ochrobactrum > Ochrobactrum sp. MYb379. Next base: position 36,328 of record NZ_JBBGYW010000001.1, read on the forward strand.
TTATGATGACAATTCCAGCAATTCGCCGATCCCCGGCGGCAGTCTTGCCAAGCCGGTTCTGATTGCGCTCGGCGCGCTTCTGGTGGGTAAGATGCTTAAAGGCCATAGCGACGAGCCTGAACAACCGGCTTCTGTTCCTGATCAATCTGCACCGCAGCAGGCAGATAATGGCGGCGGACTGCTTGGCGGCATTCTCGGTGGCCTTGGTGGTCTGCTTGGTGGCGCCCTTGCAAATGGCAGTGCGTCATCTGCTCCCGCAGCGCCGGGTCCGCTCGGTGGTGGTCTGGGCGGTCTTCTGGATCAGCTTAAACAAGCAGGCCTTGGTGATAAGGTGGATTCATGGGTCGGGCAGGGCAATAACCACCAGATAGAGCCGGGTCAGCTTGGCGATGCACTTGGCAATAAGACATTGAGCGAAATCGCAGCTCATGCAGGTATTGACCAACAGGAACTGCTCAATCAGCTTTCGCAAGTGCTTCCGGGTCTGGTTGATAAGCTGACCAGCAATGGACAGGTGCCCGACACCAACGAATTGTCGCGCCTGTTGCACAATCGCTGACACAGTTCTATCTTTTTAAAGATGACGCACCGGCAGGCCGTTTGCCGGTGCGATTTTATTTGGTGGCTGTCCGATGAGCTTTTTTCCCTGTCCTGATCCGGTGCTTGGCGACAAGACTTCCGTTGATGCTATCGAAACGCTGGTCATCCCGCGCACCAGCGATATTGGCGGGCTGGAAGTGCGTCGTGCTTTGCCCACCGTTAAGCGGCGGCTTGTTGGGCCGTTCATCTTCTTTGATCGCATGGGACCGGCAGTGTTGAAGGATGGCGATGCGCTTGATGTGCGTCCGCATCCGCATATCGGGCTTTCTACGGTGACTTATCTGTTTGATGGTCATATCCGCCATCGTGACAGCCTTGGCACCGAAATGGTGATCCGTCCGGGCGACGTAAACCTTATGACGGCAGGGCGCGGCATTGTCCATTCCGAGCGTTCGCCGGAAGAGGAGCGCAACGGCCCACTCGCCATTTCAGGCGTGCAGACATGGCTCGCGCTGCCCGAGCAATTTGAAGAAATCGATCCGCATTTTTATCACACCAATTCGCCTGATCTGCCATTGATGGACGATAGCGAATTTAATGGCAGGCTGATCATAGGCTCAATGCACGGTCTATCGTCACCCGTCATCCAGCATGCCGAAACGCTCTATGCAGATATTGAAGTGCTGTCCGGTGGACGCTTTCAAATTCCGCCAACCACGGAAGAGCGCGCGATTTATACGCTGCGCGGAAATGTGGGCATTGGTGGAGAAGTGTTCCCACCAGATCGTCTGCTGGCTTTCCGTCCCGGTGACGATATTGTCGTGCAGGCCGGGTCGGATGGTGCGCATTTCATGCTTTTTGGCGGAGCAGCGCTTGGTTCAAAACGCTATGTTTGGTGGAATTTCGTTTCGTCTTCCAGAGAGCGCATTGAGCAGGCGAAGGAAGAATGGCGCACCGGGCGTTTTGATATTGTGCCGGGTGATGAAGAAGAATTCATACCTTTGCCAGAATGATGGAGCATTTCCAGTAAAAATGTGAAGCGGTTTTGCATTCGGATAATGCGATAATACAAAAAGTGGTCGCATAGGACACGATGTCTCGCTGGGTGCACGAAAGCCTTGCCAAGCTTGATCTGCACAAGCTGCTGCTATACCGACAAATAAAAATCGAACCAGAAACAGGTTGTTTTAATGTCCCGACCCATCACCCCATTGCTCGACAAGGCACCGACACCGGAAGCCCTGCGCGCATTGCCGGAGCAGGATTTGCCAAAGCTTGCGGAGGAACTGCGCGCCGAGCTGGTGGACGCAGTTTCAACGACGGGCGGGCATTTGGGGGCGGGGCTTGGTGTTGTAGAACTCACCATTGCGCTGCATCATGTCTTTAACACGCCGCATGATCGTATCATCTGGGATGTGGGTCATCAGGCCTATCCGCACAAGATCCTGACTGGACGCCGTGACCGTATCCGTACGCTGCGTCAGGAAAATGGTCTATCTGGTTTCACCAAGCGCGCTGAAAGCGAATATGATCCGTTTGGCGCGGCACATTCCTCGACATCGATTTCGGCAGGTCTTGGCATGGCCGTGGCCGCGGACCTTTCGGGCGAAAAGCGAAATGTGATTGCCGTTATTGGTGATGGTTCCATGTCGGCTGGCATGGCCTATGAAGCGATGAACAATGCGGGTGCGCTTGATGCGCGTCTTATCGTTATCCTCAACGATAATGATATGTCGATTGCGCCGCCAACAGGCGCTATGAGTGCTTATTTGGCGCGACTTGTTTCCGGCAAGACCTATCGTAGCGTGCGTGAAGCGGCTAAGCAGATAGCCAAGAAACTGCCGAAATTTTTGCAGGATAAAGCCCGCAAGTCGGAAGAGTTTACGCGTGCCTTCTTCACTGGCGGCACGATGTTTGAAGAGCTTGGCTTTTATTATGTCGGACCGATCGACGGGCATAATCTTGATCATATGCTGCCGATCTTGAAAAACGTTCGCGACACGCAAGACGGACCTGTGCTGATCCACATGGTGACGCAGAAGGGCAAGGGCTATGCGCCTGCGGAAGCCGCTGCGGACAAATATCACGGCGTCAACAAGTTCGACGTGATTACCGGCAAACAGGCAAAGCCACCGGCAAATGCGCCGAGCTACACCAAGATTTTCGGTACAAGCCTCATTGAAGAAGCGCGCCACGACGACAAGATCGTGGCGGTGACTGCGGCCATGCCGACTGGCACCGGCCTTGACCTGTTTGGCGAAGTGTTTCCGAAGCGCGTCTTTGATGTCGGCATTGCCGAACAGCACGCAGTCACTTTCGCGGCTGGCTTGGCGTCCGAAGGCTATAAGCCGTTCTGTGCGATTTATTCGACCTTCCTCCAGCGCGGCTATGATCAGGTCGTGCATGATGTGTCGATCCAGAATCTGCCCGTGCGTTTTCCGATTGATCGCGCTGGTCTGGTCGGTGCCGATGGCCCGACGCATGCCGGTTCGTTCGATACTGGCTTCCTCGCAGCGTTGCCGGGCTTTGTGGTGATGGCTGCATCCGACGAAGCGGAACTGCGCCATATGGTGCGCACCGCTGCTGAATATGACGAAGGCCCGATCTCCTTCCGCTATCCGCGCGGTGATGGTGTTGGTGTGGAATTGCCAGAGCGTGGCTCCGTGCTTGAAATCGGTAAGGGCCGTATTGTGCGTGAAGGCACCAAGGTCGCGCTTTTGTCATTCGGCACGCGTTTGCTGGAATGCCTGAGTGCTGCTGATGAACTGGCCGCAGCGGGGCTTTCAACAACGGTCGCGGATGCGCGTTTTGCCAAGCCGCTTGATCATGATTTGATCCGTCGTTTGGCGCGTGAGCATGAAGTGCTTGTGACGATTGAAGAAGGTGCCGCTGGTGGTTTTGCCGCCCATGTGCTGCAATTCCTCGCAACCGATGGTCTACTGGATCGTGGCCTGAAAGTGCGCGTACTGACCCTGCCAGACAGCTATCAGGACCATGCCAAGCCGGAAGTCATGTATGCCAATGCCGGTCTTGATCGCGCTGGTATCGTACACACGGTCTTTGCAGCTCTCGGTCGCGAAGAAGTCGCGGCACCATTTCGCGCATAAGTGATGAGCGAGCAATCACCGGATAACCGCCCGCGTCTTGACCAGTTGCTGGTTGATCGCGGCCTGTTCGCCACGCGTTCGCGTGCGCGCGATGCGATACAGCGCGGCACGGTGAAGGTTGATGGCAAGACCGTCACCAAGCCGGGGCAAAATGTTCTGCGCACGGCAGAACTGAGCGTCGATGATCCGGCCAGCGCCTATGTTTCGCGCGGAGCACTGAAACTGATCGCGGCACTTGATCATTTCCATCTCGATGTGAAGGGGCTGAATGCGCTTGATATTGGCGCATCGACCGGCGGTTTTACGCAGGTGCTGCTTGAACGCGGTGCTAGTCACGTCATTGCAATCGATGTTGGCCACGATCAGTTGCATCCGACATTGCGCAGTGATCTGCGTGTCACCAACAAAGAAGGCGTCAATGCGCGTGCGCTCGAGTTTAACCACCTTGATGGCCGCGACATTGGCTGCGTTGTTTCGGACGTAAGCTTCATTTCGCTGAAACTCGCTTTGCCTCCGGCATTGGCGTTTGCGCAAAAAGATGCTATCTGCGCGCTTCTCGTAAAGCCGCAGTTCGAAGCCGGGCGCGAAGCCATCGGCAAAGGCGGCATTCTGCGTGACCCTAAAGACGGCGAACGCATTGCGGAAGAATTGAAATCATGGCTTGAAACGCAACCCGGATGGCGTGCGCTGGGCCTTTGCCCGTCACCCATTGAGGGCGGCGACGGCAATCGTGAATATCTCTTGGCAGGAAAGAAAGATTTATGACGACGCAAGTTACAATCCGCTCGATAGGCGCGGGCGGCGATGGCGTCGCCAATCTTCCCGATGGCCAGCTTTTTGTGCCTTTCACGCTGCCGGGTGAAGTGGCCAATGTTGCACGCGACAAGAACCGTGGCACGGTGATGGCACTGCTTGAAACCTCCAATGAGCGTCAGGATCCAGAATGCCAGCATTTTGAAGAGTGTGGCAGTTGCGCGCTTCAGCATTGGCAGGACGAACCTTACCGCGCATGGAAACGCGAACTGGTTGTCTCGGCTCTTAAGGGTCGCGGCCTTGATGTCGAGGTTGAGCCGCTGGTCGCTTGCCAGCCGCAGTCGCGCCGCCGCGCAACCTTTGCTGCGCGCAAGACTGAAAAAGGCGTGCTGCTTGGCTTTAATCGCCACCAGAGCCACGAGATCATCGATCTTGTCGAATGTGCTGTTACAGTGCCGGAAATCGTCGCGCATCTTGATGACCTGCGCGAAGTGGGCGCGCTGATCGCACCGGGTTCAAAGCCGTTTAAGCTAGCTGCAACTGTAACCGCTTCCGGGCTTGATCTGGCAGCAAGCGGCTGCGGTAAATTAAGCGATGAGCAACGCCGTGCGTTGACTGCACTGATGATGAAAAAGGGCTTTGCCCGCCTTTCACATGAAGGCGAAATCATCGTCGAGCCGAAGAAGCCGATCATCCATTTTGGCAAAGTACCGGTTCCGGTGCCTCCGGGTTGCTTCTTGCAGGCAACGGTTGAGGCCGAAGAAGCCATGGTTTCGCTCGTGCTTGCGCATGTTGGTAAATCCAAGCGCGTCGCCGACCTCTTCTGTGGGGTTGGAACATTTGCGCTGCGTATCGCTGAGAAGAGCGCGGTCCACGCGATTGAAAATGATGCACCAGCACTCGCTGCCCTTGATCGCGGCGTGCGTCATGTGCAGGGATTGAAGCCTGTTTCGGTTGAACGCCGTGATTTGTTCCGCCGCCCGCTGATGCCAAAAGAATTGCTGCCTTATGATGCGGTGGTGTTTGATCCGCCACGCGCGGGCGCTGAAGAGCAGGCACAAGAACTGGCCAAATCCAAGGTAGGCAAGGTGGTTGCCATCTCTTGCAACCCGGTCACGCTGGCCCGCGACCTCGCCATTCTGGTGAAGGGCGGCTACCGCATTACCCGCGTCACACCGATTGACCAGTTCCTCTGGTCTTCGCATGTTGAAGCCGTGGTAACGTTGGTGAAGAAGTAGAACGCATTATCGCAGCAACACTTGCATCTCACATTAAAAGTCTGGCTGTTCGCAATTGTTACTGGCTGACGGGTGTTTTCGAGATTCCTCTGGCTGCCGGATATTGCAGTAAAATTCGACTTTGCTAAAAAATACAAACCTGAATGGGTAATTTTTACCCATTCAGGTTTTTCATTTCATGGCCTTGCATATGATGTTTCTGTGCGTCGCACTGTCATGTTCATATCGCGTTTTGTGCAGATTTTTGCCGACAGGCTGCAAGACGTATCACCGGCGCGGTTCTTCCTCCCAATCGTGAATAGCGCCCTGCGATAGACGATTATAAAATGACTGAAAATACCTCTTTGCCGGATCTGAACGGCGTTTTTCCTGCTCGTGAGATCAAAATCAAAAAACATGGATTGGCGCATCGTCTGCTCTATCCGTTTCTCAGCATCGTCTTTGCTTTTGCGAGTGTTGGCGTTGCTGTGGCCTGGTTTCCAGGACTTTACAAAGACCACCTGATTATGAACGATCCGCTCGTTCTGGAAGATGCTTCTATCATCGACGGTCAGTGCCGATCTAAAAAGATGACGGTTAACTGCAAGGCTGGCATTGTCTATGACTATGAAGGCGAGCGCCGTATAAAGCAGGTCGAGTTTTCATTTGTGAGCTTGGCGGGTGGCGATTACGAAACAGACGTTGTCATGCAGCGGTCTGATCCTGAAAATGTAACGCTGACACTGGCCATTGATGAGTTCTGGAATCGTCTGGCCTTTGATCTCGGGCTTTTCGCGATCATGCTCGCAATGTCTGTGCTGTTTCTGGTTCGCTTCTTCAAGATCATGGGAAGCGCGTCTGCAATGAAATCCGCCACAGCACTTCAGTTTGTTTGGGCGAAGATCACAGCCAGTAAGAAGAGTCTTGGCGCGACGAACATCACTTACAACCCGGTTGATAAGGCGCATAAAAAGAAGAGTGTTGTTTCGCGATTTTCGCGAAAGGAAAGCCCGTTTCTTCATTATGTGCAAGCGGATGATGAGACCTATGGCATTGTTGCCATACATCCACAGGCGTCATTGCCTGTTCTTCTGGATGAGGGTTTTGAACGTCTCGATCTCAATAAGGATGATCGTGAAGCTGCGTTAAAGGCGGTGAATGATCGTCTTACTGTTTGATACATAAAAAAGGGCGGATTTTCCGCCCTTTCGTTTATCGTAAAGCCCAATCCACTGCCGCCTCTGCATGTAACTGTGTTGTGTCAAACACCGGTACGGGACTGTCCTGCTGGCCTATCAGCAGCATGATTTCGGTGCAGCCGAGAATGATTGCTTCTGCGCCGCGCTCAACCAGACGCTGGATGACCGCACGGTATTTCTCGCGGGAAACATCGCGCACATCGCCCACCACCAGTTCCTGATAGATGATGTCATGCACAGTTTTGCGGTCGGCATCGTCGGGCGTGAGAACGTCCAGCCCATATTTTGCAGCAAGGCGACCTTTGTAGAAATCCTGCTCCATCGTGAACGCGGTGCCGAGCAGACCCACTTTTGAGAAGCCTGCGGCCTTGATTTTTTCTGCTGTCGGGTCGGCAATATGCACGAGCGGAATTGACGTGGCATTTTCGATATCAGAGGCCATTTTATGCATGGTGTTGGTGCAGATCAGGATGAAGTCCGCGCCACCTTTTTCAAGGTTTTGCGCCGCTTCAATCATAAGCTTTGTCAGTTCGTCCCATTTGCCCTGATGCTGGAGATCCTCGATCTCTGCAAAATCCATCGACCACATCAGGCTTTTGGCCGAATGCGTGCCGCCAAGTTTTGCGCGGACTTCGCGGTTGATGATGCGGTAATATTCCTGCGAGCTTTCCCAGCTCATCCCGCCGATTAGTCCAATCGTCTTCATCTCTGCCTCCCAGATAGAGTTAAGGGCGGATTGCTCCGCCCTTTTATTCGTTATGCAATCGGTCCAGAGCCGCGATTACATCTTCTCGATGATCTTAGGATCGCCCTCATGTGCGCGGCCATTGGCAGCGAGGATTGCTGGCACAATGTCTTTCGCATCATCAATCACCAGCGGCTTTACCTGATGCGCGGTATGCAGGAAGCCTTCATTTGTCATGTGCTCAAGCAAAGTGAGCATCGGCTGCCAGAAATTATTGATATTGGCGAAAACCATCGGCTTGGTATGCTTGCCAAGCTGTGCCCAGGTCATCATTTCCACGATTTCTTCAACCGTGCCGATGCCGCCGGGGAGGGTGACAAAAGCGTCTGACTTCTGGAACATCAGATGCTTGCGCTCGTGCATGTCGCCAACCACGATCAGCTCGGTTAATTCCTGCGCTTTTTCCAGGCTTGCTTCCTTGTCGAGCAGGAAGGTCGGGATGATGCCGGTGACTTCGCCGCCCGCTTCCATCACGCCTTGCGCAACCGCGCCCATAATGCCGCGCGTTCCGCCGCCGTAAACAAGACGAATGCCATGTTCCGCAAGCGAGCGACCAAGCGTGAGGCCCGCTTCACGATAGATTGGATTTAAGCCCGTTGAAGAGCCGCAATAAACACAAATGGATCGAATCTGAGACATGATTTCTTGTGCTACTTTGCTGTTTCAGCGTCAAGCGTCTCAAGCTATAACTGTTGCGAAGCATATTTAGGCAGGGAGTTTGATGGAATGAAGAAGTGGATTTTGGCTGCAGGTTTTTCGCTTGTGGCATCGGGTGCGCTGGCCGGAGAAATTAATATTCCTTTGCCCGACGATGTGGAAGTAACGGAAAACTCGGTTCTTTATAAATGCGGAGATCAAAACGTTTCTGCCACTTATTACAATGCCGGTGAAAACTCACTCGTGCAGCTCGAAATGGAAGACACGTCGGTTATCGCAGCCAATGTTCTTTCGGGTTCCGGCGCAAAATATGCAGGCGGCGTTTACATTTGGTGGACCAAAGGCGACAGCGCTGATCTCTATAATCTGATGGATGATCCTGATCAGGAAAAGCCAATCAGCTGCAAAGAAGAGTAGTTTTCTTATAATCAGTACCGATAATATTTGTAATTCGGCTCAACTTCTTGTGAGACGCATAAAAAAGCGATAAACCCGTTGACTAATTTACTCATGTGGGTTTCGGGCCGAAATGCAAAATTACAGATATGGAATTATCGGTATTCTTATCGTCCTTATTCTAGGCGGTGGTGCGTATTATTGGAATTCGCTGAAAGAGCAGGGCGCAGCACCGGGTTCGGACATAGCTACAAAGGCTCCCGAAACCGGCAGCGCGCCTAAGACTGCTGAGACGCAGGCACCTGTGGCTGCAGCTGAGCCTGAAAAGCCAGCGGAAACGGCAGCGCAACAGTCCGCCGAGCAGACTACGCCTGCAGCATCCACGGAAGCACCAAAAGAAGCAAAAATCCCGTCCTTCGACATCCTACGTGTTGAAACAGATGGCTCTGTCGTGATTGCGGGTCAGGCTGCTGCGAATGCAGCCGTTGAGATCATTTCCGGCTCAAAAGTGTTGGGGACGACAAAGGCCGGAGAAAATGGCGACTTTGCTATAGTTCTCGATCAGCCGCTAAAGCCGGGCGATCATCAGCTTGTGCTGCGTGCAGGCGGGGAGGGTGGCAATGTCGCTACCTCCGCACAAACAGCAATCGTTTCTGTGCCTGATAACAACAATGGTCAGGTTTTAGCGCTCGTTGAAGAGCCAGGTCAGGCCAGCCGTCTGATTACCAAGCCGGAAGCGCCAGCGCAGCAAGCTGCATCGCCGACGGAAACCGGTGAGCAGGCACCGAAGGTCCAAGCGCCGGTGGATGCACCGATTGCCATTGAAGCGGTGGAAATCGAAGGCAGCAAAGTTTTCGTTGCAGGCAAGGCGAAGGGCGGCAGCACTGTTGTCGTGAATGCTAACGATACTCTACTCGGTTCAAGCCCGATTTCGCCGGAAGGTCGTTTTCTGGTGCAGAGCCAAAAGCCACTTTCGGTGGGTGACTACATCATCCGTGCTGATTTGCTGGATGCCAGTGGTCGTGTGATTGCAACCGCACGCGTGCCGTTCCGTCGTGAAGCTGGTGAGAATGTCTCAGCCGTTGCAACGGGAACAGTCAGCCAGAACAGCGCCGCGGAAGATGCAGCAAATGGCACGCCGTTGCAGAACGTTGATGGTTCGGTGATCATCCGCAAGGGTGACAACCTCTGGACGATCTCCAAGCGCACTTACGGCAATGGCACGCGCTACACCACGATCTATCTCGCCAACCGCGATCAGATCCGTAATCCAGACCTCATTTTACCGGGTCAGGTTTTCGTGATGCCGCAGCAGCCGCTCGGCGATGATGAAGTGCAGCGCCGTCTGCACGATTCTGCAAACTAATATAAACGCGCTATCTCTATTTCGTGAACGCAGTGTCCACGATAGCGCGTCCCGATAAGTGTGAAACGGTTTTCGGGCAAGACGCGCGTTAAAACAAGTAATTAGACTTCTAAGCATGAGCCCGGAAATCATTTTCGATTTCCGGGCTCATGCTTAGAAAGGACACTGCGTAATCTTGCTTTTTTGACTATAATCGTATATCGTCGATTTACGATGAGTATCTCCCTAGAAATAATTTCCAATGCTGTTTCCGGCGTGGATGACGAGTTGGCAGCGCGCATTTATGCAGCGCTCGGTCATCCCGTGCGTATTCACATACTCCGGCAGCTTATCCTTGAGGATGCCTGCTGCTGCAAAGACATTGTTTGTCGTCTCGACCTTGCGCAGTCCACCGTGTCGCAGCATCTCAAAGTTCTCGTACAAGCTGGCCTTATAGACTATCGGCCCGACCGCCAGACATCACGCTATAGCGTCAACTGGCAACAACTCACCATAATTCGTTCGCATCTTGCAGCCTTCAGCAATGGCTGCTGCGAAAAACCTGTCTGATCTGAAAGAAACACCATGAGTTCCCCCAAAACTGTTTCTGCCGATTCTGGCGAAACATTCAAAACATTGCGAAATCTGTGGCCCTATATGTGGCCTTCTGAACGGCCAGACCTACGCATGCGCGTGGTATGGGCGACGTTCTATCTGGTAATTTCCAAGCTTGTGCTGATCCTCGTTCCCTATTTTTTCAAATGGCTGACGAACGCGTTGAACGGCCAGCTTGACGCCGCGGATTACATTCCGCTTTTTCTCACCGGCGCGGTTATGCTGGTTCTGGCCTATAATGCCGCCAAGATCATTCAGGCGGGTTTAAACCAGCTTCGTGATGCGTTGTTTGCAAGCGTTGGCCAGCATGCGGTGCGCCAGCTTGCCTATAAAACCTTCGTGCATATGCATCAGCTCTCACTGCGCTTCCATCTGGAGCGGCGCACGGGCGGGCTTTCGCGCGTCATTGAGCGTGGCACGAAGGGCATTGAAACGATTGTACGTTTCACGATCCTCAATACATTGCCGACTGTGCTGGAATTCGCATTAACGGCGGTGATTTTCGCCTTTGCTTACGGCTTTTCTTATCTTCTCGTCGTGGCCGCGACGGTCGTCGCCTATACGTGGTTCACGATCAAGGCAAGTGACTGGCGCATCAATATCCGTCGCGAGATGAATGACTCCGACACTGATGCCAATACCAAGGCCATCGACTCCTTGCTCAACTTCGAGACGGTCAAGTATTTCGGGAACGAGACGATGGAAGCCGAACGCTTCGATGCGTCCATGGCGCGTTATGAAGATGCGGCCACCAAGACATGGACCTCGCTTGGCTGGCTCAACTTCGGTCAGGCCGTCATCTTCGGTGTCGGTATGGCGATTGTCATGGTGATGTCGGCGCGTGAAGTGCAGGCTGGCACGCAGTCGCTCGGTGACTTCGTTTTCATCAATGCCATGCTGATGCAGCTTTCCATCCCGCTCAATTTCATCGGTTTCATTTATCGCGAAATCCGTCAGGGTTTGACTGATATTGAGCAGATGTTCGACCTTCTCGATGTGCAACAAGAAGTGCAGGACAAGCCAACTGCCGAGCCGCTTAGCGTCGATAAGGGTGCAATCCGTTTTAACGATGTGCATTTTGCTTATGATGCCAACCGCCCGATCCTTAAAGGTGTGAGCTTTGAAGTGCCAGCGGGCAAGACGGTAGCGATTGTCGGCCCATCGGGTGCGGGCAAATCCACGATCTCGCGACTGCTGTTCCGCTTTTATGATGTGCAGTCGGGTTCTGTCACGATTGACGGGCAGGACGTGCGCGAAGTGACACAGGAAAGCTTGCGTAAAGTCATCGGCATGGTGCCGCAGGATACGGTGCTGTTCAACGATACGATTGCCTATAACATTCGTTATGGCCGCACCGATGCGAGCGATCAGGACATGGAAAAGGCAGCCGAAATGGCGCAAATTTCCCAGTTCATCAAACATCTGCCGGAAGGCTATCAGGCGATGGTGGGTGAACGCGGACTGAAGCTTTCGGGTGGCGAAAAGCAGCGCGTTGCGATTGCACGCACGATCCTCAAAGCGCCACCAATCCTCATTCTGGATGAGGCAACTTCGGCGCTCGATACCGCGACGGAGCAGGAAATCCAGTCGGCGCTCGATATCGTCAGCCGTGGTCGCACAACGCTGGTGATCGCTCATCGTCTGTCGACTGTGATCAGTGCTGACGAAATCATCGTTCTGAAAGATGGTCTGATCGCCGAGCGTGGCACACACCGCGATCTGCTCTTGCAGGATGGTCTCTATGCATCAATGTGGAGCCGTCAGCGCGAAGCGGATGAGGCAGAAGAACGCCTGCGTCAGGTTCGCGAAAATGACGATATGGGCGTCGTCAGCCGCGGTGTTCCAGCAGCCGAGTAAGGCTCTTTGCAGAGATCGAGAATTAAGGCATTGTCAGTCTGGGGGCTGACAATGTTACAGATATTTCGGCAAAAAACATTTTGGAAAAGGACACTCTGGTGGACCTGGAAGGTCTACGAGTTTTTCTGCGTTACGATTGTAACCCTTTATTTTGTATTTATGCTGGTTGCTATGGTTGTGTATTTTAACGACAGCTACGTCTTGCCGAACAAAATGGTGGTGAAGCGCGTTTTCAATTTTACTCTACATGGCCAATCTGATCTTTTTACTTCAGACGGATACACACGACTTGCGGAAGATATGGAGTTTATGTGTTTCAATGACCGCTATATCGAGGTCTTTACTATGGATCCCGGTGGTGGTGTCTTTGACGGAGAAACAAACTTGCCTGTTCCAAAGGGAAAGCGGGATATAACTGGGTTGAGTAAGCCGCCATATAGTTGCTACGGATATTATACCGCGTGGGTGGGGCCTGACTTGTTGTATGAGCGCAGTCAAGATCCATTGGTAGTGTCATGCAAATGGCGCAACTACTCCAACCCCAATTTGAAAAATCTTGCATGGCTTGAAAAGCGCCGTTGTCGTTCACGCCGATGAAATGCAACTTTCGAGCCTGATAGAAACAAATTTTTGAATAAGTTATCCTCTTAGGATCTATCGCCATTACCCTCTTAGCAATTGTAATTTGAGAGGGCTCATGAATATATATTTATCGAAGATCGATAAAAGCAGGCAGCGGTTGAATGAATTAAGCCGTCGGGAAGCTTTCAGTCACTACATAAAACATGGTAGCGTTCCTCGTGTTTGGAACGAAATTATGGATGCGTCAGATACCGAAGAAAAATTTCTTCGGTATCTGACGCGTTATAATCAAGCTTTGTCATACAAAGCAAAAGTTGGTGCTAAGGAGCGGAGCGCCACACATTATATTTGGCGTACCAAGCATGATGGTCGCGTACGAAGCGAACATGCTGCCAATGATGGTAAACTATTTTCATGGAATGAACGGCCTGTTACTGGCCATCCTGGTGAAGAGTATAATTGCCGATGTGTCGCTGAGCCATATGTCGAAGGGGCAACAGAATATGCAACGCATAATTTTTCATCAAATCTCGCAGCGCCCTATGGTCGCTGGGATAATTTGGATTTCGTGAAACATTATTTTTTTGGGAATGGACGCCCGGTAACTTTGTTGGAAATAGGCCATTTGCAAGAGATTGCGGAGCAGTATGCTCATCACGATAAAAACAAAGGTGCATTTCGTCGATTGTCGGGTCAAATTGCAAGTAAAGCTCGCGAAGGCGGGATGAAGGCACTGTGGTATTATTTTGAAGGAAATTATGACTTTAAACCCATTCAATTTTCACATGGGACAGCTAGCATATATGGTTATTTTAACGGGGACGTTACAACGCAAGGTGCCATGTTGCTAATTAGTGGCGAAAGTCAATTCTACTTTACAGATACGTTCAAAGATCCTTTGGATACCTTCAACCTATTCGAAGATGACCTGGAGGTCGGTGGGACGCCTTACGAAATTACGGGCGAGTGGACAGCAAATTTCGTTGCGCAAGTTTTTACAGACGAGTCGAGAAGCCAGTATTTCCACAAGGGGGCAAATGATTAGATTTTCGCTGTGGCTCGTGTGGAGCGTCTATAAGATCGCCTGTGTTTTTGTGATCTCGGCGGTGATCCTCTTTGCACTCTTTATCATTTTCACGCGCTATACGAATTACTGGCCGTAAGGCACGGTAGGATCACGCGCCTTAACAGTCGTGAATAATTTGCGAAATCGATTTGGATTTTGGACAGGATGAGGTAAAAACGGCCAAACCTAAAGGAAAATCGATGAGCCTGTCTGATACAATCCGTAACACTTTCGTGCCGATCCATCGTGAAGGCTATCCGTTTATCGCGGCGTTTTTCGTGGTTTCGCTCATTCTGGGCTGGCTGTGGGAGCCGCTTTTCTGGGTTGGCCTGGTGCTGACCATCTGGTGCATCTATTTTTACCGTGACCCTGAACGCGTGACGCCCATTGCCGATGATCTGGTGATCAGCCCGGCTGATGGCAAAGTATCTTTCGTTGGTCCGGCTGTGCCGCCAGCTGAACTTGATCTCGGTGCAGAGCCGCTGATGCGTGTTTCTGTGTTCATGAATGTGTTTTCGGTGCATATCAACCGCGCGCCGGTACGTGGCAAGATCGAAAAGATTTTCCACCGTCCGGGTAAGTTCCTCAATGCAGAGCTCGACAAGGCCAGCACTGATAATGAACGCAATTCCGTTCTTATCGACAGTGCAAATGGTAAAGTCGGCGTTGTGCAGATCGCAGGTCTTGTCGCACGCCGTATCGTCTGCTGGTCGCGTGAAAGCGATAATCTTTCAGTCGGCGAACGCTTCGGCCTAATCCGTTTTGGCTCACGCGTTGATGTTTATCTGCCAGCCGGTGCATCGGTTCGCGTGGCTGTTGGTCAGACAGCCGTGGCCGGTGAAACCGTGCTTGCTGAATTTGGTGGCACACGCGCTGAACCAGTGGTTCGGATCGCCTGAGCCGATGGAAACACCATTCCCACCTTTCGAGCCGAATGGCCGCGTGAATTCATCGCGCGGCCCTAGATTGTCGCAGATCCCACTGCGCATTGTTGTCCCGAATGTCATCACAGTTCTTGCAATTTGCGCGGGGCTTACGGGCATTCGGCTGGCATTTGAGCATCGCTTTGAACTTGCGGTGATGATGGTGCTGGTTGCGGCATTTCTCGACGGTGTGGATGGTCGCGTTGCGCGTATGATGAAAGGCTCGTCGAAGTTTGGCGAGCAGATGGATTCACTCGCTGATATCGTCAATTTTGGCGTTGCACCCGCGCTGGTGCTTTATGTCTATGTGCTTGATCAGGCGCGCTCTTTCGGCTGGATCGCCGCACTTCTCTATGCGATTGCCTGCTGCCTGCGCTTGGCGCGTTTCAATGTGATGCTGGAAGACCCGAACCGTCCGCCTTGGCAGAGCAATTATTTCATCGGCGTTCCAGCACCTGCTGGCGCGATGCTGGTACTGTTACCAGTCTATCTCGGTTTCCTCGGGCTTACACCAACCAAGGGGCTGGCTTTTGCGGTTGCGGTTTTCACCGTGGCGATTGCTTTCCTGCTGGTCAGCCGTCTGCCGGTCTATAATGGCAAGTCTGCTGGTGGTCTCATTCGTCGCGATTTCGTTATGCCGCTGATTTTGCTGGTGGTGATCTATGTGGCGTTTCTCATGAGCTTCACATGGCACACGCTTACGCTCACAGCTCTTGCTTATCTGGCTTTTCTGCCGTTCAGCCTTGTTGCGTGGAACAAGCGCGAAGCCGCTGACCGCAAAGCGGCAATTGAAAGCGAGCCGTCAGAAGAAGTCTGACGGCAAGGTTTTGCGGATGAAATTGACGCGCTCCTGAACCGTTGATTTCGGCAGGAGCGCGATTTCATATCCAAGCCCCCGATATGTTTCTTCCATGGCTTTGAATGTGCGCAAGGCTTCATCGAAGTCTTGTTTGCGCTCGGCATCCTGACCAAAAATTGCCTCCCATGGCGGGGCGAGAAACACCGTTTTGTTATATCGAATCATCGACGCTGCGCGGTGCATATGTTCAGGTACGGGCAGACCGCAAAGCGTGAGATAGCCGATAACATCCGGCACGCCACGGTCGAAAAACACAGGGCATTGTTGCTTGAGCGCGAAGTCGTAGGAACGCATCTCCCACGACAGCATCAGTTCCGAAAACAGAGCGCGATCCGCCCATGGCAATGCGTTTCCGCCGATTTCGACCTGATGCTGGATAATGGCACGGCCTGCTTCAATGCTGCGTGCAAAGCCTAGGCTTTCAAGCGCATCAATCAGCGTACTTTTGCCTGATCCGGGACCACCGCTGATGACGATAAATCGTTCCATGTCGTAAGTCATTGTTCCTCCAATAAATTGGGAAAAGTAAGCTTCAGAATAATATGGTTGGGGGAGGGGTCCGCTTTAAAACAAGGCCGAATGGTTCAGCAGGAGCGGAATACTCAAAAAGGTAATTCCGGCCTTGAGGTTAGCGCGCATCCCGAAAAGTGTAAAACGGTTTTCGGACCAAGATGCGCGCCAAAAAGATAATTAGAGCGCGGATCTGATTCAATCAGATCGAAACGCGCTCTAAGTAAGGCCAGAAAAGCAGCGATTAGGAAGGCAAGTGATAGTCGAGGAACTTATCCTGACGCACGTCGTAAAGCTTACCTGTAACGTCGAGGTTCGGATCGGCCAGCTGGACGATCTTTTCTGCAACGGACTGCGGTGTCGGCAATGTTTCAGGATCTTCACCCGGCATAGCTTTTGCGCGCATGGCGGTACGGGTTGCGCCGGGATTGACCGAGTTGACCTTGAGCTTCATCTGCTTGGTTTCTTCAGCCCAGCTACGTCCCATCACCTCGACAGCAGCCTTGGAAGCTGCATAAGGAGCCCAGAAAGCGCGGCAGGTATGTGCAACGCCCGATGACAGCAGAATCGCGCGTCCTGCATCTGATGCGCGCAGCAGGGTGTCGGTTGTACGGATAAGACGCCATACGCTCGTGACGTTTACATTCATGACCTGATCAAAAACTTTGGATTCTATATGGCCGATGGGGGAAATCGTGCCAAGAATACCAGCGTTCGCTACCAGAATGTCGAGCTTGCCCCAACGTTCATGAATGGAACCGCCAAGACGGTCAATCGCTTCCATATCGGTAATATCGAGCGGCACGAGTGTTGCGCTGCCACCGACCTTGCGAATATCGTCGTCGAGTTCTTCCAAACCGCCAACGGTGCGCGCAACGGCAATCACATGCGCGCCGCGCTTTGCCAGTTCAAGCGACAGAAAATAACCAATACCGCGCGATGCGCCCGTTACCAAGGCCACGCGGCCTGTAAGGTCGATACTCATTATACCCCCAGTGTAGAGCGCATCCCAAAAAGTGTGAAGCAGTTTTCGGAAAAGATGCGCGTTAAAACAAACATTTAGAGCGCCGATCTAATTCAATCAGATCGAAACGCGCTCTGATGCTAGCTTATGAAACAGGCGGCCCGTTGAGCCGCCTGCGTGAAGACAATCGATCAGCCGTTTGAGGCGAGAAGCGACAACGTGTGGATGTTGCTTTCGCCTTCCTGATCGAGAAGGCGGGTTGGATATTCACCCGTGAAATAGTGATCGGTAAAGGCAGGGGCCTTTGGATCACGAGCCTCGCCGCCAACGGCCTTATAAAGCCCGTCGATGGTGAGGAATGCCAGCGAATCTGCACCGATATATCGGCACATCGCTTCAAGGCTGTCATATTGGTTCGCCAGCAGCTTATCGCCGTCCGGCGTATCAATACCGTAGAAATCCGGATGGAAAATCATCGGGCTTGCCACGCGGATATGCACTTCCTTGGCACCGGCATCGCGGATCATCTGCACGATTTTGACCGACGTTGTGCCGCGCACGATGGAATCATCCACCAGAACCACGCGCTTGCCTTCAATCATCGCACGATTGGCCGAATGCTTGAGCTTCACACCAAGAGCACGGATCTGCTGGGTTGGCTCAATGAAGGTACGACCGACATAGTGATTGCGGATGATACCATATTCAAATGGAATGCCGCTGGCCTGCGCAAAGCCAAGCGCCGCTGGTGTTCCACCATCCGGTACAGGGACAACAACATCAGCTTCGATTGGCGATTCTTTTGCCAGTTCCATGCCCATGTTTTTGCGCGCAACATAAACGCTGCGTCCACCGACGACCGAGTCAGGGCGCGCAAAATAGACATATTCAAACAGGCAAAGACGTTCTGGCTGCGGGTTTTCGGCCTTGATGCAATCGGTTGTGATTGAGCCATCTTTCTGGATTTCGCAGATGATGACTTCGCCGTTTTCCACGTCGCGAATATATTTCGCACCGATAATGTCGAGAGCACAGGTTTCCGAGCAGAAGATTGGCTTGCCGTCGAGTTCACCCATGACGAGGGGACGAATACCGACCGGATCGCGTGCCGCAATCAACTTGGTACGGGTCAGAGCGAGCATAGCATAGCCGCCTTCGACCTGACGGATTGCATCGACAAAACGTGCGCTCGAGGAGGTCTGACGCGAACGCGCAATCATATGCAGTACGACTTCGGTGTCGGATGTTGCCTGAAAGATTGCACCCGAAGCAATCAGCTGCTTGCGCAGCGTAATGCCATTGGTGAAATTGCCGTTATGCGCAATCGCGATGCCGCCAACTTCGAGCTCGGCAAAAAGCGGCTGCACATTGCGCAGGATCGTTTCGCCGGTCGTTGAATAGCGCACGTGACCGATAGCCCGGTCGCCCGGAAGACGATTAAGCATCGACGCATCGGTGAAGTGATCGCCGACCAGTCCCATGTGGCGTTCCGAATGGAAACGACCCTTATGGTAAGACACGATACCGGCTGCTTCCTGTCCGCGATGTTGAAGAGCGTGCAGACCAAGCGCTGTCAGCGCTGCTGCGTCTTCATGGCCGAGAATACCAAATACACCACACTCTTCATGCAACGTGTCATCGTCCAGCATAAAGGAGTTTTCGTCATGCGATTGTTGGGACATCGTCCGCAAGACCTTTCGATTGCGGTTACTAAAAGCGATATTTACAGGAAAAGCCGCCACTTTAAAAGTGCTCGCTTTCGCCTGCGTCATTTTCAGCGCTCAATATAGGCATTGATTGAGGCTGAAAACAGATGAAACCGGCAACGCATAACGTGCCGGTTCCAAAAATGTTTATTCAGGATCAGTTTGCAGCTGGAGTATCATCCGGTACAGGCTGCTCAGTGGTAGTGCCAGCTGGCGTTTGCGTGTCCTGGCCTGGTTTGAATTGCTTTATGGCTGATTCAGGGTCAGCAGGCAGAAGTTCAACAAGCTGCTGACCAAAAGAGTCGAGCATTGGCTTGGATTTTGCGTTCGTGACCCATGCAGGTTGTCCGGTTGGAACCAGCCAGTTGAAGAACAACATCGCAACGACCACGAGCAGAACACCACGGGCAGCACCGAACAGGAAGCCGAGTGTGCGATCAAGTGCACCAATGCGGCTGTCGATGATGAAATCGGCAATTTTCATTGTAATCAGCGAAACAACAATAAGCACGACGAGGAACACTGCGCCAGCGGCTGCAATCTTCGCGATTGTCTCATTGTTGATGTATGGCTGGAGATAAGGCAGCACAGGCTGGTAAAACAGATAGGCCGCTGCAGCTGCCGCAGCCCATGAAACCAGCGACAGCACCTCGCGCGAGAAGCCGCGAACCATCGCAAGAATGGCCGAAACCAGTGTTATTCCGAGTAGAATTCCATCAAGTAGCGTAACCGGCATTCTGGGCTGTCCTTAATTGATACGCAGGATGTCTTTACCTGCGGGGCAGTCAAATTTTTGATAGTTTAACATCGGAAAGTTGACGAAACCTTCCGCAGTTAAATCTCATTAAATTCAATGATCTGCAACCTGATGATTGCAGATCATGGTCATTTTTTGGCCGGACCCGATGCAGCAATACGCACAACTAGATCCGACAGAGCGGTCGTCTCCACAAGGCCAAAACCGCGATCTTTCCAAAGGTCACTGGTTCCACCCGGCGCTACCGCCTGCTGAAAGCCGAGCTTTTCAGCTTCTTTCAGTCTCTGTACCGCATGCGAAACCGCACGAACAGCACCGGAAAGGCTGATTTCGCCGAAATAAACACTATCTGCGGGCAGGGCAATACCAGCGATGGACGAAACAAGCGCCGCAGCAACCGCAATGTCAGCTGCAGGCTCGCTGATGCGATAACCACCTGCCACATTAAGATAGACATCGTGCTGGCCAAAGCGCACGCCGCAATGTGATTCGAGCACAGCCAAAATCATTGCCAAACGGCTTCCATCCCAACCGACAACAGCACGGCGCGGCGTGCCGAGCGATGAGGGAGAGACCAGTGCCTGTATTTCGACCAGTACCGGGCGGGTGCCTTCCATGCCGGCAAAAACGGCTGCACCCGGCGATTTCGCATTGCGTTCGCCAAGGAACAGTTCAGACGGATTAGAGACTTCGCGCAAGCCACCATCCGACATTTCAAACACGCCTATTTCGTCAGTCGGGCCGAAACGGTTTTTCACGGTACGAAGGATACGGTATTGATGTCCGCCTTCGCCTTCAAAATAGAGGACGCCATCGACCATATGTTCAACAACACGTGGACCGGCAATCTGGCCTTCCTTGGTGACGTGTCCGACGAGAACAACCGCCGCACCCGTCTGCTTCGCATAGCGGATCATTGCTTGTGCTGATGAGCGCACCTGTGTGACTGTGCCAGGTGCAGAATCTGCCATGTCGGTCCAGAGTGTCTGGATCGAATCGATGATAACCAGATCAGGTCGCTTGCCGTCAGAAATCGTCGCTAAAATGTCTTCGACATTGGTTTCAGCGGCCAGTTCCACCGCGGATGATGCAACGCCTAATCGCTGCGCGCGCAGGCGTATCTGCGCAACGGCTTCTTCGCCCGACACATAGACAATGCGATGACCGTGATTGGCGAGGGCTGCTGCGGCCTGTGTCAAGAGCGTCGATTTTCCGATGCCCGGATCGCCACCAATCAGGATAGCCGAACCACGAACGAAGCCACCGCCGGTAACCCGATCAAGTTCGCTGATGCCGGATATGATGCGCGGGGCATCTTCGATTTCACCCGATAGCGAGGTGAGTGCAACAGCGCGGCCCTTGCGCTTGGACAACATGGAGCCGGGACCAGACCCAATGCCGCTATTGGTGCCTTCTTCGACGAGTGTATTCCACTCGCCACAACCGTCGCACTTACCCGCCCAGCGCGTATGCACTGCGCCGCAATTTTGGCAGATGAACTGAATGCGTGCCTTGGCCATCAGACACGCTCTTTAGGATTGGAGAAACTATTCATACTGGTCAGGGATATAAGAACCTTCGGCCAAATCTGCAAATCGCGTGAACTCTGCCTGGAACGCGAGCTTAACGGTGCCGGTTGGTCCGTGACGCTGCTTAGCGACAATTACGTCAGCCGTACCTTTCACTTTTTCAAAGTGCTGCTTCCATTCTTCATATTTCGGGTCGAACTCATCCCGCGGCTCTAAATTCTTGACGTAATATTCTTCGCGGAACACGAAAAGAACCACGTCGGCATCCTGCTCGATCGAACCCGATTCACGAAGATCGGAGAGCTGCGGACGCTTGTCTTCTCGGCTTTCAACCTGACGCGAGAGCTGTGAGAGCGCAATGATCGGAACATTGAGTTCTTTGCCAAGCGCTTTCAGGCCGGTAGTGATTTCGGTGATTTCCTGAACACGGTTCTGTGCAGATGCCTTGGAAGAACCTGTCATCAGCTGAATATAGTCGATCACAAGAACATCAAGGCCGCGCTGGCGCTTCAGACGGCGCGCGCGCGCCGCCAGCTGTGCAATCGAAATACCACCGGTCTGATCGATGTAGAGTGGAATCTTCTGCATATGTTGCGAGCAGGCGACCAGTTTTTCGAAGTCGGATTCGGTAATGTCACCACGGCGGATTTTTGAAGACGAAACTTCTGTCTGCTCAGAAATAATACGCGTTGCGAGCTGTTCAGCCGACATTTCGAGCGAGAAGAAACCGACAACGCCGCCGTTCTTAGCCTTCATAGAGCCATCGGCCTGTTGGTCAGCTTCGTAGGCATTGGCGATGTTGAAAGCGATATTGGTTGCCAGCGAGGTCTTACCCATACCCGGGCGACCGGCTAGTACGATCAAATCGGAAGGCTGCAGGCCACCCATCTTGCCATCAAGCATGTGAATGCCGGTGGAGACACCGGATAAATGGCCATCGCGCATGAAGGCGGCATTGGCCATATCAACAGCGTTGGTGACAGCGTCTTTAAACGCCTGAAAACCACCGTCATAACGGCCAGTTTCAGCGAGTTCAAAAAGACGGCGTTCGGCGTCTTCAATCTGCTCCTGCGGTGCATTATCGACAGGCGCGTCATAGGCGACATTGACCATGTCTTCGCCAATGCCGATCAGCGCGCGGCGGGTCGCAAGATCATAGATCGCACGGCCATAATCTTCGGCATTGATGATGGTGACGGCTTCAGTGGCAAGACGCGCGACATACTGGAACACGGTCAGATCACCGATCTTGCCTTCGTTCGGTAAGAAGGTCTTCATCGTGACCGGATTGGCCATTTTGCCAACGCGGATGAGATCAGTTGAAATCTCGTAGATGCGTCGATGTAGAGGCTCAAAGAAATGCGTTGATTTCAGAAAGTCGGAAACGCGGTAGAACGCATCATTGTTGATCAGAATAGCGCCCAATAGCGCCTGTTCTGCTTCAATGTTATGAGGTGCTTCACGATAAAGCGCGTCTTTCTGATCGCGCGCATCGTCAAGTTTGCGTACCACCGCTTCCGCCATGTCTGTCGTATCCTGTGTCTGATCTTTTCCAGCTAGCCTTGAACTGTGGCCAAATGCAACGCGGCCTCAAGGTGATTCCCGCTGGAAGATACAAACTATACCATGATTCACAGTCATCCACAGAGTGACGATCAATTTAAGCGCGCTAATTTCGGACGCTGCCACTCGCATCGGCTTCGCGTAAGGCGCTCATGACGCGCTCGAAATGCGCATCCCATTGGGGGATTGGTGGTGGTTGCAAACGCTTATGCTTTTCGGAGTGAAGTTTGATAAGTCGCTCCCACCCTTCAGGATCATCAATGCTACATAAATGAGGATAGTCGCCCGCGATTTCGCGATATACTGCCAAATCATTTGCAATAACGGGAATACCTTCACGGGCAGCTTCAAGTACTGGTAGCCCATAACCCTCTGCAAAACTTGGCATAAGTAAAGCGTTACAATCAGCAAGTAACTGTGCGACCGTAGTGTCGTTGGGGCCAATTAAGAGATGGATTGACTCGCCCAATAAGGGGCTGTTTTCCAGTCGATTTTTCAGGTCTTCAATTTTCCATCCCCAGTGTCCCAATACAACCAACTGAGGCATAATCTCTGGTGTTGTTTCTTGGGCTAATTTTTCCCAAAGATTGACAACGAAGCTATGGTTTTTACGCGGTTCAATTGTACCTAGTATGACATGAATCGGTCGTTTCTTATCTATACTCGCATAGGATGCAGATATTTCTCCGATGTTTACTTTCTTTGTATCGTGGAGGCCAAGATGCGAGACGATGTACTTAGTTTTGGCCGGGTTTCCGTTTAATCGCAATGCGTGTTGAACAAAACTGTCGGCGGTTGATTGTGAGTTGCATATAAGGTAATCGCCGGATTCTGCTTGGTATTTTACCAGTCCTTGCAAGTGAGGCTTCATCGCGGCTTCGCAATATTGAGGAAAGTCCAGGGCAATAGTGTCGTGCAGCATCACTGCGGTACGCAAGCCAGCTTCTCGAATAGTATCAAGAAAAACATCCTCGCCCGGATGAAGGCCAGTTGATATGTACCAGCCGCCTTGCGGACATAGCCGTTTAAAGTGCTTGGAAAGCTTTTGTTTTTTTTCAAAGCTATGCCAGGTCATAATCGCGAATTGTGCCAAATTTGTTCGAACCGCACGACGCTTCCGCCCCAATTTCCAAAATATTTTAGATTTATAGTTCAAACTATCAGAAGAATTTTTTTCAAGTATTTCGATAAGATACGAGGAGGCTTCTCTATCAAGAATCATGACCTTGTCATTTCGACGTACGGAAAAATATATTGGTGAATTTAAGCCAATTATATATTTCAACCATGCTCTTTCGACGCGGCCAATTCCTGTTGGTATTTGGCCTAGTCGTTGTATTGCGAAAGATGCGTCAAAAACAATTGGCTTCATTCTCTAATCGACGTCCCCAAACATTCGGCTTTAATATCGAGCCGATCTAAAAAGACCGGGCGATTTAGTGCCATATGAATCAAAGCAACTAAGTTAATGTGCTTTAAGAGATAATTAGGGATTTGGTCAATAGTATCCGAGACTTGATGCCGGTGGTACTATTGGGTTTAAATCTCATAGCATTAATTTTGCCGATTAATAAACAAAGTGTCTTCGAGATACTTACACCTTTAGTCTTTTTGTTATTTCCCGCACTTCACTGTTTGCGCCTTCGGGTGCGCTGTCGAGCCGTTTTAGACGCTTTTCCTCGGTCTCAATGTAATTGCGGGTGAGTGGAACTGCGTCCTGACGATGCGCAATTTGAATGTGGAAGACCATCATATTCTGCCAGCGGAAAGCGCTTTCTGATGCGGCCAGATAGAACTCCCACATACGACAGAAGCGTTCGTCATAAAGCGCTTTCGCCTCGTCGCGCCGTGCCATGAAAGCCAGTCGCCATTCTTTGAGTGTCTCCGCATAATGAAGCCGCAGGATTTCAATGTCGGTGACGTAAAGCCCAGCTTTTTCGATATGCGGCAAGACTTCAGAAAGAGCAGGGATATAACCACCCGGGAAGATATATTTTCGGATGAATGGGTTGGTCGCGCCGGGGCCATCAGCGCGTCCAATCGCATGCAGCACAAACACACCGTCTTTTTTCAATAAGCGTGCGGCATGCTGGAAATATTCTGCGAAGTGTCCAATGCCGACATGCTCAAACATTCCAACCGAAACCAGCCGGTCGAACTGGTCATCAATGTTTCGATAGTCTGTTAGTTGGAATTTGGCACGGTCTGAAAGACCTTCATCCAATGCACGCTGATTGGCGATGGCATGTTGCTCTTCCGACAGTGTGACGCCTGTGACATTTGCTTTGAGAAAGCGGGCGAGGTAAAGCCCCATGCCACCCCAGCCGCAACCAATGTCGAGGACCTTGTGATCCTCTTTGACAAGAAGCTTGGCCGCAATGTGCCGCTTTTTAGCAAGCTGTGCTTGCGCAAGTGTTGCATTTGGCGTTTCGAAATAAGCACAGGAATATTGTTTGTCGGGATCGAGAAACAGATCGTAAAGCGCACCGGACAGGTCATAATGACTTTTGATGTTGCTCGATGAGCGCGCAATGTTGTTCATTTGTTGGAAGCGACGGAACAGCACGCGAAATTTTCCCGCCGCCTTCATCCATGGCTCAGTAGCGGCTGTTGGACCAGTGTTCTCAAAGACGATTTTCAGAAGCGTATAAATATCGCCTTCCAGAAAATCGATCTCGCCATCCATGAAACATTCAGCGAGTTTCAGTTCCGGGTCGAGAGCGACAGCGCGTTCCGCATGGAGCGTGTTGAACCGCATATGGACCGGCTCACCAGTCTTGTCACCATAACGATTGGCAGTTCCAGTTGAATCGGTAACCGTGAGGTCGCCGATTTTAATCATATGCGAAAGAACAGTACGCAGCATTCCATGCATTGGCCCCATCTCCCTTTTTAGAGCGCCGTGCGTCCGCAGGACGCACAAAGGACGCTCTAATCTCTAGGTTTCGCATCGTACTTTCCAAAATCGAAATCGATTTTGGGTCGATGCGGGATTGAAGCAAGTGCAACATCCATGCGGTTGCATGGCAGGCGGCCCGTTGCCTTATAAGCCGCACTGTCATCAGATTTCAGGCAATTTCCATTCGGTCATTTGGCCTATGGCTTATCGCCTGAGCAAACGCGGACGTTTCCGTCGGCACTTTTTCCAATCCAATACTAAAATGAAGAATAGGGAGTTTTTTTAATCTGAAAAGAGAAAATGCCCGGCGGAGACCACCGGGCATCATCATATAAAGTTTACCACCATGGGAACGCCTGCGTTGAGGGCAGGCATTCATTGGCTGGAAGAGGGCTAATTAAGCCTGATCTTCTTCGCCTTCTTCGTCTTCGTCGAAGACTTCATCAGCAAGTGGAGCTTCTTCGATGCCGTAAATGGCTTCGATCGAAGTCAGGTCTTCACCCTTTGCCTGACGTTCGGCTTCTTCAGTCGAACGAGCGATGTTTACGGAAACCGTAACAGTCACTTCAGGATGCAGTGTGATGACGATTTCATGAACGCCAATTGCCTTGATTGGCTGCTTCAGTTCAACCTGATTGCGGTGCAGGTTGAAGCCGTTTGCAGTGATGATGTCAGCGATGTCACGGGTCGAAACCGAACCGTAAAGCTGACCGGTTTCACCAGCCGAGCGAACAACGATGAACGATTCGCCGTTGAGCTTGGTTGCAACTGCTTCAGCTTCGTTCTTGCGCTCAAGGTTCTGAGCTTCGAGCTGCGCGCGCTGGCCTTCGAACTTCTTGCGGTTGGCTTCGTTGGCACGAAGAGCCTTGCCCTGTGGCAGAAGGAAGTTACGGGCAAAGCCGTCCTTAACCTTTACAGTGTCGCCCATCTGACCGAGGCGGCTGATGCGTTCCAGAAGAATAACGTCCATTTGAGTTTCCTTTCGAGATTTAAATATGGATTTATTGGTTGTCGGCTTCTGGCATTTTCGAGATTGGCGCGCCGCGCGATGTATCGAAAAGACCAAAAACCATGAAGACGAAAAGCAGGAATGCGAAGAGAATGATCGCAACGTAAACGAGCCACAAAGCGACTGGACGCCATGGCTTACCACGGGTGCGCTGATGGAACGTTGCCAAGCCGGCGATCATAAAGCCGAAGCTTAATGCACCGACCACGACTGTTGCGACGAGACCAGCAGCACCCGGCAAAAATGCAACTGCAAGAGCAACCGCAAAAACCAGAAGTGCCGGACGTGGCATGCGCATGGTTGCGGGCCAGTCATCACGCGGACGACGCAGGCGACCGGAAAGTGCTGTCAGACGTAGAGCCAGATAGAGATTGCCAATCAGAATGGCGAGGCATGTCGCAGGCTGAATCGCAGGCAGTGCAACCATCAAAAGTGCACTAACGCTCTGACGCATTTCATCACTTGCAGTGAATTGAGGGTCAGCGGCTGCAAGACTGTCGATCAGCGTATTGGCAAGTTCACGTGCCATATCCGGGCCGAAGCCGACGATGTAGCCGATGATGATGAAGCTTGCGGCAACCATCAAAGCCAGACGGAAAACGATATCCGAAAGCGGATACCAGACCATCACGTCTTTTGGGCCGCCGAGTTCTGATGCAGGACGGGCGAGGCCCGAAAGATAAGCGCCGATTGCCGCTGGCGCATAGCTTGTCAGCGCCATCAGAACAGCGCCGATAGGCGTAGCCACAATGCCGACCGCAATGGTGGCGCAAGCAGCAGCGATAAGCCCTGCGCTCGAACCCCAGCCAAGAGCGGCTACAAAAATTGGCAATGGTGTCAGGAAATACAAAACCACCGCCATGCCCGATTGGGCGATGACGCCAGACGACATCAGTGCCGAGGCAAGCCCCGCCAATATGCCGACTCCAATGATGGTTCCGTTGAATTTCATAAATTCGCTGTCCTGCTCCGGCTGTTCCGGTTTTGCAGTTAGAGGCTGCGATTCTTCGCTCCGCCCCAACTTGGGATTTTGAGTGCTCCGGTTACGCCCATCGCATCCGGGAAGAAACGCAAGGCGACATGAATGCCGCCTCGCGAAAAAGTCTTACTTAACTACGTAAGGCAGCAGGCCGAGGAAACGTGCACGCTTGATCGCCTTAGCGAGTTCGCGCTGCTTCTTCTGGCTAACAGCTGTAATACGCGAAGGAACGATTTTACCACGTTCCGAAATGTAACGCTGCAGGAGCTTGATGTCCTTGTAGTCGATCTTCGGTGCGTTTGGACCTGTGA
This sequence comes from Ochrobactrum sp. MYb379, assembly GCF_037479515.1. Classification (NCBI taxonomy): domain Bacteria; kingdom Pseudomonadati; phylum Pseudomonadota; class Alphaproteobacteria; order Hyphomicrobiales; family Brucellaceae; genus Ochrobactrum; species Ochrobactrum sp. MYb379. The sequence goes on from NZ_JBBGYW010000001.1 coordinate 64,416, forward strand.
ATGGGCAGGTCTTACGACGACGATGGAAAGGACGACGGGTTGGGATCTGATTGATATCAACCATGATTATGCTCCTTCGCCAGCTTCGTTGTCACGTGGACGACGTGGGCCACGATCACCGCGGTCGCCGCGATCACCACGGTCGAAACCGCCTTCACGTGGACGACGTGGGCCGCGGTCGTCATCGCGATCACGACGTTCGTCACGACGCGAAAGCATAGCCGACTGGCCTTCTTCGTGTTCTTCAACGCGGATGGTCATGAAACGAAGAACGTCTTCGTTGATGCGCATCTGGCGTTCCATTTCAGCAACAGCAGATGCTGGTGCGTCAATGTTTACGAGCGTGTAATACGCCTTACGATTCTTCTTGATACGGTAGGTGAGGGGACGAAGACCCCAGTTTTCTACCTTACCGACCTTGCCGCCATTAGCTTCGAGGACACCCTTGTACTGTTCGACGAGAGCGTCGACCTGCTGCTGGGAAATGTCCTGGCGGGCAAGAAGCACATGTTCATAAAGAGCCATTGGCTTTGCCTTTCTTCTGTTACATCACGCTGACACTAACGGCTAAGCCTCTGCGACTTCTCTTAGACCGGAAAACCGGGAAGAAAGGACGCTTGAAGTTAAGACAATCGAGAGCGGAGACACGGGAGGCAGAAGCACTTTAGACTTCCACGGCCAACTCAACAAACGTTGAAGAACTGGTCGCTCCTCCGTTCAGCCCCCAGCTAATGCCAGCAACGAACGGGCGCTCATTACGTCTTTTTCCCCGGATTTGCAAGTCGTAAAGCCAGCTGAAATCCACAAATGGTTGACTTTTCAACCTGTGTTGGGGCACATCGCATGAAATTGTTCTATAAAAAGAGGCATTCATGGCGGTAGCATTTACATTTCCGGGACAGGGTAGCCAGGCAGTTGGCATGGGTAAAGCCCTTGCTGAACAATTCGCTGAGGCACGCGCTGTTTTCGAGGAAGTGGACGCAGCGTTGGGCGAAAAGCTCTCCGCAACCATGTTTGAAGGTCCGGAAGACGTTCTGACGCTCACAGCCAATGCACAACCTGCATTGATGGCTGTTTCCATTGCAACGCTGCGCGTCATGGAAGCTCAGGGCTTTTCGTTGAAAGATAAAGTCGCTTATGTTGCCGGTCATTCGCTCGGCGAATATTCGGCACTGTGCGCAGCCGGTACATTCTCGCTGGCAAATACTGCTCGCCTTTTGCGTATTCGCGGCAATGCGATGCAGAAAGCTGTTCCTGTTGGTGAAGGCGCAATGGCTGCTATCATCGGTCTGGAACACAGCGAAGTACAAGCCATCTGCGCAGAAGCTAAGGCTTCCGGTTCAGTTCAGATCGCCAACGATAATGGCGGCGGCCAGCTTGTAATCTCCGGCTCGAAGGCTGCGGTTGAACTCGCGGCTTCGCTTGCGTCGGAAAAAGGTGCAAAGCGCGCTATCATGTTGCCTGTTTCCGCACCGTTCCATTCGACACTGATGGCACCTGCCGCGGATGCAATGCGTGAAGCGCTTGCCCAGGTTGAAAAGCACAATCCGGTTGTGCCGCTGATTGCCAATGTGCGTGCAGCACCTGTGACCGATGCCAATGAAATTGCTGATTTGCTGGTTGAACAAGTGACGGGTCAGGTCCGCTGGCGCGAAACTGTTGAGTGGTTTGCAGCCAATGGCGTGACAACACTTTATGAAGTAGGTTCAGGCAAAGTTCTGACGGGTCTTGCGCGCCGCATCTCGAAGGATGTGACCGGCGTGACCGTTGGTTCAGCTGAAGAAATTGCAGCAGCGCTTGCTGCCTTGAATAGCTAAGGGATTCCAGATGTTTGATCTGACTGGCCGCAAGGCTCTCGTAACCGGTGCAACCGGCGGCTTAGGCGAAGCAATTGCGCGCGCTCTTCATGCGCAGGGCGCAATCGTTGGTCTTCACGGCACCCGCGAAGAAAAGCTGAAAGAGCTGGCTGCTGAATTGGGTGACCGCACTTTCATCTTTCCGGCCAATCTTTCTGATCGCGAAGCCGTTAAGGCGCTCGGCCAGAAGGCTGAAGAGGAAATGGGTGGCATTGACATTCTCGTCAACAATGCTGGTATCACCCGCGATGGCCTGTTTGTTCGTATGAGCGATGAAGATTGGGATGCGGTTCTTAACGTCAATTTGACATCCGTTTTCAACCTGACGCGCGAATTGACCCATCCAATGATGCGCCGCCGCAAGGGCCGTATCATCAACATCACGTCGATTGTTGGTGTAACAGGTAATCCGGGTCAGGCGAATTATTGCGCTTCCAAAGCTGGTCTGATCGGCTTCTCGAAGTCGCTGGCGCAGGAAATCGCAAGCCGTAACGTCACAGTCAACTGCATTGCTCCGGGCTTCATCGAATCGGCTATGACCGATAAGCTCAATGAGAAGCAAAAAGACGCTATCATGGGCAGCATTCCGATGAAGCGCATGGGCGTTGGAACCGAGATCGCTGCTGCTGTTGTCTATCTGGCGAGTGATGAAGCGGCCTATGTCACAGGCCAGACATTGCATATCAATGGTGGTATGGCGATGATTTAAAAGCCTTGAGAGGGCTCTTAAATCAGTATTTTACGGTATAAAAACTATTAAAGTCGGGTGGTAGAAACCAAAATGCGCTTTGCCTTGCTCAAGAAGCATGGTAATGCGCCCGACGAGAGTTTCGGCATTTCGTTCGCGGGATGCCGTTATCCTGTTCCGCAAGGAATATCCACAGGGTGACTGTCAGGCGAGCAAACTCGTAACTTGGCAGACGCCTTATAACTTGATTACAATCATGCATACCGCTAACCAATGCGGAGCAAGTAAACAAACAGGTCGAGGGTTCCGACATGAGCGATACCGCAGAGCGCGTCAAGAAAATCGTTGTTGAGCATCTGGGTGTAGATGCCGACAAGGTCACCGAAGGTGCAAGCTTCATCGATGATCTTGGTGCAGACAGCCTCGACACCGTCGAGCTCGTCATGGCTTTCGAAGAAGAATTCGGCGTTGAAATTCCTGATGATGCAGCAGAAACGATCCTCACGGTCGGCGACGCTGTAAAGTTCATCGATAAGGCTTCTGCCTAATCTGAGCTTTTGGGGCTGGGATTCTTCCGAATCCCGGCCCTGCTTGTCTTCTGTCTGAGGGCATTGAACTATCCCCGGTTTGGCCGCTTGGTCATTTGCATATTGCAATCCGTTAGCGGGCCGGTAACGAGATTGAGCATCGACCGTATGAGGCGCTTAGTGCCTGCGGGATGTCTCCAATGAAGTTTATCAAATTTAAGGGGTGGATATGAGGCGTGTCGTCATCACCGGTCTTGGTTTGGTGTCTCCGCTAGCTAGCGGCGTCGAAGAAACCTGGAAGCGTCTTATTGCTGGTGAAAGCGGTGCTCGCCGCGTCACCGAATTTGAAGTTGATGATCTGCCATGCCAGATCGCCTGCCGTATCCCTCTTGGTGATGGCACCAATGGCACCTTCAATCCCGATCTTCACATGGAGCCAAAGGAACAGCGTAAGGTTGATCCGTTCATCGTTTATGGCGTTGGCGCTGCAGATCAGGCTTTGGACGATGCAAATTGGCATCCGACAACCGACGAAGACCAAATCCGTACTGGCGTTTTGATTGGTTCGGGTATTGGCGGCATCGAGGGCATCGTTGAAGCTGGCTACACGCTGCGCGACAAAGGCCCACGCCGTATTTCGCCGTTCTTTATTCCTGGCCGTCTGATCAATCTGGCTTCTGGCCATGTTTCGATCAAGCACAAGTTGCGCGGCCCAAACCATTCGGTTGTCACCGCTTGCGCAACCGGTACGCATGCCATTGGTGATGCTGCCCGTTTGATCGCTTTTGATGATGCCGACGTGATGGTTGCGGGCGGCACAGAATCTGCCGTTAGCCGCATTTCGCTGGCAGGCTTTGCTGCTTGTAAAGCTCTGTCCACCAAGCGCAATGACGATCCAAAGGCAGCATCGCGTCCTTATGATATTGACCGTGATGGTTTTGTCATGGGTGAGGGCGCAGGTGTTGTTGTGCTTGAAGAGCTGGAACATGCTCTTGCACGTGGTGCTAAGATTTACGCTGAAGTCGTTGGCTATGGCCTGTCGGGCGATGCTTACCATATCACTGCTCCAACTGAGAGCGGCGAGGGTGCAGAGCGCTGCATGATTTCTGCCATAAAGCGCGCAAACATCACGGCGGACCAGATCGATTACATCAATGCGCATGGCACTTCGACCATGGCTGATACGATTGAGCTGGGTGCAGTGGAACGTGTTGTCGGTGATGCAGCGTCGAAGATTTCCATGTCTTCAACCAAGTCATCCATCGGCCACCTTTTGGGTGCCGCTGGTGCTGCAGAAGCGATTTTCTCGACGTTGGCAATCCGCGATAATATCGCGCCGCCAACGCTTAATCTCGACAATCCAGCCGTTGAAACCAAGATCGATCTTGTTCCGCATAAGGCACGTGAACGTAAAATCGACATTGCCTTGTCGAACTCGTTCGGCTTTGGCGGCACAAACGCTTCGCTGGTTCTGCGCCGTTATTCGTAAAATACGACGCTCCGAAAACGAAGCTTATTTAAAAACGCGGGGATTTCTCCGCGTTTTTGTCAAAATATGACCCCATGTCATGTTTAAAATTGCCAATTATGTTTAGTGTTGCTCTACAAAATGTAATTGATTTGGATGCCATTTCAGGCGGATCAGAGCAAAAGAGCGCAGACTTGATTTAATCAGATCGGAACGTGCTCTAAAGACGAGGTAGTCGAGTGACGTCAGAGGAAAAGGCGGGAAGCAATTTCGCCCAACAGCCGCCGCAGGATAACACGCCATCGTCTGCGACGCCGGAACAGGCCGCACCCGCTGCGCCCTTTGTGCCAAAGTCTGCCTCAGAAGCCTTGCGCCCCGAACCCGGTACACCGCCGCCGCGCAAGCGCTCGCGTCATGCGCGCAGCCAAATCGTCGTCTTCATGAACTTCATGTTGTCGCTGCTGGTGCTGGTTTTGCTCGGCGGGTCTGCATTGTTTTATTTCGGCAAACTTCAGTTTGATTCTCCTGGACCGCTGACCGCAGAAACAACGTTTCTGGTGAAGCGCGGCGCCGGTATTTCTGAAGTGTCCAACAGTCTTGAAAATCGCGAGATCGTTAGCGATGCGCGTATTTTCCGTTATGGTATGCGCGCCTATGGTCATGAAAACGATCTGAAGGCTGGTGAATATGCGCTTCCTGCCGGTTCGACCATGCGCGATGTGATGAATATTCTCATTAGCGGCAAGTCGATCATGTATCCGCTGACCATTCCGGAAGGCCTGACCGTCAAGCAGGTGTTTGATCGTATTTCCGCAGATCCAACGCTTGTGGGCGATATGCCGAAGGAAATGCCTGCGGAAGGCGGGTTGTTCACAGATACGCTTAATTTCACACGCGGCACCACGCGCGAAGAAATCATTGGCCGCATGGTTGCTTCGCAGCAAAAGCTGATTGACGATACATGGGAAAAGCGCCGTGCTGACCTCCCGGTAAAAGACAAGAACGAATTTGTGACGCTTGCTTCTATCGTTGAGAAAGAAACGGGCATCGCATCGGAACGCCCGCATGTGGCTTCGGTCTTCGTCAATCGTTTGAACAAAGGCATGCGTATTCAGTCCGACCCGACTATCATTTATGGTCTGTTTGGCGGTGCGGGCAAGCCGTCTGATCGTCCGATCTTCAAGTCAGATATTGAAAAGCCAACACCATACAACACCTATGTGATCAATGGCCTGCCGCCGACACCGATTGCCAATCCGGGTCGTGCAGCCCTTGAAGCAGTTGCTAATCCGCTGGATACGGAAGATCTCTACTTCGTTGCAGACGGCACAGGCGGACACGTCTTTGCCAAGACTTTGCAGGAACACAATGCCAATGTGCGCAAATGGCGTGCAGTTGAGCAGGGAAGAAGTCAGCAGTAATAAAATGCCGCCCAGCGATGGGCGGTTTATCTCGTGTAAAGGGTAAAATACATGGCGCTCCAGAGTATGACAGGGTTTGCGCGCCACGCGATACAGTATGGCGCTGCCGATAATGAAGCGCGCATCGTGTGGGAAGTACGCTCGGTCAACGGCAAAGGACTGGATTTGCGTTTGCGCTTGCCGCAGGGATTAGAAGGCGCTGAACATGCCATTCGTTCGCTTCAGGCGCGCTATTTCTCACGCGGAAATTTTCAGGCAAGCCTTAGCGTTGAGCGCGCAGAAGCGCAGGCAGGTTTTGCAATCAATGAGGCAATGCTCGATGAAGTGCTGAAACTTGGCGCTGAGCTGCAAGCCCGCCATGGCCTTGCACCAGCAAGCGTTGACGGTATTCTTTCGCTGCGTGGCATCATTGATCAGGCGCAGGTAAGCGAAGACGAGAATGCACGCGCTGGCCTTGAAGCAGCGGTTGTTGCGGCCTTTGAAGGTGCGCTAAAAGCGATTGCTGAGGCGCGCACCCATGAAGGCCAGTCGCTCTTCAACATTTTGTCCGGTCATGTCGATACGATTGAGCGTCTGACGCTTGAAGCGCGCAATGATCCATCGCGCAGTATTGATTCCATTCGTGCAAAGCTTGGCACACAGGTCGCACTGCTGATGGAAACCGGGCGCGATCTTGATGAAACACGGCTTTATCAGGAAGCAGCATTTCTTGCGACCAAGGCGGATATTCAGGAAGAGCTGGACCGGCTGGAAACCCATGTGGCATCTGCCCGCAAGCTATTGTCTGATGGCGGCCCTATCGGGCGCAAGCTTGACTTTCTTTCACAGGAATTTAATCGCGAAGCGAATACGCTGTGTTCAAAATCGAACGCAGCATCGATCACCGCAATCGGCCTTGAGCTGAAAGCGGTCGTCGATCAGTTTCGCGAACAGGTACAGAATCTGGAGTAACGGAAAATGGCCATCTCTTCGGTCGAACATGGCATTGCACGCCGCGGTCTGATGGTGGTGATTTCATCACCGTCAGGTGCTGGCAAATCGACAATTGCGCGGCAATTGTTGAGTGATGCGGATATGAATCTTTCGCTGTCCGTTTCCGTGACTACGCGTGAACGTCGCCCAAGCGAAATTGAAGGTGTTCATTACCACTTCATCACCAAGCGCGAATTTGAGCGCCGTCGCGACAATGACGAGCTGATCGAATGGGCAGAAGTGCACGGCAATTTCTACGGCACGCTGCGCCAGACCGCTGAAGAAGCGCTGGCCGACGGCAAGGATATGTTGTTCGACATCGACTGGCAGGGTGCCGAGCAATTGCAGGCCAAAATGCCTGCCGATGTGGTGTCGATTTTCATTTTGCCGCCAACTATGCGAGAACTGCAAAATCGCCTCAACCGTCGCGCGGAAGACACCGCAGATGTGATCGAAACCCGCTTGCAGAATGCGCGTTTTGAAATCCAGAAATGGGCGAAATACGATTATATCGTTATCAATGAAGACCTTCAGCGCTCTTATGCGGGCATTAAAGGCATCATCATTGCTGAACGTCTGCGCCGTGATCGCCGTCCCGGACTTTTTGAATTTGTAGAAGGTCTTCTGGAGGAAAACCCAGAGATCTGACACGGTTCAAAGCGCGGGGAGGACGTGGCGTGAGACCAGTTGTTATTGTTACCGGCGGCGGCAGGGGCATTGGCGCTGCCACCGCAATTCTCTTTGCGCGTGAAGGTTATAACGTCTGCATTAGCTACGTGAGCGATGCGGGCGCAGCGAACGAAACCGTTAAAGCCTGCGAAACCTTAGGTGCCAAAGCAATCGCTATGCGAAGCGATGTGGCCAACCGGCAGGACGTTGCCGATCTATTCGCCACCTGTGACCGTGCGCTCGGCGCGCCGCAATGCCTTATCAACAATGCAGGCATCATCGGGCAAAGCACGCGCATTGCGGGGCTTTCCGAAGAAGCACTCGAACGAACATTTAAAACCAACGTCTTTGGTTTGCTCTATTGCACGCAGGAGGCCGCACGCCGCATGTCTACGACAAATGGCGGTAGCGGTGGCACAATCATCAATATTTCGTCCGTTGCGGCAGTTCTCGGAAGTCCGGGCGAATATGTGCATTACGCCGCTTCAAAGGGCGCTGTCGAGACCATTTCTATTGGCGCAGGCAAAGAACTGGCTCCCGAAGGCATCCGCGTAAATGCAATTCGTGTTGGCACGGCCAATACGTCTATTCACTCAACAAGCGGCAACCCGGATCGACCTGCAAAAATCGCTGCCATGACACCGATGGGACGTATTGCCGAGCCGGAAGACATTGCACAAACGGCGCTCTGGCTCGCGTCTGATAAGTCAGGATTTGTGACTGGCACGGTGATTACCGTCGCGGGTGGACTAAGCGCTTGATTTGGTTGGCGCTATTAAGTCACATTTTCAGATTGTCTTTCGGTAGTTCAAAAGAATTATCGATGAATAGAGAAAGTTGTAAAAACATTGTCTTTCATAAGCCCATCCGTCAAACACTGGTCTCTTGTCGAGCTGCTGCATGAAACGGTGAAAAATCCGAACATTCATATCAGTGGTAAAAATAGCTATTATAGCAATGCATGGACTGGCTCTTTTGAGGAGTCCGTTGTTCGATATTTGTATGGTGATGAATATAGTTCAAAGGCCTGGGAATCGCAGTGGCCCATCGATCAGCTTCATATAGGTGACTATGTGTGCATTGGCGCAGAATCCGTCATTTTGATGGGCGGCAATCATACGCATCGGACCGATTGGTTCAGTCTTTATCCTTTTTCCGATGTTGTTCTCGATTCCTACGAGGCGAGAGGCGACACCAGAATTGGCAATGGTGCATGGATTGGAATGCGCGCGATGTTGATGCCGGGTATTACCCTCGGTGAGGGAGCTATCATCGGCTCGGGTGCAATCGTGACGAAAGACGTTGGGCCCTATGCTATCGTAGCCGGCAATCCTGCTGTTGTGGTTCGGTCACGGTTTTCTGCGCCCACCGTTGAAGCCCTTTTGAGCCTCGGAATATACAATTGGGACCATCAAAAGTTTAATGCATTAAGAGCATATCTTTGTGCCAGTGACATTGGTGCGCTTGTGAATGCTTCGGCAGAATATGACGCGGTAAATACAGCAACACGATGAGCTTTTTGCTCATTCCAGTATGATCTTCACCCGATCTGTATCTGCTGCCAATTGCCGAAGTGCTTCCAGAAATGGCTTGCCGCCGAGCGTTTTTAGTTTGCTGAGCGCCTCGGTGTTTTTGAACACCAGTTCACATTCTCCGGGCCAGCCGGGGCCGCCCCATTGCACGCCATCCCAGAATGAATCGAGCGTATAGCCAAAGGATCCCGGGTCGAGCACGGGCACTGTGTCGAGATAGCGTTGCCAGAGTTCGTTGGGGGATTTTATGCCGGTGCAGTCGATTTCATAGACCAGCAACATCAGTCGACCAGAATGAGGATCGCATCAACCACAGCCAGCGTGAAGAGCAGAGCGATCATGGTTGCGGCGGCTATCACCATCATACGCTTTTGTCGGGAACGCTTTTCAGGCTGCTTTCCGCTCCAGTCATATGGTGTTTCAGGCATAGTCTCCTCCAGTCAGGTATTTGCAGCGAGTTTGCACCCTATAAGGACTGGATTGCAATACGATTGCCTTCACTATCTGTGATTTCTGCCACAAACCCGTTTTCGCCGATCGCAGTTTTGGGAAACAGGACTTCACTGCCTTGCTTTGTCGACTTTGCGATTACTTGGTCTATCTCCGCAACACTAAGATAGACTATCGCTCCATGGATGGTTGGGACGTAGACTTCACCTTCCGCCAGCGCGCCGCTCGCACCGTCTTTGCCTTCCTCAAATGGAAAATAAGCCATGCGGTTGCCGTGGATTTCAACCATCTCGTCAAAGCTGATGCCGAAAACCTCGCTATAGAACGCGATGGCTCGTTCGAGCTTTGTCACTGGAATTTCGACATGCGCGATGATGTTCATGAGGGTATCTCGTAGCGGGCAAGAGATGTCTCGCTGGCTTTTTTGATCGAATTGAGAATACGGCCTCGAATGATGCCGCTGACTGGCCGTATCAGATACCAGTATGGCGTGAAGCGAAGATGACTTTTGCGATCCGGGCAGAAGACGCGGGTTTCCGTGACAAGGCGCGTTTTGCCGCTCTGTTCAGTTACGGTGAAGGCAAGTGCGAGTTTGGCAACACCTGGCACTTTGAATGCCAGATAGTCTTCACCGCTTTCCATTCTATGGAGGCCGAAATCTGCTTTCCAGAATTGCCCCACCAGCCCATAGACCAATGCTTCCTCCGGTTTATGCTCAAGCAATGTAAATTCATGCAGGCCGAAAGGTGGCTCAACGGTGTTTTTCCGTCCGCGCAGCCGTGCGAGCGCACGCATTGGCACTTCGCGCAATGCAATCATGCTGCGGAAAAACGCATCCGTTTCGGGCCGATAGTTCATTGCTGCCTGCAAGACGGTTTCCGGCGAAGCGCTGACATCGCAGCCATGCACTTCGCTGAAATCATAGTCAGGCAGATATTTGTCAATCAGTTGCATGAGAAGGATTTAAACTGCTGTGCCGCCAACAGTCACTTGGTCCATGCGCAGATGCGGCTGGCCAACGCCGACCGGAACCCATTGTCCGCCCTTGCCGCAATTGCCCGAACCGGTGTCGAGTTTCATATCGTTGCCGATCATCGAAATGCGCTGCATGGCATCCGGGCCATTGCCGATCAGCATTGCGCCCTTGATCGGTGCGCCGATCTTGCCGGCTTCGATCATGTAGGCTTCAGTACAACCGAACACGAACTTGCCAGACGTAATATCCACCTGACCGCCACCGAAAGAAACGGCATAAATACCCTTCTTCATGGAGGCGATGATCTCTTCCGGCGACTTGTCGCCTGAGAGCATATAAGTGTTGGTCATACGCGGCATTGGTGCGTGCGCATAGGATTCGCGGCGGCCGTTGCCGGTGGCTTCCATGCCCATCAGCCGTGCATTCTGCCGATCCTGCATATAATTGACGAGCTTGCCATCCTCAATCAGCACAGTGCGATTGGTCGGCGTTCCCTCATCATCGATGGTCAGAGACCCGCGACGCTCAGAGATCGTGCCATCATCGACGACGGTTACGCCTTTCGAGGCGACTTGCTGGCCGAGCAGGCCCGCAAAGGCGGACGTTTTCTTACGATTGAAATCGCCTTCAAGACCGTGGCCGACAGCCTCATGCAACATCACGCCCGGCCAGCCATTGCCCAGCACGATATCATAGGTGCCAGCGGGCGCTGGAATGGCTTCGAGATTAACCAATGCCTGACGCAGCGCTTCATCGGCAACGCTCTGCCAGCTTTCGGTGGTGATGAAATCGCCAAAGCCCTTGCGTCCGCCAAGTGTATGCGAACCGGATTCCTGACGGTCGCCATTGCCTGCAACCACCGAAACACTCAGCCGTACCATTGGCCGAATATCACGCACGAAATGACCATCAGCCCGCAGAATTTCCACTTGCTGCCACGATCCGGCGATGGAAACGGAAACCTGCCGAACTTTTGGGTCTTTGGCGCGCAGATAGGCGTCGATCTTCTGCAGAAGCTGCACCTTGGCATCAAAGGTTGGCGAGCCGATTGGGTTCTCGTCGGTGTAAAGATGACGATTTGTGCCAGCGGGTGCGGCGGAATATGAACCGCTGTGGCCGCTGAGCGTGGCTGATACCGCATCGGATGCGCGTTTGAGAGCGGCGATCGACAAATCACCCGCATGGGCGTAACCGATGGCTTCGCCAGAGACTGCGCGCAGACCAAAACCCTGATCCTGATTGAACGAGCCGGTCTTGAGACGGCCATTGTCAAAGACGAGTGCTTCCGCCTCGCGATACTCCATGAAAAGTTCGCCGTCGTCACTGCCATTCAGGCTTTGCGAGACAAGGCGTTCAATATCGTCACGGTTTACGTCGAAGCTATCAATCAGGCTTTTCATAAAAATAATCCTGCGGCATGTGTTTGCCACAGGATGTAAGCGCTAAATCGGTTGAGAACAACCTCAGCTATCAACGACGCCGATGATTCAGGTTATGGCGTGCCGAAAATGGTGGTTTTTGAGAACTGGAGCGTAATGTACTTTTAGTACATGAGCACCGGAAGCGCAGAAAAGTGCCATTTGCAGGCCGCCAGAGCGTGAATCAAGGAAGAGCGTCGAAGCCTTCACCAAACGCTGTTAGATCAACCGGAATGCCGACGCCTTCTTCCGGTGTCTGAAAGACGATGAAGGTTGCAGACTTGCCATTGCGGAATGTGTTGAGCAGCTCGTCTTCGAGGATCACTTCTGCGTAGCAGCCGTCTTCAAAGCAGCGCACGAAATAAGCGCGGCCAATATCCTTGCCGTCAACATTCAGTCCGAGACCATTTGGCAGCAGAACGCCGAGTGGTGCGAGAACGCGCAGGATGCGCGCCTTGTTGTCGGCCGTCTTGAGAACAACGACCGAAAGGCCAAGTTCAGGCCGCTTGGCGGCAACCACATTCTGAATGAGCGCGCATTGCTCAGTCTTCGCACCGGCTGGCGTGTCACAAAGGATCGCCCATGGACCGTGCTGTGACTTCAGTGTGCCGCTCTGCTGCGGTGTCGCCGGCGACTGGCCCGCCTCCTGCTGCGCAGTTGGCGCAGGAAGCTGTGCTGGCGTTTGTGCGAGTGATGGCAGTGTCGCAACCGAAAAAATCAAGGCCGCACCCGTTGCAAGGGTGGCGAGGCGCTGGAAAACCGGGCGGCGGATGGATGGACGGAAAATCATGAAATCTCCAGATCGAATCACCGGGACGTTATCCTCTGAAACACACGGTGAAAAGCTATTGTCGCTTCCGCACCCTTATCGCAGAGGTCCTACCGACATTGCATCTGCGATGCGTCTCCGGCAGTTGCATCCATTATCACGCGGCACGTTAAAGGAAACCTTCCGCTAAATCATGGCTTCATTATGTGATTCTTGGTATTTTCCCAAGTTTTCGCAGGCTTATGACGCTTTTAATCGGGATTAGTGCGCGTGCGAGATGCGTGCTTCTAACGCAGGGCAGCGCGCAAAAATGCCGCACAGGAACATATTCGCCTTCCTTGCGGTGTGCGTTAAGGTGTGGTTTGAACGCTGACGGGGGATACGGCCGTCTGTACGTCCGGCGTCCAGCTCGCAAGAGCAAAAAGGGAGAGAGTTCTGGTGGATAAAATTGTTGCCACAACGAGGGGTGCCGTCGTTGGTGCTGTCGCATTGCTGTGGACAAGCGGAACCGCTTTAGCGGATCAGCCGCGTCCGTGGGAAATGACATTTCAAGCTGCGGCTACGGGAATAGCCGAACAGATTCATTGGTTTGAGCGCTATACGCTCTGGTTCATCGTGCCAATTACGTTGTTGGTGCTGGCGTTGTTGTTCTGGTGCGCTTTCAAGTTTCGCGCCAGCGCAAACCCTGAGCCATCGAAGACCAGCCATAACACGGCAATTGAGGTGATCTGGACCGTTGGGCCGGTGATTATCCTGCTGTTTTTGGCAGTTCCGTCGTTCCAGCTTCTGACCGCGCAATATTCGCCGCAGGACCCGACGCTGACCGTCAAGGCGACGGGCTATCAGTGGTATTGGGGCTATGAATATCAGACGGAAAACCCTGTCAGTTTTGATTCCCTCATTCTTAAAGAAGGCGAACGAGCTGCTGCGGGCAAAGAAAACCTCGCAGTCTATCCGCGCCTGTTGGCTGTCGACAATGAAGTCGTGGTGCCGGTCGGAACGACTGTTCGTCTTCTTGTAACTGCCGCGGATGTTATCCACTCATGGACTATTCCGGCTTTTGGCGTGAAGATGGATGCCATTCCGGGACGCATCAATGAAGCTTGGTTCAAGGCGGACAAAGAAGGCCTTTATTATGGCCAATGTTCCGAACTTTGTGGCAAGGATCACGCTTATATGCCAATTGCGGTGCGTGTTGTCTCTGATGAGCAATACAACACATGGCTGAGTGCTGCAGCGTCGGATCTTCCGGGTGCCAACAAGGCGCTACGGGATCAACTTGAAGACAAAGCAAACGATAAAGTAGCTGCGGCGAGCTTTTAAAAGCCCTGTACGCAACACTGTTGAAAGACGGGAGCGAATTCCATGGCTGGCACAGCAGCTCACGAGCATGGAGCCCATGACGACCATAAGCCAAAAGGCTGGGTACGCTGGGTTTACTCGACTAATCATAAAGATATCGGTACGCTGTACCTGATTTTCGCAATCACGGCAGGCATCATCGGCGGCGCATTGTCTATCGCTATGCGCGCTGAATTGCAGGAACCCGGTATTCAGATTTTCCACGGCCTTGCGGCAATGGTCTATGGCGTTGAGGGCGATGCGGCTCTTGATGCCGGTAAGCACATGTTCAATGTGTTCACCTCAATGCACGCGCTGATCATGATTTTCTTCATGGTTATGCCAGCGCTTATCGGCGGTTATGCCAACTGGATGATTCCACTCATGATCGGTGCGCCAGATATGGCGTTTCCGCGTATGAACAATATCTCGTTCTGGCTGCTGCCTCCTGCATTGCTGCTGCTGTTGATTTCGCTGTTCATGCCTGCTTCACCCGGCACTTGGGGTGTTGGTGGTGGCTGGACATTGTATCCGCCGCTCTCAACCAGTGGTCAGCCGGGCCCGGCAATCGACTTTGCAATTCTTGCACTGCATATCGCGGGTGTGTCGTCGATCCTTGGTGCGATTAACTTCATCACCACGATCCTCAATATGCGCGCGCCGGGCATGACGCTGCATAAGATGCCGCTGTTTGCATGGTCGGTGCTGGTAACAGCATTCTTGCTGCTTCTGTCGCTTCCAGTTTTGGCTGGTGGCATTACGATGCTGCTCACAGACCGTAACTTCGGCACGTCATTCTTCGCGCCTGAAGGTGGCGGTGATCCAATTCTCTACCAGCATCTGTTCTGGTTTTTTGGTCACCCAGAAGTTTACATTCTGATCCTGCCGGGCTTTGGTATCGTCAGCCACATCATCTCGACTTTCTCGCGTAAGCCAGTGTTCGGCTATCTCGGTATGGCTTATGCAATGGTCGCGATTGGCGTGGTCGGCTTTGTGGTCTGGGCGCACCATATGTATACGGTGGGGCTGTCACTTGATACGCAGCGCTATTTCGTGTTCGCGACGATGGTTATTGCGGTGCCCACAGGCATCAAGATATTCTCGTGGATAGCGACCATGTGGGGTGGTTCCATCACCTTCCGCGCACCAATGCTCTGGGCAATTGGCTTCATCTTCCTGTTCACCGTTGGTGGTGTAACAGGCGTGCAGCTTGCCAATGCCGGTCTCGATCGCGCTCTGCACGACACCTATTATGTGGTTGCGCACTTCCATTACGTGCTTTCACTGGGTGCCGTATTCGCAATCTTCGCTGGCTGGTATTACTGGTTCCCGAAGATGAGCGGCTATATGTATGACGAATTCACTGCGAAGCTTCATTTCTGGGTGACATTCGTAGGCGTCAATCTCGTCTTCTTCCCGCAGCACTTCCTGGGACTTGCCGGTATGCCGCGTCGTTATATCGACTATCCGGATGCCTATGCGGGCTGGAACATGGTGTCGTCTTACGGCTCATACATTTCTGGCTTCGCCGTGCTGATCTTCCTTTACAATGTCTTTGAGGCATTTGCGAAGAAGCGCGAAGCGGGTGCAAACCCATGGGGTCCGGGTGCAACAACACTGGAATGGCAGCTTTCATCGCCGCCGCCATATCACCAGTGGGAACAGCTGCCACGTATCAAGTAAACTTGCTTAGGGCGAATTTCCGAAAGGGGTTCGCCCACGCATAAAACTATGTTATGTGCAGGCGGCATTCAGTGCTGCGTGCTATCGGCTTGCGGCTGGGAACGGAAATTCCGATAGGAGTGAATGCATTTCCGGGAGGGTACTGTTTACAGAATTACCGATGTGCGTTCAGGGCCGAACGCAGCTTCGGTTGGTTGAATTCGAGGTTGTAAAAGTTAATGTCTCTGGTGGAAAAAAACACGGTTTCCGATGATGCATTCGCACTCTCCGAGGCGACAGCGCGGGATTACCTTGTACTGCTGAAACCGCGTGTCATGTCGCTGGTGGTGTTTACCGGACTTGTTGGTCTGGTGCTTGCGCCCGGTCACATGAATCCAGTTTTGGCGGCGATCAGCATTCTTTGCATCGCAGTCGGCGCTGGCGCGTCTGGCGCGCTCAATATGTGGTATGATGCCGATATTGACGCGATCATGAAACGCACAAAAAAGCGCCCGATCCCGGCAGGCGTCATTGCACCCAATCAGGTTCTGGCATTCGGCCTTACACTTTCCGCTTTCTCGGTTCTGACATTGGGCCTGATGGTCAACTGGCTTTCGGCCGCTTTGCTGGCATTTACGATTTTCTTCTATGCCGTTGTTTACACGATGTGGCTCAAGCGTTCGACGCCGCAAAATATCGTGATTGGTGGCGCTGCCGGTGCTTTCCCGCCAATGATCGGCTGGGCTGCGGCTACTGGCGAAATCACGTGGGACAGTGTTGTCCTGTTCATGATCATCTTCCTCTGGACGCCACCGCATTTCTGGGCGCTGTCACTGTTTTCCAGCAACGATTACGAAGCTGCCCGCATCCCGATGATGCCGAATGTGAAAGGTGAGTTGTCTACCCGCCGTCAAGCAATGTTCTATGCGGTTATTATGGCGCCGGTGGGTGTGCTGCCCTATCTTATGGGCTTTGCTGGCATCACCTATGGCGTGATCTCGACGCTGCTTGGCTTGGCATTTGTTTATTACGCATGGCGCATGTGGATGGCGGACAGCGAAACGCAGATGCTTCTTGCCGCGCGTAAGCTGTTCCGGTTCTCGCTCATTTATCTTTCGGCGATTTTTGCGGTTTTACTGTTTGAAGCCTTGACGATGAAGTTGCTGAGCGGCTTCGGTATCCTCTGAGGAGATGGAATGGAGAGCGTCGTGACTGAAAAGACAGGGCAGAGCCTGCCGACAGAAAAACTGGAGCTGATCGTTCCGACGCCTTTGCAGAAAAAAGCACAGCGCAATCGCTCGATTGGTCTGGCGATTGCGCTGCTACTGTTTGTAGTGCTCGTTTATATCGGTACGGTTGCAAAGCTTGGTGCCAATATATTTGCGAGGTCGATTTAATCGGCTTGAACTGATCGACTGTTATTCGTTTTCGGGAGGAGAAAATGGTTCAACAGCAGGATAGTGACGAAAAGCAGAAGAAGCTCAACCGCTCCAACCGGACGGTGGCGATTGCCTGCGTTTCTTTTTTCGTCTGCATGATTGGTGCGGCCTACGCTTCCGTTCCGCTTTATCGTATTTTCTGTCAGGTGACGGGCTATGGTGGCACAACGCAGCGGGTCGATCAGTATTCGGACACAATCTTGGACAGAACGGTCAAGGTGCGTTTCGATGCGAATACATCGAATGCCTTGCCTTGGGATTTTAAGCCGGAACAGCGCGAGATAGAAATTCGCATTGGTGAGACCACGATGGTCAAATACAATGCGCGCAATCTGTTTGATGATCCGACCTACGGGCGTGCGAGCTTCAATGTCGCACCTGCGCGTGCAGGGGCGTATTTCAATAAGGTGGAATGCTTCTGCTTTACCGATACGACACTGCAACCGGGTGAAAGCATGGAAATGCCGGTTGTTTTCTTCGTTGATCCTGAGATCGTAAACGATCCCGATTTGAAGGACGTGAAGACAATCACATTGTCCTATACGTTCTTCCCCATTGAGAAGCCCAAGCCAGTTGCAAATGCAAAACTGGCGCCGGTCAATAAAAGCAATGGGAATAGCGGAAGCTGACAAAACAGAATGCTTGCGGCACATAATGCCGCAAAGACAAACAAGCAGCACGGCTCTATGTTGTGTTGACAAGGGAACTGCCTGAGCGTGCCATAGGCGAACAGGCTGGAATGCATGAGAGAGGGCCCTCACGGGTCGCATGGGGAGAGACATGGCCGACGTTCACGAGAAGAATCACGATTATCATATTCTTGCACCCAGCCCCTGGCCGTTTCTGAGTTCGGTTGGAGCATTCGTGCTGGCCATTGGTGGCATTGCATGGATGCGATACATCAATGCGGGTGATCTGCCTTTCTTCGGCATCAATCTGGCGACACCTTGGCTGTTCTTCATCGGCCTCGCGATTGTTCTTTACTGCATGTATGCGTGGTGGTCAGACGCGATCAAAGAAGGCCGCGAAGGTCATCATACCCGCGTTGTTGCTCTGCATCTGCGTTACGGCATGATCATGTTCATTGCCTCGGAAGTCATGTTCTTTGCGGCATGGTTCTGGGCATTCTTTGACGTCAGCCTGTTTCCGAATGAAGTGCATCAGGTGCTGCGCGCTGAATTTACCGGCGGTCAATGGCCTCCAAAGGGCCTAGAGGTTCTCGATCCGCTGCATCTGCCGTTGTACAACACTGTTATTCTGCTTCTGTCCGGCACAACGCTCACATGGGCGCACCATGCGCTGTTGCACAAAGACCGGACAGGTATGATCATTGGCCTGATCCTGACAGTCGCACTCGGTATCCTGTTCTCCTTCGTGCAGTTCTTTGAATATGCGCATGCACCTTTCGAGTTTAAAGACTCGATCTATGGTGCAACCTTCTTCATGGCGACGGGCTTCCACGGATTCCACGTCATCGTTGGCACGATCTTCCTGCTGGTGATCCTGTTCCGCGCCATGAGTGGCGATTTCACGCCGGAGCGTCATTTCGGCTTTGAGGCTGCAGCATGGTATTGGCATTTTGTGGACGTGGTTTGGTTGTTCCTGTTCTGCGCCATTTATGTATGGGGTAGCTGGGGTGCGCCATTCCATGGTGGCTGATCATTGATTTGAATGAAGTGAGGGGCGGCCTTGGAGACTTGGCCGCCCTTTATTCTTTTCATGTGTGAGGGTGTAATGTCGGACCATGATCTTTATCCTTCGGTCGATCCGGTGAAGAGCGGAATGACAGGACATTGCCCACGCTGTGGCGAAGGCAAGCTGTTTAACGGCTTTCTGACGCTTGCTCCGCGTTGCAGCGCTTGTGGGCTGGATTATTCATTTGCCGATTCAGGCGATGGTCCAGCAGCTTTTGTTATCCTGATCATTGGATTTATCGTCGTTGGGTCTGCTTTGTGGATGGAGGTCAATTATGGACCGCCACTCTGGGTACATTTTCTGCTGTGGGTGCCGCTGGCGATTGTCTTAAGTCTTGTTGCTATGCGCAGCATGAAGGGTATTTTGATCAATCTGCAATATCGCAATAAGGCGGCACAGGGCCGTCTGGATGATGGCCAATGAACGAGGCGAATAAGCCACAACGGTTTCCATGGGGGGTGCTGATCGCGTCCCTTATCGCGTTCGCAATTCTGATTTCGCTCGGAACATGGCAGGTTGAGCGGCTGAACTGGAAAGAAGCACTGCTCGCTTCAACGCAGGAGCGTGTGCATGAAGCTCCGTTGCCTCTCGCCGATATGGAAAAAATATATCGCGATGAAGGCACGGTCGAGTATCGGCCTGTCACAGTGTCCGGCACTTTTATGCATCAGGGCGAGCGGCATTTTCTGGCGACCTATCAGGGTCAGCCGGGCTTTAACGTCTATACGCCTTTGATGCTGGAAGATGGTCGCTTTGTGCTGATCAATCGGGGCTTCGTGCCTTATGAGAAGAAGGATCGGCAGACGCGCCTTGATGGTCAGCTCGACGGGCCCGTGACAATCACCGGTCTGGCGCGCGATCCGCTCACAAGTAAACCGGGTTATTTCCTGCCGGATAATGATGCGGACAAGAATATTTTTTACTGGAAGGACTGGTCGGCCATGGCAGAAAGCGCGGATATTCCGTCGCTTGATGATGCCGTGCCGTTCTTTATCGATGCTGATAACAAGCCAAATTTCGGCGGATTACCTATTGGCGGGATCACAATTATTGATTTCCCGAACAACCATCTTCAATATGCTGTGACCTGGTATGGGCTTGCTTTGGCGCTCTTAGGGGTTGTCGTGGCGTGGTTCTGGCGGTATCGAAAGGCTACAAAGACTTGACAAGGGCCTCGTTGAAGCCCAACTCCGGCTTTATAGAATTTGCGCCTCACGCCGAACCCAGCGAGCACGCTTCATGACCGATAACCGCCCCCCTCTGGAAATTCGCCTCTGCGGCCCGCGTGGATTTTGCGCAGGTGTTGACCGGGCTATCCAGATCGTTGTGCTGGCTTTGAAGAAATATGGTGCACCGGTCTATGTACGCCATGAAATCGTGCATAATCGCTACGTTGTTGAAGGTTTGCAGTCGCGCGGGGCAATCTTTGTCGAGGAGCTCGATGAGATTCCGGCAGAGCATCGCGATCAGCCGGTGGTATTTTCTGCCCATGGTGTGCCGAAATCCGTGCCAGCGGATGCGGAAGCCAAGAACCTTTTTTATCTCGATGCTACCTGCCCACTGGTTTCCAAAGTCCATAAACAAGCCATGCGCCACCAGCGCTTAGGGCGTCATGTTATCTTGATCGGTCATTCGGGTCATCCGGAAGTCATCGGCACTATGGGGCAGTTGCCGGACGGCACGGTCACGCTCATTGAAACTGTCGAAGATGCGCGAGCAATTGAATTTGCTGACCCTGATAATTTGGGCTTTGTGACGCAAACAACGCTGTCGGTGGATGATACTGCGGGTATCATTGTAGAGCTGCAGCAGCGTTTTCCAAACTTGACAGCACCGGCAGCGGAATCGATTTGCTACGCGACCACAAATCGTCAGGATGCGGTGCGTGCGGCCGCTCCCGGTTGTGATCTATTTCTCATTGTCGGAGCGCCCAACTCTTCCAATTCCAAACGTCTTGTCGAAGTTGCAGAAAAATCTGGCGCTGGCATGTCAATGCTTGTGCAGCGCGCTTCCGATATCGAGTGGGACAAAATCGGCGACATTTCAGTGGTCGGGCTTTCAGCTGGTGCATCGGCCCCAGAAATCATCGTTGATGAAATCATGGATGCTTTCAAGGCGCGTTTCACGGTAAGAATAGAGCTGGCTGAAACGACGATTGAAACAGAAAATTTTCTGGTCAACCGCGAAATACGCGATGTTGAACTGACAGTGCAGGATATGGCATTCGTCAACGGCGAAAACCGGGTCGTCGGTATTCCAAAGTTTATGCAGGGGAAATAAGCGGCATGGCCGTCTATACAGACATTAACGAAATCGAGCTTGGCGCTTTTCTTGAGCAATATGACATCGGTGCATTGACCTCTTATAAGGGTATTGCTGAAGGTGTCGAGAACACCAACTATCTCCTGCACACCACCACTGGCTCATTCATTCTCACGCTCTACGAGAAGCGCGTAAACCGCGATGACCTGCCGTTTTTTCTTAATCTGATGCAGCATCTGGCCAAACGCGGTCTGGAATGCCCGCAACCGGTCGTGCGTCGTGATGGCGTTACGATTGGTGAGCTTGCAGGGCGTCCTGCAGCAATCGTGACTTTCCTTGAAGGCATGTGGATGCGCAAGCCAACCGTTGCGCATTGTGAAGAGGTTGGTCGCGGACTGGCCGAGATGCATCTCGCAGGTGAAGATTTCGATATGCGCCGCCGCAATGGTTTGACGCTGCCCGATTGGCGTCCATTGTGGAAACTGTCGAAAGAACGTGCGGACAGTGTTGAGCCGGGTCTGGTTGCAGAAGCGGAAGGTGATCTTGATTATCTCGAAAAGAATTGGCCATCAGGATTGCCGGAAGGTGTCATCCATGCCGATCTCTTTCAGGATAACGTGTTCTTCCTGGGCGACCGTCTGTCGGGGTTCATCGACTTCTATTTCGCCTGCACGGATATTCTCGCCTATGACGTGGCCGTGTGTCTGAATGCATGGTGTTTTGAAAAAGACTTCTCTTACAATCTGACCAAGGGCGCGGCATTCTTGCGCGGCTATAATTCCGTGCGTCCGCTTTCGGGGGCGGAAATTGAAGCGCTGCCTGTTTTGGCACGGGGGGCTGCTGTTCGCTTCATGCTGACCCGTCTTTACGACTGGATCAATGTGCCGGAAGGCAGTTTTGTGATGAAAAAAGATCCGATGGAATATGTGCGTCGGATGCGCTTCCATCGTCAGGTCACATCGGCCAGCGAATATGGTCTTGAACTGAGCGGAGCTGACGCGTGAAGCATATTGAAGCTTTCACCGACGGCGCATGTTCCGGCAATCCCGGCCCCGGTGGCTGGGGCGCAATCGTGCGCTGGAACGACCATGTGAAAGAGCTTAAGGGCGGCGAAGCCGACACCACCAACAATCGTATGGAACTGATGGCTGCGATCTCAGCGCTTAACGCGCTGAAAGAGCCATGCGAAGTCGATCTTTATACCGATAGCGTTTACGTGCGTGACGGTATTTCTGGCTGGATTGAGGGCTGGAAGCGCAATGGCTGGAAAACAGCGGCCAAGAAGCCTGTGAAGAATGCCGAGCTGTGGCAGGCGCTTGATGAGGCGCGCAAGCCGCATAAGGTGACGTGGCACTGGGTTAAAGGCCATGCCGGTCACCCGGAGAATGAACGTGCTGACGAGCTCGCTCGTGCCGGTATGGAGCCATTCAAATATAACGGTCACAAGTCGCTTCAGGTGAAGTAAATTCTTCGAATTGAGACATGAAAAAAGCCGCGCTGAATTTCAGCGCGGCTTTTTATTTTGAAGTCGATTACTTGCCCTGTTCGATTTCCGTTGGGTCTTTGAGACGACCCGTCAGCGAGAATGCAAGCAGCGAAGACACAAGCATCACCGCACCGACGATGAACATTGGCATTTCATAAAGCCCGGTCGCATCCTTCACAAGACCAGTAATATAGGGGGCTGCGAAGCCTGCAATGTTACCAATCGTGTTGATGAGTGCGATACCAGCTGCCGCAGCTGTGCCTGTCAAAAAGCGCGATGGAATGGCCCAGAAGTTAGGCAGTGCCGAGAAGATCGCGCATGCTGTGATCGTGATCATCAGGATCGTGGTTGCAGGGGTTGGCATGAACAGAGCTGCCGGAATGGCAATCGCGCCAACCAGTGCCGGAATACCAATGTGCCATGGGCGAACGCCACGCTTTGCTGCATCGCGGCTCCAGAAATAGAGAGCGAATGCGGCTGGTAGGTATGGAATTGCGGTGATCAGACCCTTATCGAACACGTCGAACTTGGTGTTGAACTGCTGTTCAAATCCGCCAATGATCGTTGGCAGGAAGAAGGCCAGCGCATAAAGGCCATAGATCAGACCGAAATAGACGATCGACAAAAGCCAAACGCGCTTGTCTGTCAGAGCAAGGCCGCTGCGGTGTCCCGGAGCCTTTTCCTTGATCTTTTCTTCCTGAGCGAGAGCGCCATTCAGCCAATCGCGTTCGTCCTTGTTCAGCCACTTGGCGTCATTTGGCGTATCAGGCAGATAGAAGAAGGTAATGATACCGACAACGATTGCTGGAACTGCAACGCCGAAGAACATGATGCGCCAGCCTTCGAGGCCAAATGCACCGTGCATTGCGATCAGTTCTGCTGCAAGCGGCGCGCCGATCACAGTCGTCAATGGCTGTGCAAGATAGAATAGTGCCAAAATCTTGTTGCGGTGACGTGACGGCACCCAGGTCGACAGGAACAGAATTGCACCTGGGAAGAAGCCAGCTTCTGCAACACCCAGCAAGAAGCGCAGAACATAAAGCTCGGTTGCGCTTGAAACCCATGTGAACAGAAGGGCGACAATGCCCCATGTGACCATGATGCGGGCAAGCCATTTGCGCGCGCCAAACTTGTGCAACGCAAGATTGCTTGGAACTTCAAGAATGATGTAACCGACAAAGAAGATACCGGCTGCAAAACCGAACTGCGCTGCGGTAAACGCGAGATCGGAAGTCATTCCGTTCGGACCAGCAAATGAAATTGCGGTACGATCCAGGAAGTTAATGAAGAACATCAGCGCGATGAACGGGACGAGCCGGATCGAAATTTTCGATATGGCCGACTTTTCAGCGGGCGTCATTACGTGAGATTTTTGCTGCATTGCAGATCCTCCCTGCTAGCATATTAATCGAAGCGAAGGAGCTTGAAGGAGTGAATATCAAAAGATAATGCACATTCCGGCGGCAACTGCGCTTTTAAATGGGCAGATAGCTAAAGAATGCGACATGCCGCCGCAAGCGATTTATTATCAGCGATTTGTGATATAACCTCACAGGTATGCTCAGATGCTAACGAGGATTTCAATGCGGCCACTTCCTTCTTTGAATGCGCTTAAAGCTTTTGAAGCGGTCGCGCGTCACCGTTCGATGACAAGAGCGGCGGAGGAATTATGTGTAACGCATGGAGCGGTCAGCCGTCAGATCAGGTCGCTGGAGGATTCGCTGGGTGTGCTATTGCTTACACGCAATGCGCGATTGAGCGATCCGACACCGGAAGGTGCGAGGCTTGCGGAAGGTTTGGCCAGCGCATTTTCAATCATCGAGGGTAGCATTGAGCGCGTGAAGCCCGGGCCACTCACGCTGTCCTGTTCGTCGTCCATTATGATGGAATGGATCATTCCGCGCATTGGCCGCTTTCACGATAGTCACCCGAATATCGAGTTGCAGTTCAATATGAACTATGACCGGATTGACTTTATGCGTGATAAAATCGGCATTGCAATTCGCTCCAGTGTGATTGAACCGCCGGCAGATGCTGTGATCCGGGATATGGGGCGTGAGGAAATTGGCCTTGTCTGCGCGCCATCTTATCTCTCGCAATGCCCGCTGATTGATCCTGCCGATCTCGCACAGGCATCAGTGCTGGCGACCCATACGCGGTTGGAAGCATTTGCCGACTGGCAAAAGGCGGCCCATGCAGATTTTCCTGCTCCGGAACCGAAATCTACATTCCATCACTTCTATCTGTTGATTCAGGCTGTGCTGTGCGGCTTGGGTGTTGCAGTGGTTCCGCATATGCTGGTGGCCGAGCACATCGCATCGGGCCGGCTGGTTGCTCCATTTGGCTTTCGACCGGGGCCGCGCCGGATGCTATTGTGGATTGCACCACACAGAGCGGGACAGCCGGATTCGCTTGCGCTTGAAAAATGGCTGACACGTGAAATGCGCGCCCCACTGCAAAAGCAGGGCGCGTCATAAATTCTGATTAAAGCTGTTCGATCAGCGTTGCAGCACCTGAAGTCACAGCCTGTCCAGCCTGCTCTTCGATGTTGAGTGTCTTGACGACGCCGTCTTCAACGATTGCCGAGTAGCGCTTCGAGCGAATGCCGAGGCCGCTTGCGGTCGCATCAAGCTCAAGGCCGATTTCTTTGGTGAAGAGTGCCGAGCCGTCGGCGAGGAAAGTGATCTTGCCTTCGCCGCCAGTGCTCTGTGCCCATGCACCCATGACGAATGGATCGTTGACCGAAACAACCGCGATTGCATCCACACCCTTTGAAAGAATGGTATCACGGTTATCGAGATAGCCCGGCAGGTGGTTGAGATTACAGGTCGGTGTGAAAGCGCCGGGAACTGCGAAAAGAACGACTTTTTTGCCAGCGAAAACTTCATCAGTCGTCACTTCTTTAACGCCATCCGCAGTCTTTACCTTGAAGGTTGCTGCGGGGAGCTTGTCGCCAACTTTAATCGTCATTGTTTTCTCCTGAAGGTGAGCTTCTGCCGTCATGGCCCACCTGTATGAATGGCTAAATTTCATCTGCCTTTGCGCGAAGCAAGGCCACGACACTTAAGCCGATAACGGTGCGTTTCACAATTTCAAATTACAGCTTGTCAAAGCTAATCAAGCTTGACTTGCCCGGACACGGCTTTGCCATTCTGCACAAGCGTGTAGTCAATCAATGCGCCGTCTTTCGCTTCGTTATAAAGCATTGCGGTGAAGCGGGACGGTCCATCAGGCTTTGCTTCTGAAAGATTAAGCTGTTCGCTACCGACAAAGAGCTCGGCGGGTGCGTTAGCGTCTGGCAGTGCAATCTCGAAAGTGGCTTTGTTGTCCGCACGCTTCGCACTTTTCACGCCAAAATCAGCAGATGCAGGTGCAGGGAGGCGGTCAAAGGCCGTTTCGACAATGGTGCGCGTCGCAATGGCTTGCGGCGATTGCTCGGTCGCTTGATTTAATGGAAAGTCGAACTCTGCTTGAACCGGGATGCAGATTTTGTCACAGACGCCGAGAAAAAAAATGCCCTTCAGACGATCTTCACCGGGCTTTAATGTGAATGTCAGCGGCAGGGATAGAGATTGCTTGTATCCAATACCCCCTTCATCACCGTCGTCAAAATAGACAGGGGTTGGGAAATCAATGCGTGCTAGAGTGTCGCCTTCAATATTGATCTGAGGTGGCACACCCGCATCACCCGGGTTACGCCAATAGGTTTTCCAGCCGGGATTGAGATTGATCTGCAATGCGCCGCGTTGTTCCTCACCAGACTTCGTATCTTCAAGAATAACGCGCACTTTCCCGCCGGAGATTTCCGTCCATTCGGACGTGGCAGCCTGTGCGCTGAGAATTGTGCTTAACAGAAGCGGAAGGGCAAGAAACTTTACTGATCTCATTTGGCGAGATTGATCGAAAATCATGTTTCAATCAAGGCTGTGTTTTTGCGGGCATATTTTCATTCAGACTTTTACCAACATGCTGAAAATGAAAGTCAAAAATATCGCCGTGCCTAATGCGATATGCATCAGGAAGGCGATGTTTGAGATGGTACGCAGTTGCGGATAGTCTGGAAAATGATTGTTGATTTCGTTGGGCGGTGTCGGATTATGCCAGAGGTAAAGCGCAAATCGATAATTGCCGCGCGGCATAGTGAAAATATAATATAAATCAGATACATCGCCGATTGTTTTTGTCATTGATGGACTTTGTCTGATGAAATCAATGAGTGGAGACAGTTTTGTCTGCACATATATAGAGTAAATTAGGAAAATAGCGGCTGAAGTCAGTATTCCGTAAACCAGCATAAATTCTTTTCTTTTCAATTCACGATTGAATTTCTTGCGGGCAATGTTTCTGAACTATGCGATCAAAAATCAACTGCTATTTACCACAACGAGAAACTTTGCGCGATTTTCATTGTCATTTGGCACAGTCTTGCTACCTTAATCGTTATGACCATTCTCAGGAAGCCAAACCAGGAGCAGGGTTTCTTAAACGGGCAATTCCTGCTTGCCATGCCCGGAATGAGTGACGAGCGTTTTGACCGCGCGGTTATTTACATTTGTGCCCATTCTGAAGAGGGCGCTATGGGGTTTATCATCAATCAGCTCCAGCCCGTCGGATTCCCTGACATTCTGCGTCAGATCGGTATTGTTGACGACGAAGACCTGATCATGT
The DNA here is from genome assembly GCF_037479515.1 of Ochrobactrum sp. MYb379. Taxonomy (NCBI): domain Bacteria; kingdom Pseudomonadati; phylum Pseudomonadota; class Alphaproteobacteria; order Hyphomicrobiales; family Brucellaceae; genus Ochrobactrum; species Ochrobactrum sp. MYb379. The sequence goes on from NZ_JBBGYW010000001.1 coordinate 91,715, forward strand.
TGCCAAAACGTGCGCAGAATATGGTTGTGCGTAATGGTGGGCCTGTTGATCGGTCTCGCGGATTTGTACTGCACAGTGACGATTACATGGTCGACTCGACAATGCCCGTAACCGAAGACATATGCCTAACGGCAACGGTTGATATCCTACGTGCGATTTATGGTGGCAGCGGACCATCACAGGCTTTGCTGACACTTGGCTATTCGGGCTGGGCACCGGGGCAACTCGATATGGAGTTTGCTGAAAATGGCTGGCTGGCCTGCTCAGCACCGATGGATATGCTTTTCGATAGCGATATTACCGGAAAATACGAGCGATTGATGGCTCGGATGGGCATTGACATGACACGGCTCGTCTCAGAAGCCGGTCATGCCTGAGTAAGCTTTCTAGAGCGCATCGCGAAGAGTGTGAAACGGTTTTCGGAAAAGATGTGCTCTAAGCTGCCGCTGCATCCTGCTGCTCACGCACGATACGCGTGGCATCTTCGCGCGTAGCTGGCTCGCCGAACATGAAGCTCTGCACATATTCGCAACCCATCTGGCGCAGTTGCAGTGCATCGTTTTCGTTATCAACGCCTTCGGTGACCACTGCCAAACCAAGATCATGCGCCATGCTGACGATGGAACGCAGGAGTGTTGTCTTTTGCGGCTGGTCGCCTTTCACGAAAGAGCGGTCGATCTTGATGATGTCGAACGGGAAGCGGGTCAGATAGGCAAGCGACGAATAGCCGGTGCCAAAATCATCAAGCGATAGGCCGACACCCATGGTTTTCAGGCGTGCAAGGACATGCGCCGATTGTTCGGGGTTTTCCATTAACACAGATTCTGTGAGTTCCAGCTTCAGCGTGCCGGGTTTCAGATGAATACGCGAGAGAACCGAACGCACGTCATTGATCAGATCCTGCCGGATCAACTGCGTGCTTGAAAGGTTGACCGAAACAAACAGATTGAGCTTCGGAAACTGTTCCTGCCACGCATAAAGGTCTTCAGCAGCACGCTGAATGGCAAACAAGCCAAGCTGCACGATCAGGCCAGAGCTTTCTGCAATAGGAATGAACTCTGATGGAGAAATACTGCCACGGCGCGGATGCTCCCAGCGCATCAGTGCTTCAAAGCCAGCAATCGTGCCCTCATCAAGCCGCACAATTGGCTGGTAGACGAGGCTGATTTCATCGCGCTCAAGTGCGCGGCGCAGGTCGGATTCAAGCTGTAACTTGTCGCTGCCAATCGCACGGAAGGCAGGTCGGAAAGGTTCTATGCGGTCGCCACCGAAGCGCTTTGCCTGATGCATGGCAAGCTCGGCGTCCTTGACAAAATCTTCGGCTGACGCGGCCGTTTTCGTCCATGTGATCAGACCGATTGAAGCCGTCAGCACGATTTCGCGTTTTGCATAGGCGATTGGTGCGCGAACGGCTTGTCGCAAGGCTTCAGCAAAGGCAGCAATGCGGCCCGGATCATTCTCAGATGCCAATAGCAGGCCGAACTGGTCAGATGACAGGCGGGAGAGCGTGTCCTGTGGTTTCATCAGACGCGACAGACGACGCGAGATCGTAAGCAGGATCGTATCACCTGCCGACATACCGAGACTGTCATTGACCTGTTTGAAACGGTCAATATCGATGATGAACACGGTCGGATGCAGCCTGCTTTCGCCGCGTGCCATGTTCATGATGCTGCTTAGGCGATCAAGGAATAGTTCGCGATTGGGCAACCCTGTCAGATTGTCATGAACCGCATCATGCAGCAGGCGTTCTTCGGCCTTCTTCTGTTCAGTTACGTTGACAAGCGTTCCTACACAGCGGACGATTTCGCCGTCAGAACCGATGACAGGACGGGCGCGCAACGCATACCAATGATAATGGCCGTCATTGGCACGCAGACGGAAAATTTGGCCGATGCGCCCACGACGGTTTTCGAGGATGGCATCAAGCGTTGAGCGGAAGCGATCACGATCATCCGCATGCATCGCTGGCAGCCAGTTGCGAACCGGGCCTTGCAATGAACTCGCTGTGTTGCCGAGATAGTTTGCAATGTCAGGCGTGGTGACAACGCGGTCACGCGGAACGTCCCAGTCCCAGACAATGTCGCCTGCACCAATCACTGCAAGCGCCTGACGTTCCATATCGGAAAGCAAGCCTTGCTGGAGCGCGCCACCGGAGAATGCGTGCTGCATAACGGTAAAGCCGATCAGCAAAACAATTAGCACCAGACCGCCGCCAAGTGCTGGCTGAATGATGTCGTTGTCGAGTTGGCCTGAAACCGTCATCCACGCGCCCAACAACCAAATCAGCGTGAGCAGCCACGCCGGTATGAGCATCACCGCTCGATCATAGCCTTTAATCGCCAGATAGCCGATGATGAAGATGCCCGACACAACCGTCAGCGCCAGCGACATGCGCGCAATGCCGGAAGCAACAGGTGGATCAAAGACGGCAACACCGGCAAGAGCCATAAGGCCCAATACCCAAGTGACCGCTCCATAGCTGAAATGGTCGTGCCAGCGATTGAGATTGAGATAGGTGAACAGGAAGATCACCAGTGAGGCGGCGAGGGCGACTTCGGTGCCCGCTCGCCAGACCTGCTCGTTTCCGGGCGTTATCTCCATCAGCTTGTTCCAGAAGCCGAAGTCAACGCAGATATAGGCGAGAACGGCCCATGCGAGCGCTGCGGTTGCCGGGAAAAGCGAGGTACCCTTAACGACGAAAAGAATCGTCAAAAACAGTGCCAGAAGGCCGGAAATGCCGAGCAGAATGCCGCGATACAGCGTGTAGGAGTTGACGGCATCCTTGTAGGCTTCCGGTTCCCACAAATAAAGCTGTGGCAGATTGTGCGACGAAAGCTGAGCGACGAAGGTCACAACGGTTTTCGGATTTAACGTAATGAGGAAGACATCAGCGTCTTCGCTTGGCTGTCTGTCGAGCGTAAAGCCCTCACTGGGTGTTATCGACGAAATACGCGCTGAGCCAAGATCAGGCCAAATTATGTTTGATCCAACAAGACGAAAATGCGGAGCAACGAGCAAGCGGTCGATCTGTTCGTCTGTCGGATTTGCAATGGAAAAGGCGGCCCAGTCTCCGGAGGCGTTTGAATTGGGCGCTGCCTGCACCTCAATGCGGCGAACGATTCCATCGGCTCCCGGTGCTGTGGAAACCTGCACGCTCTCGCCCTGATTGCGCAGCAGCTCTACAGCGCGCGATAGGTCAAGAGCGGTATCTTCTTTAGAGATTTTTATTGGTTCAACGGCAAGAGAAGGAATTGCTGAACAGGTCAAGATAATGATCAGCGCTACACAGCGCAGAAAAGCTGAGAATAACCTGTTTGTTACACCATTCACGAGCGTTCAACCTTGCCATTGATCATGCGTAGATCGCTTTCTATCAGGGCAAACAACAGGTGGTCCTGCCAGAAGCCATTGATCTTGAGATAAGAGCGCAACAGTCCTTCTCTCTGAAATCCGGCTTTTTCGAGAAGCCGTATCGAACGAACATTATGGGGAATACAGGCAGCTTCGATCCGGTGCAACCTTAGTTCATTGAATGCAAAGGGGATAACCAATGATAAGGCTTCGCTCATATAGCCTTTGCCAGCCGCCGATATGCTGCTCCAATAGCCAACCATACCGTTCTGTCCGACGCCCCGCTTTATGTTTCCCAGCGTTATTCCGCCGAGAAGTCGATTGTCTTTGTTGTCAAAAATAAAGAAGGGATAGCCGGTGCCATCGGACATTTCTTCCTGAACGCGGCGCAACCGATGACGAAATGCGCTTTTAGTCAGATCGTCGTCAGCCCATGTTGGCTCCCACGGGGTGAGAAAGCCGCGACTTTGCTCGCGCACATTGGCCCATGTCGCAAAATCGCTCAGCATTGGCTCGCGCAAATAAACGCGCTGCCCACGAAGAAGTGTCGGATTGCTGCGCCGGAATGGCAGGCCGATCATGCTGGTTCTCGTGTTGTTGATGAAGAAAATAGGCTGCTTCTAGAATATGCAATACTGTTGCATGAGTTCTTTTTGAAATTACAGCCTATTCTCCGATCTGTTAAACAGCAATCTTCCGTGTATGCGCGCTGGTCGAAAGAGCATCCGTAAGCCCTTCAAAGCTCATCAGACGTCCAACAGGGCCGACACCGGCGATTGTCGGCTTGCTGTCGAGGAACATACGGCCAGCAAGATCGCTCAGACGTTCAGGCGTGATGAGCGACAGACGGTCCATCAGCTCATTGTTTGGCACCGGGCGCCCATAGAGCAGGAACTGTCGTGCGATCTGCCCAGCACGGCTCGCTGCACTTTCCTGCGACATCAACAAGCTCGCGCTATATTGCGCACGGGCTCGATTAACTTCATCAATGCCGATGGAATCTGCTGCTTTGTGCAATTCCTGAATGATGACTGGAAGCAACTCCACAAGTTCGTCCTTGCCGGTTGCGGCATGAATGCCAAAAAGGCCGGTATCGGAAAAGCCCCAATGAAATGCATAGACCGAATAGCAGAGGCCGCGTTTCTCGCGCACTTCCTGAAACAGGCGTGAGGACATGCCGCCGCCGAGGATCATTGATAGAAGCTGCGAAGCGTAAAAATCGCGGACATGATAGGCGCGACCTTCAAAGCCGATCAGAACCTGCGCATCCATCAAATCGCGATCTTCGCGGAAATCACCGCCGACATAGGTCGCGAGGTCAAGGGTCGGTGCGGTATTGTGAGCGCGGAAACCGCCCAAACGCTGTTCGACCTCTTTCACGAAATGGTCATGATCAATGCCACCAGCAGCTGTCACCACCATACGGTCGGCGCTATACTGCTCGTCCATATATTGGCGTAGATCAGCCGATGTGAACGACATCACGGTATCAGGCTCACCTAAAATGGCACGTCCAATTGGTTGATGCCGATAGGCTGTTTCGGTGAAGCGGTCGAACACGATATCATCAGGCGTATCGTGGGCCGCACCGATCTCCTGCATGATGACCTGCTTTTCGCGTTCAAGTTCGGCTTCATCGAACTTGGAGGCAGTCAGAATGTCAGCAAGAATATCTATTGCCAGTGGCATGTCGTTGCGCAGCACGCGCGCATAATATGATGTGGTTTCAACGCTCGTTGCGGCATTGATTTCGCCACCAACATTTTCAATGTCAGATGCAATCTGCCAAGCTGTGCGCTTTTCCGTACCTTTGAAGGCCATATGTTCAAGCAGATGAGCAATGCCGTGTCGGTCTGACGCTTCATTTCGTGCGCCTGCTTTTACCCAGATACCCAACGCAACGCTTTCCACATGCGGCATGTTATCTGTTACAATGGTAAGCCCATTGGAAAGACGCGTTACTTCAACACCCATATGCAAAATGCTCCCATAGTCCCATTCGGGTTCCCGTTTTTAAACTCCTGAGCAAGATATAATCTTACGCCCGGGAATGACGGCGAATGTATTCTTCCACGATTTTCAGGTCGTTGTGAAGAACTGTGAAACTTTCTTTTCGGTCCATCAAGTCCGAAAGCCATACCGGAAGCGCCGGCGTCACACCACTTGCAGCTTTTACTGCATCAGGGAATTTAGCCGGATGTGCGGTAGCGAGTACAACCATAGGTGTATTACCGGACACTTTTTCGCGAGCGACCTTAACCGCAATCGCTGAATGAGGATCCAGCAAATAGCTATCCGCTTCCAGAACTGACTTAATGGTTGCGGCCGTTTCGTCAACGGTTGAACGGCCCGCTGCAAATTCGCTGCGAATAGCGGACAGTGGCTTTTCAGAAATCGTAAAGCCACCTGATTGCTTCATGCTGTCCATCAGGCCACGCACTGCGCTCGCATCGCGATCATGCGCTTCAAACAACAAACGCTCGAAGTTTGATGAAATCTGGATGTCCATGGAAGGCGAAGTCGTCTGTTCAACGCCGCGCATTTCATAGGCACCGCTATCAAGCGTACGTGCAAGAATGTCGTTGTCATTGGTTGCGATAATCAGCTGATCAATCGGTAATCCCATTTTCTTGGCAACATAGCCTGCGAAAATATCGCCGAAATTGCCGGTTGGGACCGTGAACGAGATAGCGCGATCTGGTGCGCCGAGGCTCAAGGCTGCCGAGAAATAATAAACAACCTGAGACATGATGCGTCCCCAGTTGATTGAATTCACACCGGAAAGCGAAATGCTATCGCGGAATTCGAGGTCGTTGAACATGCCTTTGACCAGATTCTGACAATCATCGAAGTTGCCTTCGATAGACAGGGCATGAACATTTGAGAAGCCGGAGCTGGTCATCTGGCGCTGCTGCACCGGAGACACGCGGCCATTCGGGAACAGGATGAAAATATCGGTGTTGTCGCGACCGCCAAAGGCTTCAATCGCTGCGCCGCCTGTGTCGCCGGATGTGGCGCCAACAATCGTTGCACGTTCGCCGCGTTGCGCGAGGACATAATCCATCATGCGTGCAAGAAGCTGCATGGCGACGTCTTTGAAGGCAAGTGTCGGGCCATGGAAAAGCTCAAGCACGTATTCATTCGCGCCGGTCTGGACCAATGGGCAAACTGCGTCATGACGGAACGAGCCATAGGCTTCACGCACCATGTGTTCAAAATCTGCCTGCGGAATTTCACCATTTACGAAAGGTGTTAGAACGGCCAGCGCGATATCCACATAGGATTTTCCACGCAAATCACGGATCTGATCAGCGGCGAATTGTGGGTATTCCTGCGGGAGATAGAGGCCGCCATCACGGGCAAGTCCGGCGAGCAGAGCATCGCTGAATCCCAGAACTGGGGCTTCGCCGCGGGTGCTTATATATTTCATCTCAAAGGCCTTCATTTCGGGTCAAGGCAGATTTTTAGCCGAGAATGCAATAAAGCTTCCCTAAAAAAGCCGCAAGAATTAATGCATGTTTTGCGCGATGGGGTTGCTCTTGGCTGCAAAAAACAGGAAAACACCCTCACGCTATGCATCGCACAGCGGTGTAGAACAGGTCGATCAGTGCAGGGAAGCCCGGTTTATGCTTAAAGCATCACAGAATCGTTCATCATTGTTTCCAGTCGTTGCAACGGTTTTGCTCGCAGCACTTGCCGGCTGTACCACCAGTGGCACGCAGAATGCGGCGGATAGCGCAGAGCCGCGCGTCAAAGCATCCGACCTTATGGCGTTTTGCCCAAGTGTTTCACTGCGTGAAGGTACTGCCTATTTCAGCACCTATGAAAAAGGCGGCGACAAAGATGCAGGCCGTGTAATTTACCAAGCTTCGCTGACGGACACGACGCGAGATTGCCAGCATAATGCAGGTACGATTACGCTTGACGTAGCTGCGGCTGGTAAAGTTGTTCCGGGTCCAAAATATAAGAGCGGCAACATTACAATGCCGATCCGCGTAGCTGTCGTTCAGAATGGCAATGTGATCTATTCCAAACTGCACAAACAGACAGTCAGTGTCAGCAATGGCGGCGGCGCAACGCAGTTTGTGTTCAACGACAAGGGAATTTCGATTCCGACCGAAAGCGCGCGCAGCGTGCAGATTTTCGTTGGTTTTGATGAAGGCCCATACAACACCAAGTAATGGGTCTTAGAAGTTATCGAATTTAGAAAGCGGCTTTTGATTTTACCATTGGCCGCTTTTTGCTGTATTGCGTTTTCGATTTTAGATATGTTGCGCTAGTATATTAATTGTTCTTTTTACAGCCGTTTTGAAACAAGAAGCGGTCTGTTTACTTTTCCAATAATTTCGAATTAATGTCATCTATAGAGAAGTGTAATTTCATTTGGACTTTTTGTAGATTTTTATCGAGGCGATCTTTTATGGGGTTGAAACGCAGCGTATTTTTTTCGCCTGTACCCTATGTAATTTGCATCATGTTATTGCTTGGCGCCATTGCAGGTAAATGGGCCGGGGATCAGTTTCGCCTTTTCGATGAAGAAAAGGACATGGATGCGTATATGACTGTGCTCATGACGCAGGCTAACCGTATAGTGAACTCTGCGAAAGAGACACTTAGCAAGGTCAATCAGTCTCCCTATGCTCTGTGTTCGTCAGACGATAAGCGCTATATGCGCGAGTTGCTTTTTGCTGCTTATCACATCAAGGACATTGGTCGTCTTGAGCATGACATGCTGCAATGTTCGACGCTTTTAAGCGATGTCGTGACAACAAAACCCAGAAGCAAAGAAGATGTTCTTCTTAAGGACGGCGTTTATGTTTATAAGGATCAAGAGCTTATAACAGCTGGGAGCCATGGCCCGATTTTTGGCCGGAACACCGGCAATCTCGTTTTAAGTGCGCTGGCTTTTGATGCGGTGCATGTTCCGCAATATGATTTCGCAATCTTTATGACGAATAGCGATCGGACGCAGTACGCCAAGCTTTATAGTAACCCCGATACGTTTCCTGAGAATATCAGCAATAGCTTTATCCCAACCAATAGTATGCGGTCGTTTGGTGTAACGAATGGCGTTTTGCAACAAAAAGCGTGCGACGATGAAACAGGCGTTTGCGTTGCGATTGCAACGTCTGAAAGCTGGTCTGACCATACCGACGAGTTGCTACCGTTTGTGTTCACAAGCCTGGGTTTACTTGTTGGCGGTGGCGTTGCCATTGGCTGGACGTTTTACCGTAACCGTGACCGCTCACTTGTCTCGTTGCTTAAAAAGGCGTTGAAGGCAAACGAGCTTGCGCTGGTCTATCAACCTGTAGTCAATCTTGGTGATGAGAAGATTATAGGCTTTGAAGCGCTTATTCGGTGGGAGATTACAAAAGGCGATTTTGTGCCGCCGGATCTGTTTGTTGCACGAGCGGAAGCGGCTGGTGTAGGCCATCTCATAACCGCTTATGTGCTGGATAATGTTATTGCAGAAATGGGTGATTTGCTACGGCAGCAGCGGGCCCTTTATATCAACGTGAATATAACCTCCGGTGATCTGCAAAGCCCGGATTTCATACAGTCGCTTGAAGCTCGCCTGTCAGACGCCGGAATTCAGCCGCAACAGATTGGTCTTGAATTGACCGAGCGAACCGCAGTGGATTTCGCGAAAGCCAGTAGCGGTATTAAGGCTCTGCGCGAAAAGGGGTATAAGGTCTATATCGATGATTTTGGTACTGGCTATTCCAGTCTCGCTTATCTGGGCGAGTTGCAAGTCGATGCCATCAAAATCGATAAGGCATTTACACGCACGCTGGGTGGTGAGGCAGAAACTGTTTCTATCGTTCCGCAAATTATCGCTATGGCGCATCAATATGGGCTTGGAATTGTGGTGGAGGGTATTGAAACTGGAGAGCAGCTTCGCTGCTTGCGTGATATTTGCACCAATCTTGCGGGGCAGGGTTGGTTTTTCGGCAAGCCGGTGAACGCCAGTTTAGCTCAATCACTGGCTGGATTTTCGATCAAAAAACGGAAGCGGTCCAAGGTTGAATCCAGCTCCAAATAGGTGTTTGACGCTTTGATTTTAGCAATAGAAATTTAACTATAGAAGTAATCTTTGATGCGTTATTTAAAAAACCTTGTTTGTGTGAAGTGAATTGCAAGAAGTTTAATTTAGAAAAACTGTTCGTGGGAAGGCTGTGCCTTAAATTAGCCGGTTGAGCCTCTCATGTGGAATTGCAACGAAACAACAGGGGCAGAACGGCAGTCAGGTCCGTTCTGAGCTTAGGGCCATGAAGCCAAAATATGAACGCGTTCTTGAACCCACGGATACCTGGGCGATCTTCGACTTAGCGACCGACGAGCCTGCATCGATCGGTGACAGGTTGATGATCGGCCTGAGCGAGAGCGAGTCAGAAGAGTTGCTCGCTACGCTTAATGCTGAGGCAAAAGGCAAAGGCAAGCGTAGCGCCGCCTGATAGGTCTTTGCGCGTCGTTAAGAGCGCATCCCGAAAAGTGTGAAGCGGTTTTCGGACAAGATGCGCTTAAAAAATGGTTAGAGCGCCGATCTGATTTCATCAGATCGAAATGCGCTCTAAGGCGCGCAAAAGACATTGTCTGAGTTAGACTAGATCAGATTACGCATCCGTCCAGATTGAAAGCGCCTCGATAACGCTTGGCAGATCTTTATGGCGATGTATGACGGTTTCTGCACCTGCATCCGTTAGCTTGTCGGCATGGCCCGGATAGGTGTGTGCGCCGCCAGTGAATCCGATTACCCGCATTCCAGCGGCGCGTGCGCCATGAATGCCGTGTGCAGAATCTTCAATGACAATGACATCTGCCGGATCCACGCCGAAATGCTTTGCCGCGTGCAGGAAAACATCTGGCGCTGGCTTTGGCTTTTTCGTGCCGACTTCGCGCGCCGAAAAGATATTTGGCTCAAACAGATCGTAAAGACCAACGCGCTTGAGCATAAGATCAAGGCGAACGCTGGTTGAATTTGAGCAGATGCACTTTGGCAGGTTTAGCGCTTCAACGACTTCAACGATGTCTTCAATCGCCTGAACTTCATTTTTCAGACGTTCATCAAGCAGTTTTTCTGCCTTATCGAGAAGCGATGCCGAAATCGGAATGCCAGCTTCACGCTCTACGGTCAGGAGAATGTCCTGCCATGTCAGGCCTGCAAAACGTTCGCCAACTTCAACGGCTTCAATCGGATACCCGGCTTCTGTCAGGAGTGCCGCGTCAACTTCTGCCGCGATGACTTCAGAGTCCACCAAAACGCCGTCACAATCAAAAATAATCAGGGCTGGAGCCGCCATGTCAAAAGCCTTTACTTGGGAGATATTGGGCGAGGATCACCCGCAAAACATTGGGGATGAGCTACAACTTTATGGCCCACAGGTCAAACTTTGCTGGGGCGGCTTTAGCGAATTATGGGAACGATGTTTGCGCGAGGCCGTTCCTTTTCTCCATGAAGGAGAAGTCTATGCGTAAATCCGTTGTGCTGTTTGTTACAGCTGTTGCCGTCGTTCTGTTGTTCATTATCGCGACGCCATATTATTACAGCGTGACACCGGAAAACCGCGGCACAGAACCCGTGACCGAAACCGCGCAGTAATCAAACCTCGCCGGACACCTCACGCCTGCGCCGGTCCAGTTCTTCGCTATAGCGGCGCAGGGTATGCGCTTCGCTCAATTGACCAAGCACTTTGCGCTCCTGCGCATTATTGATCACGGCGAGCGCTTCCGCTTCTGCCCGATCAAAGCGGACAACGGCCTCTTTCGCGTTCATCTGCGGCAGCAAGAACTCATCCTGATAACGCAGCAACTCGCGAATGCTGCGCGCTTCTTCCGTCTTGTCGAAGCTCTCGGAATAAGCCGCGGGTACGGGGATCATGCCAACATAACGACCTTCGCTGTCCACCGCGATAACGCGCTGGGTAGAGCCAAGCGGGAAGTCATGGCGGAAGGTTTCTATGTCGGTATCAATCGGCACAGTTTTAACGTCATGACGCATCATTCGGGTCACAGTCAGATTGCGCACCCAACCAATATCATGTGCTGACCGAATGGCTTCGCCGCGTAGGTGAAAACGCCATGTGGCAAATGAGTAGCCAAAGGTTTTGCGAACCATCATGGATGACGATACAACGGCACCCAGAACGAGCATCGCAATCGGAAAGTCGCCGGTAAGTTCCAGCGCCAAAAATGTCATTGTCAGCGGTCCGCCGATAATTGCCACTGCCATCGAGCTCATGCCGATGACGGCATAGGCTTCCGGCTCAAGCGTTAGTGGCAAGACATAGCCTGTTAGTGCCGCAAAAAGTTTGCCTGTCAGTGCGCCAAGAAACAGTGATGCAAAGAACAGGCCACCGCGAAATCCGGACCCAATCGAAACAGCCGATGCCAACGATTTGCTGAAGATCAGCAAAAGCAGCACAGGAATTGTCAGGTTGGCATTCAGATCAAGATGCAGTGCACCATGGCCAGATGCCAAAACCTGCGGAGAAACGAAGGCAATCATGCCCACGACAATACCGCCAATGGCCGGTGCTAACACGGTCGGCACAACGCTTTTGCGTGCAATACGCTCGACAGTCGTGACACCACGCATGATGAGAATACCAATGCCAGCTGTGATGAATCCGAGAACCAGCGCAGGCACATAATCGCGTGCGGCGATGCCATCAAGCGGGCCAATATGGATCACCAGCGGCGCACCACCGATGGCTTGCGTCACCAGCATTCCGACGATTGCGGCCACGACAACGGGGGCCAGCGTAGCGATCGAATAAACGCCGATAATCAGCTCAAACGCATAGAATGCGCCTGTCAGTGGTGCGTTGAATGCACTTGCAATAGCCGCTGCCGCACCACAGCCTACAAGCGTTCGTAAGTCTGCCCGACGCAGTTTGAGCGCGCGCCCGATGCGGGAAGCAAAGCCACTTGAAAGCTGAGTATAGGCTGCTTCCAGACCTACCGATGCGCCAAACCCATTGGAAATAAGATTTTGTCCGACAAGGATAAAACTATCGGTCAGTGAAAGATGCCCACCATGCAGCGCATTGGCTTCGATCGGATCGACGATGGGCTTTTTGCGCCAGCGTGCCAACACCCATATCACGATGCCCATGAGAATGCCGCCCGCGACGGGTGCAATATAAGCAGTCGTGCTTAGTTGCGATGCTGAACTCAATCGCTCGCCATCGGCGAGACCAAAAAGCGCCTGATGCATCCACTGCGAGATGCCTGCAATCGCGGCCACGGCGAGCGCGGAGATGATGCCAATAACGGCACCCGCGATGACCAGTCCGATTTCGCTACCACGCACAAGCGCACGCATGCGGAAGGGCACAAATAGAACCCGTAAATACCGGTTATGACGCAGCTCGTTGATATTCATGGACCGCACATCAGGAAAAGCAAATCAGTTTCCGCGCGATCATAGGCAAAAACGAATAACCAAGCCTTAGTGATTGCGCCAAATTTCGCTCGTGAACTGCAATTTGTTGACGGCATTAATAAGGCTGGAAGAAAACTCTCAAAATTTGATGGTTGCCAAAAGTGCCAGAAACCCGGGCTTTTTATGTCAAATTAAGAAAAGGTTTACGATTTCAATCACTTGGCGTTAACCGCATATTTACCCTGTTCAGTAACCATAAGGACAAGTTTTTAGCGTTCACAGGTAATCGAGTATCCCATGTCCCTAGTACGTCTTGCACATGAGTTGCCTATTGAGGCCCCACGTACCGCCTGGCTCGACTCTATCATCAAGGGTGATTGCGTTGCCGCTTTGGAGCGTCTTCCTGATCATTCGGTGGACGTCATTTTTGCTGATCCTCCATACAATCTCCAGCTTGGTGGCGATCTGCATCGCCCGGACCAGACCATGGTCAACGCTGTTGATGATCATTGGGACCAGTTTGACAGCTTTCAGGCTTATGACGCGTTTACCCGCGCATGGCTGATGGCTTGCCGCCGTGTGCTCAAGCCAAATGGCACGATCTGGGTCATCGGTTCGTATCACAATATTTTCCGTGTCGGCTCACAGCTTCAGGATATCGGCTTCTGGCTGCTCAACGATGTGATCTGGCGCAAGACCAACCCGATGCCAAACTTCCGTGGCCGTCGTTTTCAGAACGCGCATGAAACGCTGATCTGGGCTTCGCGTGACGAAAAGGGCAAAGGCTACACCTTCAATTATGACGCTATGAAAGCGGCGAACGACGATGTTCAGATGCGCTCTGACTGGCTGTTTCCGATCTGCACAGGCTCGGAGCGCCTGAAAGACGAGAACGGCGACAAGGTGCATCCGACCCAAAAGCCGGAAGCTTTGCTTGCACGCATTTTAATGTCGTCGAGCAAGCCGGGCGATGTCATCCTTGATCCGTTCTTCGGCTCGGGCACAACGGGTGCAGTTGCGAAGCGTCTTGGTCGTCATTTTGTCGGTATTGAGCGTGAGCAGGACTACATTGATGCTGCGACTGCACGCATTGCTGCCGTCGAGCCGCTTGGCAAAGCCGAACTGACCGTTATGACTGGCAAGCGTGCTGAGCCACGTGTCGCTTTCACCTCGATCATTGAATCAGGACTCCTGCGTCCGGGTACGGTTCTGTCTGATGCGCGTCGTCGCCATGCAGCGATTATTCGTGCAGACGGAACTCTGGCGGCCAATGGCGAAGCAGGTTCCATTCATCGCATTGGTGCGAAAGTACAAGGCTTTGATGCCTGCAATGGCTGGACTTTCTGGCACTACGAAGAAGCAGGTGTGTTGAAGCCTATCGATGATCTGCGCAAAGTCATCCGCGATGAAATGGCAGCAGCAGGCGCATAAAATATACAGAACTTAATATCGGACGACCTCCAACAAAGTCTGATGAAAAGACCCTCGAAGCAGTCTGCTCCGAGGGTCTTTTTTGTCGATTTATTTAGAACGAGAGGCCGAGGGCTTTCAAATCATCTGCAAGCTTAGGTGCACCGGTAAAGTGCACAGCTTGCCAGCCAGCAGCTTTTGCACCATCAACATTGGCTGGACTGTCATCAATGAACAGCGTTGCAGCCGGGTCGAGATCAAAGCTTGCGACATGATGCTCATAAATCTCACGGTCTGGCTTCAACATCCGAATATCGCCTGAAATCGTAACACCACGGCTTTCGGTCAGGAACGGAAAGCGAGCCTGTGCTTCGCGCAGCGTATCGGAGGCAAAATTCGTGAGCATCGTCACGTCGTTGCCTTGTGCAATCAATCCACGCAGGATCGCAACGCTGTCTTCGTAAGCGTGCGGAACCATAAGATTCCAGTTTTGCCGGAATGTTTTGATGTGATCGCTGCGCTCAGGATGATCATTGATGAGCAGAGCTTCGGCGTCTTGCCAGCTACGCCCGCGATCTTGTTCGATATTCCATGCGCCGGTGCAGATATTCTCCAGAAACCATTGGCGTTCAGCGGCATCCGGGATTGTTTCCAGATAAGCGAGTTCTGGATCGTAATGCAAAAGCACTCTACCAATATCGAAAACAACGTGCCGGACTGGAGTGGTCAAGGTTTCTTCCTTCCCTTTTTGAATGCTTCTGGAATAGCAGCCGTGATTGCTTTTTTCATGACGGTGGGCAGTGCCTCGCCTTCAAGCTCTGAAGGGGAAGACCACCAGCCATCAATATCATTGCGTTTGGCCGTATTGTTGAGTGAATAGACAGACAGGCGCAATTCAAAATGCGTGAAGATATGCGTGATGCTGCCTGCCGACTGCCAGCTGGCAGGAAAGGGCGCGGCATCAATCGTTGCGTCGCCGTCAATGCGTGCGGTCCATGCGCTGCCGGGAACTTCGCTCATACCAGCTAGCAAGCCTTCGCCCTTGCGCTTTCGCAGCAGCACCGATCCATCCTCGGAAATTGCGATAAAAGCAGCACCAGTTCGCACCGGCTTTGCCGTTTTCGGCGCTTTAACTGGAAAAGTTTCCGGATCGTGGTGTGCAAGCGCTTCGCAATCATCATTGACCGGACAAATGGCACACGCAGGGCGGCGCGGCGTACAAATGGTTGCGCCTAAATCCATGACAGCCTGCGCAAAATCGCCGGGTCGATCATACGGTGTCAACTCGCCCATGCGAATGCGAATTTCTGCTTTTGCAGCAGGTAGGGGAGTGTCGATAGCATAGAGGCGCGAGATAACGCGCTCAACATTGCCGTCCACAACTGCCGCAGGTTCTCCAAATGCTATCGCTGCAATAGCCGCTGATGTGTAATCGCCGATACCCGGCAATTCCTTTAGCTGAGATGCGGTTGAGGGGAATTCGCCGTTATAGTTTGCAGCAATAAGATCGGCACATTTCTTGAGATTGCGCGCGCGTGAATAATATCCCAAACCTGCCCAAGCACGAAGAATGTCATCTTCACTCGCCGCTGCCATAGATGCGACATTCGGCCAGAGTGTAACGAACTTGTTGAAATAGGATTTGACTGCTTCAACGGTTGTTTGTTGCAGCATGATTTCGGATAACCATACGCGATAGGGATCAGCCTTGATGCCGCGCGCTTGTTCTGGTGGTGTCACACGCCAAGGCAAAATGCGGTGATGGCGGTCGTACCAACTGATAATTGCCTTGCTGCGGTCGAATTTAGCTGTTTTGAGCATGGATATTGTTTGATCGCTTTTCACAGGGCAGCTAGTAATTTCTATGTACCTTTAAATTTTGGGAGTTGATTTGAAATTCAAGTGCTTTTGATATGGCGCTTTATGATAGATAAGGCTGTTACAAGGCAAATAAATGTTGAAGAAAGATAATTCGTGAGCAACTCGGTTCCTGTCTACGTCATTAATCTAGCGCGTTCTGCGCAGCGATGGGATGATGTTAAGAAGAGTGCCGATCAGTTTGGGATTGAACTGCGACGCGTCGACGCCGTTGAAGGCAAATTGTTAAAGCCGGACGAACTCCAAAATTTTGATGTAGCGGGTTTTCGTCGACGTCATGGCAAGATCGCACTGCCGGCGGAAATTGGTTGTTATTTTAGTCATATTAAAGTGTTGGAAACGATTATTGCAGCACCCGAAAATCATGCCGTTATCGTTGAGGATGATGTACGGTTTTCATCAGATTTTTTGCCGTTTGTTTTAAGCTTATCAAAAATGAGCGGTTGGGATGTGGTTAAACTCGTTAATCACCGAACGGCAGCATTTCGCCAGTTTGGTTTGGTGAATGGCCGATATTCAATTGGTCGCTGTTTGCATGGACCACTTGGTAGTTCGGCCGCTTATTTGGTTACCCGGGACGGAGCCAGAAAACTACTAGCTGCAATAAAACCAATGTCGCTGCCCTATGATGTTGCACTGGAGCGTGGCTGGGCAGGGGGCTATGAGATTTTTGTAACAGATCGGCCGTTGGTGGAGCTTCCCAATGTCGCGCTTTCAACGATCGCAGATAGTCGCGAGACATACGCTAAGGCACGTTTGCCAGCATATAAAAGGATAAGCACCCTATTCTTTAGAGCAACTGACTATATCAGGAGAATCGCTTACGCTTTGCGAATAAAGCGATTGGTAGGGGTAGAGAAATGAGCTTTTTGAAAAAATCGTTTCTGCTCCGGAGAAGGATAGACGGCTGGGCTTTGGCCGTTGGTTCCGCGGCGATGCCAATAAGGCTGGGGCTGGGGCCGGTTGTGCTTTTTCTTTTCTCGTGTCTTGGTATTTATTTGGCGATTGCCCGACACAATACGACACGGCTGTTTGCGAAAAAATTCTATATTTTCATTCTTCTTTATGCTGTTTGGTCTCTTGGGCTTATTCTTTATCGTGGAGAGCCATTCTCCGGTAATCGTCAGATTAGCTACACAACATTAATCGCCGTTTTTGCTTTTGCAGGCGCGGGTATGGTTCTTATCAAAGATCCCTTGCGTTTCTATGTCCTTGGAGCGCGAGCAGGCGTTATTCTGACCATACTGGCGGTTATTTATTTGGTGTTTACCGAAGGTGGTCGTATTGGCGTTGGCGGCAATCAAGCCGTGTTTGCTTTTGTTGCAGGGGTTGCGGCGATTTCCGCCGCTATTCCTGTTTCCAAAGCGCCACGGTATCTGCCGAACGGGCCACATTGGCTGGTTCTTGGATTTGCAGCCGTGCTGACCTCTGAAACGCGCGCCGTGATCGTTGTTTTGCCGATATTTGCAGCTCTCGAAATCGCACTTTTCTTAAGGAAATATAATCTCAGGCAACAGGGCGCGGTCTATATGGCGCTCATGGCGGCACTTGCTGCGCTGATTGTTGTCGGGCCTTTAGGTGATGTAATTTCCAAGCGCTTTGCAGGAATGGTCGAATATTACGACAGCGGCGATAGCTCAAAATGGGAAGATAAGCTCTCTGCCGATATTCGGGAGGTAATGTGGAAAAGCGCAACTGTGATTATCAAGGAGCATCCGATCACAGGTGTTGGATCCTACGGCAAGATGGATATGGTGAGACAGCAGGCGGGTGAGCAGGCGCCGATGCTTGAAGGCTTCCGACATGTGCACAATACAGTGCTAGATGAACTGCTGAATGACGGGATTGTCGGCCTGTTTTTTATGTTTGCAGCTTTTATCGCGATCTTCATTTATCTGTGGCGAACTGCGGATAGCTGGGCAATGCGGCGAGCGCTGATTTATTTCGCCTTTGTATGTGCCAGCTATGGCATGCTGCATAACCCATTACTGCATGAAGTCACAATCGCATCTACTATGTTCTTCATCGCTGCGTTAAATGCTGCGGCTTCAAGGCGTGTTATGGCGCTGCGTCGCGCTGGCCTTACCAACTACATGTGCAGGAAATGATACTTATGAAAGCGATAGTGACGGGCGCCGCTGGCTTCATCGGCTACCACACAGCAGCGCGCCTTTTGGATGAAGGCTGGCAGGTTATTGGCGTTGATAATCTGAATGATTATTATCAGGTAGATCTCAAAGAAACACGTCTGTCTAAGTTGACTGCGCGTGACGGTTTCCGCTTTGCACAGGCTGATATTTCCGATGCGGCAGCCTTTAATGCTGCTATTGGCACTGACCGCGATGCCGATGTGATCGTGCATCTGGCGGCACAGGCAGGTGTCCGCTATTCCATCGAAAATCCTGCTGCCTATGTCTCCGCAAATGTCATGGGACAGGTGAGTGTATTTGAAACGGCCCTGAAGCTCGATAAACGTCCACCTGTCGTCTATGCAAGCTCATCGTCCGTCTATGGCGCCAACGAAAAAATTCCGTTTTCGGAAACCGATGCGGTTGATCATCCTGTCTCGGTCTATGCGGCGACTAAGCGATCAGGCGAGCTTCTGGCGGTCTCTTACAAGCACGTGCACGGTCTGCACTCGACCGGTCTGCGCTTCTTCACGGTCTATGGTCCATTTGGTCGTCCCGACATGGCGCCTTGGCTGTTTACGTCAGCAATTCTCAAAGGCGAACCGATCCGCGTTTTTAACAATGGCGAAATGCAGCGCGACTTCACATTTGTAGACGATATCGTAAGTGGTGTTTTGGGCGCTGTTAAAAGGATATTGGAACAGCCAGCAGATACGGCTCCGGTCTATAATCTTGGCAATAATCGCCCCGTGATGCTCAATGATTTCATTGCAGCGATCGAAAAAGCATGTGGCAAGCAAGCCATCCGCAAGCTGGAGCCGATGCCCGCTGCTGATGTTCCTCGCACCTATGCGGATATTGCACTGGCCGCACGCGATCTCGGCTTCAGCCCCCAAACCACGCTTGATGAAGGTATTCCTTTGTTTGTTGATTGGTTTCGCGGCTATAATGGAACGCGATGAACGAGCGCAAACCAAAACGAGGCTTTCGCCCGCTGGCTGATATGACATCTGGTCTGATGGACCCGATGTTGCAAAAGCGTGCGGGGATCAGCCTCTCATTGCTGCAATCGTGGGAAGATATTGTTGGTCCGGCAATAGGAAGCTCTTCGCGGCCGTTGCGTATTTTATGGCCTCGACGTTTGAGCGATGACGATCCTTTCAGTCCGGCCACTTTGATTATCGCGTGCGAAGGTTTCGCTGCTTTGCAGATCCAACACGAAACTGGAGAAATCATCAGCCGCGTGAACGGCTTTCTCGGTTTCTCTGCGATTGGTCGTATCAAGATCGAGCAGAAGCCGCCCGCGCTTGATTTTAGACGCAAGCCAAAACGCTTTGCGCCTCTAGCACCGTCGGAAGAGCGGCGCATTGATAAGGCGACTGACGGTATTGAAGATGATGCGCTGCGAGCGGCTCTTGCTCGACTTGGTAAAAATATACTCGCAGAGAAACGATCAACGAAGAAGTGATTCGCCTGCCATAAATTCGATTCAAGACTATTGTTGAACTTCATTTGATCACGTGAGGGCTGGTGAATATCGGCTGGTCGCTCTAAATTGTCTTTAAAAGTCAACATTCAAACAGGACTGGATGATTCGTATGCCTGCAACGCTTAACCGCAGACATGTTATTTCTCTTGCTGGCGCAGCTGCCGCAGGACTTGCTTTTAGCGGCAATGCGAGCGCTCAGTCACGCAGCGCTGAAGCAACTGTCGACGCTGCCAAGGTTGCTGATCCGGGCAAGATTAAAGACATGGTTTATGGCAAGGCCGATGCGCCTGTTACCATCGTGGAATATGCATCGCTGACCTGTTCGCATTGCGCAGATTTCGCTATCAACACCTTGCCGACTATCAAAGAAAAATACATTGATACCGGTAAAGCGAAGCTGATTTTCCGCGAATTCCCATTCGATCCACGCGCGACCGCCGCTTTTATGCTGGCGCGCTGCGCACCGGAAGACCGTTATTTCCCTATGGTTGAAGTGTTCTTCAAGCAGCAGCAACAGTGGGCTGGCGCAGCCGATGGTGAAGCTGCACTGCTCCAGATTGCGAAACTTGCAGGTTTTACACAGGAGTCGTTCAAGGCTTGCTTGACGAACCAGCAAGTTCTCGATGATGTGAGGGGAACCATGGAACGCGGATCGACGGAATTTGGTGTGAACGCCACGCCAACTTTCTTCATCAACGGACAGAAATATGCTGGAGCCCTTTCGGTTGACGAGATGTCGGCAATCATTGACAAGCTGCTCTAAGCCGCCTTTCGGCATGAAAAGCGGACGCTTCATTGCGTCCGCTTTTTGCGTTTCTGAGGGAGGCGCTTACTGATGCGTTTCTCTAAACTGCGCCTTGTTGGTTTCAAGTCCTTTGTCGAGCCGATGGAGTTCGTCATTGTGGGCGGGCTGACGGGGGTTGTCGGGCCGAATGGCTGCGGCAAGTCCAATCTCGTTGAAGCGCTGCGCTGGGTGATGGGTGAAAACTCATACAAAAACATGCGCGCTTCCGGCATGGACGATGTGATTTTCTCCGGTTCTGCTACGCGTCCGGCGCGTAACACGGCAGAAGTTACTCTTTTTCTTGATAATTCCGACCGCTCGGCACCTGCGGCCTATAATGATCAGGACGAATTACAGGTTTCACGCCGCATTGAGCGCGAAGCAGGCTCCGTCTATCGCATCAACGGCAAGGAAGCGCGCGCCAAGGATGTGCAGCTGCTGTTTGCGGATCAATCGACGGGGGCTCGCTCACCGTCCATGGTGGGGCAGGGCCGCATTGGTGAACTCATTCAGGCTAAGCCACAGGCGCGGCGCGCGCTGCTCGAAGAGGCAGCTGGTATTTCTGGCTTGCATACGCGCCGCCACGAAGCGGAGCTGCGGCTGCGTGCAGCCGAAGGAAATCTTGAACGTCTTGAAGATGTAGTGGGCGAACTTGGCAGTCAGATTGAAAGCCTGAAACGTCAGGCGCGTCAGGCCAATCGATTCAAGGCACTATCAGCCGATATGCGTCGCGCTGAGGCATCTTTGTTGCATTTGCGCTGGTCGCAGGCGAAAGCGCAGGAAGGCGAAGCACAAAGCGTATTGGCACAGGCAACCACCGTTGTTGGTGACATGGCACAGGCGCAGATGAATGCGGCGCGCGAACAGGGTGTTGGCGCACATAAATTGCCTGAACTGCGCGAGGCAGAGGCCAAAGCCGCCGCTGCATTGCAGCGTCTTTCTATTGCCCGCACGCAGCTTGACGAAGAGGATGACCGCATTCGTTTGCGCCGTGCCGAGCTGATGAAGCGGCTTGAGCAACTCACGTCAGATATTGCGCGTGAAGAACAGATGGTGCGTGAAAACGCAGATATTCTGGAGCGGCTGGACGAAGAAGAGCAGGAACTGATTGCTTCTAACGAAGCATCTGGTGAGCGCGATGAAGAATTGCGTGCGATCTTTGAGGAATCGGAAATCCGGTTGCAGGACAGCGAAAACTCGCTGGCCCGCGTGACAGCGGAACGCGCAGAGGCCACCGCTGAGCGCACACAGATCGAGCGCGTTTTGCAGGAAACGCAAAGTCGTCGTAACCGTTTGGCAAGCCAGATGGAGACAATAGAGCGCGATATCGCGGCGGTTGCTGAACAGATTGGCGGATTGTTTGATCCTGCTGAAAAGCGTTTGGCGGTTGAAGCTGCAACGGATGCGCTGGCAGCCTCTGAAGATATGGTCATTGCAGCTGAAGAACTTGTCGGTGCTGCGCGTGAGCAGGAAGCGGCAAGCCGCCAGCCGCTCAATGAAGCGCGCACGGAACTCAATCGTGTGGAGACCGAAGCGCAGACACTGGCGCGTATTCTCAATGCGGGTGAAACGGGACAGTTTCCGCCGGTTGTTGAAGAATTGCAGGTTGAGAAGGGCTATGAAATCGCCCTTGGTGCAGCATTAGGTGAAGACCTAGATGCCGCAAGCGATGCTAATGCGCCAGTTTTCTGGGCCTATAATCCGGCAATACAAAGTGACCCGGCTTTGCCAGAAGGCAGTACGCCGCTTGATCGCTTGGTGGAGGGGCCGCAGCAATTGCGCCGCAGACTGGCGCAGGTCGGTGTGGTCTCCGATCAGGACGGCCAACGTTTACAGGCGTCGTTACGCCCTGGTCAGCGGTTGGTTAGCAAAGCTGGTGCATTGTGGCGCTGGGATGGTTACACAGCAAGCGCTGATGCGCCAACGCCTGCTGCACAGCGACTTGCCCAGAAGAACCGCTTGGCGGAACTTGAGCAAGAGGCAGTGAATGCCCGCGCGCGGGTTCAGTCTGCGGAGCAGGCTGTGCAGCGCTTTGAAGTGGCTGTGCGTCAAGCTGTGGAGAATGAACGCGTGGCGCGCGATTCATGGCGCGCCAATCAGCGCAGGCTGGATGAGGCGCGTGAAGCTTTGGCTGCAGTGGAGCGTGCTGCTGGGCAACTGGCGACTAAGCGCGCTGGTCTCGAAGAGGCCAAGTCTCGTCTCGAAGAAAATCTCGAAGAAGCACAGATCCGCGTCGTTGAAGCCGAAGACCGCCTCAATGAAATGCCGGATATGGATGCAATTGGCGAACGTCATTCGGCGATGACTACGGAAGTCCAGTCGGATCGCGTGCAGCTTGCCGAAGCGCGCGCGGCTTATGAAGGGCAGCGACGTGAAGCGGACAATCGAGCCCGTCGTCTCGCGATGATTGGGCTTGAGCGTCGCAACTGGGCGTCGCGCGCAGAAAATGCTGCACAGCAGATTGCGGCCCTGAATGATCGTCGTGCGGAAACAGCCGATGAAGCGGAGGCGCTTGCCGAAGCACCCGAGGAGATTGAGAGCCGCCGGCGTGCATTGCTCAATGAGCTTTCAGACGCCGATGGGCGCCGCAAACAAGCGGCCGATATTCTGGCGCAAGCGGAGACTGCGCAGGCAGAACTCGACAAGGCTGCAACGCTTGCAATTCAACATCTTGCGACCAGCCGCGAACAGCGTGCGCGTGCGGAAGAGCGTCTGACAGCTGCGGAAGAACGCCGCAAGGATACCGAAGCACGCATTGCCGATGCATTGAACTGTGCGCCACATGAAGCCATCCGTCACACGGGCTTAAAGCCTGATGACCGTATGCCTGACCCCGATCAGCTTGAACGCCAGCTTGAGCGCTTGCGTATTGAGCGCGAGCGCTTGGGTGCGGTCAATCTGCGTGCAGAAGAGGAAAGTCAGGAGCTTTCTGCACGTCTTGAGGCGATTATTTCTGAGCGCGAAGACGTTATTGAAGCAATCAAAAAACTGCGTCAGGCGATCCAGAGCCTTAACCGTGAAGGGCGTGAACGTTTGCTGGCGGCGTTTGATGTGGTGAATGCGCAGTTCCAGCGTCTGTTCACACATCTTTTTGGCGGCGGTACTGCGGAATTGCAGTTAATTGAAAGCGATGATCCACTGGATGCTGGCCTTGAAATTCTGGCACGCCCACCCGGCAAAAAGCCCCAAACCATGACGCTGCTTTCAGGCGGCGAACAGGCGCTGACTGCAATGGCACTGATTTTCGCCGTGTTCCTGACCAATCCGGCACCAATTTGCGTGCTGGACGAAGTGGATGCACCGCTCGACGATCATAATGTCGAGCGCTATTGCAATCTTATGGATGAGATGGCGGCTTCAACCGAAACGCGTTTTGTGGTCATCACGCATAATCCAATTACGATGGCGCGCATGAATCGCCTGTTCGGCGTAACCATGGGCGAGCAGGGTGTGAGCCAGCTCGTTTCGGTTGATCTTCAGACCGCAGAGCAATTGCGCGAAGCGGTCTGATCCTTGCAGCTAAGTTAGCTTATTATTCCTCATCGTCGCTTTCGTCTTCGTCATCATCGGCTTCAATGATTTGCCAGATGAACTCATGAAGACGTTCTTCAATGCTTGCTCTGGAAGCACCTGATGCTTCCATGTCGCGCTTGATTTTGAAGAACTGATCCTTGTCGGATTGCGACAGGTATTTAGCGGCGGATTCAAGGGATGACAGAGATGTGGACATGGCTGTTGTTACTGTCTTGTTTGGTCAAATACTAGAGTTTATCAGCGCGCTCTATACGTCACGGTCATTTTTGCGCCCGTGAATGCATGATCTGCAAGCTTGCCCGGTTCCAGATCATTGAGGCCGATTGGCGTTGGTTTGTCGAAATGCAAATCCAGTGTGAAGAAGCCGTTCGGATGCGGCATATCCTGGACAAAGCGCAGCAGAGATTTTCGGGATGAAGCATCAATCTGATTGTCCGGCATGGCTTCGACAGATTTGCTCACAATATCACGCAGACGCGCAATATCGACTTCTGGGTCGCTCTCACCAGTCTCAGTTGGTAAGGCGGCGTAATTGGCAAGAAGGGGCAAAGCGAGGCTTTCCCACAACCCCTGATTATCGAGGCGTATGCGCAAATGAGAGAGCGTGGCGCTCGGATTGGCGGTGAGGCTTCCAACAGTTGAATCAACCGGCAGGTTGATCTCGGCAGACAATGACGCCTTGCCCATCTTGGTGCTGTTAATCTCTGCATTTTGGATATGGAGATAACCGTCTTTCGGATTGAAGCGATAAGAAGCGCTGAAATCGATTGGCCATTGCTGAATTGAGGTGATGTAGTCCGATACTTTGCTGCCGCTGTTTATCGTCATACGCATACCATCAACGGCTATGCGTCCCCATTGCGGGACGGTTTTGTTCAGATCAGGTGCCTCAGAAAGATAGTCTTGAAACCGGTCAACTTCCAGAATGGCTCTCTCAATCGTCCAGCCCATCAAATGCATGGTGTGATAAATGCTGTTCGACACGACGCAACCATCAGGAATATCTCTGACGGCATAATCCTTGGCGGGCGTGAGAAGGCTCATTCCTTTTAGAAATTCTTCACACTGACTGAGTGGCACATTTTCAGGTGCTGGCACTTCTGTTCGGGCAAAAGCAGAGGTTGCAGCGAGGGAAAGCAGAACAGTTGGAAGAATGAAGCGCATGTCACCAAATTCTCTTTGAATTAATAAGATGCGCCGCATCATTTACAAATGGTCGCTGCTGTCAACCAGCGACCATGATGTTGTTAGTTCTCGCTCCAGACTGCAAGCTCATTGCCAGCAGGATCAGTGAAGTGAAAACGACGCCCACCCGGAAATGTAAAGATCGGTTTTACAACAGTTCCACCGGCTTCGGTGACGGCCTTTAGTGTTTCCTCAAGCTGTGCGGAATAAAGGACAGGCAATGGCTTGCGCGTCGCTTCCGGGTCTGCATCGAAACCACCATCCAGACCTTCCGCAAAGGCGGAATAGGTAGGGCCATAATCAATGAAAGACCAGCCAAACGCGCGCGCATAAAAACTTTTGGCACTATCCAGCGAACCATTGCCCGCGGGCATTTCCAGATAATCGAGTTTGCCGGTGATACGCATAGTCAACTCCACATGTTCTATTTTTGTTCTTATTTTTGCCGCAAGACGCATGAAGAGTCAATCGTTGCTACAGCTTAAAAGCCGTCTAATCGATTCTATTACGAGCCTTTGTCTTTTTTGATTGGCAGACAGTGACTTGATCGCATAAGCACGAAGAGAGTTTCTGCAAGCCTGTGGAAAACCACAGACATTGCGGATCGTTACCTGCGCATGGGAGGCCAGAATGGCAAAGTGGGTGTACGCATTCGGTGATGGCAAGGCAGAGGGCGCTGCGAGTGATCGCAACCTTCTCGGCGGCAAAGGAGCGAATCTGGCTGAAATGAGCAGCCTTGGCTTGCCTGTGCCGCCCGGTTTTACAATCACCACAGAGCTGTGCACCTCTTATTACGACAATGAGCGCACCTATCCTGCTGAGCTGGACCAGCAGGTACAGACCGCTCTTGATCAGGTGGCGAAGCTAACCGGACGCGTGTTTGGTGGCGCGGAAAAGCCGTTGCTTGTGTCGGTGCGTTCGGGTGCGCGTGCATCCATGCCGGGCATGATGGATACGGTTCTGAACTTGGGCCTCAATGATGAAACCGTGCAGGCAATCGCACGTGAGGCAGGCGACGAACGCTTTGCCTATGACAGCTACCGCCGGTTCATTCAGATGTATTCGGACGTCGTGCTGGGCGTCGATCATGGCTTCTTTGAAGAAATTCTTGAAGACAAAAAAGCCGATCTCGGCGTTGAGGTCGATACGGCTTTGAGTGCGGATGACTGGAAAGATGTGATCGCGCTTTATAAGGAAAAGGTCGAGGAAGAACTTGGCCAGCCTTTCCCACAAGACCCGCATGAGCAGCTCTGGGGTGCTATCAGTGCGGTTTTTTCAAGCTGGATGAATGCGCGAGCGATTACCTATCGTCGTCTGCATAACATCCCGGCGCAATGGGGCACAGCAGTAAATGTGCAGGCCATGGTGTTTGGCAATATGGGCGACACCTCTGCAACTGGCGTTGCTTTCACACGCAATCCATCGACGGGTGAAAAGAAGCTCTATGGCGAGTTTCTGGTTAATGCACAGGGCGAAGATGTGGTGGCAGGCATTCGCACACCGCAGAACATTACAGAAGAAGCGCGCATTGCAGCGGGTTCTGATAAGCCTTCTCTTGAAAAAGTCATGCCGGAAGCTTTCGCCGACTTTCTGAAAGTGGCAGATCGGCTTGAACAGCATTACCGCGATATGCAGGATCTGGAATTCACCATTGAGCGTGGCAAGCTCTGGATGCTGCAAACCCGTTCGGGCAAGCGCACGGCAAAGGCTGCACTCAAAATGGCTGTTGAGATGGCCGCAGAAGGTTTGATAACGGAAGAAGAAGCCGTACTGCGTATTGATCCAGCAGCGCTGGATCAGCTTCTGCATCCGACCATTGATCCGCGTGCCGAGCGCATTGTCATCGGACAGGGCTTGCCGGCTTCACCGGGAGCTGCGACGGGCGAAATCGTGTTCTCATCGGAAGATGCTGAACAGGCAAAGGCTGAAGGCCGCAATGTCATTCTGGTGCGTGTCGAGACAAGCCCGGAAGATATTCATGGTATGCATGCGGCTGAGGGCATTCTGACCACGCGCGGCGGCATGACCAGCCATGCGGCAGTGGTTGCACGCGGTATGGGCAAGCCTTGCGTGTCGGGTGCAGGTTCGCTGCGCGTTGATTATCGCAATGGCATCATGCTTGCAGCAGGTCAAACCTTCAAAAAGGGTGATGTGATCACCGTTGATGGCAGCAATGGTCAGGTGCTGAAAGGCAAGGTCGCCATGTTGCAGCCAGAGCTTTCGGGTGATTTTGGCAAGCTGATGGAGTGGGCGGACAAAACGCGCCGCATGAAAGTGCGGGCCAATGCTGAAACGCCAGCAGATGCGCGCACTGCGCGCTCTTTTGGTGCAGAAGGCATCGGGCTTTGCCGCACTGAACATATGTTCTTTGAAGGCGAGCGCATTATAGCTATGCGCGAGATGATCCTTGCCGATAAGGAAGAAGGTCGTCGTGCGGCTTTGGCCAAGCTGCTGCCAATGCAACGCTCGGACTTTGTCGAGCTGTTTGAGATCATGAAAGGCTTGCCTGTTACGATCCGTTTGCTTGACCCGCCTTTGCACGAGTTTCTGCCGCGTACCGACGAGGAAGTGGCAGAAGTGGCAAACGCTATGGGTGTGGACGCAGAGAAATTGCGCGAACGTGCCGATAGCCTACACGAGTTCAACCCGATGCTCGGTCATCGCGGTTGTCGCTTAGCGATTTCTTATCCCGAAATCGCTGAAATGCAGGCACGTGCGATCTTTGAAGCAGCCGTTGAAGCGGGCAAGAAGACCGGTGAGCATGTGGTGCCGGAAGTTATGGTGCCGCTGGTCGGTCTCAAGGCAGAGCTTGATTTCGTCAAAGCGCGCATCGATGCTGTGGCAAAAGAAGTGATCGGCGAGTCCGGTGTTCAGATCGACTATATGGTCGGCACAATGATCGAATTGCCGCGGGCGGCTTTGCGGGCTGCTGAAATTGCGGAAACGGCTGAGTTCTTCTCATTCGGCACCAACGACCTCACGCAGACGACATTTGGCATTTCGCGAGACGATGCTGCACCTTTTCTTTCGACCTATCAAAGCCGTGGCGTGATCGAGCAGGATCCATTTGTTTCGCTCGATTTCGATGGTGTGGGCGAGTTGATCCAGATTGCCGCCGAGCGTGGACGCAAAACACGCGACAAGCTTAAGCTTGGCATCTGTGGCGAACATGGCGGTGATCCGGCTTCTATTGCTTTCTGCGAGCAAACAGGTCTTGATTACGTGTCCTGCTCGCCATTCCGGGTGCCGATTGCACGTCTTGCTGCAGCTCAGGCGGCGGCGCGGAACATAAGTGCATCCTGAAAAGAGTGAAGCAGTTTTTTGACAAGATGC
This sequence comes from Ochrobactrum sp. MYb379, assembly GCF_037479515.1. NCBI lineage: Bacteria > Pseudomonadati > Pseudomonadota > Alphaproteobacteria > Hyphomicrobiales > Brucellaceae > Ochrobactrum > Ochrobactrum sp. MYb379. Next base: position 120,196 of record NZ_JBBGYW010000001.1, read on the forward strand.
CTGTAATAAATGCATGCCATAATTCGGCTTTGGTTCTGGCGCTGTAAGTGCCAGAATTTTTAATTATCGGGGCAACAATGTTTCGTCAGTTGTTAGCGGCGGGGGCCGCTTTGGTTTGCTTTAGCACTGTGTCCAACGCCTATGATGCGCTGCCACAGCAAGAAAAGCATCAAAAGATCAGTATCGTGGAGCCGCAACTGCGCATTGCGAAGGGCGGCGCTGCAGCGCCGCAAGTAGCACTGACGCTTGATGCCTGTATGGGGAAGACGGATCATCGTATTCTGGACGTGCTGGTAGAGAACCGCATTCCAGCGACAATTTTTGTCACTGCGCGCTGGTTGAGGCAGAATGCTGAATCTTTTGCGGTAATGAAGGCTCACCCCGAACTCTTCGATATTGAAAACCACGGCAATATGCATGTGCCAGCCATTACCAATGTGCCGACCATGTATAATATCAAAACGGCAGGGTCGCTGGATGCTGTTCGATCCGAGATTGATGGCGGTGCGGATGCTATTGCCAAATCGGGTGCATCAAAGCCGCAATGGTATCGAGACGCAACAGCACGTTATTCAACCGATGCTGTGAAGCTCGCGGAAACGATGGGTTACAAAATCGGTGGCTATTCGCTCAACGGCGATCAGGGTGCATCTTTGCTGGCACCGGTCGTTGCAAAGCGTATTGCGGCGGCGCGTGATGGCGATGTCATCATTTCGCATATCAACCAGCCGACACGTTCGGCGGGTGAGGGTGTGGCCAAAGGCATTCTGGCGCTTCAAGCCAAAGGCATGAAATTTGTAAAGCTGCGCGATGTTGAGACGACCATGGAGCTTAATCCGGTGCCTGCACATAATTTGCACGCTGTAGCGCCTGCGACAATTGCAAAACCAAAGACTGGCGATTGATACTGTCAGCCGCCGTTTGTCGTCTTGCCGTTCGGTGTCAGGCTTTTCATAACATCTGCATAATTGCGACCAAGGCTTACAAATAAAGCATTTTCACCAGTGGGTGGAGCCACTGAAAGCGTGGTTCCATCATGGCCTAATGTCACAAATACAACCTGATCGTGCGGTTGTCCGGCAATGGCAATCGCACCTATGCGCTGTGCCTGAGTGGTGTCCAGCGCTGGCATGTTGAAAAGAACTTCGCCGCCTACGCGCTCGGCTGCCTTGGCAAGGGCTGTGTCAAATCCTTCGATGAAAACGTCGATGGCGCCAAGAGCAAATTCAAGCTCGACAGCTTCCAGCGTCATGACATCCTGCTCTGCTTGCGCAGTGCTGGGTGTAGCTGGCATATGGCCATTATGAAGGGTGCGATCCATGTCGTCCTCTCCGACGATTCCTAAAGAAGCCCCCATATACGTAATCATGCCTTCCGTTAGAAGTTGCTGCAATAGCTTTTATATTGATTTAACTCTATTTTTCCCGACTATTTTTATAACTGGTTAAATTCACAGGGTAGAGCGAGCCTTTTTCTTTTGCGCTTGAACAGTCTCTGTTATGCATGGACGTGCTCCAAACGCAGTTGGGAACCCGCATGAAAAAGCTTCGCTATCAGCGCCGACAGTCGCGCTCCGCAATATGGGCATTGCGGCTTGGCGTGTTCGCCATGGTTTTTTCGACGATTGGTTTTATCCTGCACCGGTTTGGCAAAATAGAGACGCCTGACTTTGTGCTGCTTGCAGTCGTCGGTGGCATCTTTGCGATTTTAGCACTGATTTTCGCGGCGAAAGGGCTACGCAATCTATGGGTGAATGGTGACAAGGGCGGCGCGCGCTCATTCTGGGCATGTTTTCTTGCATTAACTGTTTTGTTGCCAATCTGTTTTGTTGCTTCACTTTGGTATAGCTCGCCGCCGCTCTATGATCTGACGACCGATTTTGATACGCCGCCTCAATTCCCTTCGACAATGCCCGCGCGCCTTGCACGTATGAATGCACTGCCGTTAGAGATTCAGGGCGATATGCTGGGGCAGATGTCTGCCTATCCTGATGTGATAGGACGCCGTTATGAAGCCGCACCCGATCGGGTGGCGCAAGGTGTCGAAAATACGCTGAAGGCCTTCGGTTGGGAAAAGATCGGGCGCGATACGCCGCTGACCGCGCAGAACGCCACACGATTTGCAGCAACAGCGCATAGCACCATTCTTGGGTTGAAAAGTGACGTTGTTATCCGCCTGCTGGATGAGGGGGAAACGACTTATGTCGATATGCGATCTGTCTCGCAGTACGGCGAGCGGGATATGGGCCTGAATGCTGCCTTTGTCACAGAATTTCTGTCAGCGCTCGAAGGTGAGGTTAACAAGGCACCCGCTGATGTGCAGTGATCAGCGTGGCTGATAGATGCCGCTGATCGATGGAAAGCCATCCGTGGTGATCTCTCCGCGACTGACCAGATCTTCCAGGTGAGCGAGAACAGAAAGTGCGGCTGCTCCATGCAGGCGCGGGTCCGTATCGCGATAGATCGCTTTGACCATATCGTGAATAGTGCGATCACCCTGAAGAATTCTCTCTAATATCGCCCGTTCGCGCATTTTGCGATGCGCGCGCAAGCCACGCACGAAGGCTGCCGGTTTGGTGACAGCGCCGCCATGGCCGGGCAGATATATGCTGTCGTCGCGCTCCAGCAGCTTTTCAAGCGAGGTCATGTAATCGCTCATCGATCCATCGGGTGGCGCTACAATCGATGTTGCCCATGCCATAACGTGATCGGCGGAAAACAGAAAACCTGTTCCCTCTAAACCGAAGGCCATGTGGTTAGCGGCATGGCCGGGCGTATGTATGCCACGCAACGTCCAGCCATCGCCATCAATTGTTGCGCCATCGTTTAGCGCTATGTCTGGCATAAAATCCGTATCTGCACTTGCTTCAAGCATGTTCACTTCGCCACTGTAATAGGGGCGGGAGGGGCGATGCGGACCTTCGGCAACAACAAGCGCGCCAGTTTCGTGTTTTAGTTGCTGTGCAAGCGGCGAGTGATCGCGATGGGTGTGGCTTACAAAAATATGGCTGACCGGACGTCCGGCGATAGCTGCGAGAAGTGCCTGATAATGCGCTTCATCTTCCGGGCCGGGATCAATGACGGCAAGCGTATCGGTGCCGACAATATAGCTGTTTGTACCATGAAAGGTAAAAGCACTCGGATTGTTAACGGTCAGGCGTAAAAGACCTTTACTCACGGCAACCGGAGTTCCATATTCAGGCAGAAAGCTGCCGTTGAAATCGAGTGCCATTGAATAGTCCCCATTGAATAATCATAGTTCTTTGGTTTTATGGTTAAACCGGATTAAAGTTTATGGTGTTGGGTTTCAAATGGATTATCTGGCTTGTTAGCGGAAATACCCAGTCGGAAGGAGTGACACGGATATGCAGAACAGATCACGGGCAAAAGTCGCCACCGCATCGCTCGCAGCACACTACTTGCCGACGCGTCAACTGACGCGCGCTTTTTACTTCGTATCGCTTGCGCTGATCGGCACGGCTATCCTGACGATTTCGGCCAACATCAAGGTCGATCTTCTTTACGTCAATGTAACGATGCAGACCTTCGCACTCTTTGCAATTTCTGCGGTTTATGGATCGCGTCTTGCTGTTGCAACCGTAGCGCTCTATTTGCTTGAAGGCGCACTCGGAATGCCAGTGTTTACCGGCACGCCTGAGAAGGGCATTGGCCTTGCTTATATGGTAGGCCCGACCGGCGGCTATTTGCTTTCCTATCTGTTGGCCGCATGGATGATTGGCCGCGCTGCCGATAAGGGGCTTGCACGCAATCCTTTCAAGCTGGGCGGCGTGATGTTGCTTGCTGAGGCCGTTGTGCTTGTCATGGGCGCAGGCTGGATGGCGTATCTGTTCGGTCTCGAAAAAGGCATTGCCTTTGGCTTCGGTGTTTTCATTATAGGTGATCTGGTCAAGCTTGCATTGGCTGCTTGCGGTGTTCCTGCTGTGAGCGCGCTGTTTAAGCGCCGATAGTCCTAAGTTATCGATAGATTTTAAAGGCCGGGCACGTGACCCGGCCTTTTTCGTATCTTTGTTGAAACTGCTTCGCGGTTGACAATGTGCGACCTGCAAAGCTTTGTTGTTCCAACATTTGTCTGGCTCGTGGGGAGAGTGACGTGAAGTTTGAAGTGCTTGAGGTTGAGCCGCTGACAAAAGTCGGCTTTGCGCCTTTTGGCGATGTGATTGAGACGGAAGGCGCTGAACTGCGTCTTATTAACAATGGCACAACAGAGCGCTTTCACGACCTTGCTCACGTCGAAGCAGAGGGTACTGACGCACGGGTTCTTATCAATATTTTCCGAGGTCAGTCATTCAAAGCTCCAATCGATATTACGATGCTGGAACGCCATCCTTTTGGTTCGCAAGCTTTTGTCCCGCTGCATGGCAGGCCGTTCCTGATTGTTGTGGCAGAGGATGGCAATGGAAAGCCAGCAAGGCCACGGGCGTTTCTTGCGCGCGGCGATCAGGGCGTGAACTACTGGCGCAATGTATGGCATCACCCGCTTGTGTCGCTGGAGGAGACATCAGATTTTTTGATTGTCGACCGCGCAGGCAAAGAGGATAATCTGGTGGAGTATTTCTTCACGGATGCCACATACCGGATTGAAACTATTCCGGCTCTTGCAAGGAAAATTTGAGGTTCATTATGGGCAAGTTATCCACACATGTTCTCGATACGGCACATGGCAAGCCTGCGGCTGCGATGCGGCTTGAACTTTATCGGCTGGGTGCTTTGGGAAAGACGGAGTTGATAAAGCGCACCGTGACCAATCTTGATGGCCGCACCGATGAGCTTTTGTTGAGCGGAGGTGAAATGCAGGAAGGGACTTATGAGCTGCACTTCCATGTAGCTGAGTATTTCGAGGCGAACGGTGCAGAAGTGGCCCATCCACCATTCCTTGACCTGATCCCGATTCGTTTTTCCATTGCGAATGAAGACAGCAATTATCATGTGCCGCTGCTGGTTAGCCCGTGGTCATATTCGACGTATCGCGGTAGTTAACTTATCCCCGTCTGCATAAACCCTCTTAAGCTCCCCGTATTATCACTGCGAGGAGCTATTTATGGATCAGACACCCAATCTCAAACTTCCCTATATAATGCCAAGTCAGGCACAAAAACATGTCACGCACAACGAGGCGATACGTCTTCTTGATGCAATTGTGCATCTAAGTGTGCGGTCTCAATCGCAGACTACTGCGCCTGTCACACCTGCATCGGGCGACCGCTATATTGTTGCTGCCCCTGCTACAGGGACTTGGGCTAACAAGGCAGGAATGGTCGCCTTTTTTGTTGATGGAGGCTGGTCTTTTATCGCAGTTGCAAAAGGCTGGCTCGCTTATATTGAAGATGAAAGCAGCTTGTTCGTATTTAATGGCACAAGCTGGGAAAGTACCGCTGGTGCACTGCCTGAAAACTTGTCTGTGTCTATGCTTGGCATTCAGGCAACGGCTGATGCCATCAACCGTTTTTCAGTCTCTTCGCAAGCTAGTCTTTTTAACAATGCCGGTGCCGGTCATCAGGTAAAAGTTAATAAGAACGCATCGACGGATACGGCAAGCTTATTGTTTCAGTCTGGCTGGACGGGGCGCGCCGAGATGGGGCTTAACGGAGACGATAATTTCAGCATCAAGGTCGGCGACGATACTGGCAATTGGCGTGTAGCAATGAGGGTTGATCGAGCAACGGGTAACCTTGCTGTTGGAACACTTTCACCAACCACGAAGCTTCACGTTGAAGGTCCAATACGGCTCGCGGCCTACCCGGTTCTGGCATTGCCATCGGCTGCGCAGATTGGTGCGGGCAGTATAATCTTTGTCAGTAACGCGAGTAGTGGAGCGCAAATGGCTTACTCAGATGGTATTGCCTGGCGTAGTTTTCGAACGGGGGGCAATATTATTTGAGTTGCATTCAGGAATGGCTTGGTGAGGTTTTCGGCGCGCTTTAGTGAATTAATATAAATATTTTAAAATGAAATGTATAAGCCCGAAGAGTTTGCATCTTCGGGCTTATCTGTACCATTTGTCAGATTAATATGGGCTGTCGACTTTACCCATTTCGACATAGACGGTCTTGATCTGGCTATAGTGAGTGAGGGCGGCAATGCCGTTCTCACGGCCAATACCAGACTGCTTGTAGCCACCAAATGGCACCTCAACGGGCGTCAGATTATAGGCATTGATCCAGCAGGTGCCGGCCTTGATCTGGTTGATGACACGATGGCCGCGCGCGATGTCGGCGGTGAATACACCCGCCGCCAAGCCGAACTCGGTGTCGTTGGCGCGCGCAATCACTTCGTCCTCGTCTGAGAATTCGAGAATGCTCATCACCGGACCGAAGATTTCTTCGCGGGCAATTGTCATCGTGTCGGTAACATCAGTGAAGACTGTCGGCTCGATAAAGCAACCCTTATCAAAGCCCTGAAGCTTCGGAATGCCACCACCACAAGCAAGGGTTGCGCCCTCTGCTTTGCCTTTTTCGATATAAGATAGAACCTTGTCGCGTTGTGCAGCATTAATGAGCGGTCCCATCTGCGTGGCTTCATCCAGCGGATCGCCAATGCGGATTTTACGGGTGCGCTTAACCAGACGTTCAACAAATGTCTCGCGCACATTCTTATGAACGAACACACGCGTACCGTTTGAGCAGACCTGTCCGGTCGAATAGAAATTGCCAAGCATTGCGCCGCCAATGGCGCTGTCGAGATCAGCGTCGTCAAAGACGATGATTGGCGACTTGCCGCCCAGTTCCATCGTGACATGCTTGAGGTGTTCACCTGCTTGCGACATGATCCGCTTGCCTGTCGGCACGGAACCTGTGAGCGATACTTTTGCGGTTAGGCGGTGATTAACAAGCGCTGCACCCACATCGCCAAAACCCTGAACGACGTTGAATAGCCCATCGGGAAGTCCGGCCTCCTTATAGGCTTCAGCGAGTGCTAATGCTGAAAGCGGCGTATTTTCGGACGGCTTGAAGATGAACGCATTGCCCATTGCGAGTGCTGGAGCAGACTTCCATGCCGCGATCTGAATCGGATAGTTCCATGCGCCGATACCAACGCAAATGCCGAGCGCTTCCCGGCGCGTATAGGCAAACGAACCGCCAAGCTCTACGAATTCACCATTGAAACCGGAGATGACGCCGCCGAAGAACTCAAGCGCATCGGCTGCGGATGCAGCATCCGCGACCAGCGTTTCCTGTAGCGCCTTGCCTGTATCGAGCGTTTCGAGCTTGGAAAGTTTCTTGTTCCTCTCGCGCAGAATTTCGGCGGTACGGCGCAGGATGCGACCGCGTTCAACTGGCTTGAGGGCTGCCCATTCGCCTTGCGCTTTAAGTGCTGCCGCATAGGCTGCTTCAATCACGTCAGGCGTTGCAGAATATAGCTTCGCAATTTCTTCGCCCGTTGCTGGATAGATAACGGGAAGCGGCTTGCCAGCCTTGTCTTCCACGAATGCGCCGCCGATGAAGTGCGAGGCTTTTGGTTGTACTTTCATTTTATTTTCCTCGAAATTTATTAGCGGTCGGATATTTCCCAGCGCGGATTGATCCATGGTTCCTGATTGGATCGCGCCAGCGGCGTGCGACCCAGAATATGATCTGAAGCCTTTTCGCCTGTCATGATCGATGGGCCATTTAGGTTGCCATTGGTTATACGCGGGAAGATTGACGAGTCCGCGACACGCAATCCCTCCACGCCAATAACACGGCATTCCGGGTCAACAACCGCCATTGGGTCGTCAACTGAACCCATTTTACAGGTTCCGCAAGGGTGAAACGCGCTTTCCACATGCTCCCGGAGGAAGTTGTCGATCTCGTCATCCGACTGCACTTTTGCACCAGGTTGAATTTCGGCACCACGATAGGCGGCGAATGCATCTTGTCCGAAGATTTCGCGTGTCAATCGCACGCAATGACGGAAATCGGCCCAGTCATCCTCATGCGACATATAGTTGAACTTTATGACAGGCTTTTCGCGAGGATTGGCCGAGCGAAGAGTAACACTGCCGCGGGACTTCGAACGCATCGGTCCGACATGCGCCTGAAAGCCATGCGATTGCGCTGCCGCTTTGCCATCATAGCGAATGGCAACTGGCAGGAAGTGATATTGAATATCGGGATATTCCACACCTGCTTTTGAACGTACAAAAGCTGCCGATTCAAAATGGTTCGTCGCGCCATCGCCGGTTTTAAAGAACAGCCATTCCGCGCCAATTCTCGCTTTCGAGAACAGGTTCAGCTTGGAATAGAGCGTAATCGGCTGCGTGCATTCCTGCTGGATATAGACTTCCAGATGATCTTGCAGGTTTTGGCCCACGCCCGGTCGGTCGGCCACGACCTCAATGCCTTGTTCTTTAAGCTGTGCGGCCGGGCCAATGCCTGAAAGCATCAGCAGCTTTGGTGAATTGATGGAGGATGCAGCGATAATAACTTCTCGACGCGCGCGGATGGTCGAGAAAGTGCGACCGGCTTCGATTTCAACGCCGACCGCGCGCTTGCCTTCCATAACGATCTTGCGCGCTAAGCCTTTGACGAGCTTTACATTGGGGCGCTTGAGGGCTGGTTTCAGATAGGCATTGGCGGCAGACCAGCGACGTCCATTATGGATCGTCTGCTCCATTGGGCCAAAGCCTTCCTGTTTCTCACCATTATAATCGTCAGTGACTTCAAAACCTGCCTGATGCCCGGCATCGACAAAGGCCTTGAATAGCGGATTGTCGCGACGACCGCGCTGAACATGCAGCGGCCCATTGGTGCCGCGCCAGCCTTCCTGTCCGCCGTGCGCATTTTCCATCCGCTTGAAGTAGGGCAATACATCGGCATAAGACCAGCCGCGCGCACCACTCTCCGACCAATGGTCGTAATCGCGTGCATGCCCGCGCACATAGACCATGCCGTTGATGGAAGATGAACCACCCACAACCTTGCCGCGCGGTGTGACCAGACTACGCCCGTCGATGTGTGGCTCAGGTTCTGTCGAAAAACCCCAGTCATAGGTTTCCATATTCATGGGGAAGGAGAGGGCGGCAGGCATCTGGATGAGCGGGCCGATGTCCGGGCCACCATATTCGATGACAATCACCGAATGTCTGCCATCTTCTGACAGACGATAAGCCATGGCAGAACCGGCGGAGCCGGAGCCGATGATAACGAAATCTGCTTCCATGCTCATGGCTCCACCGAAAGCTGAACTGCGATATAATCTTCAACAAGCGCAATTGCTGACGCTGCGTTGGGAGCATCGGCACCAAGGGCGTGACGGATATAAAGTCCGTCGATCATTGCGCCAGCACCCTCCGCAATACGGTTTGCACGCTCGCGGCTGGTGAGTTGATCAAGTGCGAAAACCAAATTGGAATGTAGGCGGCGCGCATAGACCCGCAAAAGCCGACGCGTATCTTCTGACTGCTGCGCATGAACATAGAAGGTCAGCCAGGCGGCAATGGTTTCTTGAGCAAACTGAGAGGCAGAAAAGTTCACTGCAATAATCGCAGCAATCCGCTCGCGTGGCGTTTCGGTGCGCTTGATTGCTTCGTGCAGATCGTGACCCAGCTCACGCAGCAAGTGGCGCATGGTGGCGAGGATCAGCTTGTCCTTGCCGCCAAAATAATGATGCGCGAGCGCAGGCGAAACGCCTGCTTCATGAGCAATCTGCGCAACTGTGACATCAAGCGAACCGCGCTGGCCGATTGTTCTGATCGTCGCATCGATAAGCTCGCGCCGCCGTTGAGGCTCCATCCCGATTTTGGGCATAATCATTATCCGCGTTGAGGTTTATTGACTTCAATTTTATCTTTGATTGACTGATCAATCAATAAAAAATCTGACAGCATTTGAAATACGGATTGAGGCTGTCGTGGAGCGACTTCAAACTTGTGGGCTTGCGGGAAATGGCTGCTCTGCATACATTCAGAGCATGAGCAGAGCTTTCACAAAAGAACAGGACGATGCGCCAGCCGACCTCGGTGAGCGTCCGGTTAGTCCGCATCGCAATCTCGTCACATCCGATGGTTTGAAGATGATCGAAGACGAACTTGCCCGTCTGCAACGCGAACTGGCTGAGGCCAATGTCGCGGGCGAACGTTCAGCTATCGCGCGTCTCTCACGTGATCTGCGCTATTGGACGTCGCGTCGTGAAACCGCGGAATTATCCGTGCCTGAACCGGACAGCGACGTAGTGCGGTTTGGCATGACGGTCGAACTTGAAAACCTCGATGAAGGCGATACCCGCACCTGGACTATCGTCGGCGAGGATGAAGCCAATCCATCGGAGGGAAAAATCTCCCATATGGCGCCGGTCGCCATCATGCTTTTTGGCAAACCCGCCGGTGATATTCTTAAAATCAATGGCAAAGACTGGGAGATTGTCTCGCTATCGGTGTGACCTATAACCACCCTTTTCGGCGGAAATAGAACAGCGGCAACAGGGCCGAGGCAACCATCAGGCCAAGCGCCATTGGGTAGCCCCATGGCGAATTGAGTTCCGGCATGAATGAGAAGTTCATGCCATAGATTGATGCGACGAGTGTTGGTGGCATGAAGCCCACTGCTGCGACTGAAAAGATCTTGATAATAGCGTTTTGCTCGACGGAAATCAGACCAACAATCGTATCAAGTAGGAATGTGACCTTGTTGGAGAGAAAATCCACATAGGCGACGAGTGACTGCGCATCGCGCTCCAGTGATTTGATCCATGAGCGCGTGTCTTTTTTGGTCGCTACAGGGCTGTTGATTGCAGAAAGATACACAAGCATTCGACTGACACCGGCAAGACTTTCCCGCATGCGCGATAGAAACGTACCTTGGCCACCGATCTGCGTGAGGATGTGCCGGAAATCTTCCGTCGTCATGGGCCGTGCTTTTGGCTGGCGGCGATAGATAGAATGCGATGCTGCGTCGATCTTACCAGCCACACCTTCAAGAATATCGGCGAGACGGTTGGTGGTGGCTTCGGTGATGCCGAGCATGATTGACAGGCCGGAGCATTTGGCGGGGATCAGTCCATTGCCGGGCTTCGTTGCGCGGGTAATATAAATGCTGACCGATTTCGGATTGGCATAACGGACGGTTACGAGACGCTGGCCGTGGATGATAAAGGTCACAGGGGCCAATTCCCGATGATCGAGATCAACGGCATGAAGAATTGGCACGGTCAGATATTGCGCGCCGTTTTCCATATAAAAACGGCTGGATTCCTCAATCTCCGTCATGTCTTCGCGGGTCGGGATCGAAATGCCAGTCCATGCTTCGACGATGTGATCTTCATTGACGCCGGGTGCAAGCAGGTCAATCCAGATAACATTTTCAGGCAAAGGCGTGCCTGGTTCAACCTCGACACGTTCGAGATGATCTCCATTCAGGCAGTAAAGATTGATCATGCGGCACCCAGTTTTGAAGTCTGAAAGTTCAGCTGCCACATTGCGTTAAAATTGTTAACGGAATGAGGCAAGCGGCTTCATAGCGGTACTTATCACAATGTTTAATCTATTGCTCCATGCGTACGATGTAGTACATCGCTGTTTGTGATGTGATTGAATGAAAGGTGTTGGCGATATGAGCCACACAAATCCTCCGGCGGATGCTGCTCTGGTCGATGCTGAAATCGACAGCGTGCCGCAGCCACCTCTGCCGCCGAAACAAAGCAAAGCGCTGCGCTTGTTGTTAGGTCTGAGCCTCGTGCTGATTGCTGCCAATCTGCGTCCGGTGTTTTCCAGTGTATCGGTGCTTTTGCCCGAAATTATGGAAGCGACGGGGATGTCAGGTTTTGCCGCTGGCATTCTGACAACGCTCCCCGTTGTTTGCCTTGGCGTTTTTGCACCCTTTGCCCCGCGTCTTGCACAGCGTTTTGGTGCGGAAAAAGTGCTGTTGTTTGTGCTCATCGTTTTGACGATCGGCACGGCGATCCGTGGCATCGGAAATTCAGCATCGCTTTATATTGGCGCCACACTTGCTGGTGCGGCAATTGCTACTGGCAATGTGCTGCTTCCGGGCGTCGTCAAACGCGATTTTCCAAAAACTGCAGCGATAATGACCGGGCTTTATACAATGGCGCTGTGCGGTGGTGCGGCGGCGGCGGCTGGTTTTACAATCCCGATTGAGCATATGCTGGGCGGCTCGTGGAATCTGGCGCTGGCTTTCTGGGCCGTTCCAGCCGCACTGGTTCTGGCGCTGTGGTTGCCTCAAGCTATGCGAGCAAAACACAACGTTGCCCATTCTGGCTTCAAAGTCATAGGCTTATGGAAAGACAGGCTTGCATGGCAGGTGACGTTCTTCATGGGGCTGCAATCCTCCATGGCCTATATTGTCTTTGGCTGGCTCGCACCGATTTTGCGTGAGCAGGGGCTGAGCGGAACGGCGGCAGGCGGACTGGTTTCATTTTCGATCATGGTGCAGGTCGTCACTTGCCTTGCAATCCCTTCGATTGCAGTCCGACAGAAGAGCCAGAGCCTGCTCAATGTTGTGCTCTGTTTAAGCGCAGCACTTCCATTGATCGGTTTTCTCTATCTGCCGCAATGGAGCTTCTGGCTGCTGGCAATTATTCAGGGCTTTGGTCAGGGTGGGCTCATCGCTGCTGCGATGATGGTCATCGTGCTGCGTTCGCCCGATTCGCATACGGCCGCGCATTTGTCTGGCATGGCGCAATGCATCGGTTACACGCTGGCGTCGATTGGGCCGCTGGTGGTTGGCCTGATCCACAGTGCGACGGGCAGTTTTGCAGCCTGCGGCATCTTCTTTGCAGTGCTTGGAATAGGCGCTGCCATCAATGGCTGGGGCGCTGGCCGATCAAAACATGTCGGCGTAAAAGTCGTGCAAGGTTAATAAAAAAGCCCCGGTTGTCCGGGGCTATTGTTTGTCGTCAAAATTTAGATGAACTGTCCGAGGCCCGGGATCGATCCCACAACGGCATCAACTGGTTCTGCGCCAGCTTTTTCCTTGGCAAAACGGATGGTTTCTTTGGCAACACCGGAAATCTCACCCATGCCGAGACCTGCGCTCATCAGCTGCGAGCCAAGGCCCATCACGCCGCCCATCAGACCGGACAGAAATCCGCCACCCTTAACCTGCGAAATTGCTTCTTCCGCACCCGGGAAAGCTGCCAGCAGCTGCTGAACCTTATCGGCTGGGCCTTCTTTTTGCAGAAACGCCAAAATCATACCGACGGCCTTTTCTGCCGTTGCTGCATCAATGCCGACATTGGAGGTGATGCGCGCGATCAGTTCTTCCATGAAACTCTCCCGAAAAATCTTACGTTTACGTAATATGCATTGTCACCGAGGCTTTGCAAGTATTGCTGAGCTAAAATCTGCTGAATTCTTCATGAACGAAAGCTGGAAATTAAGTTTGGGTGCGGATTTCGCGTTATCGTTGTTGCGCGACGGTGCTGCTGGTATATCGTATTGTAAGCAAACCTTTTACGGAGCGACATGCCTGATGACCGCCGATGATGCAATTTTTCTTGGTGCAAGCCGCAAACCTGATGATTCCTATCAGCAGCCAGAATATCTGGCGCTGAAATATGGCAACAGGCATGGCCTTGTCACCGGCGCAACGGGCACGGGTAAGACAGTTACTTTGCAAGTGTTGGCCGAGAGCTTTTCTGCGGCTGGCGTTCCTGTTTTTTGTGCTGACATCAAGAGCGATCTTTCCGGCATTGCTGCTCCCGGTGTAGCGAATGAAAATCTCACCAAACGGGCCGAAGAAGTTGAGCTTAATCCTTATGAGCTGCATGCTTCACCCGTTATCTTTTGGGATATTTTCGGCGAAAAGGGACATCCTGTTCGCGCGACCATTTCCGAAATGGGGCCGCTGCTGCTCTCACGTCTGATGAGTCTGACTGATGCGCAGGAAGGTGTGCTCAATGTTGCATTCCGCCTCGCTGATGAAGAAGGCTTGCTGCTGCTGGACCTGAAGGACTTGCAGGCAATTCTTGCAGAAATGGCTGAGCGCTCGGCTGAGCTTTCTGCAAAATACGGCAACGTCAACAAGGCTTCAGTGGGTGCCATTCAGCGCTCGTTGCTGGTTCTCGATCAGCAAGGTGGAACGAAATTTTTTGGTGAGCCAGCACTCCGCATTGCTGATCTGATGAGGACGACGACTGACGGTCGCGGCGTGATTAGCGTGCTTGCCGCTGATAAGCTGATGATGAGCCCGCGTCTTTATTCGACATTCCTTTTGTGGCTGATGTCTGAGCTGTTTGAGGAACTGCCCGAAGTGGGCGATCCGGATAAGCCACGTCTGGTTTTCTTCTTTGATGAAGCCCATCTGCTATTTGATGAAGCGCCAAAAGCGCTTGTCGATCGCGTTGAACAAGTCGTGCGCCTGATCCGCTCGAAAGGTGTTGGCGTTTATTTCGTAACACAGAACCCGCTCGATGTGCCGGAATCGGTGTTGGCACAGCTTGGAAATCGCGTTCAGCACGCACTTCGCGCTTACACGCCACGCGAAACCAATGCCGTGAAGACGGCTGCCGATACATTCCGTCCAAATCCTGATTTCAAAACCTATGAGGCGATCACCAATCTCTCGACAGGCGAGGCGCTGGTTTCGACTTTGCAGGCGAAAGGCGTGCCTTCGATGGTGCAGCGCACGTTGATCCGTCCACCATCGTCGCAGATCGGACCGCTGTCGCCGGAAGCGCGTGCGCGAATCATGGCAGCAAGCCCTGTTGCCGGGCAGTATGATCAGACGGTGGACCGGGATTCTGCTTTCGAAATGCTGGCTCGAAAGGCGCAAGCTGCAGCCGACGCACAGCAAAAAACAAAAGCGGATGAACCCAGTGAGGGCGGCGGACTTCTTGGTGAGATTATGGGAACCGCATTCGGAACGGGTCGCCGTTCTGGTCGTCAGACGGTAGCGGAAACCGCGATGAAGTCGGTCGTGCGTTCGGTAAGCACATCATTGGGCCGTGCGCTGGTGCGTGGAATCTTAGGCAGTTTCAAGCGCTGATAGCTAGCTTACATAAAATAGAAAAAGCCCCGGAATTCCGGGGCTTTTTTTAATTACTATCGCTAATCTCTTATTACATAACCAGAATAGGCGATTTCGCTGGTACGCGATTGTAGAGATCGATGATGTCCTGATTCATCAGGCGAACGCAGCCCGAAGAAACGGCCTTGCCGATTGACCACCATTCAGGATTTCCGTGAAGGCGATAGATCGTGTCTTTGCCATCTTTGAAGATGTAAAGAGCGCGCGCGCCGAGCGGATTTTTGAGGCCAGGGGCCATGCCGCCATTACGCGAGCTGTATGGTTCGAGTTCTGGCTGACGGGCAACCATCTCATCCGGTGGCGTCCAACGTGGCCATTCGCGCTTGTACTGAATGACTGCGCGGCCCGACCATGCAAAGCCATCACGGCCAATGCCGACGCCATAACGCATTGCCTGACCATTACCGAGTACCAAATAAAGGAAACGGTTGGTCGTATCGACAACGATGGTGCCTGGCATTTCGCCGGTCGGATCCTGCACAACCTGACGCAGATAGCGCTTGTCCATTTTCTGGATTGGAATGGCAGGGAGCTGATAGCCATTGTCTTCAACAGCCGCATACATGGATGCCCAGCTTCCATAGGAAGAATCAACGCTGGCTTGCGGCGTCCTGTTGATAGGATTGCCATTAGCATCAACATCTACGATTGGAACATTCTGCCCCAACTGAGCGCAACCGGCGAGGCCGGCCGCCGCTGTTGCTGTCATGGCCGTAAGAAAGGAACGGCGGGTAAGGGTCGTTTGCATATGAAAACCAGATTGGTGACGGGAGGGGTGTTAGATACAACGGTTAGGGTTAATGAAGTGCGACTATTCGTTGTAATAGTCGCAAATTCCGCGGTGATAACGAGTTCGAATGCATTTAGTTGCCGGCAAAACGCCCGATAAATGTGGCCTCTCGCCGTTTATAATGAGGCCTAAACATGGCTAAAGCGCCGTAACGGGTCTCGTGTTGCTGTTGCGACACAATTTTAGCCGCAACAGAAGGTTGTTCACCGCGCCGCATATTCAAGTTTTAGTGATATTCAATCCAGCAGTTCCAGATTCGGTAAAATGAGTGCGGGAGGATATTGCTTATATTCATCGGGTTGATTGGATCGGTTGATCCATACGGCCCGCATCCCGAATCGCGCGGCACCTGCAACATCCCAGCGGTTGGACGACTGGAATGAGATTGCCGAGGGGTAAAGCCGCCACTGCATCGTGATTAGTTCATAGACCGAAGGCGATGTTTTATAGCGCTTCACGCTATCAGCAGAGATGACATCATCAAGTAATACATCCAGTGCGGAGGATTTGACGGCGGCCTCCAGCATCGTTGGTGAACCGTTGGAGAGAATAGCCAATCGCGCGCCTCGGCTTTTCAAATTCTTCAGTGCTGCAGGGACTTCCGGGTAGCAATCGAGCTTCCAGTAAGCTTCCAGCAGGTCACCGCGCAGTGCTTTATCAACAGAAGGATAGCGGGCAAAGGCGAAATCCAGCGCGTCTTCTGTAAGCTTCCAGAAGTCGCGATATTCGCCCATCAGACTGAGTGTCCATGAATATTCGAGCTGTTTTGTGCGCCAAAGCAGAGAGAATGCAGCGCCATCCGGTCCCGCTTTATCCTCATGTCTGCGCACAGCGGAATGCACATCAAATAATGTGCCATACGCGTCGAAAACATAAGAACTATGGGGCACTGATTTTCTCCGTTCGTGCATCAATGTCAAAAAAAGTAAAGTGAACCCTATCCTTATGCAATTTCAATAAAAATTCATTGATTTGGTGGGTGAATTTAGAAAATGCGCCATTGCCGCATGCGACGTTGCGGCCTATGTAGATTGCGCACGCAAGTTTTAGGGCATGTGTTCGCACTGCCCATAGTCAGCTACTCAAAGTAAGCTGAAAGACACAAGAGGAGAGTTCCGATGGCCTTTGAACTGCCCGCCCTTCCGTATGATTATGACGCACTTTCGCCGTTCATGTCGCGCGAAACACTAGAATTCCACCACGACAAGCACCATCAGGCTTATGTTACCAATGGTAACAAGCTGCTCGAAGGCTCAGGTCTTGAAGGCAAGAGCCTTGAAGAAATCGTCAAGGAAAGCTTCGGCAAGAACCAGGCGCTCTTCAACAATGCCGGTCAGCACTACAACCATCTCCATTTCTGGAACTGGATGAAGAAAGACGGCGGCGGCAAGAAGCTTCCAGGCGCGCTTGAAAAGGCCGTTGAATCCGATCTCGGTGGCTACGACAAGTTCCGTGAAGACTTCATCGCAGCTGGCGCTGGTCAGTTCGGTTCGGGTTGGGCATGGCTGTCGGTTAAGGACGGCAAGCTCGAAATCTCGAAGACTGCAAACGGCGAAAGCCCGCTTGTTCATGGCGCAACGCCAATCCTCGGCGTCGACGTATGGGAACACTCCTATTACATCGATTACCGCAATGCGCGTCCTAAGTACCTCGAAGCTTTCGTTGATAGCCTCGTGAACTGGGATTACGTGCTCGAGCTTTACGAAAAGGCATAATTGCCATTTCATTGTGATCTGCAAGAACCCCGCGAAAGCGGGGTTTTTCTTTGCGGTTGGTCCAGAGCGTATTCTGAAATGTGCCACACGCTTATGTAGGTGAGCCGATTACAAGAATTTAGTTCAGCCCATAATAAATCATGACTATAAATATCAAGATAAGTATTATTTGATTTCCAGAATGTGATTCTGACATAATTAAACAATAGTATTGAATTCAAGTTTTTCACAATATCGTGTAATGTTTGTAATACTCCCTATAAATTCGTCATATTACTTTTGATCTGCGGGTTTTATTTGTCGATTCTGTTGCGCACACACGCATTGTATCGGATATTTTACCCAACATGATTGTTGTTCGATTTTGGATGTGGAGGATTACATGCGTTCATTTTTTCTCGCTGTGAGTTCGGTTGCTTTGTTGGTCGCCGGTGTGGCGCATGCTGACGCGATTGCTGATCGTCAGGCCATCATGAAGGATATGGGGCGTTCAGTCGGGCAACTCGCGCCAATGGTAAAGGGTGAAAAACCTTTCGATGCAGCGGCGGCTCTCGCAGCGCTCGAAAAGATTGATGCTGACGCGAAGAAGTTCGACGTCGACACTTTGTTCCCTGCGGGCTCTGATCAAGGCGATACGGAAGCGTCGGCCAAGATCTGGGCAAACAAGGAAGACTTCGTCAAACACGTCGAAAAGTTCCGCGCTGATGCTGCCGCAGCCGTTGCCGCCAAGCCTGCTGATCTTGATGCGCTGAAGCCGGTTTTCCAGCAGGTCGCTGCCAATTGCGGCTCGTGCCATCAGGTCTATCGTGAAAAGAAGAACTGATTAGCAAAGTCATGGTCCGAAAACTCGCATATGTCGCTGGCGTCGTGGTGATCCTGGGGGCTGCTGCATTCTGGGTGCTAACAACGCCTCAGACGGTTGATCAGTCGGTGATTGCATCTTTGCAGCCTGGTGATGCAGCGAATGGCGAGCAGATTTTCTGGGCAGGTGGCTGTGCATCGTGCCATGCCGCCCCCGGTGCGACGGGCGATGCGCGCAAGGTGCTTGCGGGCGGACATGAACTGGCTTCGGATTTTGGCACATTCATTGCGCCTAATATCTCGCCATCAGAACAAGGCATTGGTAACTGGACATTACACGACTTTGCCAATGCGATGCTAGAAGGGACAGGGCGGGCAGGGGAGCATCTCTATCCGTCTTTTCCATATACATCTTACGCTAAGATGAAGCCGCAGGACGTGGCCGATTTGTTCGTCTACATGAAAACGCTGCCAGAATCGGACAATGTAGCGGCGGCGCATAAGCTTGGTTTTCCATTCAATATTCGCCGTGGTCTCGGGCTTTGGAAACAGCTTTATCTTTCAGATAAGCCGGTTGTCGAACTGACCAATGCATCGGATCAGGTCAAGCGCGGTCAATATCTCACCGAAGCGCTGGGCCATTGCGCAGAGTGCCACACACCACGCAATGTCATTGGTGGGTTGGACACAAAGCAATGGATGGCAGGGGCGCTTTCACCTGAAACCGGCAGCGATGGTCGCAAAGGCATCGTGCCTAATATCACCTCAGGCGAGGGTGGCATTGGTGACTGGAGCGCGAACGATATCGCCTATGCGTTGCAAAGCGGCTTTACGCCAGATTTTGACTCACTCGGCGGTTCTATGACCGATGTTGTGGCCAACATGGCGCAGATAAGCGATGCAGATCGAGAAGCGATTGCAGCCTATCTTAAGGCGATCCCGGCGCATAAGAACGGCTATCCGTCCAATCGCTGATTAGCGTTTGGTGCAGCGAACGACAGTCGGCAATCCGGCATTGGTGTATTTGCTTTGCATTGTATAGAGCCAGCCTTTGCATTCAGACATTGTCTGAAAACAGCGGAAGCGATCAACAGGCACCAATCCATCACTGCTGACGAACGGGGAATCTTCTACGCCGCTGAATTGGCCAACAATAACGCCACTGCCGCGTGGTGGCGTGTTGCAGCGTTGCCCGGCATATTCGCTGACATCTTTGCGAACCTGTGCCTGCGCAAGCGTTGCGGGCGCCAACAAAGGAAAAGCAATAAGAGCGGTTAAAAGTGCACGATGCATGATCTGATCTCCGCGTCTGTTCATTTAAATAATATAAGCCCAATAAAAACTCCCGGCAAATAAACTGCCGGGAGCGGTACTCATGTGGCTTTCCTATACTTTCCCGACTGCTTTTAGGGCGAAAGCATAGGTGTAGGCCACTTCTTCTAGCCTGGAAAATCTACCCGATGCACCGGCATGTCCAGCATCCATATTGATGCGGAAAAGCACCGGATGATCATCGGTTTTTAGTTCACGCAACTTGGCGACCCATTTGGCAGGCTCCCAATAGGTCACGCGAGGATCTGTCAGACCAGCGACCGCGAGAATGCGCGGATAGGCTTGAGCCGTTACATTGTCGTAAGGCGAGTACGCCGCGATGGTGCGATAATCAGCTTCTGACGTAATTGGATTTCCCCATTCCGGCCATTCAGGTGGCGTGAGAGGGAGGGTGTCATCCAGCATCGTATTGAGCACATCAACAAACGGTACTTCTGCAATGATGCCGCCGAAAGCTTCCGGTGCGAGATTGGCAATAGCGCCCATCAGCATGCCGCCTGCCGAGCCGCCATGTGCAACAATCCGGTCGTGGCTGGTGAAGCCTTCGCCAACGAGATGCTTTGCAGCCGCGATGAAATCCGTAAACGTGTTGGTCTTCTTTTCACGCTTGCCGTTTTCATACCACGCAAAGCCTTTTTCCTTGCCGCCGCGAATATGTGCGATGGCGTACACAAAGCCTCGATCAACCAGAGATAGTCGTGAGGTACTGAAGCTTGCAGGCATGCTCATGCCATATGAGCCGTAGCCATAGAGCAGGCATGGCGCAGAGCCATCGAGCTTTGTATCCTTGTGATAGATCAGCGATACCGGCACCAGTTCACCATCGCTAGCAGGTGCAAGAACACGCCGCGTCACATAATCCTCAATGTTATGACCGGAAGGAACTTCCTGTGTTTTGAGTAAAGTGCGTTCGCGCGTGTTCATATTGTAATCGAAAAGCTGCTCAGGCGTGGTCATCGAAGAATAAGAGAAGCGGATTACATCCGTGTCATATTCCGCGCTGCCCTGAAGTCCGAGCGAGTAGGCTTCTTCATCAAACGCAATGGCATGTTGTTCGCCGGTCTTGCGGTCGCGGATGACGATGCGCGGCAGGCCGTTATCGCGCTCCATCCAGACGAGATGGTTCTTATACGCGCCGTGTGAGAGGATCAGGCGTCCCGGAACGTGCGCGACCAGTTCTTCCCAGTTTTCCTGCTGCGGTGCGGATGCAGGTGCGCGCATGATCTTGAAATCTTTCGCGCCGTCAATATTGGTCAGAATGAAGAATTCATCGCCGCCGGGCGCAATATCATATTCGACACCTGTTTTGCGGGCCATGACGAGCTGCGGCTTTGCCGCAGGATCATTTGCGGGCAGCAACCAGGATTCAGACGTTTCATGATCATGAATGTCGATGAAGATGAAATCATCGAGTGGCGAACCCCCAACACCTAAGAAGAACCCAGGGTCTTTTTCTTCAAAGATCAGTTTGTCCTGCGTCTGTTCGGTGCCGATCAGATGATAGAAGACTTTGGACGGGCGATGGTTTTCATCAAGCAAAGTATAGAAAAAGCCCTTGCTGTCAGCATCCCAGCTGCCGCCGCCATTGGTATCGGTAAGTACGTCTTCGAGATCCGACATTTTTTCGAGATCGCGAACTCTGAGTTTGTAAAATTCAGATCCCTTATCGTCATAGCCCCAGATCAAACGATTGTGATCGGGTGAATGATCAGCGGATGCTAGACGGAAATAGGCTTTATCTTCAGCCTCTTTGTCGCCGTCGAGAAGGATTGTTTCCGCACCACCATCGCGCGGCGTACGGATGAAATATGGCTGCTCGCCACCGGTCCGGTAGGATACGCCGTAAGCGTAGGGGCCATCCTTCGATGGAATTGATGAATCATCTTCCTTGATGCGTCCACGCATCTCGGCAAAAAGCTGTTTCTGAAGCGCGTCCGTGTCCTGCATCAAGGCTGTTTGATAGGCGTTTTCTGCGTCCAGATGCTCGCGAATTTCAGTTGCCAGAACAGAAGGATCTTTGAAGACTTCCTGCCAGTTATCAGCGCGCAACCATGCATAGTCATCGGTACGGGTGATGCCGTGCCGTGTATCACTTGCAGGATGTTTAGGTGCTTTGGGAGCAGTGGGGAAATTCTGATCGTGGGGCATGTATTATCCGGTAAAAAGCAAAAGAAATCAGTCCGAACCGTTGTGCCGGTCCGGACCGTCAAAAACAACAATTAATCCTGATCGAAGATCAATGCGTTACCATTCATGCAGTAACGCAGACCTGTTGGCGGCGGACCATCAGGAAAAACGTGCCCCAGATGTGCATCGCAATCCGAACAGCGGATTTCCGTACGGTTCATGCCATAGGAATGATCTTCAACTGCGAAAACTGCATCTGGCTCAATTGGTTGGTAAAAGCTAGGCCAACCTGTTCCAGACTCGTACTTCGTTTCCGACTTATAAAGCGGCTTATCGCAGCACACGCAGCGATAAATTCCATGGAGTGAACTATCAAAATTCGGGCTGGAGAAGGCGCGTTCAGTCCCGTGCTGGCGGGTGATCTGATACTGAATGGGCGTGAGTTGTTCACGCCATTCTGCATCGGTTTTAATGACTTTCAGGTGGCGGGTCTGATCAGTGGAATTAGACATTTGTTTCTCCTGTGAGTGGAGCCTAGCAGTTTTGATGATTACATGATCATTTGAATGAGGCGGAACAAGGGGGGCCGCACCTTCATATCACACAAAACTACAAGCGAATTGTTTGATCAAACTGTAGCAACACCTTTTCCAAAATGGATATATTGCTGATTTGATGTACGTCACTCAATGTACAGGTAAAACTTTCGTGTAGATCGATGGCCTTTAAAGGTAACTTGTATATATATTTGATGTAGCTACTGAAATTGAGTTTATTGATATGAATATATTCTGATTTAGCCTTTTTGTTGCCTTAGTCATTGATCATGATTTTCCCCAATAAATATGGTTGTTTTAGCTAGTGTTAAAAAGCTTATCGAAAAAAAAGATTGATTATGTTTGTCTTGTAAACTAAGGAAGCGCTACAGACAATCTATCACCTTTCCCTCAACTTTACGAATACAGCATCGAGCCAATTAGGGCGCCATCTATTGATGACAGTCTTTTTGGAAATTCAATTGCGCATAAATCGGAATTTTATTTGCTTGCTTAAGAAGAATTTCGTTCTTTTAATGTAAAGTGGTTTGACAATTCTATTGCAAATGACACTATTCATTGTTATTTGCGACACGGGCTAATGTTGGGCAGGGAAAAGAATTCGAGCAAGCCAGCCCCAGATTTTTGGGTGCTGTAGTTTGCCTGATATAAAGAGCGACTATAAAGGAAAAAAAATGGAAAACCCTGAAATCTACGACGAGAGCGCAGAATTGCTGCTCAGCCTGACTGCTGAAGTTGTTGCCGCTTATGTTGGAAATAATTCTATTCGCGCAAGTGAACTGCCTCTCCTGATTTCAGAAGTACATTCTGCTTTCAAGAGCAATGTTGTTCGTGAAGAAGCGCCTGTTGTCGTTGAAAAGCCAAAGCCGGCTGTGAACCCGAAGAAGTCGGTTCATGACGATTACATCATCTGCCTTGAAGACGGTAAGAAGTTCAAGTCGCTCAAGCGTCACCTGATGACCCACTATAGCATGTCTCCTGAACAGTACCGTGAAAAGTGGGATCTTGATCCTAACTATCCAATGGTTGCTCCGAACTACGCTGCTGCACGTTCGCGTCTTGCTAAGAAGATGGGTCTGGGCCGTAAGCCTAAGGACGCATAATTTACCGATACGTTAGATCGGACACTTGTTTTGCTATGAAGACAAGTTGATTATAGCCCGGCGCTCTTGTGTCGGGCTATTTTATTTGAACTTAGCTATTTTTTTTGGAATCATCAAAAATGAGCAACATGTCTTAATTGGCTGTTTGATCTCATAACAACTGTTCTGCCCAGTAACCTGTCGAGAGCCTGCTTTAAGGCGATATGCCTATTAAGATCATAGCTCCAATGACCGCTGACACCTTTCAGCCGCTCGCGTTCTATAAGCCGGGTAAGTCTATTTTCTGCTCGATTTTTTTCGTCTTTTGAAGCGTTTAGCAGCGTATCCATATCGATACCCGCTATGATCTGCAGCGCAACGCGCTGCATCGCTCCCATCCGGTCTTCATTACGTTTTGTAATAAAATCTTTGCAGGAATTACGAAGCGTGAGTTCCATTATCTATGTTCCACTTGTTGCGCTCTTTCTGGCGACAGAATGGCAGACGCTTCTGAGGTGTGGATAAAATTCCTATAATTTCGTAATGGCCTGATGATGGATGAAAATATGCTATAAATAAACTTATCCCCGCTTGCAAATTCCTCGCTATAAGAACATATTCCTATAACGGTGAGGAAAGATGAATGTCTCTGAAAACTCCGGATATCATCCATACCCGCGCAGAAGCTGTTGAGGCTTTAAAGGTCATTGCCGCGCGACACGGACGAACACTGAAACTGGATAATTCTGGTCCGGATCTGGGGCGCAGGTGCCAGGAAAAGAATATTGAGATCTGCGAAGCGTTGATAGACATGTTGTCTGCCTATTTCGGCGTTAGTGGTACTGAGTTGCGTTCGCCTATGCGATGCAGACGGGACGTTGCACAGGTACGACAGTTGGGCATGTATATCGCGCATACCTCTTTCGGCATGGTTATGGGCCAGGTCGCAATTGGATTTTCTCGTGAACGCACGACAGTCATGTATGCGTGCCATCTTGTTGAAGATCGCCGAGAGGACCGGGATTATGATGCGGTCGTTTCCGCGCTTGAAAAACTCGTTAACGTTGGATTCTCGGATTGGAGGATAGCAGCTTGAGTGAAATGTATTCGACGTCCGAAGCAAGAATCATTCGTTTTTTGAAACAGGGTGGATGCGAAGTCCAGGATTCTGTACGTGACACCCATGTTTTGCTTGTGGCTGACCACGGTACAATTGCAACAACGCGTAATGAACTTGATGCGATGCGAAAACGTGGCGTTTTGCTGTATAACGACGGTCGGCTTGTACTTGCGTCTCAAGCACGAAAGAGCTCTGAGAAAAAGCCAGCTACCGCTCGAAAGACTGAAACCATAGAGCTCGAATATGGTGAGAACGTTGAAATTAACCCTTCTGAATCGCCACTGACCAAACTCTTTAGGCTTCGCAATAGTAAAGGTGTGAGTTTCATTTCAGAAGATGAGTTTCGGGCCGGAGAACGGTTGCGTTCAGATTTTACCCGGGGGGCGATGATGCCTTCGATTTCAGCGCGGTGGGATATGGGTGTTGGTAATTCCACGCGTTCGGGGCCGGGAGGTATGGCTGAATTTACAGATATTGCGCTTGCAAGCCGGATGCGTGTTGAGCGCGCTTTGGATGCCGTTGGACCTGAACTAAGCGGCGTGCTTATAGATGTTTGTTGCTTCTTAAAGGGGCTGGAACTCGTGGAACGCGAGCGCCAATGGCCAGTTCGTTCCGGCAAAATGTTGCTCAAAATGGGGCTTTCGATGCTGCACCGGCATTATAATCCGCATTCAGGCAGGGAACCTCGCTCGACCGGTATTGTTCACTGGGGTGCAGAGGATTATCGCCCGGCAGCACGTCCACGGTAAGATTAGTTGCTGTGATGCTTTTTCACCACATTGACCCCGTCAACAGTTTGAATAACAAAGTCATTCTGACGGGGGAAATATGCTTAGTATTAGCAATAAGCTTGAAAATATTTTGTCAAAACTGAGAACACGTGTCGGCAGCGAGCGTGTTTTCAGTACTATTTATGCAGGCAGAGCCACAGCAGAAGCCAGCGAGTCTGATGAACGTTTTATGGCGGGGCGGGTGATTGGTCCGCTGGATGGTCGGATCATATCGATCAAAGACTTGTTCGATATTAAAGACGAACCGACGCTCGCTGGCTCTGTTATACGCAGAACTGCTGCGGTCGCGAGTGAAAACGCCGTAGTTGTCGAGCGTTTAAGGGCTGCGGGTGCAGTCATTATCGGCAAGACGCACATGACTGAGTTTGCGTTTACAGCTGTCGGCTTAAACCCGCATTATGGCGTGCTAGCCAATGCAATTGATCCACAGCGCGTACCGGGTGGTTCATCCTCGGGGGCCGCGGTCTCGGTTGCTGAAGGTACAAGTGAAATAGCAATCGGCTCTGACACGGGCGGTTCAGTGCGTATTCCAGCAGCGCTCAATGGACTTGTTGGCTTTAAACCGACGGCAAAGTGCATTCCCCTTGATGGCGCTTTTCCATTGGCACCATCGCTTGATTCGATTGGCCCAATCGCTAGAACGGTCGCGGATTGTATTCTTGCGGATGCTGTAATGGCGGGAGAGGCTCCTGTGTTGCCAGCGCCAAGGGCTTTGGACAGTTTAACGGTCGGTTTGCCGGAAGGCACGATGCTGGCCGATATGGAACCTGACGTTTGCGATGCTTTCAAACACAGCCTTAAGTTGCTTCAGGATGCAGGTGCGCGGGTCGTTTCATTCGAGCTGAATGACCTCATTCTTGAGTTGCGCAAGGCGGCTTCGATTGGGTCGATTGCGGGCATTGAAGCGAGCCATATCCATGCCGATACGTGGTTGAAAGATCCTGACGCGAATGTCGATGAACGTGTAAAACACACGCTCGCAAAACGTCTAAAAGTGTCTGAAGAGGACTATCATGGCCTTATGCAGATACGGCAAAGCCTCATGACCGAAATGGATCGGAGGCTTGCAGACATAGATTTCCTAGTGACGCCCACCACGCCAATCGTAGCGCCGACGATTGCGTCGGTGATTGACGATCCCGTCGAATATGACCGCGTTGAAGGGCTGCTTTTGCGCAATACGCAGATCGCCAATCAGTTCGATCTTTGCAGCATTACGCTGCCGATGCCCGTAACTGGAATGCCAGTGGGTCTTATGCTAACGGCGCGCAACGGCGCGGATAAGGAATTGCTCGCCGCCGCACTTGCTGTTGAAAAGCTATTAAGCTGATGCTTTAAGCGCTTCCGCATCGCGGCGGATACGCGCCACCATTGACCGCAGTCCATTGGAACGCTGCGGCGTCAGATGTTCATCCAGCCCGAGTTTTTTGAGAACCTCTTCCGGGTCGGATGCCACGATTTCGGAAGCTTTGCGCCCTGAATAAAAGGCGAGCACGATTGCAACAAGACCGCGCACGATATGCGCATCTGAATCGCCCAGAAAATCGATAACCGGGTCAGAACCTTCATGCGGAACGGTTTTGAGCCATACCTGACTGACGCAGCCCTGCACCTTGTGCGCAGCATCGCGCGCATCATCTGGGTATGCGGGCAGCTCTTTTCCCAGATCAATCACATAACGATAGCGATCTTCCCAATCGTCGAGAAATTCGAAGTCGGAAATGATGTTATCTATTGTCGTGGTCATGATATCTGCTCAAATTGGGTCACTGTTCGCTTGTCTATATAAGGACAAAGCGTGCGAACGTCACCCTAAACCATCAATTGCGAGAGGGAATTGCGCCGGTTGTCGAACGATCAAGTGCGCGAAGCCCTTCAGCGCGCGGGGTAGGGATCGGGATTTTCGAAATCGCTGTCTGATTTTGTTGAATGGAAACCTGCTGTGGGATTGTAGGTTCGGGTGAGGCCAGTGTTGCGGTTGGGGGCTTCGTGCCAAAGCGGTCACTCAGATATTCAAGTACACCGCCAGTGCGCTCCATTGCGCCGCTTGCAGCGCTGGATAAAAAAGACACGCCGTGTTCACACAATGAGGGATTGTTTACGCAGATCTTGCTGAGTTCCAGCGCAGTTTTGCCATTGGAAAGTAACTGTTCAATCTGGTCCGGTTTGGTGTTTGATGCAGCGTCGATTTGCTTCTGAGCCGGTGTGCTTTCTTCATCCGCAGGAAAAAAGTGCGGCATTATCATAAATGCCAACGACAGCCAGATTGCAGATTTGATGAGAAAACGGATCATTGCTCTCGAATGTGTTGGCCGGGATTGGCAAAAACATTCTTCACTAAAATTAAAAAGATTCCGTAACCGTAAGAATCGCTGGTCTCAAAAATGTTGGATTGGTTAATTGCCAAGCAGCGCCTAACCTTTATCCACCTTCTGTTTACCATAGCTGGAAAACTAGGGCTCCAGACTGTGAGATTTTACATCAATTCGCCCATCGCCGGTTTGTTTTATCGTTTCTTTAAAGCCTCGGCTGCATTCTGCCATCAACAGGCTAATCCCTGATGGATGTGCCGAATGAGTATTGAGTGAGTAAGGCAAGTTGAGCGCCATTCTTTTGAACGCAGCGGAGAGAGCAGGCACGAATGTGCTGGCGCTTGCGCGTTTTTATGAACGTTTTTGCCAGCGCTGGACTGATCGTTCAGATGCGTCAGCGATTCGCATCGTTGGTTCGTTCATGCTTTTGCCGGTGCTGCTGTTTGTATCGGTCTTTGCATCGGGTATTGCGAATGATTTTGCGACATACGCTGTGCTTGCAGCAAGTTTCGCAGGCGTTGCGATGATATTGTGCGCTTTGAGCCTGATGGGCGTGAATGCTGCAGTTCTCGGAACGCTGAATTTTGCCGTGTATGGCGCTGGTCTTGCCACAATCGCGGCACTTACCAATGGCAGCAGCATCGTGCTTTGGGTGATGGCGGCAGCCTTTCCATTAGAAGCATGGTTGGTGAGCGGTAAACCGCTTGCAGCGCTCGCAGCTGTTGGTGCGGCAGCTCTTATTCTAGCTGCCGGTGGTCTTACTGTTGCAAGCGTGTCGGCCGCTGCACTGATCATCTCTCTCTTATATATAACAAGCCTTATCGCTCGTAGTTCGACGGTCCAAACAGTGGTGGTTTCGGCTCCGCAGGCTGCACAAAAGCCGGTTATTGCAGCTGGTGATATTCTCATGACGCTCGATGCTGACGGCGTTGTTTCAGAAATCGGAATGGCGTCTGCAGCAACTCTTGGTGTTCAGTCGACAACGCTGGAAGGCGTCGCACTGCTTGATCGCGTTCACGTCGCTGATCGCGTCCAATATGTTTCTTTGCTTGCTGATCTGCGCTCTGGTCGTAACGCGCGTCCTGCCGATGTGCGCCTTCGCACAATCGAAGATGGCAATACCGTGTTCCTGTCATTCCGCATGGAAGGTGTTGCAGCGAACGGCGTGATGACGCTCACTGGACGTTCGCTGGAAGGTGAGCACCGACTGCTTGAAGAAATCAATGCTTTGAAAGCTGAGCTTGAAGC
Source organism: Ochrobactrum sp. MYb379 (assembly GCF_037479515.1). Taxonomy (NCBI): domain Bacteria; kingdom Pseudomonadati; phylum Pseudomonadota; class Alphaproteobacteria; order Hyphomicrobiales; family Brucellaceae; genus Ochrobactrum; species Ochrobactrum sp. MYb379. The sequence goes on from NZ_JBBGYW010000001.1 coordinate 149,051, forward strand.
AGAACGCATTGGCAAGGGGCGTCTTCTGGCAACCGTCAGCCATGAGCTGCGTACGCCGCTCAATTCGATCATCGGTTTCTCGGATATGCTCACGCACGAAATGGGCTGCCAGTTGCAGGATGAAAAGCAGCGCGAATATGCGGGACTTATTCATAAGTCTGGCCATTATCTGCTCGAACTGGTCAACTCGGTACTCGATAACTCCAAGCTCGAAACTGGCACCTATCGCATTGAGCCACAGAGCTTCGCTTTCCGTGAAGCTGCTGATTTGTGCGCGTCTGTTATGCTGCCACAGGCCGAAAAGAAAGGCCTCGCTTTTTGTCATCGTGTGAATGCGATGACCGGCGATGTGGTCGCTGATCGTCGTGCAGTTCAGCAGATTTTGCTCAATTTGACAGCCAATGCTGTGAAGTTCACCCAGTCGGGTGGTTGCGTCACCATTGATGCATCGCGTGTTGTGATTGACGGTAGGCCGCAGCTCGAAATCATTGTTGCAGATACAGGAATTGGTATTGAGCCGGAAGATATGCAGCGCATCGGATCGCCGTTCGTGCGGGCCGATAATCAATACACGCGCGCGCAAGAGGGAACTGGCCTTGGGCTCTCAGTGGTCCGGGGATTGGTAGAGCTGCACCAGGGCTCGATGAATATTAAAAGCTGTGTGGGCGAAGGAACGGTTGTGACTGTTCATCTGCCGGTGGCAGGCCCGCAGAAACTATTTGATCAGGATTCTTTGGGAGAAGAAGACGAACAGCAACTTGGCACGGTCATTGACATGCACCGTCACCAGGGAGAACGGAACAATGAGTGGAACAAAGACGAAAACCGTGAACAGAGCCAAGAGCGGATCGACGCGCAAGCCCGCAAAACGGCCTAGTCTCGGACGTCGTCTGCTTCAGGTCTTTTTCAGTTCGGCTTCGTCGCTGGCGATTTTCGCTGGCAACTTTATCGTGCGCAATCCTGTGCTTACCGGCGGCGCGACGGCCTTCGCAGTCGTAATGGGCTTTGTTTCGGCCAATGCACTCTGGTATCAGCCTGAAGCGCATAATGCTGTCTTCTTCAAAACTCGTACCGATTTTGTCTTTAAAGCGACGCCGCGCGCCTATCTGCCCGGAACCGCTCCAGAACATAAGCAGGAAGTAACAGCAAACGTTCAACCCGCTGCAGCGTCAGCACAAACTCAGACAGAATCAGCCGAGCTTTCGCCGGATCGTTTGCAGCTGACTGGTTCCGTCGATGAAATGCTGCCAGCATTGGCACCTAATGCTGATGTTGAAATTGCTCGTCTACAACAACGATTGCTGACGCTTGGTATCTATCAAGGTGCAGTTGACGGCTTTACAGGCCCACAGACACGTGAAGCCATTGAACGCTGGCAGGCATTGCAGAAAAAGGTGGGAGCGCCTGCGCAGAACGGTGCAGTTGCGGCGCCGAAAGAAGATGATGTCGCGAAGCTTATAGATACTGCAGTGCCGACACCACGACCTCAGCCTGCAGTTCTAAAGGTCGAAACACCTGCAAAGCGTGCGCCTGATCTGGCATCTCTGGAAAGCAAACCCGCGCAGCCTAAGAAGCAGCCAGTCGAACTGGCCGCATTCCAATCGCAGGCGAAGATTTCGTCGCAGGATATCGTCCGCGTTCAGGCTGGCCTGAAGGCGTTTGGTAATGAAATGGTCAGCGTTGACGGTGTTCCCGGCAAATCGACACAGGATGCCATTCGCGAGTTTCAGAAACTGTTTAAACTGCCTGTGACTGGCGAAGTTGATGCTGCGTTGATTTCTAAAATGCGCGAAATTGGCCTGATCAGCTGATACGGGATAAGCTATGCGCCTGACATCGGACTTCTGGGTTTCTGCGCTAATCCGCAAAGTGCAGGGCGAGGGCGGCTTTGCCTATTTGGCGCGTCGCGGCTCTAAGGAAGCGGGAGCGATTTTCATCAAGATCAGTTCACGCTTTGGCACCTCTGATCTTTATTCACCCGCGCCGCAGACTTCTTATGAAGAAAATAGCGATGGTGAACGCATGTTTTTGCGCATTCTCCACGATGTCGATGATCTTAAGGTCAGTGAAAGGATGGAACGGGAAACCCGTTTCGACCCTGATCTTTGGCTGATTGAGCTGGAAGATGTAGCCGATCCGACTAATCTCTTCTCAGTCGCTTTGGATGACTTATAGGCTGGTTCGAATGGAGGCGGAATCGACGTTTGCAGCCGTAACCATCTCACGCAATTTGCTGCGCAGTGCCTTTGACATGTCGTCAGCTTTCCAGCGACGGACGAGCATGACAGCTTTTTCCTGATCAATAGAGCGGTAAATCTGAATAAATTCACGCAATCCGTCACGGTCGGCGACAACTGGTCCGAGGATTGCAGACATAATCATGAAACATTCGGATGCCGACATGCCGAGCGCACGCAAGGCTATCGGTAAATGCGAATCTGGCCATTTTCCAATGATGCGGTCGGCACGATCAAAAGACACATCCAGCGAATCAGCAAGAGCCGTGCGGAAAATCTGATCATCAATCAGAAGCGCCGTATCGATCAGGTGTTCCGGTGTCGCAAGTGTGCCGGGATTGAAAAAAGAGGCTTGTGGCGCTTCTTCGTCCGCGTGTTGATCCTCATCAACTTCGGAAAGGCTGGCCGACTTCCCCGTTTCTATGCCTGCAAGGTTCTCTTGCAAAGCAAGCAGACGGTCGATCACGGCATCATTGAAGCTGCGCAACACACCTTTGAGCAACGGGTCGTCCGACTGCCTGCGTGCGATGGCGCGGGCATGGGCTAGTCCATTTTTACTGATAATATCGAGAAGGTCTTGAGGTCTTAAAGTTGCCGAGCGTAACAAAATTGGCGCTGAAATTTCGACGGGCTCATTGGCCAGAGCGAGGACCAGACGTCGCGGCGCATCTTCGATTTGTGCAATCGCATTGGCTGCTTGTCGTTTGCCACGCAAGGTCGCGCGGTCAAGAAGCGGGAATGCGAGATCTTCAAGCTGATGTGCGTCTTGTCTTCCGGGGCGCGTCAGTGAGGCAAACGCAGCTATTGCAGCGACCAGAAGGTCGTCCGCTTTGCTGCCATCAGCTCTCGAATTTGACTGGTTCCGATTGCCTGAAATCTCTTCCAGGACGCGGAACTGATCGTTTGTCACGCAGGGTACTCCGGTAGGCTAAAACTATGAACGCGGCCTGCCGCATGTCGGCATCATGGATAATAATTATGAAGCCTTAGCAACTCATTAACCGTGCGCGAGAAAGTGTCTGTTTTGAGGCAGTTAACTGCCTTCGTAAGTTGAACAACGCGCTTGATTAAAGAAGCTTTGCACCTGCTGGGTCCAACTTACGTCAGGGACGAAGCTGTGCAGAACGACTGCACCTTCGCTAATATCCTGTTCGATAATGATTGACCGACCATCATTCTGAACGCCTTCTGAGCGCAGCGCAGCAATACCAATTGGATCAGCAATAATCAGATCAAGCTGGCGGTCACCGGCAACACTGTCATTCAAACTGTAAAGATTGTCGCCATTCGGTGCATAAATGGATAGCGACCAGAAAGGCAGGTTGCCTTTCGTTGTGATATGCACAGGCCCATCCGTCAAATCAAACCGGCATGCAGCCTGCCGCATGAGCGGGTCCTGGTCACTCACAAGGCGGGATGTTTCGGAAAGAACATGGAAGCGATAGGCGTCACCAAGGGCTTCGAGATGTGACCATGCGTTTTTGCTCGAATAGAACGGAACCAGCAGTAAGACGGCTATATGCACAATCGCTGCACCAACGAGACCAAGAAGAAGCAGGCGCAGTATTTTAGCCACGGCAGGCCTCCGTGTTCGCGAGAGGCGTGATGCGCGGCATAATAAGATCAACCAGACCGGAAGAACTGGCGGCAGGCGTATCATACAGTGTCATGACCAACACAAAGTTGCCTGCGCCTTCAACGGGTAACCAGTTGTCAGGGCTGGCATCGGGGCTGATGGTAATTCTCACGCTGCCGTCTTGTTCATACAGCACCTCGCGCGAGTGCAGGGCTGGCTGCAAGCCTGCGCGTGGTGCAATTGGCTCAAGATCGGTGCTTGCCGGATAGAGCGTCCAGAACCTTGCAGAAGGAGTGAAACCGCTCAAGCTATAGCTGCATCCCTGGCGCAAGTCGCGTCCATTACTATCCCTACGCGCATAAAAGGGGAGACCTTCGGCGGTGCCGAGCGCAAGATAGGCCTTACGTGCTGCACGCGCTTTCGAATAAGGATCGGCATCGGTTGTGCCTGCGGCTGGATACGCATTCCACGCGCCGAGCTGCAACTCGCCGAAGCCATCAAAATGATCCAGCGCGTAATCGGTTGCCAAAATGCCGCCGCCAAGCGCAATGACGAGTACCGTAATGACTTTGAGGATTGTTTTCAGCATTCTGATCTCAAAGTACCGATACTTTACTGCGTGCGGCAAGAGCAGGAACCGGCGGTGAATTACGCAAAGCGTCGCTCAGCTCCTTAAGCGTTTTGGTAGCGACGGGCGACAGCACGCGTGGAGCTGCCGACATGGCTTCTTCTGGCTTGTCTGTTGCCGCTACTTTCGGCTCTGTTGATTTCGCCGGAGCCGGGAAGGCGGGCGTGATGCCGGGGATTGGCTTTAATTCGATGTTTTGATGAGCATAATTCATCATCCGCTGCCACGCCATTGCAGGTAGAACGCCGCCAGTTAGTTCCTTCATCGGTGTGAAATTATCGTTACCAAACCAAACGGCAGCCGTGAAGTTTCCGGTAAAGCCAACAAACCATGCGTCACGATAGTTTTGTGTCGTGCCGGTTTTGCCGCCAACGCGTGTCATTGGCAATGCAGCGCGTCGCGCTGTCCCGCGTTCCGGCACTTGCACCAGCATCGAATTCATCTCGAATGCTGCTTTTTCAGACAATGCCCGGTGCGGCTTTGGTGCATCGCGTGAGAAATCCCACAAGACTTTGCCTTCCGACGAGACGATCTGGGTGAAGGCATGCCGGTTGCCAGCCATCCCGCCATTGGGAAACACATTAAAGCCGGTCGCCTGATCCATCACTGTCATTTCAGAGGTGCCAAGAACCATTGTTTTATGGGATGAAATGTTTGATTCCACACCCATGGCTTTCGCCAGCGCGACGATAGGCGCAGTTGTCAGATGATCCTTGGCAAGACGAACCGGCACGGAGTTTAGCGATTTTACGAGTGCTGTCGTCAGATCGACGCGTCCGGCAAAGCTGCGGCCATAATTGCGCGGTGCCCAGTTGCCCCAGCTGACGGGTGCATCGGAGACGATGGTATTCGGTGTCAACCCTTTTTCCATGGCTGCGGCGTAAACATATGGCTTGAAGGATGATCCAGCCTGACGCAGCGCTTTGGTCGCGCGATTAAACTGGCTTTCGCCATAATCGCGTCCGCCGACCAGTGCGCGTACCGAACCATCATTGGCAATCACAACGGTGGCGGCTTCAGAGACGTTGTAGTCTTTGCCGTTCTGACGGAGGTAGAACTCAAGCGATTCTTCTGCGGCTTTTTGTAGATTGCGATCCAGCGTCGTGCGAACGGTGAGCGTATGATACGGTAGGTGCCCCGCGACTTTCTTGACTTCATCAAAAGCGAAGTCGAGGAAATAGTCTGGGCTTTCATTTTTGGCGCGGTCAATGATGCTGGCTGGATTGCGGCGCGCAACGGCAACCTGTCCATCGCTCATGAAACCGCTTTCAACCATGTTTGAGAGTACAACATTAGCGCGTGCGCGCGCTGCTGGCAGATTGACATGCGGGGCGAATTTGGCAGGCGCTTTGAACAGGCCTGCAAGCATAGCGGCTTCTGCCAGCGATACGTCCTTAACGTTTTTGCCGAAATAAAACTCCGATGCCGCAGCAATCCCGAATGTACCACCGCCCATATAGGCACGGTCGAGATAGAGCTGGAGTATTTCTTTCTTGCTCAGATTGCTTTCAAGCCAGATTGCAAGAAACGCTTCCTTAATCTTACGCTCAATGGTGCGTTCATTGGAAAGAAACAGGTTCTTGGCAAGCTGTTGTGTAAGCGTTGACCCGCCCTGAACGACGCCATTGGCGCGCAGGTTCTGGCTCAGCGCACGACTAAGCCCCCAGAAATCGATGCCATAGTGATCAAAGAAGCGGCGATCTTCGGTGCCAAGAACGGCTTTAATGACATGATCCGGCAATTCATCGATCGGTACAGCCTGCCGGTGTAGAATGCCGCGTTGTCCCAGTTCATTACCATAGCGATCAAGAAAGGTTACTGCGTAGTCGTCCTGCGCACGCCAGTCTTTTTTCGTTTCTTCAAATGCAGGCAAGGCCAGAGCAAGCATTAGAACAGAGCCAATGACGCCCAGCGTAAAGCCTTCATCCAGAATTTCGACAACAAAGCGTCGGAAGCCACGAACCCGGAATTTTCGTGAGAAAATTGTGATGCTTTCCCACCACTCCCGAGCATAAAAGCGCAGATTATAAAGGCCGGAATCGATCCATGCATCAAGGCCGATAAGGCGTGAAACCCTGAAGGGCTTGCGCCCTTTATTTTCAGAATCTTCATCAGTCTTGTTACGCATGAACTCTACTTTTTAATCGTAAAAGTTGCGAGACGAGCAGAACCTGCCATCGAACCATATCAGATAATAAAGCGATAACTCATGTTAATTCGTAAACGAAATGCAGAAAGTCATACGAGAAAAAAATCTTAAATAGGAAAATAGTCCTTGACGGCGTAACGGTGCTTTGCTATCAATTAGATACAGTCAGAAAAGTGTGACTGATCTGGATGAGAGCTTTAGTACCCCCGGCTTTCATCGTTATTGCAAAACCCCGGAAGCATCATGCTTTCGGGGTTTTGCATGAGAAAGGGCAGTTATAGTGCATCCCGAAAAGTGCGAAGCGGTTTTCGAACAAGATGCACGTTGAAACAAATATTTAGAGCGCCGATCTGATAAAATTAGATCGAAATGCGCTCTAACGGAAATTGCCGTTGAAAACGCAAAAAATAGACGAGCGCCGCGAGGCGCGGGTCAGGCTGGCTTTTTGCCTGCAAATGAAACACGACATTGCACTAGCTGAGATTGTTGAGCTGATGGGATGTACAGAAAAACAATATCTTCAATGGCTGAAGCTTATTGGCCTTGATGAAAAAACACTTATCAAACCCTCCGCCACGGACACGGCTCTGCAAAGATTACAGAGCGAACTTAACAAGCTAATAGATGCTGAAGAATTGCCGGATAAGGGTAAAGCCGAAGCTTTGATGGCGTTGGCGAAGGCTGTGAAAACCGTAGGCGAGCTTGCGACTGAAACGGGCGTTGCCGAAGCCAATGAAAACACTCAACAGGTAAGTCTTGTTGAGGTTAAAGCGGCGCTTGCTCGTATAGACAGGAGAATTAACGAACTTGCAAAAAGGCGCGCACGGGAAATCCTGGGCGGCGGACTTGACGCAAAATCAGATCATGGCAGTGAACAGCGAGTGGTTGTTTAGCGCGCGCGATGCGCAACTGCCACCGTCGGGTGACTGGCGCACATGGCTTATTCTGGGTGGTCGCGGATCGGGGAAAACGCGTGCTGGGGCCGAATGGGTATCGGGAATGGCATTGGGGCTTGCGCCATTTTCTTCAAGACATTGCGGACATATTGCATTGGTGGGCGAGACTTTTGCCGATGCCCGCGAGGTGATGGTTGATGGTCCCTCCGGCATATTGTCGGTCTCGCGTTTGTCGCGCCCACGTTATGAGGCGACGCGGCGCAGGGTTCTTTGGGATAATGGTGCAGTGGCGTCCCTTTATACATCGGAAGATCCGGACGGGTTACGTGGCCCACAGTTCGATGCCGCATGGTGTGACGAAGTGGCAAAGTGGAAAAATCCGCAAGCCACATGGGATATGTTGCAGTTTGGTCTGCGATTGGGGAGCTTTCCGCGTCAGGTGGTGACGACGACACCGCGCGCGGTTCCATTGCTGAAATCATTAATGACCGACAGCTCAGTTGAGATGACACATATGCGTACGTCTGAGAATGCAGAGCATCTTGCGAGTGGTTTTATTGAAACGATCAATCAGCGATACGCGGGTACGCGGCTGGGGCGGCAGGAACTCGACGGCGAACTGATTGAAGAACGCGCAGGTGCATTGTGGTCGCGTGAGCGGATTGAGCAATGTTTTGAACAGTCCGCTCCTGAGTTGATCCGTATTCTCGTGGCGATTGATCCGCCTGCTTCATCGGGCAAATCGTCTGATGCCTGTGGGATTGTTGTCGCTGGTATCGACGAAAATGGCATTGCGCATGTGCTGGCTGACGAAAGCATGAGCATGGCTAAGCCGCATCAATGGGCGCGGCGTGCGATTGCTCTTTATCATGAATATGAGGCTGACGCGGTGCTGGCTGAAGTAAATCAGGGCGGTGAGATGGTTGCTGCTGTGCTTGCGGCAGAGGATGCAACTGTTCCGGTTTTGATGCGGCATGCATCGCGGGGCAAATGGTTACGCGCCGAGCCGGTGGCGGCACTTTATGAGCAGGGGCGTGTTCGTCATGCGGGACGGTTTATAGCACTTGAAGATGAAATGTGCGACTTCGCGCCGGAAGGTCTTTCGAGCGGACGTTCGCCGGATCGTCTCGATGCCATGGTCTGGGCGCTGACCGAACTCATGCTTGGGACTGATCGAAAGCCACGTATCCGGCGTTTCGGTTAATTTTTACAATCATTGGAGAGCCGATATATGGCGTGGAACTGGCCGTGGCGTAAAGCTGCCGCGAACGCACCCTCATATTCTGATGTGGGGCGTGAGAGAAAGAGCGCGCAAGGTTTTGTTGCCCTGCATATGGAGCGTGGGCCGTCATGGATTGCGCGGGATTATACCTCGCTGGCACGTGAGGGCTTTATGCGAAATCCGGTGGCACATCGTTGTGTGCGGCTGATCGCGGAAGCGGCCAGCAATGTGCCGTGGCTGCTTTATGAAGGCACGACCGAACATGAAGTGCATCCGTTGCTTGATCTGATTTCGCAGCCGCAAGGCGGACTGGATAGCAGCAGCTTCTTTGAGCGGCTTTATGGACATTTGCTTATTTCGGGCAACGCGTATGTCGAACGCGTTGATTTGCCAAGTGGGCGCAGCGAACTGCATCTTCTACGGCCTGAAAGGGTGACGCTCGAAACATCGAGCGATGGTTGGCCGCAATCGTTGGTCTATCGCTCAGCCAATACGAGCCGTGTTGTTTCGCTGGCGGGTGCAGCTTCTGCCGGTTTGCATCTCAAACTGTTTCATCCGCTGGATGACCATTATGGTTTTCCACCCCTTGAAGCAGCCCTAATGGCGCTTGATCTGCACAACGCAGCAGGGGCGTGGAATAAGGCATTGCTTGATAATTCGGCTCGCCCTTCCGGTGCGCTGGTCTATGCACCGAAAGACGGCGGCAACCTGACCGAAGAACAGTTCGACCGGCTCAAAACTGAACTTGAGGAAGGCTACACAGGCGCTGCTGGTGCCGGGCGTCCGCTGCTGCTTGAAGGTGGGCTGGACTGGAAAGCCATGGGCTACAGCCCGCAGGATATGGATTTCATCGAAGCGAAAAATGGTGCCGCACGCGATATCGCGTTGGCATTTGGTGTGCCGCCAATGCTGCTCGGCATTCCGGGTGACAATACCTACGCCAATTACGCAGAGGCCAATCGTGCCTTTTATCGCCTGACTGTGCTGCCGCTGATCAACCGCACGGCAAAGGCTTTCGGTTGCTGGCTGGGGCCAATTTTCGGTGACGATCTCAGGCTTGAGCATGACACAGATCGCATAGAAGGCCTTTCTCTGGAACGTGAATCGTTGTGGCGGCGCGTCTCCGACGCCTCTTTTTTAAGTGACGATGAAAAACGCGATGCGGTTGGCTACCAGCCACGCGCAGAAAGGAGAGCAACATGAGCAATTTGAGTGAAACCGTTATGGCATCCGATGCAACACTGGTGTGGTTCGCTAAGATTGCTGGAGCCGTCGCCGGTTCAGCCGTGTCGCTTGCTTATATGTTGCCAAATGGCAAGCGTGAAGCAGGCATTCGCTTTGCCGTCGGTATCATCTGCGGCATGGTTTTTGGCGGTGCGGCAGGGGTGAAAATTGCCGGAACACTGTCACTTGAACCTCTGTTAGGGCGCGCCGAAGTAATGCTGATGGGCGCGACAGCCGCAAGCCTTGCCGCATGGTCGGTGCTTGGCATTCTCAAGCGCTTTGCGGAACGTGTGAAACATGCACCGCTTCCCGGACTCCCATCTTTGCAAAGGAGCCGGAATGATAAAGCTTGAAACCAAGCGTGCATCACTGGCGCTCGAAGAAATTGAAATCGACGGCAGTTTTTCGGGCTATGCGAGTGTGTTTGGGCTGCCTGATCTTGGAAACGACGTCATCGAAAAAGGCGCTTTTGCTAAGTCGCTTCTATCTCGAAAATCCTCTGGTGTGCGTATGCTCTGGCAGCATGACGCGGCTGAACCAATTGGCGTCTGGACTGATATTCGTGAAGATGCACGCGGCCTTTATGTCGAGGGCAGACTTGCTAAAGGTGTGGCACGCGCCCGCGAAGCACTGGAACTGATGCGGGCTGGCGGGCTGGATGGTTTGTCGATTGGCTTTCGCACCGTGAAAGCGCGCAAGGATGCGCGCACGGGATTGCGACACATAACGGAAGCGGACCTATGGGAAATCTCGGTGGTGACCTTTCCCATGCTGCCGCAGGCGCGGATCAATAATCTCAAGGCGGATTTGCCGACAGTCAGAGAATTTGAACGATGGCTCACGCGGGATGCGGGGCTAAGCCGTTCTGCTGCACGTCTGGTTATAGCCAAAGGCTATTCAGCACTTGCAGCCTTACAGAGCCAGGACGGGCGGGACGCTTTCCGGGCAGATGATGCAGCGTTGGCGCAGCGTATGCGCGCCGCTTGCAAGATGATGTCACTTAACTAATCAGGATCAAAAATGGAAAAAAAACATGCAATCCCGCTCGAAACCAAGAGCGTGGAAACGAAGGCGCTTGGGAACAACGGCGATGTTTCGGAAGCTTTTGACGAGTTCATGACTGCCTTCTCAGCGTTCCGAGAAGCCAATGATGAGCGTCTGAAAAAGGTCGAAAAAAGTGCCGATGTTGATGTGCTGCTGCGCGACAAGGTTGATCGTATCAATCGTGCACTCGACGAACAAAAGCAGGCGCTTGATCAGTATGTATTAAAAAGCGCTCGTCCACAGCTCGGCAAAGGTAACGCTATCGTCGACGTTGAGCATAAGCAAGCTTTTGACGGCTATGTACGTCGTGGCGACGAACAGGCGCTACGCGGTGTCGAGCAGAAGGCACATTCCTATGCATCGGGTCCCGACGGCGGCTACCTAGTGCCAGCAGAACTTGAAACTGAAATCGGTCGTCGTCTGGCTGTGCTCTCACCGATCCGTGGCATTTCCAGTGTCCGTCAGGTGTCCGGTTCGGTTTTGAAAAAGCCGTTTTCGGTGAGCGGCCCGGCAACGGGTTGGGTCGGTGAAACCGATGCCCGTCCGCAGACTGCATCGGCAAAACTGGCAGAGTTGCAGTTCCCAACCATGGAAATCTACGCCATGCCAGCGGCAACCGCGTCACTGCTCGACGACGCGGCCGTGAATGTGGAACAGTGGATTGCCGAGGAAGTGGAAGCAGCCTTTGCTGAGCAAGAAGGTGCGGCGTTCATCACTGGCAATGGTCTCAATAAACCGATGGGTTTTTTGAGCTATAGCACTGTCGAAGATGCAAGCTGGGAATGGGGTAAGATCGGCCATATTGAAACTGGTGTTGCGGGAGCGCTACCTGCAGCCGATCCATCCGACAAGCTTATCGAACTCATCTATGCATTGAAGGCTGGTTATCGTCAGAACGCCAATTTCGTGATGAACCGCAAGACCCAGAGTGTGCTCCGTAAGCTTAAAGACGCAGACGGAAATTATCTCTGGCAGCCACCAGCGGCTGTTGGTGAAAAGGCATCGCTGATGGGCTTTGGTTTGGTAGAAGCCGAACATATGCCGGACATTGCTGCCGATGGTACGCCGATTGCTTTTGGTGATTTCGAGCGAGGCTATCTTGTTGTTGATCGTATCGGTGTGCGCGTGTTGCGTGATCCATATTCTGCCAAGCCATATGTGCTGTTCTACACCACTAAGCGCGTAGGTGGCGGTGTGCAGGACTTCGATGCGATCAAGCTCCTGAAGTTTACCGCCTGATTTTTTTGTAATGCCGCTACACGATCTACCTGCCGGTTTTGGCAGCTAGATTCAATTTGCGAACGCGTTGAATCTCTTTCTGGGGTGCCATGCGTAACTATCTGATTTGAGAGTTATTTAAGGGGAAAATACATGACAATGTTTCTTGTCACGCCGCCGGCATTGGAGCCGGTGACGATTGCAGATGCACGCTCATTTTTAAGAATTTCGACCGAAAGCGAAGATGAGATCTTGCGTCGTATCATCAAGACAGCGCGCGAGATGGTCGAGGCGGATACAGGGTTAGCTTTGGTTGACCAAACATGGCGTCTGCGCGTTGATCGCTGGCCGCGCTCAGGTCGTTTGGCGCTGTTCAAATATCCGGTGAAGCTCGTGACATCCGTGGTGGCATATCGTCCCGATGGCAGTGCGATCATCATGGAACCAGAAGAGTTTATGCTTCAGCATGGGCGTCGTCCGCAGCGTGTTTACATGGCACAATATCCCGACGCACAGACGTTCTGTGGTCTGGAGATCGACTTCATTGCGGGCTTCGGCGAAACCGGCGTTGAAGTGCCGGATGCGCTCAAGCAGGCTATTCTGACGCTCACCGCGCACCTCTACGAAAACCGCGCAGGTCTTGCTGAAGCAAAAACGGAACTGCCTGCCATGGTTGGACAAATGGTCGATAGCTGGCGGCGCATATCTCTATGAACAATGTCCTGTTTATTGATCCGGGACAGCTCACAGCAGAGCTGGCCCTTGAGGCCATGCAGCCCGTTGCTGATGGCATGGGTGGTTATCGAGAGACATGGTTTGAAATTGGGACAGTGTGGGGGCGCATTGAGCCTGTATCCACCAGTCAACGTGACTTCGGCATTCGCCCACGCCCAGAGATAACCCACCGTATTTTGGTGCGTTATCGCGACGATATTTCCTCGGACAAACGCTTTCGCAAAGGCGGGCGCATTTTTTCGCTTCGTGCAGTTCACGATGCGGATGAACGGGGGCGTTATCTCATCTGTTTGGCAGTCGAGGAGGGGCGATGAATGTGACGATGAAACTGACCTTTGACGGTCTTATACGCGCTTTGCGGTTCCGGCAGACGGCAGTGCGGGAAGATATTTCTCTCGGGCGAATGAGCGTCCAACGTGAGCGTGAAAAACCAAGCGGGGAACAGAATGAAGAATGGCGCGGCAGCATTGCAGAAAGCACTTTATGACGCCTTGAAGAACGACGAAGAACTCATCGAAACACTTGGCGGCGAGCATGTTTATGACCATGTGCCGCCAAAGACGCCTTTTCCTTACGTCACGTTGGGCGAAACGCTTAGCAAGGACTGGAGCACGGCAAGCGAGCCGGGCGGCGAGCATTTTCTGAATATTCAGATATGGGCGCGCGAAGCAGGACGCAAACGCGTACTCGACATTGCCGGACGCATCGCGACACGGCTCGATGAAGAACCGCTTGATCTGGACGGCCATCGCATCATTAATCTGATGCTGACCGAAGTTCTGGCGCGCAACACAGACGGGTTTGGCAGCTATCTCGGCACCATGCGCTATCGGGCCGTGACAGAACCGGCCAACTAATACAGGAGCAAAATATGACAGCTCAACGTGGCAAGGACATCTTGCTGAAAATTGCGCACGCCACAGAGCAGTTTGAAACCTGCGCGGGTCTGCGCACCAAACGTATTGCCTTCAATGCGGAAACTGTCGATGTGACGGATGCGGACGCCGCCGGTCGATGGCGGCAATTGCTGGCAGGCAGTGGTGTTCAGCGCGCTTCCCTCAGCGGATCAGGTATCTTCAAGGATGCACCTTCTGATACTCTTATCCGCAGTATCTTTTTCAATGGCGAAATTCGTGAATGGCAGATTGTGTTGCCGGATTTTGGAACGATCACCGGAGCGTTTCAGATCGTTGCTCTGGAATATGGCGGCAATCACGATGCGGAAGTAACCTTTGAAATTGCGCTTGAATCCGCAGGGCTGATCGCCTTTGGAGAAGCGCTGTGATGGTCAATCGCCATCGCGGCGAGGTTGCGGCACAACTCGATGGTCGCGACTGGACACTCTGCCTGACGCTGGGTGCGCTGGCACAGCTGGAGTCTGCTTTCGAGGCAGACAATCTTTCCGACCTGATTGCACGCTTTTCCAGCGGCAAGCTTTCTGCCTTCGATATGCAACGCATTATTTGCGCGGGACTGCAAGGTGGCGGACACAATGTGCCGCTTGAAGACGTGGCTGAAATGCGTGCTGATGGCGGTGCAAGCGGCTATGCGCGCATTGTTTCAGCACTGCTGACCGCTACCTTTGGAACCGCAGAAAGCGATTCTCCTTCAAACCCTTAAGTGCCGCAGTTGAATCATCTCCTTCACGTCAGCCTTTTCCTTGGGAAGAGGTGATGCGTGCGGGATTTGGTCTGCTGCGGCTTTCTTCAAAAGACTTCTGGGCAATGACCCCACGCGAACTTGGCGCTGTTCTCAGCCCCGTTTCGCAGAGCAAAAATGCTCCTTCGCGCGCGACACTCGACGCGCTGATGCATGCCTTTCCCGACAGGTGATTAAACATGACAGATGAAACTGTAACCGTTTCCGTTGAGGCGGATACGAGTGCTTTTGATCGCGCTTTGACCGATCTTGAAAAGCGCTCGTCGAGCTTTGGAACGAGCCTGACGACTGCCCTTAAAAGTGCTGTCGTTTCCGGCAAAGGGCTGGAGGATGTGCTGCGCGGACTTGCGAGCAGTTTGGCGGGATCGGCATTGTCAGCCGGACTTCAGCCGCTACAGAGCCTGGGCTCTTCGTTGATGACGAGTGTATTGGGGGGCATCCGGGGCATCATGCCTTTCGCAAAAGGTGGGGTGGTTTCAAGCCCCACTTATTTTGGCATGGGCAACGGCTCGCTGGGTTTGACGGGTGAGGCGGGTGCGGAAGCGATCCTTCCCCTGGCGCGTGGTGCTGATGGCAGGCTGGGCGTTGCCACTGGTGGCAATGGCGGCAAGCCCGTGCAGGTTGTTTTCAATATGACATCGCCTGACGCATCTTCCTTCCGAAAGTCAGAAGCGCAGCTTTCCACCATGCTTGCGGGTGCTGTGCGCCGCGGCGCGCGGAGAATGTGAGATGGAAGCTTTTCACGATGTTCGCTTTCCGCTCGGCGTATCCTTTGGCTCAACCACTGGAACCGAATGGCGCAATGAAATTGTTACGCTCACATCCGGCATGGAAAAGCGCAATGCGCGCTGGGCGCATTCACGCAGGCATTTCGATGCAGGTACAGGCTTGCGCTCGCTGGATGATCTGAAAACAGTGCTTGCCTTCTTCGAGGCACGACGTGGGTCGCTGCATGCATTCCGCTTCAGTGATCCGTTTGATTTTTCATCGGCGACGGGAACTGCTGCACCCTCATATAATGATCAGCGCATTGGAACTGGTGATGGTGCTACCCCGCACTTTCAGCTGGTCAAACAATATGAGGCTTACAGCCGCCCGGTCACACGTCCCGTCATGGGATCGGTGCTGATTGGTGTTGAGGGTGTGAAGCTTAATGAGGGCGAGGCTTATACGCTCGATCATGCCACTGGGATTGTAGTTTTCACTCAAACTTATGTGCCTGCCGGGGGCGCTCAGGTGACGGCGGGCTTTCTTTTCGATGTGCCGGTACGCTTCGACACAGATCGCCTGACAGCCAGCATTACCTCCTTTTAGGCGGGTGAAATTCCTTCCATTCCTATCATTGAGGTCAAGGCATGATCCCTGTTCCCGCGCAACTTGAATCACATCTGAAGGGCGAAGTAACAAGCCATTGCTTTGCATGGCTTATCAGACGTTCCGATCAGGTGGTCATGGGCTTTACGGACCACGATCAGACGCTAGATCTCGATGGGGTTTCCTGCGAACCGCTGACAGGTCTCAACAGCAGTGAAGCTACGACGACGCTTGGCCTTGCAATCGCTGGTGGCGATGTGGAGGGTGTGTTGTCCTCTTCACGCATCAGCGAGACGGACATTGAGCAGGGGCGCTTTGATGGCGCTATTGTTGAAAGCTATCTCGTCAACTGGAATGCGCCGGACCAGCATATGCTTTTGCGGCGCTGGACCGTGGGCGCGATCACTCGTTCAGGTGGTCGCTTTGTAATAGAGTTGAAGGGCGCTGCGGCGGCCTTTGATGCTGTCTGCGGCAGACGTGTTCTGCGCCAGTGTGATGCCGTGCTGGGTGACGAGCGCTGCGGCGTTAGCATCAGTGATCCGCGCTTTTTTGCGAATGGTTCTGTGACCAGCGCTGAGGGTGCTATTCTAAGGGTCGCCGGTCTTGAAGGTTTTGCCAGCGGCTGGTTTACACAGGGCCGGCTCACATGGATAAGCGGCGACAATCGGGGCGCATCGGTGCGCGTTGTAGCACATAGCAGCAACAATCTGAGCCTTACAGAGCCACCGGTGCTCGCTGCAAAATCGGGCGATACGTTTCGTCTTGTTGCTGGATGCGACAAAAGCTTTGCCGCCTGTAAGGCGAAGTTTGCCAATGTTACGAATTTTCGCGGCTTCCCACATCTCCCCGGAAATGATGCAGCCTTTGCCTATGTGAGCGGCGGTAATGAATATGATGGGAGTGCACTGGTCCCATGATGATTGCCGAAAGAGTTTTGGGCGAGACTGAGCGCTGGATTGGCACACCCTACCGGCATGGTGCTTCTACGTGCGGCATAAGCTGTGATTGTCTTGGTTTGGTGCGGGGCATCTGGCGCGCGCTTTATGGTGTAGAGCCGGAGACGCCTGCTACCTACGCGCCTGACTGGGCCGAGGCAGCAATAGGTGAGCCGCTGATAGAGGCGGCATCCCGGCACATGCAGCAGCGCAGCGAGACTGATCCGCAACCGGGTGATCTGCTCATCTTCCGCTGGCGCTCCGATGTGGCTGCCAAGCATCTTGGCATTATGGCGCGCGAGAACCGTTTCATCCATGCCTATGAGGGGCATCGCGTGATGTCTTCGGCGCTGGTCCCGCAATGGCGCAAGCGTATTGCCGGAATTTTTATTTTCCCTGAACCAGAAAGTTAAGCAATGGCGACTGTTGTTCTGCAAGCCGTAGGCGCTGCCGTTGGTGGTATTTTTGGCCCTGTGGGTGCTGCCATTGGCGCGGGGCTTGGCGCTATGGGTGGCTATGCTATCGACACGGCCATTATCAACTCAACCCGCCATATGGAAGGCGCTCGCCTCAATAGCGGCCGCGTCGCAACGGTTGAGGAAGGCGCCGCTTTGCCGTTCGTTTATGGTACGGCACGGCTTTCGGGCACGTTGATCTGGGCCACACGTTTTGAGGAAAAGAAAACCACAGAGCGGCAGGGCGGCAAGGGTGGACCAAAAGTCACCTCTTATAGCTATTTTGGCAATATGGCTTATGCGGTCGCGGAAGGCGAAATCGCTGGCATTCGTCGTGTCTGGGCTGATGGGCAGGAGCTTGATCTCACCGAGATCGAAATGCGTATTTATCGTGGCACCAATACACAGCAGCCAGATCCACTGATTGAAGCCAAGCAGGGCACAGGCAATGCTCCCGCCTATTGTGGAACGGCCTATGTGGTTTTCGAGCGCATTCCGCTTGATGTGTATGGTAATCGTTTGCCGCAATTTCAGTTTGAGGTTTTGCGCCCTGTAGGACAAGTCGCGCGCGATGTGCGTGCTATCGCGCTCATTCCCGGCTCGACGGAATTTGGTTTGTCACCATCTCCCGTAACCGATCAACCATTTCCGGGTGAGCGCAGGACGCTTAACCGCAATGCAAAGCGCGGACGCAGCGACTGGACCGTCGCGATGGATGAATTGCAGGCGCTTTGTCCGCAACTCCAGCATGTTGCAATCGTTCTGCCGTGGTTTGGCAATGATCTGCGTGCCGGATCATGTATGATCAGGCCGGGAGTCACACATCAAAGTTCGTCGTCATCAAGCCAGACGTGGAAAGTTGAAAATGTCACGCGCAGTGGAGCACATCTGATTTCCACGAGCGGTGAGGGCGCCGCCTACGGCGGCACACCATCTGATCAGAGTGTGATTGATGCTATTCGCGATGCGAAAGCGCGTGGCTTGAAAGTGACGCTATATCCTTTCATCATGATGGATATTCCTGTTGATAATCAGTTGCCATCCCCAGATGGCGGAACAGGGCAGTCAGTCTATCCGTGGCGCGGACGTATCACCTGTCACCCTGCCATCGGTGTTGCTGGCTCGCCGGATAAGACCGAAGAAGCCGCCAATCAGATCGCAGCTTTCGTTAATGGAACATGGGGTTACAGGCGTTTTCTGAATCATTGTGCAAATCTTGCGCTTCAGGCGGGTGGGGTGGATGCATTTCTGCTGGGCTCCGAATTGCGGGGCTTAACCAGCATTCGTGAAAGCCGCGAGAGTTTCCCGTTCGTCATGCATCTTTGCGCGCTGGCTGCTGAAATTCGCACCAAACTTGGAGCCAGCTGCCGTATTAGTTACGGCGCGGACTGGACTGAATATTTCGGCTATCAGGCGCAGGACGGCACCGGCGATCTTTATTTCAACCTAGACCCGCTTTGGGCGCATCCGGCAATCGATGCGATTGGTATCGACAATTATATGCCGCTTGCCGACTGGCGCGATAGTGATCTTGATGGTGGTAACCCGGATGGCTTTGAAGGCGCTTATGATCCTGATGGTCTGAGCAGCAACATCGAATCTGGTGAAGGCTTCGACTGGTATTATGCAAGTGGCCAAGACCGGATAGCGCGCAATCGCACGCCTATCACCGACGGCATGGCAGGCAAACCGTGGGTTTACCGATACAAAGACATTTGCTCATGGTGGAGTAACCCGCATTATAACCGGGTGGATGGTGCGGAAGTGTCCGCGTCAACAGGATGGGTTCCGCAATCAAAGCCGGTTTGGTTTACTGAACTCGGCTGTCCAGCTGTCGATAAGGGGCCGAACCAGCCCAATGTCTTCCCTGATCCGAAATCGTCGGAAAACGCGACGCCCTATTTTTCGAATGGGGCACGTTCTGATATTGCCATGGATCGCTTTTTGCGAGCACATTATCAGTATTGGCCGGATCATAATCCGGTCTCTCCCGTCTATGGTGGGCCGATGCTTGACATGGATCGCATCTATCTCTGGTCATGGGACACGAGGCCGTTTCCGGAGTTTCCGCTCAAAGGTGATGTTTGGGGCGATACGCCAAACTGGCGGCTGGGTCACTGGCTGAATGGCCGTATCAGCGGGGTCGCCGTGGATGAACTCATTGCTGCAATTCTTGCAGACTTTGGCCTGCCGACTGCTGACTGCTCGGGCGTAGACGGACATCTGACTGGATTTGTTATTGGAGAGCCAAGCACGGCGCGCGGTGTACTGGAACCGCTGATGAATGTCTTCGGTATTCACGGCTTTGAGCAGGCTGGTCAATTTGTGTTTCGCAGCATTGGTCGTGCGGCTCCTGTACTTGACGTCGCGGCGACGCTTGTTGAACCGACCGATGGCGAAGCACTGACTGCAGTTCTTGAAGATCAGGGTGACTTACCTTCGGTGGCAGAACTCTATTGCAACGACCCACTGCGTGATTTTCAGGTGGTTGGTGCATCGGTGCGACGCGATTCTGGACAAGGCACCGAAAGCCTCAGCTTATCTGGTTCCATGGAACCGGGGCAGGCGAGCGCATTCGCAGAGGCGTGGATGGCGCGCCGCTATGCCGAGCGTCGGACGGCAAGTTTCTCACTGCCATGGTCAGAAGCGGCCCTTCATGTCGGCGATCGGGTGCGACTTAATATGCTGGGCGGTGGGCGTAACTACATCGTTTCCTCGTTGGAAGATGGTGAAGTTCGTGCGGTTAAGGCGGTGGCCCTTGCACCGAATGTTGTTTTTGCAGATAGGGGAGAGACGCCGCAGCTTCCTCCAGGCGAACCGGTTTCGGATATGAAGCCGATTTTCCATCTCATTGATTTGCCGTTATGTCCCGGTGCAGAAGACTCTGCCGGTCAGTTCCGCATTGCCGCTCATGCCAAGCCATGGCGAGGGGTGGCAGCCTATGCATCTCCAACAGGCGACGGTTTTGCCGAACGCAGCCTCATCACGGAACGGACAGTGATGGGCGAGCTGACTGCGCCGCTAGCAAGTGGGGCAAGTGGACGGATGATCAATGCGCAGACGATAGAGTTGGCACTTTATTCGGGTGAATTGCAATCAAAGTCACTCGCTCAAATCCTCAATGGTGTGAATATGGCGGTGATCAAATCTCCCGATGAAAAATGGGAGGTGATTCAGTTTTTGGAAGCTGATGAGATCGGGCAAAATCATTGGCGGTTAAGCAATCTTTTGCGTGGACAGCTTGGCACTGAATCGGCAGCATGGCTTGAAAAGCCAGCGGGCACTCCATTCATATTGTTTGACGGCGGCGTGCTAGGCATTGGTCTGACGTCATCGGAAATTGGACTGGAACTTAACTGGCGAATAGGCGCGGCAGGTAAGTCATTCTCGGATGAATATTTCGATACGGTCAAAGCGATTGGTGGCTTGCAGGCATTGAGACCGCTGAGTCCTGTGCATCTCAAGGCTGAACAGCTTAGCAATGGTGATCTGTTGCTTAGCTGGATCAGACGCGGACGGATTGATGCTGATAGCTGGATGGGTGCAGACATACCGCTTGGCGAGGACAGCGAAAATTATGGCGTGGAAGTCTGGCAGTCAGAAGTGCGCGTGAGGACTATAGAAGTATCAACTGCATCGTGGATATATCCGAGTGCCGCGCGATTTGCTGAGGTTGGAACCAGTCCATTCGAAATTCGGATTGCAATGTTAAGCCCGAGAGTTGGGGCTGGCGAGTTTGCCTCAATTCAAATTCAAAGCAATTCTTAATGTAAGAGGAAATCTCATGTCTGATGATAAAGCCTGGTATCTCTCCCGCACTGTCTGGGCTGGACTTGTCGCGTTGTTTTTGTCGCTTGCAGGTGCGTTTGGTCTTGTCAGTGAAGCGGTAGATCAAGGTGCACTGACTGATGTATTGCTGCAACTCGCTACCGCAATCGCCGGCCTTGTCGCCATTTTTGGTCGGATAGGGGCAACTTCGCGCATTTCATAATTTTATAAACCGTGATAGCAGGGTTATTGAATATGCTTGATCCCGGAATATTGACGGATGCTCCGGATGATCTTATGTGTAAAAACAATGGTTTAAATAGTCGCTGTCTTAATATGAGGCATTTGCTATTTTATGGGCTTAATTTCCTTTGTGTCCTTCGGCGGAGTGTATCGTTCATGCATCGTTCAGCTGACAGGCGCTATATAAGGGACATGATGAAACAGAACCCTGCTCTCAAAATTTTCGCGCTTCTGGCCGTTAGCATTGGTCTGTTGCCGGTCAGTGCCGGTGCCCTACCAATTACGATGCCTCAAAAGTCAAACGTCTTTGTCGTTGCCGCCGCTGATTGCGCGGCAGTTGGCGAGCAAGTGGCTGCCTCGCAGGGCGGCCAGTTGGCTAAATCAACGCCGACAACGCAAAATGGCCGAGCCATGTGTGTGGTCGTGGTACTTATACCAGGACGTGATGGCGAACGTCCGCGTCGCGTTGAAGTGGCCGTACCCGCACAATAAGCGGCTTTGCTACGGCATTAAGCAAGGGAATATGGCTTGCGTATTCTGATCGTTGAAGACGATAAAGATCTCAACAGGCAGCTTTCTGATGCGATGGCGAGCGCAGGCTATGTCGTAGACAGCGCGTTCGACGGTGAGGAAGGTCATCATCTTGGTGACACCGAACCTTATGATGCGGTGGTCCTCGATATAGGTCTGCCACAGATGGACGGTATCAGCGTCGTCGAACGCTGGCGGCGTGATGGTCGTGCAATGCCAGTTCTCATGCTGACCGCACGCGATCGGTGGAGCGATAAAGTCGCTGGTATAGATGCTGGCGCAGACGATTATGTCGCGAAGCCATTTCATATCGAAGAAGTCATGGCGCGATTGCGCGCGCTCATCCGACGCGCGGCAGGACATGCATCTTCTGAGCTGGTTTGTGGTACGCTTCATCTTGATACTAAGACCTCAAAGGCCAGTGTCGATGGTGTAGCACTCAAGCTGACATCGCACGAATATCGCCTGCTGTCTTATCTCATGCATCATATGGATGAGGTGGTATCGCGGACCGAGCTGGTCGAGCATTTGTACGATCAGGACTTCGACCGCGATTCTAATACGATTGAAGTTTTTGTCGGTCGTCTTCGTAAGAAAATGGGCGTTGATCTGATCGAAACCGTGCGTGGCATGGGCTATCGTATGCGGTCTGATGGGCAGGGAGATGTGAAAGGGAGCGGGAACTGAAGCTTCTTCGCGTTTTCCCCCCTTTGCGTTCGCTGGCTATCCGCGTTGTTACGCTTTCGACGCTGTGGGTCATTATCGCACTTGTCGTCGTGGCAACGCTTATCAGCACACTTTATGGTGATGCGGCGCGTAACAATTTCGAGCGATTGCTGACGGCCCATCTGTTCAGTCTCGTTGGCGCGGTCAGCATAACGCCAGATGGCACCCTTCAGGGGCGTCCGGAACTGGGCGAATTGCGCTATTCCAGTCCGCTTTCTGGTTGGTACTGGTCTGTTGATCCTATTTCCAAAAATGTAAGCGGCAAACTGCAATCTCTATCGTCAATTGGGCGCCTCGTTCCAGAAATCCCGGTATCGCAGGTGCCTTTCGACAGCTCTTTCATGCGTAGCTACACTTTGCCGGGGTTGAACGGCGAAGAGCTTTACATTGTCGAAACCGAAGTCGTTCTGGATAATGATAATCGTGTTGCGCGCTTTCGCGTGATGGGCAATCTAAGTGAAGTCATCAGTGAAATTTCGGACTTCCGGAGAAAGCTCGCTTTTTACCTTGCGATTTTTGGCCTTGGCAGTGTCTTCATCAATGCTGGAATTATTCTGTTTGGACTCCGTCCGCTCGACAAGGTGCGTCAGGCACTTGCGGACATTCGCGAAGGGCGCTCAGCAAAATTAGATACGTCACTGCCCATAGAAATTGCTCCACTTGCCAAAGAAATGAATGCACTGATTGAAAACAACCGTCGTATTGTCGAGCGTTCGCGAACGCAGGTTGGCAATCTCGCGCATTCGCTGAAAACGCCGCTTTCAGTTCTTGCCAATGAAGCGCGAAGCATGGGCGGTGAGCAGGGGCGCGTCATTCTTGAACAAAGCGAAGCGATGCAAGTGCAGATACAGCATTATCTGCAACGCGCACGCATTGCAGCGCAGCGCGATAGCGTTGTGTTCAGAACGCCGGTGACGCCAGTTCTGGAGCGCATGGAGCGGGTGACGGTCAAACTCAATCCGTCTTTCAATCTCAGTTTTAAGAACGCTTTGCCGGGTGCAGTCTTTGCTGGTGAAAAGGAAGACTTGGAAGAGATCGTTGGCAATCTTCTCGAAAATGCGGGTAAGTGGGGGCGTAAGCGTATAAAAATCACGCTCCGAACAACGGTAGATGTGAAACGTCAGTTTGAGATTTTGATTGAGGACGATGGCCCGGGCCTTGCTCCAGACAAAATAGAGGCGGCATTAAAGCGGGGTAATCGTGTCGACGAAACCAAGCCCGGCACCGGTCTTGGTTTGGCAATCGTTCAGGATACTGTGCGTGAATATGGTGGAAGTTTGCATCTTGCAAAAAGCAATATGGGTGGACTTGCTGTACGCGTTGTGTTGCCGCTGACTGAAGATTGAGAGTTGTTTTTGCCGCAAGGCTCACTACAAGGTTAGGATGACAGCTGCATTTTGCGATAATATGCATGCTCATCTTTATGAAGGCCGGTTTATTATGATGATGGTTTCTAGGTTTTCTGCTCCGCTTTTGATCGCGTCTATCGCGCTTACGCTTTCTGCCTGTGGAACATCTAGCGGCGGCAAGGGCGGTGGGCTGACGTCAATTGGCGGACTTTCTTCAAAGACAGAAACGCGCCCGGACCTTCTTGCGTCGTTAGGTAACGGCCTGCTTGGCAGTTCCGTTGGGCAATTGACTGCGGCTGATCGTAAAAAAGCGCTTGAAGCAGAATATCGTGCACTTGAATATTCGCCGGCGGGTAAGGTCGTTTCATGGAGCGGTGGTGCTTCTACATCTGGTGATGTAACAGCCGCGCAGCCTTATCAGGTCGGGTCGCAGAATTGCCGTCAATATACGCACAGTTTCACAATAGCTGGTGCGCCGCAAAGCGCGCGTGGTACAGCTTGCCGTAATGCGGATGGAAGCTGGACGCCTCTGACATAATTTTTTTGAAAAGATGTGAGTCGTTTTACTTAGATATGCGCAAGGCGCATCGCTATTATTTCCTCTATGCACGGGCATGCTTGAAAAGCCGCATTTTACGATGATTGCTTTGCGGCGAATTGCCCTAGTTACCCGGATTCGGCACTGTTCGAGTTGGTTTTTATGCCGACCGGGATTAAGTCTCAGCCATGGAATTCTGGTTGACTGCCGCCGCGCTGACTTTTGCAGCTACAATGATTGTTTTGTTACCGCTTACTCGGAACAAGCAGGAATTTTTGCCCCCTGAAAAAAATGATCTGGAAGTGTATCGCGACCAGTTGCGTGAGGTCGAGGCCGATGCTGCGCGCGGCATGATCGACGCGCCGAGTGCAGAGCAGGCGTGCATTGAAATATCCCGCCGTATTCTCAATGCTGAGAAAAGTAACTCAGAAGCCGTTTCAAGTTTAAAAAAGGCGCGTTCAGGGCGTATCGTGGCCTTTGCATCGGTGTTGTCGGTTCCTTTGATCGCATGGGGTGTTTATCCGATTTTTGGTGCGCCTGATATGCCGTCGATGCCATTGGCCGCGCGATTGGAAAATAGTCCGCAAAATAGCTCCGTTGACGAGTTGATCGCCCGCGCTGAAGCGCATCTGGCGCAAAATCCAAATGACGCGCGTGGCTGGGATGTATTGGCACCAATTTA
Source organism: Ochrobactrum sp. MYb379 (assembly GCF_037479515.1). Classification (NCBI taxonomy): domain Bacteria; kingdom Pseudomonadati; phylum Pseudomonadota; class Alphaproteobacteria; order Hyphomicrobiales; family Brucellaceae; genus Ochrobactrum; species Ochrobactrum sp. MYb379. The sequence continues at coordinate 174,180 of NZ_JBBGYW010000001.1, forward strand.
TCTGCGCATTGGTCGCGGCAACGATGCAGTCAATGCCTATCGTTCAGCGATCAGGCTTGAAGGCGAAAATTTCCCACGGGTCCTCGGCCTTGGTGAAGCGCTGATCGCTGTGTCTGGTGGTCCTGTAACGGCTGAAGCCGAAGGCCTTTTCAACAAAGCGACAGCATTGAACACGGACGATATTCGCCCGCAATATTATCTCGCGCAGGGTGAGTTGCAGGATGGTAATTCAGAGGGGGCTGTGAAGCGCTTGCAAACCCTTCTCGATAATGGTCCTGCCGACGCGCCTTGGCGCTCGCAGATTGAGAAGGCAATTGCCTTTATCCATGATTCGGCCAATTCGTCATCTTCACCCGCGAAGGGACCAACCACTGAGGACGTCGATGCCGCCGCTTCTATGAATGCGGAAGACCGTCAGGCAATGGTTGAAGGCATGGTTCAGCGGCTCGATGAAAGCCTGCGTGAAAACGGCGCTGATCTGGAAGGCTGGAAGCGTCTTGTGCGCTCTTACATGATCCTTGATCGTCGTGATGCAGCCGCCGATGCGCTGAAGCGTGGTGCGGCTGCACTCGATAGCGAGCAGCAAGTTGAGCTTAAAAATTTTGCAGCAGGACTTGGTTTGGAAGCAGGGAGCGCAACGCAATGAGTGCGACCGCAGAAGGCAATGGACGCAACATAAAGTCAGCGGGCAATCTGGCCCGCACCGTCAGCCGCAGGAAGCGTAAGCGACTGATGCTGATTGGTGGCGCTCTGGTCGTGCTGGCAATTGCTGTCGGTCTTATGCTCATGGCCTTCAGTCAGGATATTCGCTTTTTCCGAACCCCTGCCGATCTGACGGAACAAGAAATTGCGTCTGGCGCGCGTTTCCGGCTGGGTGGTCTTGTCGAAGAAGGCTCGGTTGTGCGTGAGGGTAGTGAGCTTCGTTTCACGGTCACCGATACAATCAAGACGGTCAAAGTCGTTTTTGAAGGCATTGCCCCTGACTTGTTCAGAGAAGGGCAGGGCGTTGTTGCAGAAGGCCGTTTTGAACCCGACGGTATTTTTCGCGCCGACAGCGTCCTTGCAAAACATGATGAAAATTATGTCCCGAAAGACCTCGCCGACAGCCTGAAAAAGAAGGGCGTTTGGGAAGGTAAATGATGGGAACTGGAAAAAGCCTATGAATGTCGAGATTGGTCATTTCGCGCTCGTTCTGGCACTGGCTTTGTCAGTGGTTCAGTCCATCGTGCCCGTGGTTGGCGCGCAGCGCAGAGACATGCAGCTTATGGGCGTTGCCGTTCCGACAACACTTGCAGTTTTCGCGCTGATTGCTTTTTCATTTGCTGTGCTGACACTCGCTTACGTCGTTTCCGATTTTTCGGTGCTGAACGTGGTCGAGAACTCGCATTCGCAAAAGCCGATGCTTTATAAGATCACCGGCGTATGGGGCAATCATGAAGGCTCCATGCTGCTTTGGGTGCTGATTCTCAGCTTCTTCAGCGCACTCGTGGCTGCGTTTTCTGGCAATTTGCCGGAAACTCTGCGCGCGAATGTTCTTGGCGTTCAGGGTTGGATAGGGACGGCATTTCTGGCGTTCATCATTTTTACGTCCAATCCGTTCACACGTATTATTCCTGCACCGCTTGAAGGTGGTGATCTCAATCCGATCTTGCAGGATATTGGTCTCGCGATCCATCCGCCGCTGCTCTATCTTGGCTATGTCGGCTTTTCCGTTTGCTTCTCTTTCGCTGTTGCAGCGCTCATAGAAGGGCGTTTGGATGCCGCATGGGCGCGCTGGGTTCGCCCTTGGGCGCTGGTCGCATGGATGTTTCTCACTGGCGGCATCGCAATGGGTTCGTACTGGGCCTATTATGAGCTTGGCTGGGGTGGCTGGTGGTTCTGGGATCCGGTGGAGAACGCATCCTTCATGCCTTGGCTAGTTGGCACCGCGCTGCTGCACTCGGCAATCGTTATGGAAAAGCGCTCGGCGCTTAAAATCTGGACAGTTCTGCTTGCGATCCTGACGTTCTCGCTTTCTTTGCTCGGAACATTCCTTGTCCGTTCGGGCGTATTGACCTCCGTGCATAGTTTCGCAACCGATCCGGGGCGCGGACTGTTCATCCTTGCTATTCTCGCCATATTTATCGGCGGGTCGCTGTCACTCTTTGCATTGCGCGTCCAAAGCCTGTCATCAGGTGGATTGTTTCAGCCAATTTCTCGCGAAGGTGCGCTGGTCTTTAATAATCTGTTCCTCACCACTGCTGCGGCGACAGTTCTCATTGGCACACTCTATCCCCTGTTGCTCGAAGTGCTCACCGGCGAAAAGATTTCGGTCGGCGCGCCTTTCTTCAACATGACCTTTGGCCCGTTGATGATCCCACTGCTTATGGCTGTGCCGTTTGGACCATTGCTTGCTTGGAAGCGTGGTGATCTTTACGGCGTTGCACAACGACTAATGGCGGCTTTTGCGCTGGCACTTATTACGGTCGGTATTGTTCTCTGGCAGAGCAATTCTCATTCGGTGCTGGCTGCGATGGGTGTTGGTCTTGCCGTATGGCTGATTGTCGGAAGCCTTACCGACCTGTGGCTAAAAGCAGGCATTGGCAAAGTTTCGGCTGTCAAAGCGCTGTCACGCTTTAAAGGTCTTCCGCGTTCGGTTTTCGGCACCGCACTTGCCCATATCGGTCTTGGTGTCACGCTACTCGGGATCGTCAGTGTGACCACCTATGGCACAGAAAACGTTCTGGTGATGCGTCCGGGCGACACGACGAAGGCAGCGGATTATTCGTTGCGTTTTGAAGGTATGCGCCCGCTGACTGGATCAAATTTCACTGAAAATCGAGGCGACTTTACGCTTTTCGATTCTTCAAATCATGATCTTGGTATTGTCCACTCGTCAAAGCGTTTCTTCCCGGCCCGACAGATGCCAACGACAGAATCCGGCATCAAGACGCTCTGGTTTAGTCAGGTCTATGTGGCTCTTGGCGATGAACCGGGTGATGGCTCTATCGTTGTGCGCATATGGTGGAAGCCACATGTAACGCTGATTTGGTATGGCGCGCTGGTGATGATGATTGGTGCAATCTTCTCACTTGCCGATCGCCGCCTTCGTGTTGGTGCTCCGTCCAAAGCGCGAAAGCCATCGTCGAAAGAGGCGGGGGCGACCATATGAGGATTACGAAAAAGTTCGTCACGGTTTTACTAACGCTTTTTCTGACGTTTCAGATATCCAGCGCTTTCGCTGTTAATCCGGACGAAGTTCTTCCTGATCCGCAGCTTGAAAAGCGTGCCCGACAAATCTCGTCAGAGCTGCGCTGCATGGTTTGCCAGAACGAATCAATCGACGATTCCAATGCTGAACTCGCGCGTGATTTGCGTATTCTGGTGCGAGAACGTTTGACATCTGGCGATTCTGATAAGCAGGTCGTTGATTTTGTTGTCGACCGCTATGGCGAGTTTGTTCTCTTAAAGCCACGCTTCAATGCACAAACTGCGATTCTATGGGGCTTTCCTGTAATGGTACTTCTGTTTGGTGGCATTGCTTTAATGATTGCTTTCCGCCGACGAAATGCGGTTCCTGATGTCCAAAAGCCGTTGTCTGATGGCGAAAAAGCCGAGCTTTCCCGTCTTCTCGACGATAAATAGCAATTTGGTTGGCTTTCAAACCTTACAAAACTTTCATTTTCCGGAAATTGAGCGGTAAGGTAGCGCTGACTATCTTAACATCATAACGGATTAACAGGGTCGGTGCCGCCCAAGAGGACCAGCCCCGGATTGCTTCTTGTAAGGAGAGCCAGATGTCGAAGATCATTACTTCCAAGTATCGTAAGGGCGTTGCAGCAATAGCGCTGTCCGCAGCACTCGCTGGTGCGTTTGTCGCGACCGGTCCAATGGGTGTTATGGAAAATGCCCGTGCTGATGCGGTGAGCGTCAATGCACCCCATCAGGCTGGCTTTGCAGACCTCGTCGAAAAAGTTCGTCCAGCAGTTGTCAGTGTTCGCGTCAAGAAGGATGTGCAGGAGGCCGATAGCCGTGGCCAGCAGATGCAGACCCCTCCGGGCTTTGATCAGCTGCCAGACGGTCACCCTCTGAAGCGTTTCTTCCGCGATTTTGGTATGGAACCGCGTGGTGATGCACGTCCTGAAGGTCGTCGTCCAGGCAAGGGTCCAAAGGCGCGTCCGGGTCATGAACGTCCTTTCGCACAGGGCTCTGGCTTCTTCATCTCGGAAGACGGTTATCTTGTGACCAACAATCACGTCGTTTCCGATGGCGATGCTTACAGCGTTGTTCTTGATGATGGCACCGAAATTGACGCAAAGCTGATTGGTACTGATCCGCGTACTGACCTTGCTGTTTTGAAAGTTGATCAGCCAAAGCAGAAGTTCACTTATGTGAAGCTCGGCGATGACAGCAAGATCCGCGTTGGTGACTGGGTTGTAGCTGTTGGTAATCCGTTTGGTCTTGGTGGCACTGTAACCTCCGGTATTGTGTCGGCGCGTGGTCGCGATATCGGTGCGAGCCTGTATGATGACTTTATCCAGATCGATGCGGCCGTAAATAAGGGTAACTCCGGTGGTCCAACTTTTGACCAGTCCGGTGAAGTGATTGGTATCAATACTGCAATCTTCTCGCCTTCGGGCGGCAGTGTTGGCATCGCGTTTGCTATTCCAGCTTCGACTGCCAAGCAGGTCGTTGATCAGCTGATCAAGAAGGGTTCGGTCGAGCGTGGCTGGATTGGTGTTCAGATTCAGCCGGTTAATAAGGATATTGCTGCTTCGCTTGGTCTGGCTGAAGAAAAAGGAGCACTTGTATCCGCGCCACAGGCTGACGGTCCTGCTGTGAAGGCAGGTATCAAGGCTGGTGATGTGATCACGGCCGTGAATGGTGAAACAGTTCAGGACCCACGCGATCTGGCCCGCAAGGTTGGCAATATTGTACCAGGTGAAAAGGCTGCTCTGACCATATGGCGCAAGGGTAAGGCAGAAGAGATCGACGTTACCATCGGTGCGATGCCGCAGGATGCAGGCAAGGCCGATAGCAGCAAGTCTGGCTCCGGTGATACAGAGCAGGGCGAGGCTCTCGACTCCTACGGCCTGACGGTCACACCTTCTGAAGATGGTGATGGCGTTGTGATCACCAATGTTGATCCTGACAGCGACGCTGCTGATCGTGGCATTCGCACTGGTGAAACGATTGTAAGTGTTAACAATCAGGTCGTTAAGAGTGCGAAAGACATCGATAAGGCGATTGCCGAAGCCTCTAAGGCTGGTCGCAAGGCTGTGCTGTTGCAGCTCCAGAACGAGGATCAGAGCCGCTTCGTAGCTCTGCCAATCGATCAGGAATAAGCCTGAAGCTTCTGGTTGATTAGTGTATCGAAACAAAATGGCAGGCGGATAACCCGCCTGCCATTGCTTCATTTTCCCTGACAACTTATTGTTTTTACAATCGTCGTCGCTTGCTGTGGGGTAGAGCCATGAAAATTCTCGTTATTGAAGATGACCGCGAAGCGGCCCGCTATCTTGAGAAAGCCTTCAGTGAGGCTGGCCATTCTGCCGACATTGCGGGTGATGGAGAGACGGGTTACGCACTTGCGGAACATGGCAATTATGACGTGCTGGTCGTTGATCGCATGTTGCCAAAGCGCGACGGACTTTCAGTCGTTGCGGGCCTGCGTGCAAAAGGCATGGAGACGCCGGTTCTTATTCTTTCCGCGCTGGGCGAAGTTGATGACCGCGTGACAGGCTTGCGTGCGGGTGGCGATGATTATCTGACCAAACCCTATGCTTTTTCCGAGCTTCTGGCGCGTGTTGAAGTTTTGCAGCGTCGCTCAAGTCCGCGCGAGGCCGATACGATTTATCGTGTAGGCGATCTGGAGCTGGACCGCCTTGCACATACCGCGCGCAGGCAGAATGTGGATATAACCCTCCAGCCGCGCGAATTTCGCCTGCTTGAATATCTGATGCGTCATGCAGGGCAGGTGGTTACCCGTACGATGCTGCTCGAAAACGTGTGGGATTATCATTTCGACCCGCAGACCAATGTGATCGACGTACATATTTCCCGACTTCGTTCGAAGATTGAAAAAGGCTTTGACGGTCCGCTTCTGCACACCGTGCGGGGTGCTGGATATATGTTGAAAGCCGCAAAAGCAAAAGCCGCTGCAAGCACTAAGGTTGAATGATGGGCCGTTTTTCTGCGCTCATGCGGACAACTGCCGCACGCCTCTCCACGCTTTATCTACTGTTGTTTGCCGTGGGCGCGGTTGCTCTGGTCTTTTACATGACCAATCTGTCGGCTTCGATCATCAATAGTCAGACGCAGGAAGCGTTGGGCGAGGAAGTTGCAAGTATCGGCAAAGCCTATTCGCGAGGCGGCATTCCGCAGCTTGTGCGGACAATTGACTATCGTTCGCGTCAGCCGGGCGCTTATCTTTATCTGGTTGCGGATCAGTCAGGACGTATCCTTTCTGGTAACGTCGAAGGTGTGGAACCCGGCGTACTGGACACGGACGGCATCGTTGAGCGCGCCTTTAAATATCGTCGCTACGGCGAACAAGGTACTGAAACCGAGCATCGTGCCATCGCCGTGGTAATCGCTCTGCCAAATGGCATGCGCTTGCTGGTGGGGCGTGACCTTGGCGAACCTGAACGCTTCCGTGATCTTGTCCGAAGTTCGCTGATGCTGGCGCTTGGTATTATGGGCGTTGGTGCGCTGCTGATTTGGTTCTTTGTGGGCCGTCGTGCGCTGAAGCGCATCGATGATATGTCACGTGCCTCGCAGCGCATCATGGATGGTGATCTGACGGGCCGGTTGCCTGTTAACGGCTCGGGCGATGAGTTTGACCGGCTTTCCGGTAATCTGAACGTTATGCTTGGGCGCATTCTTGAGCTGAACGAAGGCTTAAAACAGGTCTCCGACAATATCGCGCATGATCTCAAAACGCCGCTCACGCGACTTCGTAATCGTGCGGAGGAAGCGTTGTCTGGCAAGAAGGCTGGGCCGGAATATCGCGAAGCGCTTGAAGATATTATTGGAGAATCCGATCAACTGATCCGTACATTCAGCGCGATATTGATGATCTCGCGGCTCGAAGCCGGTTACTCATCAGAAAATCTCGATGATATGCCGGTTGCTCCGATTGTTCGCGATGTGGCCGAAATGTACGAGCCGGTAGCCGAAGATGCAGGTGTTCAACTTACGCTCGGTACACTTGATGATGTGCCGCTGCGCATTAATCGTGAGCTCGTGGGCCAGACGGTTTCAAACCTTGTCGACAATGCTATCAAATATGCTCTGAGCAGCGAGAAGTCTGCCGCCGTAACACTCTTAATGGAACGTGATCCGCAATGGGTGCGCATTGTCGTGGCCGATAACGGTCCCGGCATACCGGAAGATAAACGCGAGCAAGCAACCGAGCGTTTTGTTCGTCTTGAAGAAAGCCGTACACAGCCGGGTTCCGGACTTGGTTTAAGTCTTGCCAAGGCAGTGATGAAATTGCACGGTGGCGCTCTGCGTCTTGAAGACAATGGGCCGGGCCTGCGTGCCGTATTGGAGTTCCCTTTGCCGAAAGACGCCTAGTTTTATATTGAATGCTGAGGGTATCATGGCAGCTGGCGACACAAAGGCACTCTTTTTTGACCGTAACCTTTGTGCGCTGGCGCCGCTCGATCCCGAAAGAGCACGTGGGTATCTGGCTGACCTGTCAGAGCGGGCACAGAGCGAAGAACTGAGCCAGGTTGTCGAGCTTTTGCGCAATGAAAAAGCACAGAGCTTTCTCGCAGCGGTGCTCGATCTTTCTCCTTTTCTCCGCGAGTCATTGATCAGTCACCCAAGCATCCTTGACAGGATTACATCCAGTCCACCTGAAACTGCACTCACATATATTCTCTCAAACATTTCTAGCTCGGGCATAGAAGAAGGCATCACCGAAGCCGCTTTGATGACCAGCCTGCGTCACCGAAAGCGAGAGGCGCATGTGCTCATTGCCCTTTGTGATCTGGCACAGATATTTAATACAGAAGCAACGACTGGCTGGCTGACTGATCTAGCGGAAGCCTGCACCGGAGCTGCAATCCGCTTTCTTCTTCGTGAGGCTGATAGTGCTGGCAAGATTAAACTTGTGGACCGCAACGATCCTGAAAAGGGTAGTGGCTGGATCGTACTTGGCATGGGCAAGTTTGGTGCCCGCGAGCTGAATTATTCATCTGATATTGATTTGATTGTTTTCATCGATTCCGAACGTCCGGCAATCATCGATCCCTATGAATGCGTCGATACGTTCTCACGCATGACGCGGCGTCTCGTGCGCATTTTGCAAGATCGCACTGCCGACGGCTATGTCTTCCGTGTTGATCTGCGCTTGCGCCCTGATCCGGGATCGACACCGTTGGCAATTCCGGTCGGTGCAGCCCTTCATTATTATGAAGGGCGCGGGCAGAACTGGGAACGCGCTGCTATGATCAAGGCGCGTCCGGTGGCAGGTGATCGTGAATCTGGTCTGCAAGTTTTGGCAGAACTGGCACCCTATGTCTGGCGCAAATATCTCGATTATGCGGCGATTGCCGATGTGCATTCGATCAAGCGACAGATACATGCGCATAAAGGCCATGGCGATATTGCCGTACGCGGACATAATGTGAAGCTTGGGCGTGGCGGTATCCGTGAGATCGAATTTTTCGTGCAGACGCAACAATTGATTGCGGGTGGTCGCTTTCCTGAATTGCGCGGCAATCAGACTGTTCCGATGCTTGGACGGCTTGCTGAACGCGGCTGGATCACGCAAAAGGCACGTGATGCACTCGGCAAGGATTATTATTTCCTTCGTGATGTTGAGCACCGCATCCAGATGATTGCAGATGAGCAGACGCATATTTTGCCGGAAGACGATGAAGGCTTTGCACGTGTCGCGCATATGATGGGTTATAGCGATCCGGCAGAGTTTTCTGACGTTTTTCTGTCAGCGCTCAAGATTGTTGAAAAGCACTATGCGGCATTGTTCGAGCAAGCGCCTGAACTCGGAGCATCAAGCGGCAATCTGGTTTTCACCGGCGACGTAGACGATCCGGGAACATTGGAAACGCTGGCCTCTATGGGCTATGAGCGGCCCAGCGATATATGTCGGGTCATCCGGACATGGCATTTTGGCCGCTATCGCGCCACGCAGTCAGCCGAAGCGCGAGAACGTCTCACCGAGCTGACGCCAGCCCTGTTGCAAGCTTTTGCTGCAACCAAACGTGCGGACGAGTCGCTTCTGCGCTTTGATGGGTTCTTGCAAGGCCTGCCTTCCGGCATTCAGCTTTTCAGCCTGCTTCAATCCAATCCGCGTCTGCTCAATCTGCTTGTGATGATTATGAGTGCGGCCCCGCGGCTGGCCGAGGTGATCACGCGCAACCCTCATGTCTTTGACGGCCTTCTTGATCCGGCAATTTTCTCGGAAATGCCAACGCGCAATTATCTGGAAGAACGTCTGCGCGCATTTCTTGGATCTGCAAGCGATTATGAAGAGGTGCTTGATCGTCTTCGGATTTTTGCAGCCGAGCATCGTTTTTTGATCGGTATTCGCTTGCTAACCAGTGCCATCGATGGTGTGCGGGCAGGGCGGGCTTTCTCTGATCTGGCGGAGCTTATGATCGGAAAGGCCTTTGAAGCGGTCGAATCCGAACTACAGCGCCGTCATGGCAAGGTGAAGGGTGCTAAGGTTGTTGTGCTTGCTATGGGCAAACTTGGTAGCCGAGAACTGACCGCTGGCTCTGACGTCGATCTGATCCTGCTTTATGACCATGATCAGGATGCGGATTATTCTGAAGGTGAAAAGCCGCTGGCTGCTTCGCAATATTATATTCGTTTGACACAGCGTCTCATTGCAGCTTTGTCCGCTCCAACAGCAGAAGGCGTGCTTTACGAAGTCGATATGCGATTGCGCCCATCGGGGAATAAAGGTCCAGTTGCGACTCATATCGAATCTTTTGGTAAATATCAGCGTAGCGAGGCATGGACATGGGAGCATATGGCGCTGACGCGTGCGCGCCCTATCCATGGCGATACGGAGTTCAGTGATTTCATCCGGGATGAAATTGACGAGGTCTTATCAAGTAAAATTGACACGCAAAAGATTGCCAAAGACGTGCGCGAAATGCGCGATCTCATTTACGAGGAAAAGCCGCCGCGTGACGACTGGGATTTCAAGCTGAAACCGGGAGGCATCGTCGATCTGGAATTTATCGCGCAGTTCGCTGTGCTGATCGGAAAAGTGACAAAACATCCAAGGCCGTTGGCAACGGAGGATGTGTTGGCTGGTCTTGATTCTTCATTTGCTGATCCGAAGACAATCGATGATCTCGTGCAAGCGCATCGCTTCTACACCAATCTTAGCCAGACGATCCGGCTTTGTCTTGGAAGTGATGCGACGCGCGAAGAATTCATCCCTGGAATGGTTGATCTTCTCTGCCGTGCTGCTGAATTGCCGGACATTAAGCGCGTTGAACACCACATCAGCGAGCTCGCCGCCAATGTCCGGGCGAGCTTCGACAACCTTATTGGCTAAAGCATGTCGCGGAAAAGTTGGAGCCGGTTTCTGATAACGACACGCTCTAATCAGGCAGCGTGAATTGCTGTGCCGGGAATGGTTGCAGCCCATTGCTTGCGGTCTGGAATACAGACCGCAACCACTGTCCCCACGCCCTCGGTTGAGCGAATACGCAGCCAGCCGCCATGCAACTCCGCGAGCGAACGGGTGATCGCAAGGCCAAGACCAGAACCACTATGTGTCTTGGTGAACTGGTTTTCCACCTGCTCGAATGGCTGGCCGATTTTCTTCAGCGCTGATTTTGGAATGCCAACGCCAGTATCTTGAATGGTCATGAATAGTGCTGAACCAGTCTTGCGAGCACGGACGGTTATATGGCCGTTATGCGAAGTGAACTTCACCGCATTGGACAGCAGATTGATCAGCACCTGCTTCACCGCACGGCGATCTGCGTTGAGCTGCATGGCATCTTCGATCCGCGTTTCGACCGTGATGTTCTTCTCATCGGCCTGCAGCGAAATCATGCGCACAGTTTCTTTGATCAGCGGGCAGAGATCAATTTCTTCGCGGTCAAGCGAGAAGTGACCAGCTTCAATCTTTGACATGTCGAGAATGTCATTGATAACGTTGAGCAGGAAGTTACCACTGGTGTGAATATCATTGATATATTCTTCATAGCGATCCGAACCGAGTGGCCCGAATGTGCCAGCCTGTATCATTTCCGAGAAGCCGATGATCGCATTGAGCGGCGTGCGCAACTCATGAGACATGTTGGCGAGGAACTCAGATTTCGAGCGGTTAGCTGCCTCCGCGCGCTCTTTTTCTTGACCATATTTGCGCGCGAGTTCTGAAAGTTCACGCACACGGTCACGCTCGCCTTTACGCGCAATCGACAGATCGTGAATGGTTGCCATCAGGCGTCGTTCACTATCCACCAGACGTTCCTGATGCTGCTTGATCTGCGTAATGTCGGTTGCAATCGAAACAAGGCCACCGTCTTGCGTGCGGCGTTCGTTGACCTGTAGCCAGCGGCCATCGCTTAGTTGGCGTTCAAACGTTTGACCGCCTGCACGGTTATGCTCATTCGCCATACGGCGCTCGAAGCTGAATGGGCGGGTATGCGCGTCCACTTCATTACGCGGTACACCCGGCTTTAATGTCCAGACTGGAAGGCCAGCATATTCGCTGAACTTGGAGTTAGCCATCACCAGACGGTTATTAGCATCCCAAAGAACGAAGGCTTCCGAAATATTTTCGATGGCTTCGCGGATCCGCATATCGGCCTCTGCCGTCTGCTGTGCGAAGCGGTGCTGTTCGCTGACATCAAACGCAATGCCGACAAGATGCAGTTCATTTTCTGCGGCAATTTCAGCACGAACGCGCATCCAGACCCAAGAACCGTCGGCATGTCGCATACGGAATACGCGGTCCACATGCGATATGTCGCCAGCCGCTGCCTGTTCAGCAATCGAATAGAGATCACCGTCTTCGGGGTTTATGATTGCTGACACATCGCCAAACGCGAGAACGGCATCCTGGGCTTCATAGCCCAGCATTTCATACATGGAGCGCGACCAATAAATGCGTCCACGTGCCATATCCCAATCCCAGAGACCGCCACGGCCACGCGCTAGCGCCATATCGATACGGCGCTGAATTTGGCCGGAAAGATCGTCCGCTTCACGCGCCCGCGCTGCCTGACTGAAATAGGCGTAGAGAATGGCGAACATCACGCCGGTGGTGCCGGCAAACAGTGTCACGTTCAGAGAAACCGCACGCTTCCACTCGGCGAATATCGTGCTTTCGGGTTCTGCCGCAATAATCGCATAGGGAACGGTAATCGGCTTTGAAACCGTGCCGAAAGCAACTTCGCCGTTCATTACGATTGTGAGTACGCCCGCACGCTCTGCAAACATGAAGAGCGGTTGAATGTCACTGAAAATATCATCGGCGCGTTTGCCGACTATATCTGTTGCAGGGCCGGATGCGGTGACAATGACGGAATCGTCATTGACCAGAGCGACAGTCATGCCGCTGGATGACAGCCCGCGCGAGCGAAATTCGGCAACCGTATTATCAAGATCTTTGGGCGACATTTGCGCGCCAGCCTGCGTACCATTTGCGGCGCGCTCGATCATCTGCGCCAGATTAGCCGTTGCAGCAGACAGAGCGGCCTTGTGCTGGAGCTCAATGTCTTCGCGCCATGACAGCATGGAGAAAACACGCGCCACACCGAGTATGACTAGAAAGATGACAATGAGAGCAGGAACAAGACGGCGCAATGCTGGTTCCACGGCTATAAATTTTCCATAAGCAGGGCCTGCGAGAAGCTTGGCATGACCTGACAGTCTGCCTTTCTTTCGCTTGCCGCCGGAGTCGCGTTTGCTCTCCGCCGTCGCGCTATACGCGTCGGTGCTCGCCATTTAAAGCCCCTCATATATGTCGAAACAGTTCCAGAAACGCTTTAAGCGCTGTCCGCCCGGAACTGTGTGAACTGAAATCTCTACTCGAAATGTTTCGGAATACGCCATCTCCGAACAAGGCTAATGAATCAAAAGTGATTCGTGCTGTCCAGTGAATTCGTTAATGAGAAGTAAATTACCGCATTTGCCATTCTGATTTTCTATTGAATCTCAAACTGTTAAGCGGAATCAATTTGAGAGGTCGCGCATCTAACACCATGAAAAGACTCATGAAAGCCGTAAGCTTTTTCAGTATTTATGCGACTTTGCTTCAATATAACCAAAATCAACAACCCCGGCCCAATTCAAGGCCGGGTTTTCGAATCATAGAGCCATTTAGCCGATTCGCGAATCAAGCCAGCGTGCGATCAACGATGTCGCGCAGATCGGTCGAGAGCTTTTGCGTACCGGAAATACGAGCAAGAGCGGCGCGTGCATGTTCACGACGTGTATCCTCCAGTGAACGCCATGACCGCAAGGCAGTCAGAAGACGGGCCGCAAGCTGCGGGTTCTCAGGATCAATTGCCAGAACAATGTCGGCAAAGAAATCATAAGCAGCGCCATCTTTGCGATTGTACCCTGTCGGGTTGCTGGCCGAAAAGGCACCGATCAATGCACGCACGCGGTTTGGATTGTCGAACGAAAGCAGTTTGTCTTTTGTCAGTGTACGAACGGCTTCAAGCGCTTTCTCACCCGGACGCGTTGCCTGCACGATAAACCACTTGTCCATGACTAGACCGTCATCACCGAAACGCTTCTCAAAGGATGCGAGTGCGTCGAGCGCTTCATGGCTGTCACCGAACCGATGCACCAGCACGCTGAGTGCCGCCGCTCGGTCTGTCATGTTGTCACTATGCGCAAATTGCTGTGCTGCGCGTGCTGGGCTGTTTTCATGACGGCTAAGATAATCAACCAGTACGTTGCGTAACGCGCGCTTGCCTGCCGATTGAGCATCAGGGGAGAAAGCGCCGTCTTGTTGCAAGCTGGTGTAAAGCGCTACAAATTCTTTCGCGTAGGCCGATCCGATTGCTGCAATCAGATGATCGCGGCTTGCAAAGATAGCATCCGGATCAACATTTTCACCCATTTCGCGCGCAATATCGCTTTCGGTAGGCAAGGTCAGGCACAAAGCGCGGAAGGCGGCGTCGAGTGTTTCGTCAGTGGCAATCTTACCGGCAAGCGTGATGATCTTCTCGTCGGTTTCGGGTGCATGTCCGCCACGTAAGCGTTTTGCACCTTCAAGCAGCGCCTGTGTGAAAATAACAGTCAGCGCCTGCCAGCGTGCTACCGGGTCACTGTCATTGAGCGCGAGAAAGGCCCGATCTTCTGCCGTAAGCGGCGAGACCAGATTAACTGGTGCCGAGAAGCCACGCAGCAACGACGGGACAGGGCGCTCTTTAATGCCTTTGAAGATTATAGTTTCGGTAGCGCTATGCAGATGGATGATGCCGTCATGCACCTCGCCCCCTTCCACAGACGAAGCTTCCATATCCTTGCCGTTAGAACCTAACAGACCAAAAACGACTGGGATATGCATTGGCTTCTTCACTGGCTGACCGGGAGTAGGGGCAAGTGATTGCGTGAAATTGATGGTGTAGGTTTCGTTTACGGCATCGAAATCGAAACTTGTTTCGACCTTCGGTGTGCCTGACTGATCATACCAGAGCGCGAACTGTGAAAAATCTTGTCCTGAGACATCGGCAAAGACCTTGATAAAATCTTCAATCGTTGCCGCATCGCCGTCGTGGCGCTCAAAATAAAGATCCATTCCTTTACGGAAAAGATCTGGCCCAATGATGGTGCGGATCATCCGCACCACTTCAGAGCCTTTTTCGTAAACAGTTGCCGTGTAGAAGTTATTGATCTCGCTATATTCGCGTGGGCGCACAGGATGCGAGAGCGGACCGCTGTCCTCTGGAAACTGTTGCGCCTTAAGAATTTTCACCTCAGCAATGCGCTTCACAGGCCGCGAGCGCTCATCGGCTGAAAACTCATGGTCACGATAAACGGTCAGGCCTTCTTTAAGGCAAAGCTGGAACCAGTCGCGGCAGGTGATGCGATTACCGGTCCAGTTATGGAAATATTCATGCGCAATGACTGCTTCGATCCCCGCATAATCGACATCCGTCGCGGTTTCAGGATCGGCCAGCACATATTTGTCGTTAAAGACATTCAGGCCCTTATTTTCCATGGCGCCCATGTTGAAATCGGAAACCGCGACGATATTGAAAATATCCAGATCGTATTCGCGACCGAACTTCTCCTCATCCCAGCGCATCGAACGCTTCAGTGCATCCATGGCATAGAGGGCGCGTTCTTTCTTCCCATGCTCAACATAGATGGCGAGATCCACCGCGCGGCCAGATTGCGTCGTGAAATTGTCTGTCACAACATCGAGCGAGCCTGCGACAAGCGCGAACAGATATGACGGCTTGGGATGCGGGTCATGCCAGATTGCAAAATGCCTATCAGGGTTGCCTGAAACGACACCCTGCTGAACAGGATTGCCGTTCGCGAGCAATATTGGTGCTGCTGTTTTTTCGGCGTTGAGGCTGACCGTATAGATGGAGAGCACATCAGGGCGATCATAATAATAGGTTATACGCCGAAAGCCTTCTGCTTCGCATTGTGTGCAATAGACATTGCTTGAACGATAGAGACCCGAAAGCTGACGATTGGTTGTGGGATTAACTTCCGTGATGATTTCCAGTGTAAAGCGTTCAGCCTCTGGCAGGTCCGTGATTTCCAATCTGTCTGGTGTGGCCGAATATCTGTTATTGTTGAGAACTTTGCCATCAAGGCGAATGCTGACAAGTTTCAGTTCATCACCATCGAGAACAAGCGGCGTGCCTGCAACTGTTCCCTCGCGGCGCTCGATAACGAGTTCTGCGCGGACAATCGTTTTTTCTGGCTCAAGGGTGAAATCGAGTTTCGTTTCGGGAATAGCGTAAGGCGTTGGGCGATAATCTTCGAGGCGGAATGTCTGGCCGGTTTCAGTACGCATTGCGAAACTCTTCTCTGTGATCACTCTGATGCACGAGTCGTATCCGGCTTTTTAGCAAACGACAAGAAAAGCTAATTGGCGAAATAATTTTACCAGCAACATCCTTTGCGTGCTGGTACTTTATAGAGAACGGGCCTATGGATGAGGTGTTGAAGTTCCTATCCCGCCTTAGTCTCCTATCTCCCGTTTAAGGAATTGCGTTGTGAAGTCCCCCCAGGACGCGGCCTCCGCAAATGTTCAGCCGAATGAAACGGCTGAACCTGATCTGCTTCAAAACAACCCAATGCTTGGCATTAGCCTCAAAGTTGCTTCGGTTGCTGTGTTTGTCGGCATGTCGACGCTGCTCAAAGCTGCAGACGGAATTCCCCTTGGGCAATTGATCTTTTTCCGTTCATTTTTCGCGGTATTAGCCATCCTCGTCTATTTTGCAGTGCGTGGTCAGGTATCAGGTATTCTTCAAACACGACATGGTTTCAGCCATTTCTGGCGCGGCATGGTGGGCGTTGGAGCTATGACGCTGAGCTTCTACGCTCTGACCAAACTGCCTTTGCCCGAAGCAATCGCAATCAACTACGCGTCTCCGCTTATTGCTGTGGTGTTGGGTGCCGTCATTCTGCATGAAGTTGTCAGAATGTATCGCTGGAGTGCCGTGGTGATTGGGCTCTTTGGTGTTCTGATCATTATATGGCCCCGTATGACGCTGTTTGCAGAAGGTCAGGTGGGACATAATGAGGCGATGGGTGCACTCGCGGCGCTCGGCGGAGCAATCATGGCCGCTTTTGCAATGATGCTCGTGCGTCGTCTCGTTCAGACAGAAAAAACATCGACAGTTGTTATTTACTTTTCGATCTCAGCAACCGTTATTTCTCTGGTCAGTATTCCATTTGGCTGGGTTATGCCAAGCGGACCGCAATTCGCGATGCTGATTGCAGCAGGTGTCGCTGGAGGCGTGGCGCAAATTCTTTTGACTGAGTGCTATCGCCATGCACCTATGAGCACCATTGCGCCTTTCGAATACACATCAATGCTGCTAGGTCTTGGCATCGGTTTTTTCTTTTTTGGCGATGTTCCAACACTGGAAATGCTGTTCGGCAGCGCGATTGTGATGAGCGCTGGCGGCTACATTATTTATCGCGAGCATCAGTTGGCGCTTGCTCCTCATAAGACAAATACACCACAGCAAACACAGTGAACGTCAAGCCTGGCCGGGTGTTGCTTCTGAACGTGGGTCAAGCTGCATGGTTTCGGGCGTAGGCTGCCCGTCCGGCGTATAGATTTTGAATTCTGTTTTCTGATCGCTGACCGCTGGGCGCTCGAAGCGACGGATGCGCCAAAGCGCATGCAGTCCATAGACCGCATAAGCGACCGCCATGATGACAAAAAAGCCCGAAGCACCCATCAGGTCCATAAGCGGTCCTGATATGGCAGGGCCAATCACGCTGCCTGCTCCGTAAATAATGAGCAACCCGCTCGAAACTTTTACAAATTCGCTCGCATCAGCATAGTCATTCGCGTGAGCGACGTTGAGGCTATAAATCGGATAGATGACGGAGCCGAACAGGAACATCATCGTATAGAGTGCATAAGGCGACGTGGGGTGTGCAATAAGCATAATCAGTGAAATGGTGAACCCAATTGCGCCCGCTACTACCATTACGTAGCGGCGATCCACGACATCAGAAGCACGTCCGAGTGGATACTGAAAAATAACCCCGCCGATCATGGCGCATGCCAGCATTGTCGCAATGCCGAATGTCGAAAGCCCGTTCATGCCGCCGTAAATTGCAGCGAGAAAGCTCCACGTGCCTGCGACGATCCCAGCAATAAATGATCCAACTGCCGCCGCAGGGGAGCGACGATAAAGGCCTTTCAAGTCAAGCTTAACCTGCGTCAGCGGATTTGGGGACTGCGCACTGGACAGTGCAGTCGGCAGCAAAGCGCTGGCGTAGATAATTGCGCAGATGATGAAGAGCGTCTGCGTTGTTGCGTCGCCAAATGGAAGAATATATTGGCCGCACATCAGGCCAAGCATGGTGATGATCATATAGATTGAGAAGACGCGGCCGCGCGATTCATTGGTAACACGCTCATTCAACCAGCTTTCGATGATCATATAAGAACCAGCCAGCGAAAATCCGGCGATGCCACGAAATATCATCCACGCATAAGGGCTTACGATCAATGAATGCAGTAGCAACGCGATTGAAAGCAGTGTCAGCAAGGCTGAGAAAACGCGCACATGTCCGACGCGCCTAACCAAATGAGGGATGACTATGCAGCCGATGGTAAAAGCAAGCGCATAGGTCGTTCCCATCCAGCCGATTGTGGTTGTGGACCAGCCTTCAAGACCGCCACGAATAGGCAGCAAAATACCGGCAAGTCCACCGGCAAGCAGCATCAAAAATGTGCTCGCTAGCAGTGCTGCAATCGGCAAAAGCTGACCGGCCATAACAAACTCCCCCAGACACTGTAACAATCACTGTTGACGACAGATATAGTGCAAGCGGCGGAATAAAGTATGTTTGCGGCATGTTAGTGACAGACGTCGCTAGACGCTGGCCACATAATGAAAAAGACTAAGCTTTTAGCTCTGCCAGTTTCATTTTAACGGCTAGAAAATCGCGCCATGCAAAGCGCTTTTGAGCAGGCATACGCAAGAGATATTCAGGATGCAGCGTTGGCATAACAGCAATTTCTGCACCTGATGCGGTCCTATGGATGTTCCAGTTACCACGCAGCCGCAAAATGGTTTCTCCCGATCCCGTCAGTGTTTTACTTGCAGGGCCGCCAAGCGCTACAATCAACTTAGGAGCGGCAAGTTCAATCTGTCGCTCAATGAAAGGCCGGCAAAGCTCTGATTCAAGCGGTGTCGGTGCGCGGTTGCCCGGTGGTCTCCAGGCAATTGTATTGGCGATGTAAACGTTCTCGCGTTTGAAACCGATAGCCTCAATCATGCGATTGAGAAGCTGTCCGGGCTTGCCCATGAAAGGTAGTCCTTCCATGTCATCATCTCGCCCCGGAGCTTCACCAATAAACATGATGTCGGACGATGGATCGCCATCTGCAAAACACAAGTTTTTAGCTGTTGATTTAAGATTGCAACCGTCGAAACCGGCGAGTGCCTCGCGCAGCTCTTCCAATGAATTGGCTTGCGATGCGGCGGCACGTGCAAGCTCTATCTGGCTATTGTCCGGAACGTCTGACGCTGCCTGAACGGGTCGGCTGGATGGGGAAGGCGCTATCGCTGCGCGTGGTTGTTGCGAGCGCTCTGGTCGTGAACTTTGTGCAGCAGGAGAAGGCGCGTCTTGCATGCGTGCCATCGTAGGTGCTGGTGCAGCAAAACGATCAATGGGTGTTTCTGAAAGCGGCATGTCGATGCCTGCTTCCGCGTAAAAGCGTAGCAAGCCTTCCATATCCAGCAATTCATGATCATTGTTCATTCTTGTACCTCAATAAATGAGGTGACGAATTTTGGCGCTGAATGCAAGAGCAGGTCTTCGCTTTCCGCTTTAAAGTGATCTTGTGCAGGCAAAAAAGCCTGTTGCGGCAGAATGGCCCAAATCTAAATTTCAGAGAGAAAAAAATTGACGTTTACGTTAAGGTAAATATTATAATGCCGAATTTGCGGGGTTTTTGGACAATTGGACGCATATGCGACAGTCCCTAACTCTGCGAGAGGGTAGAACCAATATGGGAACGGACTGGTCATTGTCGTTGGTTATCGACAATTGCGATAGGTTCATGAGCAAAAACAACTGGATGCATTGCCCGCGCTGAAATAGTGAGGGGAAAATGTAAATATGACGGAGGCACGAATGTCTGAAGTGGTTGAGCTTCCCGAACGCGAGAGCATGGAATTTGATGTTGTGATTGTTGGCGCAGGCCCTGCTGGCCTTGCTGCGGCTATCCGTTTCAAACAAATTAATCCAGAGCTTTCGGTCGTTGTTCTTGAAAAGGGCGGGGAAGTCGGCGCGCATATTCTGTCAGGTGCGGTTGTCGATCCAAGTGGTATTGATCAGCTTCTACCGGGCTGGCGTGAAGAGGAGGGGCATCCCTTCA
Organism: Ochrobactrum sp. MYb379; assembly: GCF_037479515.1. Lineage (NCBI taxonomy): Bacteria > Pseudomonadati > Pseudomonadota > Alphaproteobacteria > Hyphomicrobiales > Brucellaceae > Ochrobactrum > Ochrobactrum sp. MYb379. Next base: position 194,209 of record NZ_JBBGYW010000001.1, read on the forward strand.
AAACGCCTGTAACCGCCGATCACTTCATGTTGCTTGGCCCTGCGGGTTCAGTACGTCTGCCAAACTTTGCCATGCCGCCACTGATGAACAATCATGGCAATTACATTGTTTCGCTTGGCAATGTCTGCCGCTGGCTTGGCACGAAGGCGGAAGAGCTTGGTGTTGAAATCTATCCGGGCTTTGCTGCCACCGAAGTGCTCTACAATGATGAAGGCGCAGTGATTGGTGTTGCTACCGGCGATATGGGCGTCGAGCGTGATGGCACGCATGGTCCGAACTATACGCGCGGCATGGCTTTGCTCGGCAAATATGTGCTTATTGGCGAAGGTGCGCGTGGCTCGCTTGCCAAAGAACTGATTACCAAGTTCAAACTTGATGAAGGTCGTGAGCCGGCCAAGTTCGGTATTGGCCTCAAGGAACTCTGGCAGGTTGATCCATCCAAGCATAAGGCTGGGCTGGTTCAGCATTCATTCGGCTGGCCGCTTGATATGAAGACCGGCGGTGGCTCGTTCCTTTATCACCTTGAAGACAATATGGTTGCGGTCGGCTTTGTGCTGCATCTCAACTACAAGAACCCATATTTGTCGCCATTTGAGGAATTTCAGCGTTTCAAGACGCATCCGGCGATCCGCGATACGTTTGAAGGTGGTAAGCGCCTTTCTTATGGCGCACGTGCAATCACCGAAGGCGGATTCCAGTCCGTGCCGAAGCTGTCCTTCCCGGGTGGCGCACTGATCGGCTGTTCCGCTGGTTTCGTCAATGTTCCGCGCATCAAGGGCAGCCACAATGCGGTTCTGTCGGGCATTCTCGCCGCCGATAAAATCGCAGAGGCATTGGCCGCTGGTCGCGCAAATGATGAGCCGATTGAGATTGAGAACAGCTGGCGCGACAGCGCCATTGGCAAAGACCTCAAGCGGGTCCGCAACGTCAAGCCGCTCTGGTCGAAGCTCGGAACGGTTGTTGGTGTTGCGCTTGGTGGTCTCGATATGTGGACCAACCAGCTGTTTGGCCTCTCATTCTTTGGTACGCTCAAGCATGGCAAAACCGATGCGCAGAGCCTTGAGCCAGCAGCAAAGCACAAGAAGATTGACTATCCAAAACCGGATGGCGTTTTGACTTTTGATCGTTTGTCGTCGGTGTTCTTGTCCAACACCAATCACGACGAAAACGAGCCAGTGCATTTGCAGGTTGCCGACATGAAGCTGCAACAGACATCGGAGCATGATGTTTTTGCAGGTCCATCGACACGCTACTGCCCAGCAGGTGTTTACGAGTGGGTGGATGCTGATGGAAATTCAGCTGCTGATCCGCAGGCTAAGGATGTGCGCTTTGTGATCAATGCGCAGAACTGCGTGCATTGCAAAACTTGCGACATCAAAGACCCGAACCAGAATATCAACTGGGTTCCGCCACAAGGCGGCGAAGGACCGGTTTATGTAAACATGTAATGTTTACAGGAACTGTGTCCGTCTCGTCCGCCGTAAAGAAAAATGTCGGCGAAGGACCTTTTATGTAAACATGTAATGTTTACAGGAACTTTGTCCGCATCGTCCGCCGTAGAGAAAAATGTCGGCGAGAGTCCGGCATATGTAAATATGTGATTGAAAAAGGCGGCTTCAAACCGCCTTTTTACTGCAGCATTACCGACTGTGTCTCAGGCTCGTCGGCATCTGGCCGAACAGGCATTGGAACTGAAAACTCAAGCCTGACAGGTAGGTGATCGGAGCCAACTTCTTCAAGCGTTGCTGCGACAGGCGCTTCGATTTCAGGACTTACGAGAATTTGGTCAATTGGGAGGCCTATATAAGCCGCTAGTTTCATCGGCAGGCTTTGCGGTAGCCATGATCCGCCAATGCCGGTCATTGCTTTTGTGCCGGAAGCGTTTTCTATCTGATGAACTGCATTGCTCCAGGGTGTTGCGTTGAAATCACCTGCAATAACGGAAGGGTCGTCGAATTTCTGCAATTCCGGCACCAGCTTATTGATGATCGGTGCCTGACCATACGGCCATGGAAGCACAGCATGATAGGATGCAACATTGACTGGCGTGCCGCTGAAATCAATTGAGGTCATTGCAAGGCGGTTATCGCCAAGGCATGTCTGCGCACTGCCTTCACTGAACGGACGACGGGATAAAATACCCAGGCCCATATTGCTGCCTTCTTTGCGGCATTCAAAGTGATAAGGGTAGGTGCCTTTGAGAATATCGATCCACATCGCCCAGCCTAAGCCAGCTTCCTGATAAGCGATCACATCAGGCTTTGCCTGCGCAACCATTTGCAAGACGCGCTTGGGTTCAGGATTGTTATAGCGCAGATTGATTTGCACAAGACTATAACGTGCCCCGCCAGTTGGCACATTAGCCCGCGCTGCTGATGAACCATCCAGCAGATTGCGTGCCGCACCAAGTGTTGTGCTGAAAGCGAGGATCGCAAACAGCAGGATCATCAAAGCTTCACGCCGCATTGCTGTATACAAAAGCGGCAGCGCCAGCAATCCCATCAGGATTGCGAGATATGACCTGAAATGCGCTAAAGAGTCGAACGCCGGATGTGCTGATCCAAGGAATCCAAGCACAAGCGGTACTGATACCAGAACAGCACTGATCAGCAGGATAAAAGCAAGAGTTTCGCGGCGTTTTGACATTATTTGCGAATAGCGGCTGATTACGGCGTGATGATGATGCCGAAAGCAGGGCTTCCGGCATCTTTGTTTTTATTGGAAAGCCGTTTCGTAAAAGCTTCTGAGCTTGCGTGAATGCAGTCGCTCATCTGGCATTGCAGCGATCTTCTCCATCGCACGAATACCAATTTGTAGATGCTGGGCGACTTGCCGTTTGTAGAATTCTGTCGCCATGCCGGGCAGTTTCAGCTCGCCGTGCAATGGCTTATCAGAAACACAGAGCAGAGTGCCGTATGGCACGCGGAAGCGGAAGCCATTGGCCGCAATCGTGGCCGATTCCATGTCAAGCGCTACCGCCCGCGCCTGAGAAAGACGCTGAACAGGGCCGCGCTGATCGCGCAGTTCCCAGTTACGATTATCGATCGTCGCAACTGTGCCTGTTCGCATGATGCGCTTGAGATCGTAGCCTTCGAGGCCGGTGACCTCTTCAACAGCTTCTTCAAGAGCGACCTGAATTTCTGCAAGCGCTGGCAGTGGCACCCATGCAGGAAGATCATCATCAAGGACATGGTCTTCACGCATATAGGCATGAGCCAACACATAATCACCGAGTTGCTGGCTGTTACGTAGGCCAGCGCAATGCCCCAGCATCAGCCATGCATGTGGACGCAGCACGGCAACATGGTCGGTTATGGTTTTGGCATTGGACGGACCCACACCAATATTGATCATCGTGATGCCGGAATGATCCTTGCGCTGCAGATGATAGGCTGGCATTTGCGGCATGCGTTGCAATGCAATTCCGGTGCTCGGCGCCGTTTCACCGGCAAGAGTTATCGCATTGCCCGGCTCGACAAAGCTATCATACCCGCCGCCGCCATCTGCCATCAGCTTGCGCGCATAGGCGCAGAACTCGTCCATATAGAATTGGTAATTTGTGAACAGAACGAAATTTTGAAAATGCTTAGGGCTTGTCGCAGTGTAATGCGAGAGGCGATGCAGCGAATAGTCAACACGCTGAGCTGTAAAAGGTGCGAGCGGCATCGGCTCACCGGGCAAAGGATCAAGATCGGCATTGACGATCTTGTCATTGGTTGTGGCCAGATCTGGTACATCGAACAGGTCGCGCATCGGATGCGTGAAGGCATTGGCAACTGATGCCTCAACGTAAGTGCCTTCCATGAACGCGAAATGGATCGGAATTGGCGTTGCTGATTCCCGCACCGTGACAGTCACACCATGATTGCGCATCAACAGGCGGATTTGTTCATTTAAATAGTGCTCGAAAAGGTCAGGTCGCGTGATGGTTGCCGAATAATCGCCGGGCATGGAGACATGGCCAAACGCCAGACGTGTATCAACATGAGCAAAGCTTGATGTCGACAGGCAGATTTCGGGGTAAAAAGCGCGATATCGCTGAGGTCGGACTTCTCCCTTTGCCAACTGCTCAAAAGCAGTGCGGAGAAACGCGGTATTGCGATCATAAAGCTTGCGAAGCGCGACAACCGCCGCGCCTGCATCGGTAAAAACTTGCGGCTCCATAAACGGAGGCGTTTTAATTTCGTTGAGAAATGGCTGTTCGATTCGCTGTGTCATGGCTCAGTATAACAAAATCAATGACACGCGCATGTCTCTGTTTAAATGAGATTACTTGTGTCGCAGCTTTCGGTCATTCCTTAGATGTGTGCTTTCGCGTGGCTGCTGCCGAGATGCGTTACGGTGACATTTCCAGTCATTGGCTGATCCCGATAAACATGTTGTTTGCGATCAACAAAAAGCCCTGCAACAATCGCAAAGCCAGCGATCATCATGCATACGATGGTTGTGCGTCTTAGCAGCATACTTCCCTCTATGATGGGTCTTTGGTTATAAGATATTATTTTAAGGCGAGTTGCTGAACTGTTCCTGAGAGCCTTATTCATGCAGCGTTCAAAAATATTGATGTTTCATTAACTTGGTCGGTTCGCCCTTGTGTCGCAATTCGCGGCGCTTATGTTAGCTCGCATTGTAATAATCGACAAAGCCAAGAAAGCGGGAGATGCGACCTATGGCCGAGCAGATAAAACCGATTGAACTTTACTATTGGCCGACACCGAATGGCTTCAAAGTCAGCATTATGCTGGAGGAACTCGGCGTTCCTTATGAGGTCAAATATGTGAATATCGGTAAGGGTGATCAGTTTCAGCCAGATTTCCTCAAAATCGCACCGAACAATCGCATGCCCGCTATTGTTGATCCAGAAGGTCCGGGCGGCGAGCCGATCTCGGTCTTTGAATCGGGTGCAATTCTTCAATATCTCGGACGTAAATTCGGCAAATTCTACCCTGCCGATGAACGCAAGCGCGTAGCCGTCGACGAATGGCTGATGTGGCAGATGGGTGGGCTTGGGCCGATGTCAGGTCAAGCTGGACATTTCCGCATTTATGCACCGGAGAAGGTGCAGTATGGCATTGATCGCTATACCAATGAGGTCAATCGCCTTTACGGGGTTCTTGATCGTCAGCTTGAAGGCAAAGACTATATCGCAGGTGAATATTCCATCGCTGATATGGCAAGCATAGGCTGGATTAACGCTTACAAAAACTTTGAGCAGAAGCTTGAAGATTTCCCAAACCTCAAGCGCTGGCATGAAACCATGAACGCACGACCTGCAGTGCAACGTGGTCTTGTGGTTGGAAAAGAAGAGCGCGAACGCGCAATGGCTTCCGCAAACAAGGAAGAAGAGCAGAAGGTGCTCTTTGGCCAAAAAGCCAGGTAATTAAAAAAGGCGGCTGAGAGGCCGCCTTTTTATTAATATTACTGCCTCGTGAGGCTTTCGCTTTTGCAGATCAATCCGCCCATAACGCAGCCGGAGAGCGAAAGCGTGTTGCCTTTGACGCTGGCTTTTCCGGTATAGGTCTTGCCTTCGTCAAGCTTGTTGACCTCGCCTTTATAGCTGCCGTCTTTGCCTGCCATCGAACCGATCGATTTGCCCTTATATTCGCCTGTCTGAACCGTGCCGCAATATTTGCCACCAGCACAGGCTGCATAGCTGATGATTGTGCCGTTCGGTCGCTTCCACGTTCCAACAATGGCTTCGTCAGCAAAAGCTGGTGCAGCGAGGGTTGCTGTCAGAGCAACGGCAGCAGTCAGTCCCATCACAAAATTACGGATCATGCATTCCTCCCAAAATGCGGCAAGGCACATTGCCTTGCAGAAAACTTACGCAAACGTAAACGTAATCGAATTTGGAGTGATGCGAAAGAGGTATAATTGCAGGCGCTATATTCGTTGCTAGCCACGTTCTAAACGAAGCCAATCTGCACCATGGTTATCATCTGGTTTCTAAGTGCTGTGGATGAAAAATCCGCCAATTTGGAAAAATGCTGCAATTCATTGAGCTTGGATGTTTAACAAAATCCGAAGTTTACTCCTTGTTGGGATTTTGTTGTCGCGTTGTTAAGCATCTGGTTTAACGTGCATTTTAACTCTGTTGCGTAATCTCAACATCATGAACGGAACGACAGATCCGACAGTTCCGGGACGGTGAAAGCCAGTCTCAGAAACAAAGAGCGGACGGTTCTCGGGATTTAACAGGGACAATGAAAATGACGCAGTTTCAGAGCATTACACAGCAGAGCAAAGCGGGTTCGCAGGATCGCATTCTTTTAGAAATGGGATTGAAATATGCGGTTGGCCGGGACTGTGAGATTGATGTGGTTGAAGCGCATAAATGGCTCAATATCGCAGCAATTCGCGGTAATCAGAAAGCCGAGCGTATGCGCAATCAGGTTGCTGCAACCATGAGCAAGACAGAACTTGCTGCAGCGCTTCGCAGTGCTCGCGAATGGATGACAGCACACTGAGGCTGTTCAAAACTTAAACAACAGCCGCCCGGTGAGGCGGCTTTTTGTTTAACTTATACCGAGATAGCGCCCCGGTTTATGATTGATCGCGATGATGACATTCATAGCCACGGCACCGGCCAGCGATAACAGCATGTTTTCCCAAGGAATAAAGAACAGGGAACCAAGCATAATAATAACGTCGAGTGCTAGCTGGAACCAGCCGGCGCGAATGCCATAGGCATCTTGCAAATAAAGCGCCAGAATGTTCACACCGCCGACGCCCGATCGGTGGCGGAAAAGGGCGAGAACACCCATCCCCATAAGTGTGCCGCCCATCAGTGCTGCAAACAGCGGGTTGATTGAGCTGAAATCAACGCACATGGGTATGATTTTGGCGAAGAGCGACATCATAGCAACCGCGATGAATGTTCTGACCGTAAATGCCCAGCCCATCCGTTTCGCTGCAAAATAATAGAACGGCAGATTGATCACAAAATAGAGCGCGCCAAAGCCGATGCCGGTGGCATACTGGATAAGCAACGCGATTCCAGCGGTGCTGCCAGTCATCAGTGTAGCCTGGCTATAAAGGGTTATGCCCAACGCGATGAATGAGGTGCCAATGAGCATTGCAATCGCATCTTCATAAAGGCGATGCCGATCCGGCGTGATTAGGCTGGTAGTATCGACAAGTGGGGAGACACTATTTGACACGATCAACTCCAAAGCTGCGAAAAACTGAACGAATTGATGAAACGACCAGAGCGAACCCCAGCACTTATCTGCATATATTTTCGCTGATTTGATTGTTTGAATGCCAATGACCAGCGCCATGTCTTGGGAGACGCTCCCAATATAGCATCTGGCGAATGTTGCTGCACTGCTAGCAATATTGTTATTTTACGTCCCGTTTTTTGATTTTATCGCGCTTATGTCTTCGAATTATTTTGGATTATTTCGTATTCGGTTTTGGCAAGAAACTGTTTCACCTCTGCCGGACTGCGTAAATGGTGCTTCGAAAGATGCGATGGTGCCTTTTCCGTAAAAGCGAGTGCACGAAAGCGGCCATTGGTCCGATAGTTTGCTGCGAAATTGAGAAATTCCCAGTCCAAGCGCTCTTTGCATCCTTCGGCCATGTCTGGACGTGAATTTCCGAAATAGCGAAATGTTCGGGCGACGATTCGCCAGAGGCGTCTCGGTGTCGAAATATCCAAAAAGATGAGCATATCAGCACGTTCTGCGCGATATGCCATTGTTTCACTATGGTTGCCTTCGAAGATCCATTCATCTCGATTTGCAATTTCCGTGGTCAAACGTCCTATTTCTTCGCGTGGGCGCATTGTCCAATTGGGTAGCCAGTAAATCGTATCGATGTGAACGACCGGGAGGCCGCTTATTTTTCCGAGAGAACGGGCCAGAGTGGACTTTCCTGAGCCTGCGCCGCCAAATATCATTACTCTCTTAATCATGGTGACGAATTCCTGGTTTTAACTCTATTGCAATAATATTGAGACAAATAATTATAATTACTGTAGGTTTACTTATGTTCGATGAGCCGTTGTAACGCGCTAAGAATGACGTTTAGAAATTTTGTATTATAGAGAATGGTAATATTAATCGAGTGATTGACAGTCAACTTGCCGAGTATCAATATTGATAGCGAATTTGACGTTCGGAAGGTTTGAAGAAGGGCAAAGAAGACCCGAAGTTTTGTATGGCCGCTTTAAACGATAATCGAGTAATAACTATCGTAAACAATAGTCCGTATTCGACAGGGAGCGACGAGATGTCTATTCGTACCATTGCAGCTTTGGCTGGGACCGCATTCATTCTGGGCGCATCTGCTTTTGCTTTTTCAACACAAGCCAGCGCGCTGACGATGAAAGAGTGTAGCGCGAAGTATCAGTCGGCCAAAGATGCCGGGACACTTGGTGATGTTAAGTGGAACGATTTCCGTAAGACGCAGTGCGGGGATGATGCTGCGGCAGCGCCAGCGGCTCCTGCAAAGAAGGCTGCTGCGCCTGCCAAAAATGCGGCGGCTCCAGCCGCCGATGATGCTGCCAAAGGCCTGACAATGAAGCAGTGCAGCACAAAATATCAGGCTGCTAAAGATGCAGGTACTGACGGTGGCGCAAAATGGAATGATTTCCGCAAGGCTGAATGCGGTCCAGGTGCTGACGCTGTCGCCCTGACAACGGATGGCAATTCAGAGCCAGCCGCTCCTACTGTTGCGGCACCAAAGGGCATGAAGTTTCCGACTGCTGTTTCAGCCAAGTTCTCCAGCGAATCGCCCGGTAAGGCTCGCATGCACACTTGCCTTGAGCAGTATCATGCGGCGAAAGATGCCAATGCGCTTGGCGGCCTTAAATGGGTCCAGAAGGGTGGCGGTTATTACAGCCTTTGCAATGCACGACTGAAGGGAAATTCATAAACCAGATCTGGGACGGCTTATAAGTCGGTTTGAACTTACACCGTTTTAGAGAAAAGGCCTTGCAAACCTGCAAGGCCTTTTTTGTAAGTTTACTTTAAGCAATCAGCTTCGTTTGAACCAACTGCTTACTCCAACAATGAGCCAGCCGAGAATCATCAGGCTGCCGCCTGTTGGTGCTGCCATTGGAAATAGTCTGCTTCCGGCCATGTCGCGCATGAAGAGGTCTCCGCAAAACAGTGCCAGTCCTGCGAGGAGTATGGCGCCGCCAATGCTTGCCACGCGGCTATTGGGGACAATCAATGACAGAACTAAGAGAGCAGGGGCATGGCCAAGCAAAAGGGGGGCTATGGCACTCAAGTGGTTTTCACCGCCGTGTGCGGCTCCTGCATAAGCAGCAATAGCCAGTCCACCACACAGGCCTGCAAGCGTACCGAACACCGGATTACGTGTCTGGGCGTTGAGTTGGTTTGACATAATAATCTCCGCAGTAATTCAGAACGTGCGTTGGAATGGTTTTAAATTTGCTATAGGCTTTTTTGCGCATCGAGGATTGCGTCTGGAAGTGCTGCTTCAAACATATCCAATTGCTCCTTGATGCCGACACTCACCCGAATACAGCGGTCAAGAACTGGCGCGCCGGGCTTGCGGACGAAAATGTCTCGTTCAATCAGGCCGTTCAGGATAGCGGTTGCAAAAGCGCCATCGTGACCGCAATCAATTGTCACGAAATTGGTGGCCGAAGGGATTGGCTTTAATCCGTGTTTCACTGCGATCTTTGCAATGCGATCACGGCCCGCGTGGATTTTAGCTACAACGTCGTTCAGATAATCCTGATCCTTTAGTGCCGCGATAGCGGCCGCTTGTGCAATCCGATTAACTGCAAAATGATCGCGGATTTTGTTGAAAGCGCTGATCGCATTCTCATTACCCACTACGTAACCAACGCGAATGCCCGCAAGCCCGTAAGCCTTTGAGAAAGTGCGCATCCGAAGGACGTTTGGCCGGGCCAGTTCAAATGGCGGAAACGCAGAAGCGGGGCCGGTCTCGCAATAGGCCTCATCGAGAATCAGCATCGTAGTTTCAGGTAGTCGTTCAATGAATGACTGAATATCCGAACCGTCGTGCCATGTACCCATCGGATTGTCGGGGTTTGCGATGTAGAGCAGAGCCGGATTTTCCTGCTTCGCTTTCTCGATGAGTGCATCGAGATCAGGCCTGTCCTGATTGTAAGGCACAGTTAGCAAAGTGCCGCCAAAACCTGAAACGTGATAGTTAAATGTCGGATAGCCGCCGAGTGAATTGATTACTTTGTCGCCTTGCTGGACATATTGACGGACAACGAGGCCCAACAGAGCATCCACACCGGCACCCGGCATAATGTTTTCTGGCTTCACACCATGATGTGCGGCAATCGCGTGGCGCAGAGCATAATTCTCTGGGTCGCCATATTTCCATACTTCAGATGCCTCCTGCTTCATTGCTTCAATGACAGAAGGCGCAGGACCAAAGCTGCTTTCGTTTGCACCAATTCGAGCAGTGAAGGGTTTTCCACGCTGCAATTCGAGAGTCTCTGGGCCAACAAAAGGGACGGTGGAGGGAAGGCTTTCAACAAGTGGTGTGAGACGAGGCGATGTCATTATGCTTCCGGTCAATGTGTCTGATGGGACCGAAGTGGCAAACTCGCTCCGCTTAAGCGGTTAGATGGAACAGGTTTGCACATCTGCGCCCGATGTAAGATAACTCAGGCTTAGCAACTTGTGTCATCTTTCACCATACTGCCAGTCTAGGAAATATCATCGCTCAGTTATTTGATGGCACGTCAGGCTGCAGTGTGTCGTAGATTAATGAATGCATATGGTCGTAAAGGGTTTATTGTTTGTCTGTATCGCTCGTGAAGTACAGATAACCCACCGGCTGCGGTGCTCTGAGGATACTAAAAACTTTATTTAAAAGGCCACCCCGATTTCGCGCACATTCGCGAAATCCGTCTTAACTCAACAGCTTGCATCAGTGCACTTCGAGAACTTTAACGCAGGAATCAAGATCGTGTGTAGCAAGATGAGCGTAGCGCATGGTCATCTGCAAAGTTTGATGACCGAGCCACATCTGCACACGACGAATATCAATTCCGCCACGGACCAAACGCGACGCGCAGGTATGACGCAAAATATGTGGAACAACTTGATCATCTGTGCCGAGGCCAACTTCGATTTTGGCTTCGTTCCAAATCTGACGGAAACGAACCTGATTGAGCATTGAGAAGGGCCCCTTAAGGCGATCATGCTCAATGACTGTTGCCTTTTTTGCACGTTTTGTCAGAGGTACTGTCCGGCTTCGGTTGGATTTGGTGAACCAAAAAGTGGTGCGATGTTCCTGAATGTCATTCCAGGTCAGGCCAATAGCTTCGCCGAGGCGACAGCCGGTATCGACGAGGAAAATTGAAAGACGATAACTATCTTCGCAGCGTGACTTAACCGCAGCAAAGAGACGCTTTTCTTCTTCATATTCTAAGAAGCGAATGCGTCCTGCTCGCTCTTTCTGCCGAACAAATTCCGGCAGGCTGTAGATATCCCCCATTTTGTGCGCCTTCCGCAGCAGCTTACTTAATGCAGCCATCTTACGATTGATGGTTGCATTGCTGTTACCGCGCTCACGAAGCGTACCAATGACAGAGTCGAGCATCGCTTGATCAAACCCAGAAAAGCGCATGCCTTTCAGGATTTCATCGATCTCACCGAGAAAAGACTTCACATTATACTTGTGTGACCCATCATCCCAGAGAATGTTGATATACTTACCAGCCAGCTCTGCCAGAGTGAATTGTTCTACAATTCTATGCTTCTGGCTTCTGATGGATGTATATTCGAGATTATAATCGATAACTGGTGTGTATGTATCACCACTATCGATCTTCGTTCCCCCAACGACGATCATAGCATGCCCCCATATTTTTTATGGGAAACACACATAATTAAATAATTACAGAAACACAAGATAAGTAAGCTAATTTTATGTGGAGACATATTACGACCCTCTAAAAGATCTGTTTGCCCCCATTCTATTCTCGTATTCACTCAGTGGCGCCCACCCAAAATCCCCATCTTGAGTAAGCATATCGATTACGTTCGTGAACAATTAAAATGAACCTGACGCCGTAGGTCCCCTAGCGGCGTCAGGCATATCGTTTTGTTCTGATTAGAACGAACGCTGGAAGCGAACCATACCCTGCCAAGCGTCCTGACCCTTGAGAACCGACTTGTCGTCGTTCCACTTGGTGTAGGAAACTTCTGGAGTAATTGTGAAGCCTGGAACCAGCTGATAAGCTACGTTTGCAGTAGCTGCAAAAGTGCCGGCATCTTCCCAAGCAGCCTGAATGTTGAAGGTAGCTTTTTCGCTTGCTACAAACTTCGCGCCACCCCAAACAGCCCAATCGCCGCCCCAAGTGCCGTAGAAGCTATCGATTGCGCGAACGCCGCGGTATGTCGAGCTGCCGCCATCAAAAACGAGATCGCCGTTTGCGTCATAGTGAGCGTAGTAATCTTTGTTCGACTTGTAAGCGCCCTGTACCCATACGGAGAACTGTTCGGTTACATTTACGTCGAGACGAACCTTGCCCATCCACTCTTCGTTAACCGAGTCGTAAGCTGCTGCGCCAGCGATCGAGCCCCAGCCCTGAGCATACTTCAGGCCACCAACGATATGTGGTGTGTAATCAGTAATAACTCCATCGAAGTCGACGTCGTCATTGTTACCCTGTTCAAGAGCGATGATAGCCGAGAAGCCATTGCCGCCAGTGAAGGTGTAGCTGATTGCGTTGGTGCGGTAGCCACCAGCGGAAATCACGTCATCGTTGATAACGTCGCCGAGGTAACCAGTGAAGGTTAGGAACGCGGATTCATCGAGACCAACGCGCAGGCCGCCGAGCTGAATGTAAGCGAAGTTCAGCGAAGTGCCGGAATCGCCACCATTCTTATAGTTGAAGCGGGTTTCTGTGTACGTCTTCAAAGTACCGAGTTCGGTTTCCGAAGCTGTTGACGTGCGCAGCGTGAAGCGGGTCAGGAAGTCGTAAGTGTCGCGGTCTTTGCCGTTTTTGGCTGCATAAGCCAATGAGCCGTCTGCGTTACGGGTAAGGCCAGCGCCGCGATAATACACGTCGTCGCCGCCCTTAACGTCTGCACGAACGTAGCCGTGGATGCGCAGGCAGGTTTCAGTGCCTGGAATGTAGAAGTAGCCAGCGCCGTATGCATCGCAAACGCGGACGTATTCAACTGCTTCTGGCTCTGGAGCGACGATTGCGTCTGCTGCCTGAGCGCCGGATGCTGCAACGAGAGCTGCAGCGGAGCCGAGGAGAAGGCTCTTGATGTTCATTTCTGACCTCCAGTCAAGAATCGGCTGAAAGTCGAAAAACAGTGTTTATTCAATAGCTTAATTGAATCGCAAATTTTGAAACTGAAAAAGTCAGAAAAATTAAATCAAAGATAAACGAAGTTCGGACGCCCTATTCAGCGTCGAAAACAGCAAAATTCGATTATTTTGGATGATTTGGTAATGGAGGAGAGGATGGGATTCGAACCCACGAGACCCTTCCGGGTCTACTCCCTTAGCAGGGGAGCGCCTTCGACCTCTCGGCCACCTCTCCAATAAGGGCGAGATAGCCGGTACGCTTCATCATTTCAAGTGATTTGAGGGGCTAAGTGCAAATTTATCAGGAAAATATATGCATTATTCTATAGGGGCTTGTGAATAAGTCCGTTTTCTCGGTGTTCCGTTGGGTATTTCTGTTGTGGTCAGCGTGTAAAGCTTGCCCAGAGATTCGCTGCGAATGTGTAAGGTTTGCCCGCTTTGATAAACTGGGCGCCTGATTTGAGACAGAATCCGTTTCAATTGATGCATTCGTCGATCTGGTGCCTTAGAAATTCCAAAAAACACGCGTTTTCAATCGTTAAGACGGGTTAACGGGTGTTCATAAATGCTAATAAAGCATTAATTTTTGTATTAGATACGGGCAATTTCGTGTCATTTCTGCAACAACCGTCTTGTATAGCTCCCAATTAATGCCGGTTCGCGATATTCGTTGTTGAACTCAAAAAGTTGGCGAGTATCTTCACATCCAGAAGAAGGAGCGCTTCGGGGCGACTTTTTCATCAGGGGATGGGGACAGGTTGTCCTTCAGCCAAATCAGAATGCCCAGACCCATTTACAACTTTGACTGGAGGTCAGAAATGAACATCAAGAGCCTTCTCCTCGGCTCCGCTGCAGCTCTCGTTGCAGCTACCGGCGCTCAGGCAGCAGACGCAATCGTCGCTCCAGAGCCAGAAGCAGTTGAATACGTCCGCGTTTGCGATGCATACGGCGCTGGCTACTTCTACATTCCAGGCACCGAAACCTGCCTGCGCATCCACGGCTACGTTCGTGCAGACGTTAAGGGCGGCGACGACGTTTACTACCGTGGTGGTGGTCTTACTCGTACCCCAGACGGCAGCATCGCTTTGGCGCAGTCGGGCGGCAAAGATCGTGACACTTACGACTTCTTGACACGCTTCTCGCTTCGTTTCTCGACAGCTTCGGAAACCGAACTTGGCACGCTGAAGACCTATTCGGAACTTCGCTTCCAGTACCAGAACGGTGAAGATTCGGGTTCGACCGGCACTCTGCGTTACGGCTACATCCAGCTTGGCGGCCTGCGCGTTGGTCTCGATGAATCCGCATTCGTAACCTTCCCTGGTTACCTCGGCGACGTCATCAACGATGACGTGATCCTTGCTGGCGGTTACCGCACAAACGCAATCAGCTACACCTTCAGTGGCGGCAACGGCTTCTCGGCTGTTATTGCTCTTGAACAGGGTGGCAACGGCGACGCTGACTTCGACGTAACTATCGACGACTACACACCACATGTTGTTGGTGGCCTGAAGTATGCTCAGGGTTGGGGTTCGATCGCCGGTGTTGCAGCTTACGACGCACGTAACGAAGAGTGGGCTGGTAAGGTTCGCCTCGACGTAAACGTAACTGACCAGTTCTCCGTATGGGTACAGGGCGGCTACAAGTCGAACGACGACAACTACTACGGCTTCACAGATGCAAACGGCCAGTTCCGTGGCATCCGTGCAATCGACAGCTTCTACGGCACCTGGGGTGGCGATTGGGCTGTTTGGGGCGGCGCGAAGTTCAAGGCAACCGAAAAGGCTACCTTCAACGTTCAGCTCGCTTACGAAAAGGCAGAAACCTTCGCAGCTACTGCAAACGTAGCTTACGAACTGGTTCCAGGCTTCACCATTACTCCAGAAGTTTCCTACACCAAGTGGAACGACGACAAGTCGGTTCTCAAGGGCCAGGACGCTTGGCAGGGTATGGTTCGCTTCCAGCGTTCGTTCTAATCCTAACGGATTGGTTACAGGAAACCCGGCAGCTTCGCTGTCGGGTTTTTTGTTGTCTTGAGTTTTGAAATGTGGCTTACGCCCTTGAATTTTCGGGCAAGGCAGTTCTTTTGATGCTATAAATCACACGTGATTTTGCATCGGAGATATGGATTTATGCTGAAATGGTTCTGGCCAGCTTTGACATGGACTGCGGCGCTGACATCCATGGCGCTCTGGTTTGGTGCGGATAGGGTTGAAGCCGATATCAGCACGCGAACGGCGCAAGTGCTTTCGCCTTATGTCTGGACAGGTTTCGATGTTGATGGTCGTGATGTTGTGCTCAAAGGCATGGCGCCTGATCCAGAATCACAAAGTGCAGCCGTTCATGTCGTGCAGAAGCTTCGGGGTATTGGTGACTTTTCAGATCTAACGACGGTTCTTCAAGCTGCCAGCCCGTATGTTTTCAAGCTCACCCAAAGCGGTGAGGGGATTATACTGTCGGGATATATTCCTGATAACGCCATGCGCGATGCCATTATGAATGCGGCAGAATCAATCGGTTCAGGCACGCTTGTGGATGATCAAATGGCGCTTGCCCGCGGTGCGCAACCCGAATTTGAACAGCGCGTAATTTTCGCGATTGATCTAGCGAAAAAGATGACCGATGCAGAAATTGAAATATCCGAAGCCGCACTTTCGGTTAAAGGGAAAGTCCGAGATGAGAGCGCTCTGAATGCTCTAAATACCGAATTGAATGCGACATTGCCCTACGGATTGACCTTGGCCAGCTCCAATATTGCGAAGTTCTGATCGTGTTGTGCCATTAAACCCTTTCATCCCCTGTTTCTTCGCATTGTCTGATTGACAGCGGAGGCTTCGGTGCCTTTCCTGTATATAAGGAAAGTGCTTCGGATCGATTGTCAGGCGAGTTTTAAATGCTTTATCTTGCAGAGATGTTTTGGCCCGTACTTTTGTTATCGGGCGTGATTGGATTGGCAGTTGGGTGGCTGACGGCTTCTAAGTGAGTGGTCGTTGGGTGAATTGCGCAGCGTTTTATTGATTGCCGTGGTTGAAGCCGCGTGCAGATGCGTAGAGTAAGAGGAAACCTTAATGCCGATGTTGATTGTTCAATTGGCGATACTTATTGCCGTTGCTTTTGTAATTGGCTGCATTTTGGGTCGCCTGCTTAAAGGCAGAAAATCTGCTGAAAAAATTCAGGAAGATATCGTCATTGCGGCAGCGCTCTCGACACCAGCATTGGATGAGAAGCCAGAGCCGGTTGCGGCAGTCAAGGAAGCGGTGGCTGAAGAGCCTGAGGTGAAACAGGCCGAGGTAGCTGTTTCACCAGTTGAAGAAGAGATGATAGACGAGCGTCCTACCGCTCTGGAGCAGGTTGAGGAAGCATCAGTCGAAGAGGTTGTTGTCGTCCCAGTTGAAACCGACAAGCCCGAATTGTTGGATTCACCGTTGCGCGGTAAGCCCGATGCTCTGACGGTAATTAGCGGCATTGGCAACGCAATCGAAGCTCAACTCCACCAGCTTGGTATTTTTCATTACGCGCAGATAGCACAATGGAGTCTCGATCAGGCGGGCTGGGTTGAGCGCAACATTGGCTTTGCAGGTCGCGTGACGCGTGAAGATTGGATAGGGCAGGCGGGTAAACTGGTTGAGGCCGTATCTACCAGTGCTACCAAGCGCACGGCGAAGCCCAAGAAACCTGCGACAAAAACAAAGTCTCCTGCGAGTCCAAAGAAGAAACAGGCTTAAAACATTCTGCTGAAAACAGCATAGATGTTTTAAGCTCTGTCTTTATCGTCTCCCAGAAATCAAATCCGTTTTGATATCGGCGCTGCCTGTAAGGCGTGCTTTATAAACTTCATAGTTTTCCATAACACGCTGAACATAATTGCGCGTCTCAGAGTACGGGATTCGCTCGATCCAGTCGACAACCTCTTCGATCGTTTTCCCACGTGGATCGCCATATTGTTCAACCCATTCACTCGCCCTGCGTGGACCGGCATTATAGCCTGCGAAGGTCAATACATAAGAGCCGTTGAAGCGATCAAGCTGTTCGCCAAGGAAATGTGCTCCGAGCGTTGCATTGTAAGCTGCGTCACTCGTAAGTCTTTGATCTGAATAGGCCATGCCATTGCGTGTAGCGACGCTTTTTGCTGTTGCTGGCATCAATTGAAGCAAGCCCCGTGCGCCAGCTTTTGAAACAGCACCGATATTAAACTCGCTTTCCTGACGCGCAATTGCATAGGCAAGCGCTTTGCCTGAGCCACTAATATTCGCATTGGCAGGAATAGCACCAACAGGATGCGACAGCGCTCCGACATCTAGTCCACGGAATGCGGCATTTTTTCCGATGCGCAATGCGAGATAATGGTTTTCGTTTTTCTCTGCCATCACCGCAAGAAGTGCCAACTCTCCAACGCTGTTCAACTCTTGTGAGAGTTGCGTGTAAAGTGCTGTCGCACGATTGCCATAGCCAATCTGCTCCAGACGCCTGATGGCGTGCACTGCAGGGCGGCCCGAAAAGCGTATGCGCTCGGCATCTGAAGGCTTTGGATAAGCCAGTTCTGGTGCTTTTTCGTTTAAGCGGGCTGCAGAAAGCTGTCCGTAGAAAGTTGTGCCGAAATGTGCTGAACGACGGTAATATCCCGTTGCGTCGCCACCTGCACCAGCTTCGGCCGCACGACCAAGCCAATAATAGGCACGAGATGCAGAAATGGGCCGCGAGGAAATCTCGGCAATTTTTGCGAAATGCGGAGCTGCAAGTTTCGGCTGCTTGAGCGAGCGCAGCGCATACCAACCGGCATGAAATTCCGCTTCCGCAGCCATTGTCGGTGATTCTGCGGCATGCGCTGCCACAAGCCTGTAAGCGAGCTGAGGCTTATTTATATCCAGAAGTTCGCGCGAGAGAATGCGGCGCTCAACCCACCAGGCATCAGGATCAACCAAAGACGAAGCATCTTTAGGGGCCTTAAGCATGAGAGCAGTGGC
This sequence comes from Ochrobactrum sp. MYb379, assembly GCF_037479515.1. NCBI lineage: Bacteria > Pseudomonadati > Pseudomonadota > Alphaproteobacteria > Hyphomicrobiales > Brucellaceae > Ochrobactrum > Ochrobactrum sp. MYb379. The sequence continues at coordinate 212,451 of NZ_JBBGYW010000001.1, forward strand.
GTCATCAAAACGGTCGGCACGGCGCAGATAGCGTATCTGCAAGAATGTATAGACAGGGTTCGAGTGCCATGACTTATCGACATCAGCGATAGCCTTGGCAGTATTCGGAGATTTTTGTGAGAGGGCAGTAAAAGCGTTGTAAAGCGACTGCGCTTGAGCTGGACCCGACAGAAGTTTTGCCGACTGTAAACGATCATTATATAATGAGCGCAAAAGACGACGCTGGTGATCGTCGCGCGTCAGAATGCTAGAAAACTCTTTAAGAACTCTTGCTTCATCTTCAGCAGAGAGGCGCTCTTTCGCCCACCATGGCGCCAGCAGCTGATGTGCTTTTGTTTTGTTGCCATTGGTCATGTGAGCGCGAGCAAGTGCAATCATGCCTTCAGTAGTCTGTGGCTGCGTATTGCCGAAAGTCGCGATAACCGTTGACGCAGGCGCGTCTTCTTTGAAAAGTGCACGTTCTGAATTGCGACGCAAAGCACTCATTCCGGGCCAGCCAGGAAGTTCGGCTGCTGCTGCTGAAATTTCGGAACTTGGCACACCACTTACACCTGAAGTTGCTATCGACCACGTCAAAATTTGGCGGTCGAGCGAACCTTTTGTCATGCCGTTACGATAGGCAATCGCGCCAACGACATCGCGAGAGTAGAGCGCATCAAGACCCGTTTTCAGGGTTCCACTGATTGCTGCAGGGTTCTCAACGCGACTGAACGACGAAGTAATAACCGGGTCCGGCGTGGCAGGTCGTGCTCTTGGTGTGACCAGATTAATAGGGGATTCATGTGAAGCCGAAGGGGCAAATGGGCGCGCAAGCGGAGTTGGAATATCGGTCGGCAAAGATGATTGCGCATAGGCTGCGCCCAGATGTCCCGCAAAAAGCGAGGTAGCAATAATCAATCCGCTCGAGCTGAGCATTCTTTGCTTTAATGACATATCCAAATTTTTCTTACACAGGATCTAACGAGAATAATATGCGTTATTGCGAGTAAATTATTTTTCAAATCGGGCTTTTATAAGCCTGATCAGTGGATGCGTTTGTCTGTCAAAGACTATGATCCTGATGCGTGAAGCATTGGTTAATAAAGAGTTATATTTTCACTTGAATGACAGATTGTCTGTCATGCTGTGCTTCGATGCGTCGGGGTTAGCCATCCAAGCGAAGTCCGCCAAGTTTTTTCTTAAAACTGTCATTTGAAAGCAGATTTGCGCCGCCCCCCCGCTTGCCGGATTTCAACTCCGAGACTATGGTGCATCGCCTTACGGCCATTCTGATATGTTTTTATGTCAGGATTACAACGTGAGGATCGTCTCTATTTCTCAGGAGTTCACTGATGCTGAAAGGCTCGATTACTGCACTTGTCACGCCATTCGATAGTGAAGGAGCGTTCGACGAGAAAGCCTTTCGTGACTTCGTGAACTGGCAGATTGAAGAAGGCACCAAAGGCCTGGTTCCTGTCGGCACCACCGGCGAAACGCCAACTCTTTCCCATGATGAGCATAAGCGCGTTATTGAGGTTTGCATTGAGGTTGCAGCTGGCCGTGTGCCGGTTATTGCAGGGGCAGGCTCGAATAATACCGTTGAAGCAATTGAGCTTGCCCAGCATGCTGAAAAGGCCGGTGCTGATGCCGTTCTGGTCGTGACACCTTATTATAATAAGCCAAACCAGCGTGGCCTATACGAGCATTTCTCTCAGGTAGCGCGCTCGATATCCATCCCGCTCATCATTTATAATATTCCGGGTCGCTCGATTGTCGATATGTCTCCAGAAACTATGGGTGCGCTTGTGCGAGATCACAAGAACATTATTGGCGTGAAGGATGCGACAGGCAAAATCGAACGCGTTTCTGAACAGCGTCTGACATGTGGCAAGGACTTCATCCAGTTGTCCGGAGAAGACGCGACAGCGCTTGGTTTCAACGCGCATGGCGGCGTTGGCTGTATCTCCGTGACCTCCAATATTGCGCCACGTCTTTGCGCGGAGTTTCAGGATGCTTGCCAGGCTGGCGATTATGCAAAGGCGCTGGAATTGCAAGATCGCCTGATGCCGCTGCACAAGGCACTGTTCATTGAACCGAATCCGTCTGGTCCAAAATATGCCTTGTCACGCGTTGGTCGCGTTCAAAACGTTCTGCGTTCTCCGATGGTTACAATCGAAGCAGCTACGGCTCAAAAGATTGACGAAGCTATGAAACACGCTGGTCTCGTGAATTGAGGCTGATAATTTTGCCCGGTTGATTGATTTTTACGCTCTCGCATGTGCGAGAGCGTTTTCATTTCCGGCAATGCGCATTATATGGTGCCATTATGAACAAGCCGAAAAACTCTCCTGCACGCAAGATGGTCGCTGAAAACCGCAAAGCGCGCTACAATTTTGAGATTACCGATACGCTTGAGGCCGGTCTGGTTTTGACAGGCACTGAAGTTAAATCGCTGCGTGCCAATCAGGCCAATATTGCTGAAAGCTATGCTAGCTTTGAGAATGGCGAGTTCTGGCTGATTAATTCATACATTCCGGAATATACGCAGGGAAATCGGTTTAATCACGAGCCGCGACGCTTGCGAAAGCTTCTGATCAGTCGGCGTGAAATGTCGCGGATTTTCCAGTCCGTGTCCCGCGAAGGCATGACCGTTGTTCCATTGAAATTGTATTTCAATGATCGGGGTCGGGCAAAACTCGAAATCGGTGTTGCGCGCGGTAAGAAAAATCATGACAAGCGCGAAACTGAAAAACAGCGCGATTGGAATCGCGAGAAGTCACGTTTGTTACGGGATCGCGGCTGATAAGCTGATTTGAAAAAAGCGCCTTCAGGCGCTTTTTTTATTCAGATATGCACGGACATTTCTGAAAACATCTCTGAACATGGGGTCGGTCAGTTTCCCGGTATTCGTGTTGTACCGCGAGCAATGGTAACTCGAAAATATACGCAGGTCACCAATGTCAGTCTCTTTGTTGTGTCCGAAAGGATGACGCGAAACTGGCGCCCCCATAGCGCGCACAGTTGACTGGTGTGCGATGGTGCCGAGAGTTACAACTGCGTGTAAATTCTTGAAATGTGTGAGCAGAGGGCTGAAAAACTGACGGCAATTGTTGATTTCACTGCCGACTGGTTTGTTTTCGGGTGGAACGCATCGCACGGCATTCACAATGCCTGCATCGACGAGCCTTAGACTATCATCGGGTCTGGCTTCAAATTTGCCGGTAGCAAAGCCAAACTCGCATAATGTACTATAAAGAAGCTCGCCTGCATAATCACCCGTAAAAGGACGCCCTGTACGGTTTGCACCCCGTAAACCGGGAGCCAAGCCTACAATCAGAAGCTGTACATCGTCATCGTGCGGGGGGAGAAACGGTGAAACCGGCGCATTGTGCCATTCAGGCTCTTTGCGCCGCCACTCTTCAAGAAAGGCATGAAGCCTTGGACAGATTGTACAGTTTGGAGAGGGTTCAAAAATCATAGCCCTGCATGAACTGTACAATCATTGTCGTCAATAGTCGTCGTCTTGATCGTCATCCTGACGACGTGCCTGCTGCGGACGCTCGGATGGGTCGCGACCAATTTCTGCCTTTAGCGATACGAGATCGATAAAATGATCAGCCTGGCGGCGTAGTTCGTCAGAGATCATCGCAGGCTGAGTGGTCAGCGTTGAGACTACTGAAACTTTACGACCCTTACGCTGCAGCGCTTCAGCCAGCGACCGGAAATCACCATCGCCCGAGAAAATAACAAAATGATCGACGGTATCGGTCAACTGCATGGCATCGACGGTGAGCTCGATGTCCATGTTGCCCTTCACCTTGCGGCGCCCCGTAGAGTCCGTAAATTCTTTTGCTGCTTTGGTAACGACCTTATAGCCGTTGTAATCAAGCCAGTCGATGAGCGGACGAATCGACGAATATTCCTGATCCTCAACCAGAGCGGTATAATAATAAGCACGAAGCAGATAACCGCGTTTCTGGAATGCTTTCAAAAGTTTGCGGTAATCAATATCGAAACCGAGTGTCTTTGAAGCAGCGTATAAATTTGCACCGTCAATAAATAGCGCAATTTTTTCACGAGAATCGAACATCGTGCAATATATCCACTCTGCGGTCGATTGGGGGAGTGGGCCTGCGACCGCGTATTCAGATTTGTTTCTTAAACGGCGAATGAATTCATTTTTACAAATGACCTTTATTGCGTTCTACGGGGATATTGTAGAAAAACAAGCAACCAATGGTTGTTATTTGCTATAACTCAATTACCTATGCGAGATATTTTCTTAAAGCAATTCGAAAACGTCGAAAATCTATTGTTCCGATTTGAGCCATGCTGTGTATTTGTCAGACAGATTGATGAATTTTCAACGAAAAACCTAGGTTTTAAATCTAAAAGAACGCCATATGCGCTTTTGCTTGAAATTTCATCGCACAAGCGTTATGTCGAAGGAAAATTCGTTATAGTTTTAAGAGATGAAAGGGACCGCCTATGGCCCGCGTCACCGTTGAGGACTGCGTAGATAAGGTCGAGAACCGTTTTGAACTGGTTCTTCTGGCCGGTCACCGTGCACGACAGATCTCCCAGGGTGCTCAGATCACGATCGATCGTGATAATGACAAGAATCCTGTCGTTGCTCTGCGTGAAATCGCTGACGAAACACTTTCGCCAGATGATCTTAAAGAGGACCTGATCCACTCGCTTCAGAAGCATGTTGAAGTTGATGAGCCAGAAGCTGCTGCACCTGCTCTGATCGCTGACGCTTCAGAGGCTCTGGCTGAAGGCATTGCTGAAGCTGGTGAAGACGATGTTGTCACTTTCGACCGTATGTCGGAAGAAGAGCTTCTTGCTGGTATCGAAGGTCTTGTTGCACCTGAGAAGAACGACGACTTCTAATCGTCTGTCTGTTACCCAATGTTTTGTGCGCTGTAGCCGATGAGGCTGCGGCGCATATTTTTATCTACCTGAATAGCGATGTTGGGGCTTTTAAGTCACAGCTATGCGCTTTCGGCTATGAATTCGCCTGAAAATTAAGCCTGTTTTCAGAAAGCAGGTTCAGAAACTTGCAAAATATTCTATTTTTTAGCGAGTTCTGGTCAGAATGACCGCTGTTTATGCGTGTGATGTGAGGAGTTTCTGTAAATGATGCGCCAATATGAGCTTGTGGAGCGTGTGCAGCGATACAAGCCTGACGTGAATGAGGCGCTTCTTAATAAGGCATATGTTTATGCCATGCAGAAGCACGGCAGTCAGAAGCGCGCATCCGGCGACCCGTATTTTTCTCATCCTCTGGAAGTCGCAGCTATTCTCACAGATATGCATCTGGATGAAGCAACGATTGCGATTGCGCTGCTGCACGACACGATTGAAGACACGACTGCGACGCGGCAGGAAATAGATCAGCTTTTTGGACCAGAAATTGGAAAGCTCGTTGATGGTCTTACCAAGCTTAAAAAGCTAGATCTGGTCTCTAAAAAGGCCGTACAGGCCGAGAACCTGCGTAAGCTCCTTCTCGCGATCTCAGAAGACGTGCGCGTGCTTCTGGTCAAGCTCGCTGATCGCTTGCATAACATGCGTACGCTTGGCGTTATGCGTGAAGATAAGCGCCTGCGCATTGCTGAAGAAACGATGGATATTTATGCGCCGCTCGCTGGCCGCATGGGTATGCAGGACACGCGTGAAGAGCTTGAAGAGCTAGCATTCCGCTATATTAACCCGGATGCGTGGCGCGCAGTTACTGATAGACTTGCGGAACTTCTCGAGAAAAACCGTGGGCTTTTGCAGAAGATTGAAGAGGATCTCTCTGAGATTTTTCAGAAAAATGGCATTAAGGCGAGTGTTAAAAGTCGCCAGAAGAAGCCATGGTCGGTTTTCCGTAAGATGGAAACTAAGGGGCTGTCGTTTGAGCAGCTTTCCGATATTTTCGGTTTCCGTGTTATGGTTGAATCGACGCAGGATTGCTATCGCGCACTTGGCTTAATCCATACGACCTGGTCGATGGTTCCGGGCAGGTTTAAAGATTATATTTCTACGCCAAAACAAAACGATTATCGTTCGCTGCATACCACAATTATCGGTCCTTCACGCCAGCGTATCGAACTGCAAATTCGCACGCGTGTTATGGATGAAATTGCAGAATTCGGTGTTGCCGCCCATTCTATTTATAAAGATCGAGGCAGCGCCAGCAATCCGCATCAGATCTCGACAGAGACCAATGCTTACGCATGGTTGCGCCAGACTATCGAGCAGCTTTCTGAGGGTGACAACCCGGAAGAGTTTCTGGAGCATACCAAGCTGGAACTGTTTCAGGATCAGGTCTTTTGCTTCACGCCGAAGGGCAGGCTTATTGCTTTGCCACGCGGCGCAACGCCAATCGATTTTGCCTATGCCGTTCACACGGATATCGGTGACAGTTGCGTTGGTGCAAAGGTTAATGGCCGCATCATGCCTTTGATGACTGAGCTGAAAAACGGTGATGAAGTCGACATCATTCGCTCCAAGGCTCAGGTGCCGCCTGCCGCATGGGAATCTCTTGTCGCGACCGGTAAAGCGCGTGCGGCTATCCGTCGTGCAACGCGTTCGGCTGTTCGCAAACAGTATTCCGGTCTTGGCATGCGTATTTTGGAACGTGCTTTTGAACGCGCCGGTAAACCGTTCAGCAAAGATATACTTAAACCGGGCTTGCCACGATTGGCACGCAAAGAGGTTGAGGATGTTCTGGCCGCAGTCGGTCGCGGTGAGCTTCCTTCGACAGACGTTGTGAAGGCAGTTTATCCCGATTATCAGGATACGCGCGTCACCACACAGAATAGTCCTGCGAAAACCGGCGAAAAAGGCTGGTTTAATATTCAGAATGCCGCGGGCATGATCTTCAAGGTGCCAGAAGGTTCGGAAGGTGCGCATGATGCCAAAGCAGACGTAGGTGAGAAGCCGAAACGCAAGGCAGTGCCAATTCGCGGTACAAATTCGGATTTGCCGGTGCGCTTTGCTCCGGAAGGTGCGGTTCCGGGTGATCGCATTGTCGGCATCATGCAGCCCGGTGCAGGTATTACGATCTACCCAATCCAGTCACCTGCATTAACGGCATATGACGACCAACCAGAGCGTTGGATCGACGTGCGCTGGGATATTGATGAGAGCATGCATGAACGCTTCCCTGCACGCATCAGCGTCTCTGCAATCAATTCTCCGGGGTCTCTTGCAGAAATTGCGCAGATCGCAGCCGCAAATGATGCGAATATTCATAATCTCTCAATGGTGCGAACAGCACCTGATTTTACTGAAATGATTATTGACGTTGAAGTGTGGGATCTTAAACATCTCAACCGCATCATTTCTCAATTGAAGGAAAGCACGAGCGTCAGCGGCGCAACACGTGTGAATGGATAGGCAAAATGAAAACTGAAGACGTTCTTGGTGTTTTCCGCGAAGCGGGAGCAATTCTTGAAGGCCATTTTATTCTGACTTCTGGCCTTCGGAGTCCTGTGTTTTTGCAGAAAGCACGCGTTTTCATGCATGCCGATAAGACTGAGAAGCTTTGCAAGGCACTAGCGGAAAAAATCAAGGCAAGCGATCTTGGACAGATCGACTATGTGGTCGGTCCGGCGATTGGCGGCCTTATTCCGTCATACGAAACCTCGCGCCATCTGGGTGTGCCATCTGTTTGGGTCGAACGTGAGAACGGCACGTTCCGTTTGCGTCGCTTCGACGTGCCAAAAGGCTCGCGTGTCGTAATCGTGGAAGACATCGTCACAACTGGCCTGTCGATTCGCGAAACCATCGATTGCATGAAGGATATTGGCATTGAAGTGGTAGCTGCTGCCTGTATCGTTGATCGTTCGGCAGGCAAGGCCGACGTCGGAACGAAGCTTATCGCGCTTGCTGAATATGAAGTGCCAGCCTATTCGGCTGACAATCTGCCGCCAGAACTGGCTGCAATCCCTGCAATAAAGCCGGGTAGCCGTAATATTTAAGCATTTTTCTCAGTAATTCCGACGCAACGTGGTGTAATTTACACCCTGCGTCGAAATTGCGCTTTGCGGTATTTGTTTGTCACCCTTAATTTAGGGGGACGAGCGCAGATATGCTCATCCCCCAATCTAGGAACTTGCTGTGGCTGTTGCCCCGCTTATTTTCGATCAAAAATCCCCTTACAGGGCTCCGTGTGGCGTTTGCGTTGATTGCGATGTACGCCGCATGGCCGTCTGCTCTGCGCTTGATGATGGCGATCTGGGTGCGCTTGAAGCTATCATGACGTCCAAGAAGCTCGACGCCAATGAGATGCTGGTCGAGGAGGGCGATCCGAAACGCCGCGTTTTCAGCCTCACGTCGGGAATGCTGCGGATTTATACCTCTTTGCCAGATGGTCGTCGTCAGATTGCAGGTTTCCTCGTTCCGGGAGATTATCTTGGCCTTGCTGATGATGAGGTTTACTCTCAATCGGCTGAAGCGGTTACCCCATCTGTCCTTTGTGCATTTTCAACAAAGGAAATGGATGGTTTGATGGATAGGTTTCCAAGGCTGAAAGAGCGTCTCTATCAGATGACGCGAGAAGCGTTGCGCACCGCACGCGATAATCAACTGGTTCTCGGTCGTCTTGCGCCGGTGGAAAAGCTTGCGAGCTTTCTTCTCGTTCTTGCCGCTAGATCCGAAAAGCGCGGGGGCAAGATGAACCTGGTTCATCTTTCGATGAACCGTACTGATATTGCGGATTACCTCGGTTTGACAATTGAAACAGTCAGCCGCAGCTTCACCAAGCTGAAAACGCAGGGTCTCATACAGCTGATCGATTCAAATACAGTCGAGATACTCTCCAGACGTTCGCTTGCATCGGTGGCGGGCATCGATCCAGAAAATATTTGATCCCAACTTCTTAGTTTGTGTTTCGTTGATTTAAATCAATGAAGGTTGCCGGAATGCCCTCTACATCTGATCGTGCAAGTTGAGGCAGCGTATTTTACCGCTGTCCAATGATAACGAGGTGATCAGGTGTCGTTGTGGCTGGCAATAATCATATCCGCTGTCATGTGTGTGGGCTTCCTTGCCGCATCATGTCTGCTTGCCCAGCAGAATGCCCGTCTTCGTCCAGCGCGCGTAAAGGTGAGAAGCTCTCGCCAGATCGTCAGGAGCGGGGAGCGCGACCATCATGCATGAAGATACGATAAGACGTTATGCGGCGCTGGCCGTTCCTCGCTACACTTCGTTTCCAACAGCTGTAGATTTCACCCCGACTACCGCAGACAGCACAAAACGCTGGTTGCGCCAAATCGGCCCGGAAGAAAGCGTTTCGCTTTATATCCATGTGCCGTACTGCAAAGAGATTTGCCACTATTGTGGCTGCCATTCAAAAATGGCCGTCCGCGAGGATGTTATCGAGAATTTCGTGACCGCTCTTTTGAGTGAGATCGAAACTGTAAGTGCAAGCCTGACGGCTCGGCCGCAGGTCGTGCATTTACATTGGGGTGGGGGCACTCCTTCAATTCTGCATGCAACGCAGTTCAAACGCATTATGGCAGCCCTTGCTTTGGCGTTTGATTTCCATTCCGATATGGAACATGCGATTGAGCTTGATCCGCGGACGGTCAATCCAATTCTGGCAAAGACCTTGTCATTGATGGGTGTTAACCGCGCAAGTCTTGGCGTGCAGGATGTTAATGCTGATGTGCAGATGGCTATCGGCCGTGTGCAGCCTATTGAAACTGTTGCCAGAGCCGCAATGCTGCTTCGCGAAGTCGGTATCAACAGGCTTAACTTTGATCTGATTTATGGTCTGCCGCTCCAGACTGTAACCAGTCTGCGTGAGACTTGTGAACGTGTGATGGAAATGAAGCCGGATCGCATTGCCTGTTTCGGCTATGCGCATCTGCCGCAGCGCCGTGCCAATCAGCGATTGATTGATGAAAGCATTCTGCCCGATGCAGATGAACGTTTTGCACAGGCAAGTGCTGTAGCTGAAAGCTTTATCCGTCACGGCTATCAGGCCGTTGGTATCGACCACTTTGCTTTGCCAGATGATACGCTGGCCATTGCGGCTGAAAATGGCACGCTGCATCGTAATTTTCAGGGCTATACGACAGATCGTTGCAATACGCTGATTGGTTTTGGCCCGTCGTCCATTTCGCAATATCCGGGGGGATATACGCAGAATATTTCTGATGTGGGGCAATACAGCAAACGTGTTGGGGCGGGGGATTTTGCCACGGTGCGGGGCTATACGATGCGAGACAGTGATCGTCAGCGCGCTGGAATTATTACAGCACTGATGTGTAACTTCCGCGTTGATCTCAATATGGCTGCACCGGGCGTAGAATTTTCTGACGAATTAGCTCTGTTGCGTCCGCTGGTGGCTGATGGGCTGGTGGAAGTGCAGAACGGTGTCATCACTGCGACAGAACACGGCAAACCGCTGATCCGGCTCGTTGCTGCAACATTTGATGAGTTTCGCAGAGAAACGATGCACGGCTTCAGTTTCGCCGTGTGAAGAAGAATATGCGCATGTTGCAAATAATATCGCAACATGCGCCAGAACAAAGAAATAGAGTTGATAATCCTCTATTTCATAGCTGCCGCTGCACCGGGCCGTCAAAAGGTCAGTGGCTCAGGAGCACCGTTCGTTGGGGGATGAGCGGTGCTCCACTTTTTCTAGGCTTTGCTTTATCGGGCCTTCTGCATTTTCGGCAGGAAGATTGTTAACAGGCCGAGCAGCGGAAGATACGAGCAAATCTTATAGACAAACTCGATGCTTGTGCGGTCTGCAACAATTCCGAGAAGTGCTGCAGCAATACCTGCCACACCAAATGCCAGCCCAAAGAACAATCCTGAGACCATACCAACGCGTCCGGGTAACAGTTCTTGCGCAAAGACAATGATTGCCGGGAAAGCCGAAGCCAACACAAAGCCGATAATGATCGTCAGAACCGCTGTCACTTCCAGATTTGCATAAGGCAAAGCCAGTGTGAAAGGCACGATACCGAGGATCGATACCCAGATCACGGTGCGTGTGCCGATCTTATCACCGATAGGGCCACCAACAATCGTTCCGGCTGCAACTGCACCAAGGAACAAGAAAAGCAGCAACTGCGATCCCTGAACGGTCACACCAAAATGGCTGATCGTATAGAAGGTGTAATAGCTGGTGAGGCTAGCCATATAGACGTATTTGGTGAAGATCAGCATGGCGAGCACCGAGATCGCCATGATTACGGTCTTGCGTGGCAATGGCAGCGTCGTGTCGGCCTTTGGTTTGCTTCTATTTGCAATATTGTGCTGGTTGTACCAGTTGCCGACATACCAGAGCAGCGCCATACCAATCAGTGCCGCAATTGAAAACCACGATACACTGGACTGACCGAAGGGCAGCACGATGAAAGCTGCAAGCAACGGTCCGATCGACGAGCCGAAATTGCCACCCACCTGAAACATTGACTGCGCGAAACCATGGCGTCCGCCTGAGGCCAGACGTGCCACACGTGCGGCTTCAGGATGGAATACCGACGAACCGAAGCCAATGAATGCAGCGCCAAGAAGCAGGAAGGTGTAGTGATGTGCCGATGCAAGCAAGATTAGACCAACCAGTGTGCAGCCCATGCCAAAAGGCAATGAGTAAGGCATCGGACGACGATCTGTATAAATGCCAACGATAGGCTGTAGGATCGAAGCGGTCACCTGAAAGGTAAATGTGAGCAAGCCAATCTGCCAGAATGATAGGCTGTAATTATCCTTCAACATTGGATAAATCGCTGGAAGCAGCGACTGCATCATGTCGTTGAGGAAATGGCCCATGCTTGTGGCCAGAATAATGGCGAGAACCGTATTGTTCGCCGCACTGTTTGATGGCTGCTCGGCAGCACTCGTGCTCATAGTCCTACTCCGAAGATAATTTGGAACGGGCTTTTCCCGCAAAGTTGTGAGGTCAGCTCAGAAAACAAATTCGCATGTTTTCGAATATTTCTAACCTGACCATCTAATAATCATATTGTTTCGCGCCTGCTTTCGTGATTTGGTCCATTACTTTCGAGAGTGGGCCAAAGCAGATGAAGCCGAAATCGCCGCCACAATCATTGCTGATGGGTAATGAGGACCTGCAAAGGTTCCACGAACAGCGTATAACCATGCTGGAAAATCTTGGCGGGCCGGTCATTGCACTGCCGACAAAATATCCCGATGGCTATTTTGTTCCGCAGCACAGCCACAGCCGGGCGCAGCTTTTAAGCGCTTCCCATGGTGTGGTGCTGGTGACCACTGACGCCGGACGCTGGATGATTCCCGGCGATCATGCGATGTGGATTCCTGCGGGCGTAAAGCATTCGGTCGAAATTATCGGCGATGTGCTGATGCGTTCAATCTATATAGCCGTCGATGCGATTTCAGGTGTGCCGGATTATCTGCATGTGGTGGGCATGACTGATCTGATGCGGTGTCTTATTATCGATGCGACCGCCTCCGACAGTATTCCCGAGCCGGAAAGTCGTAACGCTCTGGTGATCGAACTGATCCTGCGAGACTTGCATACATTACCGCAAAGATCCCTTGGTTTACCCTTTCCTGCAGATGTGCGGTTGCAAAATCTCTGCCGTCAGTTTGTAAAAGCACCTCGCGCGCGCGCGACAATCGATGATTGGGCGGATAAAATGGCGATGAGCAGACGCTCTTTTACGCGTCATTTTCAGCGCGAGACCGGTGTCAGCCTTTCAGTCTGGCGTCAGCAGGCCTGCCTTTTTGCAGCCGTTCCTCGTTTGACGGAAGGCGAGGCGGTAACAAGCGTGGCGCTTGATCTCGGATATGACAGTGTGTCTGCCTTTACGACAATGTTTCGCCGTATGCTGGGTGTATCGCCGAAGTTCTATTTACCGCGTATGCATGCGGCGTCTGTTGAAGAACGTGATAAACTGTCTTCCGCGATGGTTGAATAATAACAATTGTCTCAATGCATCGAGCGCAGTATGAGAAGCCATGTTGTTTCAACGCCGAAATCCTCCGACCCGCCGCGAGCGTCTTAGAACGCTGGTGTGGCCACGTCGCTCTTTTGCCCGCTCGTTTAAGTATGGCGGCAAGCGTGTGCTGCGCATTACAGCGTCACCCCATGCAGTTGCTGCTGGGTTGGCTGTTGGCGTCTTTTCGGCTTTCACACCGTTTTTCGGCTTTCATCTCATTATAGCGATTGTTCTGGCTTATTTTCTTGCCGGAAACATTGCTGCCGCTGCACTTGGTACTACGCTTGCCAATCCACTGACGCTTCCGTTCATCTGGGGCAGCACTTACGAACTTGGCCGCTTTGTGATCAGCGGAGACATTCAAAGCGCACCGCCGTTACATCTCGGTCATGCGTTGCAAACAATGAAGTTCGGTGAAGTCTGGACGCCTTTGCTAAAGCCTATGCTGTTCGGATCGACAATCCTTGGAGCCATTTTTGCTGTGATTGCCTATTTCGTCACACGGTTTGCGGTCACTGCATTTCGTCGACGCAAGCTTGAGCGGCTCGCCGCAAAACATAACATGGCTAGCAAGCGGGAGCCGCAGAAAATATGATTATCGGCATTGGCAGCGATCTCATTGATATTCGCCGCGTTGAAAAGACCCTCGAAAAACATGGTGATCGTTTTATCCAGCGTGTTTTTACAGAGGTTGAACAGGCGAAATCAGAGGCCCGCAAACAACGCGCTGCATCTTATGCTAAGCGTTTTGCCGCCAAGGAAGCCTGTTCCAAAGCACTTGGTACCGGACTTTCCAACGGCGTTTTCTGGCGTGATATGGGTGTGGTCAACACACCTTCAGGCAAGCCGACTATGAAACTGACTGGTGGTGCGGCGGAGCAATTGCAACGCTTGTTGCCAGCAGGCAAGCGCGCCGCCATACATCTGACAATTACCGATGATTTTCCTCTCGCGCAGGCCTTCGTGATTATCGAAGCCCTTTCAGAAACAGAATAGTGCATGTTGCGCGATAGCAGCATACGCCAAAACAATTGCGATTGTGTCAGGTAAACTCCTGCTCATAATCGTGCGAGGTAATGGTGAGCGGATTGCTTCAAGCAATTATACTCGTTATTAGATCGCACATCGGCAAGCGGAGATACAATGAGCGTGTCCAGCAAAAGTGAAACTAAAAAATCGGGTGGCATTGGCGAAACCATCAGCGTTATCGTCCAGGCGCTGCTGCTGGCGCTGGTTATCCGCAGCCTGCTTTTCCAGCCATTCAGTATTCCGTCCGGCTCAATGCGCCCGACGCTACTGGAAGGCGATTATCTGTTTGTGTCGAAATATGCCTATGGCTATTCGCGCTATTCACTGCCTTTTGGCCTCGACCTCTTCAACGGTCGAATCTGGGGTGCAGAACCCAAGCGCGGCGACGTTGTGGTTTTCAAGCTGCCAAGCGACACCAATATTGACTATATCAAACGCGTGATTGGCCTTCCGGGTGACCGCGTGCAGATGCGCGGCGGCGTGCTTTATATCAATGATGTTGCTGTTAAGCGCGACCGCGTAGGTACCATTGATAATCCGGATGTGACGGAAGTTAATCGTCCGGTTGAGGTCTATCGCGAAACCCTGCCAAATGGTGTGACTTACGACACGCTTGACCTCGCACCAAATTCTATTGGTGATGATACCCGCGTATTCGAAGTGCCTGCCGGTCATTATTTTATGATGGGTGATAATCGCGATAACTCGCTCGACAGCCGTTTTGGTGTTGGCTACGTGCCTTACGAAAACCTGGTCGGTCGCGCCAATATCATCTTCTTCTCGATTGCCGATAAGGCAAGCCCGCTCGAAATCTGGAAATGGCCGTCTGACGTACGTTTCAGCCGTCTTTTCACTTGGGTAAGTGGTGAGCCGCACACTGCGGTAACCGGAAACTGAAATGGTCTCCACAGATAAAGCAGCACTGATTCTTGAGGAGCGGACAGGTCACCGTTTTCTTAATCTGAAACGGCTTGAGCGTGCGCTCACGCATTCCAGCGTACAGGCACCATCGCGCGCCAATTATGAACGACTGGAGTTTCTCGGCGACCGTGTGCTCGGTCTTGTGGTTGCCGAAATGCTTTTTAATGCATTTCCCGATGCGCCAGAAGGCGAAATGTCCGTGCGTCTGAATGCATTGGTCAATGCTGAGACCTGTGCTGCAATTGCCGATGAAATCAAGCTAGCAGATCTCATTCATACAGGTTCAGACATTAAATCGCTGAATCATCAGCGATTGCTCAATGTGCGTGCTGATGTTGTCGAAGCAATTATAGCAACGATTTATCTGGATGGCGGGTTAGAAGCTGCACGCGGATTCATTAACCGCTATTGGCAAAAACGCTCGTTGGAGACTGGTGCAGCGCGACGCGATGCGAAGACAGAGTTACAGGAATGGGCACACCAGCAGGGCAATGTGCACCCAACCTACAATATTTTGAGTCGTACTGGCCCGGACCATGATCCCTCATTTACGGTTGAGGTTTCGGTCAAGGGGTTTAAAGCTGAAACTGGCGAGGGGCGCTCCAAGCGCATTGCCGAGCAAAGTGCGGCTGAAGCGATGCTTTACAGAGAATCTGTCTGGAAGCGTGACAGCTCCAACTAATGCGAAATTCAGCATTCATTTGAATAAAATTCAGCTATAATCAGACTAACAGCGACTTATGCGGGTTTGTCGCGCTGGCAAATTGGTTTGGGCGAAGCCCAATCTATGCCAACACCATGAGAAGAGTAATTCCAGCGAAAGTGGGGACCAGTTTCCGTTCGGAATTGCGCAAACAAAATTGAGGCTCTCGCATTGATGATAAGCGAGAAGGCTCACAAAAGGATACGAAATGAATACTCCGACGATGCCGGCAAACGGCGAAAATGAAACCGGGCAGACCCGTTCTGGCTTTGTGGCGCTGATTGGAGCGCCAAATGCCGGAAAATCCACGCTGGTTAACCAGCTGGTGGGCACCAAGGTTTCCATCGTCACGCATAAGGTCCAGACAACCCGTGCGCTGGTACGTGGTATCTTTATCCATGATCAGGCACAGATTGTACTCGTCGACACACCCGGTATTTTCCGTCCGAAGCGCAGGCTCGACCGCGCCATGGTCACGACTGCATGGGGTGGCGCAAAGGATGCTGACATCATTCTCGTTATTCTTGATGCGCAGGGTAGTCTGAACGAGAACGCGCAAGCGCTGCTCGAAAGCATGGCCAATGTGCGTCAGAAAAAAGTGCTGGTACTCAACAAGGTCGATCGCGTTGATCCGCCTAAGCTGCTTGAGTTGTCGCAGAAGGCCAATGAAATCGTTGCCTTCGACAAAACCTTTATGATCTCGGCGCTCAATGGGTCCGGCTGTAAAGACCTTGCAGCGTTTTTGGCAGAAACTGTTCCAAATGGTCCTTGGTATTACCCGGAAGACCAGATTTCTGACATGCCGATGCGTCAACTCGCGGCGGAAATTACGCGCGAAAAGCTTTATCTGCGCTTGCATGAAGAATTGCCTTATTCCTCTACGGTTGAAACCGAAAGCTGGGAAGAACGCAAAGATGGCTCGGTGCGTATCGAGCAGGTCATTTATGTCGAGCGGGAAAGCCAGAAGAAGATTGTGCTTGGTCACAAGGGCGAAACCATCAAGGCAATTGGACAGTCTGCACGCAAAGAGATCAGTGCGATTCTTGAGCAGAATGCGCATTTGTTTCTGTTTGTGAAAGTACGCGAAAACTGGGGCAATGATCCTGAGCGTTATCGTGAAATGGGCCTCGCTTTCCCGAAATAATCGAGACCAAAGAAGATATGGAATGGCGTGATCGCCGCGCATAATTCGGAAAGTCTCTGACTTTCTTTTTAATCATGCGCAAATTGAGAGTCTGGTAAACATTTACCCATGGAATGGCGCGATGAGGGCATAATTCTCGGCACACGACGACATGGCGAGACAAGCGCCATTGTCGAAGTGATGACCCGTGAACATGGCCGTCATATGGGTATGGTGCGCGGCGGGCGATCCCGCCGCATGCAGCCTCTGCTGCAACCCGGCAATCATGTCGATCTGACGTGGTGGGCAAGACTGGATGAGCATATGGGCTCATTCACCATCGAGCCGCTGGGCTTTGCTGCAGCGCGTCTGATCGAGACGCCAGTCGCACTCTATGGTATCCAGCTTGCCGCTTCTCACTTGCGATTGCTGCCTGAGCGTGATGCGCATGGTGGTCTGTACGAAACGCTTCGCCTTATTATCGAGCACTTTGACGATCCGCTTGCCTCGGGTGAATTGCTGCTGCGTTTCGAAGTCATGATGCTTGAAGAGCTGGGCTTTGGCCTTGATCTAAAAGAATGTGCTGCAACAGGTGTTCGCGAAAATCTGATTTATGTATCGCCTAAATCGGGTCGCGCAGTCTGTGGTGACGCTGGTGCGCCATGGGCAGACAAAATGCTGCCGCTTCCAGCTTTCGTCAACAACACCGCGTTGCGCGCATCTTGTTACGATGATCTCAATGATGCATTCAGAATGACCGGCTTTTTCTTCCTGCGGCATGTGTGGGAGCCGCGCGCGCAGACGCCGCCGGATTCACGTGGCGGCTTTCTCAATGCCATATCGCGCATAGTCAGTCTGCAAGAGGCAGGCTGAACACTTCGCCTTCAAAGGCTTCCTGCCCGCGTCCGATTGCCTTAATCGCGGCAACCATACGGCCATCCCTTCCAAGCATATCATCTGCAAGCGAAATAAGCTGTATATTGGGTGTTGCTGAGGGTGAAAGTTCCCGCAACTTTTGTGCAAGTGCTGTTTCGTCAAGGTTGGGATCAAGCGCCAAGGCTATAATGTAAGCACTTGCAGTTGAACGCGAAACACCGGCATAGCAATGGATCAGCAGTGGCTTTGCGCGATCGCCGTGGCCCCATTTTGATGCAAAAACCAGCAACGCTCTGACGTGGCCTTCATTGGGCATAGTTAGCCCGTCGCGTGGTTCTGTAATGTCGTTGAATAGCAGACTGAGCCTCTCTGCCTCACCGGGCAGGGCAGGCAAGGGGTGACTGCTGAGCGTTACGATATGACTTGGCTGATGCAGTGCAATCTGCGCTTCAAGCTTCGATACCGGACTGACGACGATATAAGCCAAAGCCTATCCTCTTCTCGCCTGTTCCAGCAAAGCAAAACGCGCCAGAAAATCGTTCTGCACATCCTGGGTCGGACGTGGTGTCAGTTCAAGCCCGGCAGGATCAAAGCCGCGTGGACGACCAAAATACTTGGTGGCTTCCGCTTCGCTAAACCCTGCAAGCCTTGTTGCCTCGAAATAGGCTGCGACTTTATCAGCGCGTTTGATCAGCTTTTTGAGCGATGCAGAAATCGAAGCAGGCAATGAAAAGCGGACATGAATTGCGCGTTCGAGCCGGTCTTCAATGAGTTTGTAATTGCCACCCATAACCGCCTTGAACGGTGAAATCATGTCGCCGATCACATATTCAGGCGCGTCATGCAGAAGGGTCAACATCTGCCATTCAATGCTTGCATCAGGGACAAGCCGGTTGAAAATCTGCTCAACCAGCATTGAGTGTTGGGCTACGGAATAGGCGTGCTCGCCCACGGTCTGCCCGTTCCAGCGGGCGACTCGTGCGAGACCATGTGCGATGTCTGTAATCTCAACATCAAGCGGCGAGGGATCAAGCAGGTCTAGCCTGCGTCCCGATAACATACGCTGCCATGCCCGTTCTTGTCCCGATGAACGATCTACTGCTGCCATCAGGCTTTGTCCGTGTCAGCGGTTGGGAATGTGAAGCGCACATGCGGTGGCAGCTCTAACCTGATTTCGATTTCACCGGCCAGAATTGGTGTGCCGGAATCAATCGCATCCTTCACCCGATCAATGCGAACAAGTGCCAGACCGATCTTGCCGGAGGAACTACCAAGTGTTCCGATATCGCGTCCGCCGACTGTAACCGGCGTACCCATTGCGGGAAGGCGCGCATCAGATTTGGTGATCAGCACACGTCGCCGCGGCGTGCCGCGATGTTGCATACGTGAGACAACTTCCTGTCCGATGAAGCAGCCTTTTGGAAACGTTACGCCGCCCGTCTGGTCGAAATTAACGTCATGCGGAAACACGTCATTATAGGCAAAATCGACTTCGCCTTCGGCAATGCCATATTCGGCACGAAGTGCTATCCATGCACTTTCGTCGCCGATTTCACCTGCCTGTCCATAAACGCGGGTAACATGCAGTTCTGCTGGAAACCGTGAATCGTGCTTAATTGAATCGCTTTCTGAGGAATCTGAATCACTCCCCCAGAAAACGCTCACAAGTGATTCTGGTGATTGGGTAATTTCTGCTTTGGCGCGCAAGCGATAGAGTGTCATACGCTTGGCAAAATCAGCGGCAATGCTTGCGGTCATATCAAACCGAAGCCCATTTTCAATGCGCGAAACAAGGAAGTCGAACATGATTTTGCCTTGTGGTGCCAGCAATGCACCGGGCTTCAGGTCGTCGGCACCGAGCTTGTCCAGATTGGTAGTAATCACAGCCTGCACGAATTTTTCCGCATCTTCGCCTGTGATGTGAACCAGTGCTCTGTTGGAAAGATTGATCGTTTCCGCTACCGTCGCCATCGCTTCTTCCTTGCCTTTATAATCATCGTTACGTAAGCCGCATTGAAGACGCTCGCAAGCCCCATCAAGCCAGCAGGAGACAACAATGGCCCATACGTTCGATACGATCCTGAAAGGTGCAACCATCGTCAATCATGACGGCACCGGTCAGCGCGACATTGGCATTCGTAATGGGCGCATAGAGGCAATTGGTTCTCTGTCAGCAAATTCTGCGGGTGAAGTGATTGACTGTACCGGCCTGCATATCCTGCCGGGTGTGGTTGATAGTCAGGTGCATTTCCGTGAGCCGGGTCTTGAACACAAGGAAGATTTGGAAACCGGTTCGCTGGCTGCCGTTCTTGGCGGCGTGACCTCGGTGTTTGAAATGCCGAATACCAAGCCGCTGACAACCACTGCTGAAACGCTGGAAGACAAGATTCGTCGTGGCCGTCATCGTATGCATTGCGATTTTGCCTTCTGGGTCGGCGGCACGCGTGACAATGCAAAAGACGTAGCTGAACTTGAACGCTTGCCGGGGGCGGCTGGTATCAAGGTCTTCATGGGTTCATCAACCGGCGATCTGCTGGTTGAGGACGATGATGGTGTTCGCTCAATTCTCAAGAACACGCGCCGTCGTGCGGCGTTTCATTCCGAAGATGAGTTTCGTCTGAAAGAACGAGAAGGCCTGCGTGTGGCAGGTGATCCGTCGAGCCATCCTGTTTGGCGTGACGAGATTGCGGCACTGCAATGCACCGAACGTCTGGTGCGGATTGCGCGGGAAACCGGCGCACGCATCCATGTGCTGCATATTTCAACTGCCGAAGAAATCGACTTCCTTCAGGGTCACAAAGACGTGGCAACCTGCGAAGCCACCCCGCATCACCTCACATTGTCAGCAGATGAATATGCAACGCTTGGCAACCTTATCCAGATGAACCCGCCTGTGCGCGACAAGCGCCATCGTGACGGTATCTGGAAAGGCATTGATCAGGGCATTGTCGATGTTCTCGGTTCTGATCATGCGCCGCATACGCTTGAAGAAAAGCAGAAGCCTTATCCTGCATCACCATCCGGTATGACCGGTGTTCAGACGCTGGTGCCGATCATGCTTGATCATGTCAATGCCGGTAAGCTTTCGCTGGAGCGCTTTGTCGATCTGTCGAGCCACGGCCCGAACCGCATTTTCGGTATGGCACGCAAGGGGCGTATCGCCGTTGGTTATGATGCTGATCTGACAATCGTTGATATGAAGCGCCGCGAAACGATCACCCATGAGCAGGCAGGCTCTAAAGCTGGCTGGACGCCTTATCATGGCAAGACTGTCACCGGCTGGCCGGTTGGCACTTTTGTGCGCGGGATCAAGGTTATGTGGGAAGCAGAAATCATCAACCCGAACAACGGTGAGCCCGTCGAGTTTCTGGAAGCATTGCCGCCACGCGGATAATGCTTTGGCGTGAAATGTCCCATCTTTGTCCGAGGTGGGGCTTTCAGCTTATATTGCAGGCGCTATCGTCTCCTTGTATAGTTTTACATGGAGCGTGAAATGTCCGCTAATGATACTGCACTGCTGGTTGTCGATGTTCAGGAATCTTTCCGTCATCGTCCATATTACCGCGATGAAGAGGTTGCCGCTTATATTGAGCGGCAACAGGCGCTGATTGACGGTGCCAAGCGCAAGGGCATACCGGTTGTGCAGATTTTTCACGTCGAGGATAGCGGCCCGTTTTCGGAAGAATCGGGCAATGTGAAAACACTCGCACCCATTGCCTATGAACCCGATGCGACCTTTCGAAAGCGCCGTCATAGTGCGCTGGTCGGCACAGACCTTGATGTCTGGCTCATCTCCAGAGGCATTAGGCGGGTTATTGTTTCCGGTATCCGGACTGAACAGTGCTGTGAGACCACCACGCGTCAGGCATCCGATCTTGGTTTCGATGTTGATTTTGTAGGCGAGGCAACGCTGACATTTCCAATGACGGATGTGAATGGACACGAATGGAGTGCAGCGGAAATTCGTGCACGCACAGAGCTTGTTCTCGCAGGTCGTTTTGCCCGTATTGCAACAGTAGAGCAGGCTCTTGAAGGCATTGCTGAACAGAAGGCTGCATGAACCAATCCGCTGACAGTCTGAAAACTATTCCCGTGTTTGTCGTTATCCCGCCGCGCACGCTTTTGCTCGACGTGGCGGGACCGATAGAGGTTTTACGCAAGGCTAATCTCGAACAAAGCGCCATACAGTTTGATGTGCACTATATCGGTCCATCTGAAGAGGTCACGAGTTCGATAGGGCTGTCAGTTGCCAATATTTCACCGCTGCCAGAAGCCTTGCCCGATGATGCGCTTGTCGTCATTTCGGGTTCTGCCGATGTGCCGATGGGCGGTGCTGTCACTAGCCGCGACGATGACGCAATTCTGGAGGCGCAAATTGTCAGCTGGTTGCGCCGTACAATTCGCCTCGGTGTAAAGCTGGTTTCCATCTGTTCCGGCGCGTTGCTTGCAGCGCGTGCGGGACTGCTTGAAGGCTATGAGTGCACAACCCATCATATGGCGATTGAGGAACTGCACCGATTAGCGCCGACGTCACGCGTGTTGCAAAACCGGCTGTTTGTGGAAGATCGCGACAGGCTGACAAGTGCCGGAATTACCGCAGGCATTGATCTCATGCTGCATATTGTGGCTGAGATGGCAGGGCATGCACTTGCATTGTCGGTGGCGCGTTATCTGGTGGTTTATCTGCGCCGTAGTGGCAATGATCCGCAGCTTTCACCATGGCTTGAAGGCCGCAATCACATGCACCCGGTTGTGCATCGTGCGCAGGATGCGATTACTGGAAATCCGGCAGAAAACTGGTCTGTTGAAAAATTGGCTGAGGCCAGTGGCGCAAGTCCACGCAATCTGTCGCGCTTGTTCAATGAACATGCTGGGATGAGTGTCACAGATTATGCAAACAGGCTGAAAATAAGCCTCGCCCGCGAAATGCTGGCGAATTCTGGTTTGGATATGGAGAGTGTTGCGGAACGCTCGGGCTTTGCCTCGACAAGGCAGTTCCGCAGGGTATGGGAGCGGGTTTATGACTTCCCGCCCAGAGCATGTCGCGGAAAAGTGGGAACCGGTTTTCCGGTAACGATATGCGTAAAAGGAATGAGATAGAGCAACTGCTTGCTCTATCGACGTGCGAATTACTGCAACACCCGCTGCGGCAGGAATGTACCGGCGATAATCTGTTCGCGCATTTTCTCGATTAGTTCGAGGGCCGAATCTTCACCGGCCTCGCGCATAAGCTCTGTAAGCGCTGTCGTAAAAGCTGCTTCGGCTAGAATCTCAGGCTCAATGCCTTCGGAAATGCCATCCGCCCAAGCCTCATTCTGGTATTCAATCGCCACAAGCTTTTTTTCGCGGGCGATCATCTCGTCCAGATCGGCTGGCATATAATCCATTGGTTTCATCCCGGCTTGCGCCCTTCTGGCTCTTCAAATGACCTCTCACCGAAATCGGGAGCACGAACACTTGTGCGGCCTTCCTATCATTTAAGACAGTGTTAACAGATTACTGCGGATTTAAATGAGGCATTTGCAGTCCATCCGCATAAGACTGAAGAATTGGTTAATTTCCATAGCGCGAGATAAGCTCGTTAGACAAGCTTTCTCCCTCTTTCATATAGCGATCAATCGCCGCAAGTGCGGAGGGCGTGCAGCGTAGATAATTGTTGCTGAAGGCGCGATAGCCATGGTTAAAGCTTGAAATAAGCCGAACGCGTTCGCTCTCATCAGGCTTTTCAGTGGCAATGATCGCGTCCATGCGTTCGCGCCACTCATTGCTGGTTTCTCCGCACAGATTGCGCAGATAGTGCAGTGAACCAAGCACCTCTGCCAGTCTTTGCATTTTGCCTTCATAAGGAGTGTTTTGCGCAGCAAGGGCCGGGGAAGCCATACCCAGCCATAAACTGATTACGATCAGCGAAAGCGTGTTGCTTCTCAAACTTAAACCCTTCTTTCAGACCGCCTTTTTGCTCGCAAACATGGCCACTTCAAGATGCGCTGCTGATCAATAGCTGAGTTGGTCTTCTTCTTCCGCCACCGAGCGTGCAACATCCACCGTGCTGTCGGTTACGTTAGCTTCTGCCATTTCATCAATCGTCAGCCAGTGGATGGCTGCAGCATCATCACCAGCCTGTTCAACGCCCGAAATATCGAAAGCGCGATAGACCGAGAGGAAATAGCTCTTTGCATAGGCTTTGCCCTCAAGTGCCAGATCAACTGTAATTACATGACTTAGCGAGCCAGCACTGAGTGCGGTTTCCTCTTTTAGTTCCCGGTGCGCTGCTTCTTCGGGCGTTTCGCCGGCTTCTATGCCCCCACCGGGGAAGGCCAGCCAGCCCTTCCAAGGCTCTTTTCCACGTTCAACCAGCAAAAAACGACCGTCGCGCCGACAGATCAGCGAAACGCCATGAATTTGAAGCGGAGCGGGAATGACGGGAACTGTGACCATATGCAAGATATGATCCGACCAGCTTGTTTTGGCAACCGCAAAGCGCACTTGACCAATCATGCAAAAGTCTGAACATGGCCGCTATGTGTGGACGTTTTTCTTTGACTGCAAACCGCGAGGAAGTCGAAGCATTGCTCGGTGCAATGATCGATGAAGACTTTCCGCCGCGCTATAATATTGCGCCGACCCAGCCGATCTTGTCCGTTCTGGCAGGAGAAACACCGCCGCAGGGAAGTAACAGGCCTGACCGAACCGGCATGCTGGTGCGCTGGGGATTTGTGCCGTCATGGGTGAAAGACCCGAATGACTGGCACCTTGTGTTCAATATTCGCTCTGAGACGGCGGCTGAGAAAAATTCTTTCCGCGCAGCGCTCAATCATCGGCGCGCGCTGATTCCCGCTTCCGGATTTTATGAATGGCGGCGTGAGGGAAAGAACAAGGCGCAGGCCTATTGGATCAGGCCGCGCAACGGCGGCATTGTTGCTTTTGGCGCGCTGGTCGAGACGTGGAGCAGTGCAGACGGTTCGCAAATCGATACCGCAGGCATTCTCACCACAGGCGCCAATGCTCTCTTGCGTCCGATCCACGAACGCATGCCTGTGGTGGTGAAGCCTGAAGATTATGCTCGCTGGCTTAACTGCAAGACTTTGCTTCCGCGCGATGTTGCCGACATTATGCGGCCAGTTCAGGATGACTTTTTCGAAGCCATTCCGGTGTCTGATAGGGTCAACAAAGTCGCCAATACGTCACCTGATGTCCAAACCCGCGTCGAAGAGGTATTGGACATTGCACGCGTACCTAAAACAGGTAAGAAGAAGATTGATCCGGATGAAAAATCCGACGGTCAATTGTCAATGTTCTGATTCTATTTTCAGGAAAACAACGTGTTATCAGCAGCTTTCTCGGGCTTTTTCCTTGGTGCGTCTCTCATCATCGCGATTGGAGCACAAAACGCATTCATTCTGCGGCAGGGATTGTTGCGGCAGCACGTATTCATTCTCTGTCTGATTTGCGCGCTATCGGATGCGATTTTGATCATCGCAGGTGTGGCAGGTCTCGGAACGCTGATTGCCCAGTCACCAATGCTCATTTCATTTGTAACGCTTGCTGGTGCGGCTTTTCTGTTTTGGTATGCGTCGGTTGCTTTTCGCCGTGCATTTCATCCTGAAGCAATGCAGGTAAAATCAAGCGGTAGTGTCAACCTTAAGGCGGCGGTCGCTACCTGTTTGGCGCTGACATTTCTCAATCCGCATGTTTATCTGGATACGGTTGTGCTGCTCGGAAGTCTTTCCGCTCGCTTTCACGACGAAGCCCGCGCTGCATACGGTGCCGGTGCAGTCATAGCCTCGTTTACGTGGTTTTTTGCGCTCGGCTATGGGGCGCGCCTTTTGCAGCCAATTTTCGCAAAACCGGCTGCCTGGCGCGCGCTGGACTGTATCATCGGCGTCGTTATGACACTGATCGGCCTAAGCCTGTTAGTCCGCTTTTTTAACAGCTAGTATTGAGTTGCTGTTGCTTGGGCGGCGCGTTTCGTTTGCCCGCGCATTTTTGTTCATCAAGGCTGCAACCAGAACGGCCGGTCCGATCGCACGATACTGGTCAATGAGCTTGTCTTGTCGTGGTTGCAGTTCATTTTTAGGCATTGTTCCATCCTCTTCCAAATTACGCTCACTATTTTGTGATTGATTGGGACGGAATGAAGGCTGTTTGGAGCCGGTTTTAGGGAATTCCGGTTAACTTACATTAGTACTTTGCGAAGTTGTAAAAATGTCACAGAGATTTTGGGTCTAGCCTCTTGACGGCCTAGCGTCCGATAAGGATAAGTAGCCGCATGAAAACGCCGACCACGATCATTTGTACTGGTTCGATTATTATTGGCTAGCAGCTTGCTGGCCCGGCCGTTTTCGTCTCCCCTAAAAATAAGACAGGATGATAACGCCCCGGCCAGACGGCTGCGGTCTTTCGTGCCCGTATTTTCAGGTCTTTTGGGGAAATAACATGGCTGATGCGCCGCAACTACGTCTGTACAATACTGCAACCCGCACGAAGGAGGATTTCATCCCCATCGATGCGAATAATGTGCGCATGTATGTCTGCGGACCAACAGTTTATGACTTTGCCCATATCGGCAATGCCCGTCCGGTTATCGTCTTTGACGTGCTGTTTCGCCTGCTGCGTCATGTCTATGGCGTGGAAAAGGTCACGTATGCGCGTAACGTCACCGACGTTGATGACAAGATCAACGCACGTGCCGCGAGTGAATATCCTGATCTGCCGCTCAATGAAGCAATTGGTCGCGTAACCGAAGGCACGAACAATCAGTTTCAGGCCGACATTAAAGCCCTGGGCAATCTTGAGCCGTCGAGCCAACCGCGTGCGACCGAACACCTTGATGATATGCGTAATATGATCGAGAAACTCATCGAACGTGGCGTGGCCTATGTTGCTGATGAGCATGTGCTGTTTTCACCATCGGCGATGAATGCTTTGGGCGGCGCACGCTATGGCGCACTTTCCCATCGTCCATTCGATGAAATGCTGGCAGGCGCGCGCGTCGATGTCGCTTCTTACAAGCGCGACGAGATGGATTTTGTGCTCTGGAAACCATCGCGTAATGGCGAGCCGGGCTGGGCTTCACCAGCAGGAATTGAAACACTGGGCCGTCCAGGTTGGCATATTGAGTGCTCTGCCATGTCTATGGCGAAGCTGCTGGCTCCTTTTGGCGGTGGTTTAAAATGCGACGATCCCTATAAAAACCAGTTCGACATTCATGGCGGCGGTATCGATCTCGTCTTTCCGCATCATGAAAATGAGCTTGCGCAATCTTGCAGTGCTTTTGGCACCGAGCGCATGGCCAATATCTGGATGCATAACGGCTTTCTTCAGGTCGAAGGACAGAAGATGTCGAAGTCTCTCGGCAACTTCATCACCATTCGCGATGTGTTGAATGATGGTTTGCCGCAGATTGGGATTTGGGACGACAAGGATGCGCGCGACCGCTGGGTTGGACTTTCTGCCCGTCTTTCGATGCTGCAAACGCATTATCGCGAGCCGATCAACTGGACGGCGCAACGTCTGGCAGAATCTGCAGAAGAACTGCGTCGCTGGTATGAGTTGCTCCGTGACACGAGCTTTGCGGTACCGTCTGAGCTTTCTGCACTCAGTGAAGTTGAAGAAGCACTGTCTGACGATGTTAACACGTGGCTAGCAATCACAGCGCTGCGCAAGGCATTCAAGGCTAAGGATAGCGCAGCTTTGGGCGAGGGCATGGCACTTTTGGGCCTGTTTGATCCATATTTTGTGACTGAGCAGGATGTGCCGGTGTTCGCAAAAGCAGATGTCGATACAGCAGCGATTGAAACACTGATTGCGGAACGTTTGCAGGTAATTGCTGATAAAAACTGGGCAGAGGCGGATCGTATTCGCGATGAGCTTTTGGAGCAGGGTGTGCAGTTGAAGGATGGCAAGGATCCTGCCACCGGCGAACGCATCACGACATGGGAAGTGGTAAGCTGACGATCGTTTAGTTTCTGGGAGGAAGCCATGACGCTTGATAATAAGCCGCTCTATAGCGGGGGATGCCAGTGTGGTGCAGTGCGCTTTCATGTTGAGGGCGCTCTCGGCTCAGCATCCATCTGTCATTGCCGCATGTGTCAGAAAGCCTTTGGCAATTTCTATGCGCCGCTGGTCTCAGTGGGCAAGGCAAAGCTCATCTGGACCCGCAATGAGCCAAAGCGTTTTCAGTCGTCCAATCACGTGAAGCGCGGATTCTGCCCTGAATGCGGAACCCCGCTTACATACGAGGCGCCGGATGGCGTGGCGCTTTCTATAGGCGCTTTCGATGCACCAGAAGAGATCGAACCGACGGTTCAATGGGGCGTTGAAGTCAAGCTGCCCTATGTCGATGACCTCGCAAAATTACCCGGTTTTGAAACCGAGCGTGATGAGGAAAGTATCGAGTTTGTAAAAACGATGGTGTCTTACCAGCACCCTGACCACGACACTGAAAACTAAAAAGCCATAAATTATCACGGCATATACCCACCGACAGGCAGGCAAAATGGCACGCGAACGCATCTATATCTACGACACGACTTTGCGGGATGGACAACAAACCCCCGGCGTTGATTTCTCGGTCGAAGACAAAAAAGCGATTGTCATTTTGCTTGAAGAGCTGGGCGTGGATTATGTCGAAGGTGGCTATCCGGGTGCAAATCCGACAGATACGGCCTTTTTCCAAAAACGGCAGACGTCGCATGCGAAATTTGCTGCTTTCGGCATGACCAAACGCGCTGGCGTTTCTGCTTCTAATGATCCGGGGCTGACAGCGCTTCTGCAAGCTACGAGTGATGCCGTGTGTTTTGTTGCCAAAAGCTGGGATTATCATGTGCGGATCGCACTTGGCTGCACCAATGAAGAAAATCTGGAATCGATTACCGCATCGGTGACCGCTGTTCGTATGGCTGGTCGTGAGGCGCTGGTTGATTGCGAACATTTCTTCGATGGTTATAAGGCCAATCCGGAATATGCATTGGCTTGCGCAAAGGCGGCTTATGAAGCGGGGGCGCGCTGGGTGGTACTGTGCGATACCAATGGTGGCACCCAGCCATCGGAAGTTGCCGACATTATCAATGTGGTGAAGGCTATCGTCCCGGGTGAAAGCCTCGGCATCCATGCACATAATGACACCGAACAGGCTGTCGCGGTTTCGCTTGCGGCAATTGACGCCGGTGTGCGCCATGTGCAGGGAACGCTGAATGGAATTGGAGAGCGTTGCGGCAATGCAAACCTCGTTTCATTGATCCCGACGCTGGCATTGAAGCCTTATTGGGCTGATCGCTTTGAGTTGGGTGTTAAGCCGGATGCCTTGAAAGCCATTACCCGCATTTCGCGTGCTTTTGATGATATTCTCAATCGCTCGCCTGTAGAGCAGGCGCCTTATACCGGCACTTCCGCCTTTGCGACCAAGGCGGGCATTCATGCGTCAGCATTGCTTAAAGACCCGCAGACCTATGAGCATGTTCCTCCTGAAACGGTGGGAAACCGCCGCCGCGTTATGGTGTCAGATCAAGGCGGCAAATCGAACTTCATCGCTGAATTGGAGCGCCTTGGCGTTCGCGTCGCTAAGAATGATGCCCGGCTCGATACGCTGATTTCGCTGGTTAAAGAGCGTGAGGCCGAAGGCTATGCCTATGAAGGTGCGGATGCGAGTTTTGAACTTTTGGCACGCAATATGCTCGCGCCGCAGCCTGAGTTTTTCAAAGTCGATTCTTTTCGCTGTCTCGTTGAGCGCCGCTTTGATGCCAATGGCGCATTGAAAACCATGTCGGAAGCCGTGGTCAAAGTGGAGGTTGATGGCGAAATGCATATGTCGGTCGCGGAAGGCCATGGCCCTGTCAACGCGCTCGATATTGCGTTACGCAAGGATTTGGGGCGCTATCAGGACGAGATCGAAGATCTTGAACTGGTGGATTTCAAGGTGCGTATCCTCAATGGCGGTACAGCGGCTATCACCCGTGTTCTGATTGAATCCGGCGACGCCACTGGTGCGCGCTGGCGTACCGTTGGCGTGTCCGACAACATTATCGATGCATCGTTTCAGGCGCTGATGGATTCGGTCAATTATAAGCTGATGAAGAACCGTTCTTTGGCCGGCCTGGTAGCGGCTGAATAAGCTACTGCGTTCACCAAGATTGATGCTTTGATCAGTATAATTGAATAGATTTTATGGATTGATCGGCGCATAGCAGTTTGACCAACTCGGAAAAGCCTATCGCTTTTCCGAGTAATTTCTTAATGCGGAGATGGAAATGAGCGAGCAGACCTTATCTGGAGGCCAGCTTTCAGACGGAAGCCGCGGCTTCATGATGGCTATGGGCGCTTATGGTCTTTGGGCTATTTTGCCGTTCTATCTCAAAGCTTTATCGCATCTGCCAGCATTTGAAATTGTCGCGCATCGCGTGATCTGGTCGGTGCCAGTTGCAGCTATTTTGCTGGTTTTTATCGGTCAATTCCGTGCAATCCTTGATACGCTTCGCAAGCCACGCATGCTTGCCATGGCAGCACTCACCGCATCCCTTATCACCATTAACTGGTGTGTTTATGTCTGGGCAGTTGCTCATGATCAGATCATCGGTGCGGCACTTGGCTATTACATCAATCCGTTGTTCAACGTGGTTTTGGGTGGCCTGTTTCTCGGTGAGCGCCTGACAAAAGTGCAATATATTGCCGTTGGCTTTGCCTTCTTGGCGGTGCTGGTTCTCACCTTTAATGCTGGTGGCCTTCCGTGGGTTTCGCTGGTTCTGCCAGTAACATTTGGTCTTTATGGGTTCTTCCGCAAATCCTTGCCAATGCCGCCTTTGCAGGGCTTTACGCTCGAAGTCGTTATTCTTTCAGTTCCAGCGATGGGCTATGTTATCTGGCTGCTGGTGAACGGGCAGGATCATTTCTTCTCAGGTGCTGCATCGGATGTTTCGTTGCTGTTGCTGGCTGGGCCATTTACCGCGATTCCGCTGATCCTCTATGCGGGTGGAGCCAAGCTGCTGCGTTATACAACGCTCGGCCTGATGCAGTATTTGACACCGACGCTATTGTTCATCTTCGCGATTTTCATTTTCCACGAACCATTCTCGCCTGCGCAGTTGGTGGCTTTCGTGTTGATCTGGATTGGCCTGATTATTTACACCTGGTCGTCTTTGTCGGCACATCGCAAGGCGCGCGCCAGCGCCTGATAAATTTAACTTGAGTGTTCGTGCTGTTATCTCCGGTGGATTATGTCCGCCGGAGCCATAATTTAGCCGCGCTCTGGCCCTCTGGTCCGTTTGTCATTTCAGATGGAATTTGGAGCCGTTCACTGCATGCTGTTTCGCACTGCCCGCAGAGATAAGCAGATTCATGTTGTTGTATCGCCAGATCTTAGGGTCCGGTCTGATGACACGCATCAAGCTGTTTTGGGTGAGCACACCAAACTTGCACCTCTTTCTCATCTCGTACTCAAGCCCTTAGAACGCGTCCGTTTTTCAATTCACACACACCGTCGTGCGTGCATTGCGCTTGCGTCAGCAACACTTCTTGCAGGTGGTGCAATGGCGTTGATAACGGCAGGCCTTGTGCGTCACGGACATGCTTCGCAACCGATCATGGTTGATCCAGCCTCGCTTGTGCACAGCCATGCGGCTAAGAAAGAAGCGCGACTGGTTCCACAAAACGAAGTTGATGAAAACCAACGCATTGCTAAGCGCATCGATATTGCTGAAGGCACGGATGACGGTGAGGCGACACTCTTCACCTATCAGCATGTCATCCTTGATCTGAAAAGTGGTCCGAGCGGGCAGGGTCTGCGTAATCTGGCCTCGACACAAGTCAAAGAGAACAGCAATGAAGCCGCTGATCCGGCAGATAAAATATCAACGCTCGCCAATCAGAAAGGCGTGCCGCTGAATGTAAGTTTTGCCAAGCCAGCGGATATACCTCATCCAAAAGTGCACGAAATCATTCTTGCTCCACAGTCGCGCGAGAAGGTGGGGGTTCTCATGCAGGCAGCCGATATTGCTGCCGAGGATGCTGCACATCTCGAGCAGGCGTTAGGGCGAAAGGAGCTTCGCCCCGGTGATAATCTCGTTTTGCTTCTCGATCAGTCTTCCGGAAAGCCAGCACATATCACCATGGCGCGGTTCAGACATGGCAGTTCGTCTGATTCCGTTTACGGGCGAACAGACGATGGTGTTTTCCGCGCCAATGATAATCAGCGGCTTTTTGCACGCCTTTCACATGATGCTATGCTCTCGGCATCGCGTAAGTCTACTAAAGCGCGAAATGACGGGTCTGTTCAGTCGCAGCTTATTGCAGCTGGTGCGCCGCGTGCGGTCGCGGATGATGTGAAAAAGCTCGCGGCCGAAAATAACGTGTCTCTTCAGAAGGGCAGCAACGGGGTCGATAAGATCGATCTTCTGTTCCGTGAGAGCGTCGATACCGATCCAGAACTGGTATTTGTCGAGTTTAATACCAATGGCCGTGCCAAGCGACTGTACCGGCATGAGGTTGAGGGAAACGCGGATTATTTCAACGAGGATGGTTCCTCGATGACGAAATATCTGATGCATAAGCCTTTGCCAAATGGCCGTCTGAATGATGGATTTGGCTGGCGAGTGCATCCAGTTTTGCATGTCCGTAAACACCACAATGGCGTTGATTATGATGCGCCGATTGGCTCGCCGATCGTTGCTGCGGGTGATGGCGTTGTGGAACTGATTTCGTCACAAAAGGGCTATGGCAAATATGTACGTATTCGTCATCAGGGTGGCTATAGCACCACATATGCACATCTGTCCGGCGAAGCCAAAGGCCTGAAAACGGGTCAACATGTGAAGCAAGGTGAGGTGATCGCCTATGTCGGCTCAACCGGCTATTCGACAGGTCCGCATCTCTATTACGAGCTTAAAGTCGGTGATCAGTATGTTGATCCACTCAAAGCTCAGCTGAATGCAGGTGAAAAGCTGACAGGTTCGTCCATGTCCAGTTTCCGCTCGGAGATGGATCACGTCGATAAAGTTTTCAAACAGATGAATTTGGCGCCAATAGCAAGTGACGCCAAAGATGGATTAAATCATACAGGCCGGTAGGCATTCGCCAGAGCAACGAATTCTTCGACACTTAACGTCTCTGCGCGGCGTGTGCCGTCGATCCCCGTCTTTTCCAACAGTTCTGTACCGCCAACGGGTTTCAGGCTTTGACGCAGCATTTTGCGGCGCTGCCCAAACGCAGCCTGAGTAATCTGACCGAGCGCATCTGCACGACACGGTAAGAGCTCTTCGCGTGGCGAAATATGCACAACCGACGACATCACTTTCGGCGGTGGGGTAAACGCTTGAGGCGGCACATCAAAAGCAATTCGTGAATGCGTGCGCCAGCCTGCGAGAACACCGAGGCGTCCATAATGGTCGGTGCCCGGTGCAGCCACAATACGCTCACCCACTTCACGCTGGAACATGAGCGTCATTGAGGAATAAAACGGTGGCCATGGTTCAGTCAAAAGCCAGTTAATCAGCAATTGTGTGCCAACATTATAGGGCAGGTTAGCGACGATCCGCGGCTTTGGACCTTCAGGAAATAATGCCTTGAAATCCTGTTCGAGCGCATCGCCGGAAATTACGCGTAACCGCCCCGGATAATGCGCTTCAATTTCGGCGAGTGCATCAAGACAGCGTTCATCGCGTTCAATCGCGGTAACGATAGCACCTTGAGCAAGCAAAGCACGGGTCAGGCCACCTGGACCCGGGCCAACTTCGATAACCGGCTGATCCTGAAGGTTGCCTGCCTGACGCGCAATTTTAGATGTTAAATTAAGGTCGAACAGAAAGTTCTGTCCGAGTGACTTTTTCGGCATCAGATCGTGCCGTTCAATGACCTCACGCAATGGCGGAAGATTGTCGATACTCATGATTTCCGCCTAGCTTCGTTTTCTGCGAGTTCCTGCGCCAGTCTGATTGATGCGATGAGACTATCAGGACGGGCAATGCCCTTTCCAGCAATATCGAAGGCTGTCCCATGATCCGGCGATGTTCGGATGAAGGGAAGCCCAAGCGTAACATTGACTGTCTCGTCAAAGGCAAGCGCTTTGGCCGGGATAAGTGCCTGATCATGATACATACAAATCGCAACGTCATAGGTCGCACGTGCTGGTGCATGGAACATGGTGTCGGCTGGCAGCGGACCCCATGCATTGATGCCCTCGCGCTGTAATTCTTCGACCGCTGGTCGAATGATTGCGTCGTCTTCTTTGCCAAGCGCTCCGCCTTCACCTGCATGAGGATTAAGGCCGGAAATCGCAAGGCGAGGGGCGCTAATACCAAAGCGATCCGTCAACTCTTGTGCGGTGATATAAGCCACCTCCAGAATATCATCCTTGGTCAGCAAGCGCGGCACATCTGCAAGCGGAATATGGATGGTAACTGGTACGGCACGCAGTTCGGGACCAGCTAGCATCATCACAGGGATGACAGTGCGCCCGAGATGTTTGCTTGCAAGCTCAGCAAGGAATTCCGTATGGCCGGGATGTTTGAAGCCAGCATCATAGAGCGGTTTCTTGGCAATCGGGCTGGTGACTACTGCTGATGTCTCACCTTTTAACGTCAGTTCAACGGCCCGTTCTATTGCTTCAATAACGCCAGCTGCATTTTCGG
Source organism: Ochrobactrum sp. MYb379 (assembly GCF_037479515.1). Classification (NCBI taxonomy): domain Bacteria; kingdom Pseudomonadati; phylum Pseudomonadota; class Alphaproteobacteria; order Hyphomicrobiales; family Brucellaceae; genus Ochrobactrum; species Ochrobactrum sp. MYb379. Next base: position 246,630 of record NZ_JBBGYW010000001.1, read on the forward strand.
GCAGCGGCTTGCCGGGACTTTCACTGTGTTTGTTTTTAAGCGGCAAAACAGGCAGCTTAGTATCGAAAATATCGAAAGCTTCGGCTGGTTTGCTGATTTCACCCAATGGCACATTCAGGCCAAGGTGCTGCGCTCGGGCAGTAAGTTGTTCCGGATCGGCAATCAGTAAAAACGGTGGCAGGTAAAGCTCTTCTCGCTGCAACCATGCGGTAAGAGCAACGTCAGCTCCAACACCTGAGGGGTCGCCAATGCTGAGTGCGAGCGGAGCAACTGATTGCGTGGTCATGACTTATATCTCAGTTGATGAAATAAGGGGGCAAAAGCCCCCTCGAATTAAGCACTCAGCGCTTGCCGAAACATGAGCGACATCGAAGCTTAGCGATTGACGATGCTTGCTTTCTCGCGAAGCTCTTCAACATACTTCTTGCTTAACGCATCAGCCTTCTTCTCCTGACCATCGGCAGAATCAGTGCCTTCCATGGAGAAAACGAGCTGCGCTACACGATCATCAGAAACCTTACGTGTTCCGCAGACTGTGAGAATTTCAACGCCTTTTTCGGTATCGCGTGGCGGTGTTGCACGGTTAGGGCTGGTTGCTTTCACATCCTTCGCCCATTCACCCGGAAGCTGCTGCTCGATAATACGCCCAAGGTCGCGCACCGTTACGTCGATCATGCCTTTGGTCAACTGACGCGTCGTATCACAGCTTTGAATGCGTGAGCGCAGTGCATTCGCTTCCTGACGACGTTTTGCCAATAGAGCTGGGGAGCGCTTTGCATTGGGTACAACAAAGATAACTTGCTGCAACTGATATTCGGTTGCACTCGGTTTCTTTCCGCCCTCTTTCAGCATGCGCTGAACAGCGTCTTGCTCACTCACCATGCCGGTTGCACGGAAGCGAGCGCTGACAAGACGGCCCCATCCCATCTGAACCATGATGTATTTCTTGAAGTGATCAGGCGTAATGCCAGCCTGATTCATAACCTGATTAAGCTGGGTAACGCTCATATTGTTACGCGTTGCAAAACCCGCATAGGCTTCATCGACTTCCTTATCGGAAATGTTAATGCCGCGTGTTTTCATCTCAATGCGCTTGAGCATTTCATCCGTCAGCTCTTGGCGGGCTGTCTGATTAAGATTGCCGCCCTTGCGCTGCAACTTAAGAAAGTTTGCACGACGTTGAATGTCACCATTGGTAATTGCATTACCGGATACAATGACTTTAGCCTCAGCCGAGTTTGATGCGGCGAGTGCCGGACTCAGACTCGCACCCGTTCCAAGCGCCGTCAAACAAACAGCGGCGCCCATCATGGTAGCGAAAAGAGGTTTTGCAAACATCATCTGTCTTTCCCGATTTCCTTCAGGTCGGCAATGCATAGCTCGCCGGATGTGCCATAGTGATATGCTTCAAAGGTTCTGTCTTGCTCAGACAGTCTCAATCAAAAGCCAATCACATTATGATGACTGTATAAATGAGGCAGTACGGCGAAACAATGACCCTCACGCATTTTACGGGCAATAGCGCGACTATTAACGCAATAAAATTGATTAAAATTGGCTGTATGCGAGTAAATGGCGGGCAATCAAAATGTAAAAAAACCGGAAATGATTTAATCAATTCCGGTTTTACTTTTGTTTAGAATGACTGCGATCCGCTGCCAATATCACCCAATGTACGGAACGATATATTAAAGCCTACGCTGTGCGACGCTTTACTCTCGCCGGGATTTCGCGTCTGAACATAAGCCATTGAGTAGGTGAAGCACTCATCATCATATGCAAGACCGGCAGAACCGCGAACAAGCGTGTCAGAAACCATATCATAGGTGCCTGAACCGAAAGTACGCCAGTTTTCGTTGATCTTAAGCGTGGCTGTTCCACCAACTTCCTGACGAAGCTCCGAGTAGCCGTAAGCAGGCTGCGGTGCAATGTAGGCGTAACGGGCAGAAACGCCAACACGGGACCAGTTTTGCTGGGCTTCGAGTTCACCGCGCTTAATGTTGAGATCGTCTTTATCGAAGCGACCGCGTGCAGCGAGTGCAAATCCGGTTGAGTTTGATGTGCCGATCATGCCGACATAGTCGGAACGAGCATCTTCCAAGCCAGAATCTGCGCCGACATTGACGAAGTCACTCGTGCCATAAGAGTTTACGCCGCCGAGCTGAATGGACTGTCCGCCAAGCGCGTAAAGATTCCAATCGCTGTTTTCGAAGCTGCCGGAATAGCGCAAGCCAAAATTAGCTCGTGTGCCACCTTCAACGCGATCATAGCCGGAAAACTTGTCGCGCGAAAAGAGATTGGTGGCATCAAAGACGAAGCTTTGCGCATCTTCGTTCGGAAGCTGGCCTGCATAGCGTTCGTTGTTACGCGCATATATCTGTGCGATCGGTTCGAGAATATGCGTTGAACTTGTGCTTGAGAACAAGATCGGCCAACGCAATTCAAGGCCAGCTGTCGCCATCGCGCGCAGCGCTTCGGATTTAACAACTGCATCGGTGAAACCAGCAACTGCCGGGTCAAAGTTAGTGTTTACACTGATTGCATCGGCGCGAAGTGCGAGCAAAGGCGTAATCACCAGACCTGCATCTGTTATGATCGTGCGCTTCCACTCAACTTCACCTGTCAGACGCGTATTGGTTCCGCTAAAGCCGGGAATACGTGGGTAATCCGGCAGCGATCGGATACCGTTCCTATATGTATAAGCATAATTTGCATTCTTGCGGTAAAGCGCCTGCAAGTTAGCCGTGAAGTTCAGCTCACCGCCATAAACGGATTCAGGCGCAGTGTAGGAGTAGTCAAGACTTGGAAAAACCCAAGGCTGCTTCGAATGCATTTCCACATCGCTGTAAGCTGATGTGATTGGATAAGATTCCTGCACATTGAAGCGATAGAAATTGAGATCGAAGTAATTGCGATTATTAACGCCACGCAAATAGATATTAGATACCTGCGTTTGTGCAGCGTAATCTGTCAGACCGTAAGTACGGCTGAAGTTACGGTCAGTCTGGGCCATAATATTCCAGCCAGCCTGCCAGCGCGCATTGATATCAAAATCACCCTTCGATGCTATCATGCCGCGATTTTTTTCATCGCGATCAATCGTATCAGCGTCGAATTCGCCAGGCTTCATCTGATGAATGCCTGCGATCTGAAGATTGTAGGTTCCGTTTTCGAGGCGGTGACGCCATTCAGCCTGTGTGAGGAAGCCCTGCTTTGTGTAAGCAGTGGTTGAAAGCGTCAGATCGTAATTCGGTGCAAGCGCCCAGAAATACGAGTTCTTGATACCGAAACCAAGGTCATCCTTGTAGGCAAAGCCCGGAAACAGAAAGCCGCTTTTGCGCTTAACTGTTGGGTCAGCCATCTCGAACGACGGGAAATATGCCAGCGGCATCCCGAAAAGCTCGAACTTACCCCGCTCAAAGCGCACGGTTTTTGTCGCGCTATTCCAGATGATTTTACGAGCTTTAATCTGCCAAAGTACAGGCTTGTCTGGGTCTTTTTCACAAGCTTGACAAGCGGTGTAGACACCATTGTTAAATGTGGTGATTTCACCATTGCTACGCTCGGCGCTTTCAGCAGCAAAGCGAGTATTATCAGTTGTCTCAACGCGAAGGCCGTTCACAAAGCCATCACGGAAACTGTCTGTTACGTCGAGATGGTCGGAGTAAATCTTATTGCCGTCACGTTCGACTATTTCAACATTACCAGTCGCAGTCATGCGACGGGTCTGCTGATTATAGGTCACCTGATCTGCAACGAGGCGATTACCATCATACTCAATGCGAACTTTACCCTGAGCGGTAACGACGTTTGCATCGCGATCATAGACGAGTTCATCCGCCTGCATCAGCATACGCGCGTTAGGATCGCTCTGGTAATTGGCTCCCAAAGAATCCTGCGCATGAACCTGCGAGGGGAAAACTGCAACTGAAATAAAAGGTATAGCAAGGGCGCACGCCAAGGCTGTCCCGCGTGCAAGACGCGTGAACGTGTGGGGCAGAACCATGCGGGCGTTACTCGAACCCACTAACCATCCTCCTTATGCAACAAAAAGGAGATACCAAAAAATGTTGCAATAACAACTGGAACCCATGCGGCAACGAAGGGCGGAACGAATCCCGCATTCCCGAAAGCCTTCACCAAGACCGAAACGACATAAAGCATGAAGCCAGCGACAACGCCACCCAGAATCATCGCTCCGGACTGACCAAATCGCACAAATTTTAACGACACTGTTGCAGCAATGAGTGTCATTGCCATCAGCAGTGCTGGCAATGCCAGAAGTGACTGGTATTGCATGTCAAATGCGTTTGCCGAATAACCGAAAGAGCGCGCAACTTCGATCTTATGACGCAGTTGCGTAAAAGGAATTGTGTCAGGGGAGGCAAGCTTTTCTTCCACATATTCCGGACGCAGTTGCGTTGGAATTTGGCTGCTCTCCAATTTGCGCGGTTCCGCACCGCGCGAGAATTGAGTGACGTCTGTCAGTTCCCAATAACCATCCTTGAGCTTCGCAATGCGAGCATCAAAGCGGTCTTTGATTTTCTTCTTGTCGTCGAATTGAATGAATGTCGCATCAGCAAGCGTTGCGCCGCGATCAAGAATGTTTTTCGCACCAATGATCGTTTCGCCTTCATCCGTCTTTTGTCGAAACCACGGATCTCGAAGCGCCGAGACGTCGGTGACTTTGCCATTTTTCCAATTGGACGCGATCGCATCAGCCTTGGAGAAACCATAGGCTGCAAAAGGATTGAGAATGAATATGGTCGCCAAACCAAAAAGCAATGCGCCGAAACACGCAGGCAGAAGGAATTGCCATGCCGATACACCAACCGAGCGCGCAACAACCAATTCGTATTTCCGGTTGAGCGATATCAATGTCGCCATTGCAGAAAACAAAGCGACGAACGGAATCATTTGTTGCATTACAAAAGGAACGCGCATCGCAGAGATGCCGAGCGCCATCCACACCGAATAGCCGGGGAGATTTGCAAGCTTGCTAGCATTTTCGGTAAAATCGAGCAGCAAAGCCAGCGCAAACATACCGAGAAGAAAATAGAACGTAATCTGCACATAGCGCACGAAGAAATAACGCCCGAGTGTCCAGCCAATCATGCTTGACCTCCTGCATCTCCGCGAAACCGCCCAAGAACACGGTTATATGCGTTTGTGATTTGATTTCTGATGTGCGCCGCACCATCGAGAACACGATCATTCCATTTATCAGGAATGCCTATGCGCCGACCTGTAACGAGGGCAAAGCCCGTCATGAGGATTACGCCAACAGGCACCAGATACATAATTACTATGTAGGTTTCGTCTTTATCTGCGCGGTCAGCCGAAAAATAGCCTGCCCAATAGACGAGCAAAGCGGTGCTGATCGCGGAGAAAGACGCCGATACTCTTGCCTCGCGGTGAGAACGCGAATCTCCAGCGAAAGCGAGTGCAATCATCGCAAAAACGATTGGGTATAGCCATTCTGATAAACGACGATGCAATTCGGCTTTGTAGCGTAGCGGCCGCGTTTGCAAGATTGGATCGTTTGGATCGGGATTAAGCAGGTAGGAGAGGGGGCGATCCTTTGCATAAATCACGAAATCATCGCCAGCAGATGTAAACTGGCTAAGGTCGAATGCGTATGAATTGAACTTGATTATTGAAACAGTGCCGTCTGAAACATCACGTCGCTGAACTTCGCCGTCCTTCATCAGAAGCATGTCGCCCGCCGGTGTGCTGGCAATGTTACCGTCCGATGCGTAATAAATCAGGTCGAGATTAGGGTCGCGGGAATCCGCGATAAACAGACCGCCAATGCTTCCATCTGCGCGGCGTTCTGCAATCTGAATATAGAGATTATCAGAGAGCTTGCGGAAGTTACCTTCCTGTACCACGACATTGAGCATGTCTGCGCTCGCATTGGCAATCATCGCGCGCATGTTCATGCGCGCATAGGGATCGACATAGTTCGCAACAATAAATGAAACGAGTGAGATAATTGCTGCAAGCAACAAGATTGGTCGCATGACCGCGCTGCGTGGCGCGCCTGATGCATTGATAACGACGAGTTCGGAATCCTGATTCATTGTCGAAAGCGTCTGCGTGATCGCGATAATCAGCGCAAATGGCATGACCAGTGGGATTGCAGATGGAATAAGAAGCGAACTGAATTGAATGATCGTTTGGATAGACTGGCCGCTCGTCGTTAAGAAGTCGACGCGTTGCAGCACTTGTACTGTCCACGTAATGCCCACCGCGGCACCCAGCACCGCGAAGAACATGACCGCCACGCGGCGCAGGATGTACAACTCAATCAATTTCATAGGCGGAGTTTACATCCCGGTTCCGTTGAAGGAGCCTGTCCCGATAGAAACAATGCTCGTAATTAAAATCTAGCGTAATAGCAGATGGCTAAAATTAGCCGAAGAAATTTGGTTAACAGATTACTAAAGATTTCTGGCGGATGCCAGCGCTAGCCTGATTTGGGGACTTAATAATTAAAGCTGAACGCTTTGGCCATGAGACAGATAGTTCCAGAGTTGTAATCTGCACGTTTTCACCGGAGTTAACGTAAAACTGATTTTGATGACGCAATACCCTTGCTGTTTCGCCATATTCGTCTCACATGAGTAGGGAAAAGTCGCGACACAATCGTGTCATCTTAAAATCAGGCTTGTTTGGAGTTGTTATGTCGAAACGCCCTTCTTTTTCCTTCAATGAATTTTCAGCACCGCAAAAAGGCGTAAGCATCGTTTTGGTTGCCAAAGGTGGAGGCTTTGCGGAAGAGGCGGGGCTGGCAGTTGGTGGCGCTGATAAGATCGCTCGGATAATCGAGGTTTCCGGCTTTTCAGGCGCTCTTGGTAAAACTGCAGAGGCAATTGAAACGTCTGAAGGCGGTATCGATAAGATTGTGCTGGTTGGTGCGGGAGAGCCTGGCGAACTTGGCAATGACGACTGGATCAAAATCGGCGGTGCGGCATTCTCGCGAATCGGTAAATCTGAGCGCGCAACAGTGACGCTGGCTCTGCCTGAAACGACAATTGCGGGTGATGAAGCAGCCGACGTCGCGCTTGGTATGATCCTGCGCTCTTACGAATTTAATCGCTACAAGACACGTAAGAATGAAGAAAATGGTGAACCAAAGCATGCTGCCAAGGTTCATATTCACGTGGCTGACACTCACAGCGCAAAGAAGGCGCTTGAAGTTGCCGAGGCTGTTGCCGATGGTGTTCTCAAGGCACGCGATCTTGTTAACGAACCAGCCAATGTCCTTGGCCCTGTAGAATTTGCGGAAGAAGCCGAAAAGCTTGAAAAGCTGGGCGTGAAGGTCGAAATTCTTGGCGAAAAGGAAATGAAGAAGCTCGGTATGGGCTCGCTTTTGGGCGTTTCGCAGGGATCGCCGCGTCCGCCACGTCTCGTTATCATGGAATGGCAGGGCGCGAAGGCTAAAGAAAAGCCGGTTGCCTTCGTTGGCAAAGGTGTGACCTTCGACACCGGCGGCATCTCGATCAAGCCTGCCGGTGGCATGGAAGAAATGAAGGGTGACATGGGCGGCGCTGCGGCTGTTACAGGCCTGATGCGTGCGCTCGCAGGACGAAAGGCAAAGGTCAACGCCATTGGTGTGATTGGCCTTGTTGAAAACATGCCAGACGGCAATGCACAGCGTCCGGGCGATATTGTTACCTCAATGTCTGGTCAGACAATTGAAGTCATCAACACTGATGCCGAAGGCCGTCTCGTACTCGCTGATGCGCTTTATTATACCAATGACCGCTTCAAGCCGCAGTTCATTATCAACCTCGCAACGCTGACGGGCGCTATTCTCGTGGCTCTTGGCACGCATCATGCAGGCCTCTTTTCCAATGATGATGAATTGGCAGACCAGCTTTACGATGCTGGTCAGGCGACAGGTGAAAAGCTGTGGCGTATGCCGATGGGCAAGGAATACGACAAGATGATCGATTCCAAGTTTGCCGACATGAAGAACAGCTCTGGTCGCCATGCAGGCTCGATTACCGCCGCGCAGTTCCTCAAGCGTTTTGTCGGCGACACACCTTGGGCGCATCTCGATGTTGCCGGTACAGCAATGGGGTCGCCAACCAACGAATATAGCCAGTCTTGGGCGTCCGGTTATGGCGTTCGTCTTCTTGACCGGTTGGTTCGCGATAATTTCGAAAGCTGAATTTGATTCAGAAACAATGCGTTGTGGCGAAGAGGTGAATCACTTTCTTCGCCACAGTGAATGATCTAAAGAGAGCGCATGGCTGAAATCCTCTTTTATCACCTGACTGAATCGACGCTCGATGAAGCTCTGCCGGGGCTTGTTGAGCGTTCGCTGACACGTGGCTGGCGTGTGACTATTCAGGCAGTCACGGACGAGAGGCGCGATTCGCTGGACAGTCTGCTCTGGACGTTTTCCGATACGTCATTCGTCGCACATGGGACGGATCAGGAGCCATATCCTGAGCAGCAGCCGGTTTTGCTGACCACCACGCAGGAAAACTCGAACAGCGCCACTGTCCGTTTTCTTGTAGAGGGTGCTTCACTTGATCAGGTTGATACTTATGAGCGTTTGGTTGTGATGTTTGACGGGCACAATCAGGAACAGCTCGAACATGCGCGGGCGCAGTGGAAGTCGTTTAAGACGGAGAACCACGATTTGACCTACTGGCAACAGACACCAGATCGTCGTTGGGAGCGTAAGGCCTGATGCGCGCGCTATTCGTTGCAATGATTATCGCAGGTTTCAGTATTGCGTTGGGCTATCCTTGGTATATGCGCCATTTTACCGGTGATGAAATTGGTCGCTGGCCTATCCTTGAAAGCCGTCAGGCTGGTTTCATCACGCAAGAAATCAAACTTGAAGCAAGCGACGCGCCCGTGCGCATCTTTCTTGATGCAACGCCACTGCCGGGCTATGTGCCAGCCGAACGTCGTTCAGCAATAACACTTGCTGTCAGCCGCAACGGTTTCCCTGTTCTTTCGCAGGGGATGGATTTCGCTTCGAACAGCAGTTCGATCAATACAGATCGCCCGCAGGATGGCAGCATTTTGCGCCAAAGCGCCGGTGATATTGATCCCGTATTGTCTGGCACTTATTCCTTCCGTGCCGTTCAAGGCAATACGGATGGTCTGCAACTTTCAAAGGTTGATCTTGTGCTGCGGCGCGGGGCCGAAGAAGCAGACGAGACCTATACAACGATAGGCCTCATTCTTGGTGTGCTTGGTGTTTACGCGTTGATGCGGACCCGCATTCGCCGCCGGGTTGATTAGAGCACATCCCGAAAAGTGTGAAGCGGTTTTCGGACCAAGATGTGCGTCAAAACAAACATTGAGAGCGCCGATCTGATAAAATCAGATCGGCGCTCTGGGTACTATTCAGCCATTGCTTCTTCATATTCGGAAGACATTTCGAGCCATTTGTCTTCCGCATCTGCGAGCGCTGATTTTGCATCGCTCATATCTTTATTGATACGGATCGCTTTTTGCGGTTCCTTCTCGTAAAGAGCAGGATCTTCCAACTGAGCCATTGATGTCTGAATCTGTTTCTGCAGTTTCTGAATCAAGCTCTCGGTTTCCTTGATCTTTTTGAGCAAGGGCGCGAATGTTTCGCGCTTCTGTGCAGCGAGTTTGCGCTGCTCAGCCTTGTTGACCTTCGGACCTTCTTCACGTTCTGAAACCTGATCGCCCTTAGCATCGGCGAGAACAATCTGACGATATTCATCCAGATCACCGTCGAACGCTTTGACGCCACCTTCACGCACCAGCCACAGTCGCTCCATCGTGGCTTCGATCAAGTGGCGATCATGCGCAATCAGAATTACTGCGCCGTTGAAATCATTGAGCGCGTGAACCAGTTCTTCGCGACTATCAATATCAAGGTGGTTGGTAGGTTCGTCGAGGATCAGCAGGTTTGGCCCATGGAAGGTCGCAAGACCCATCAGAAGCCGCGCTTTTTCGCCACCAGAGAGGTCTCTGGCAGGTGTCAGCATTTTCTCGGTCGAAAGTCCCATCTGGGCGACGCGTGCGCGAACCTTCGCTTCCAACTCACCCGGCATAAGCTTACGCACATGCTCAATGGCGTTGTCTTCCGGGATCAGATCATCCATCTGATGCTGCGCAAAGAATGCGACTTTGAGGCTTGGCGAAAGCGTCAGTGAGCCTTTTTCGGGCTGCAAGCGTCCGGCAATCAGTTTTGCCAGCGTCGATTTACCGTTACCATTGGAACCAAGCAGTGCAATGCGATCATCATTGTCGATGCGCAGCGTCACGTTGCGCAGTACCGGCTTGCCGGGAACATAGCCTACATCTGCGTTATCGAGCGCTATGACGGGTGATGCGGTCTTTTTGTCAGCGTCAGGAAAGCGGAACGGCTGCACATTGCTTTCAACATAAAGCTCAATCGGTTTCAGCTTTTCCAAAGCTTTCATGCGCGACTGCGCCTGACGGGCCTTGGTGGCCTTCGCACGGAATCGCTCGACAAAAGATTCCATATGCTTGCGATGCGCTTCCTGCTTGGCGTGAGCCTTTTGCTGAAGCTCAAGCATCTCATGGCGCTGCCGCTCAAACTGATCATAATTACCACGCCAGAAGCTGATTTTCTTCTGATCGAGATGCATGATTGATGAGGTGGCAGAGTTCAGCAGATCGCGATCATGGCTGATGATGATGACAGTGTGCGGATAGCGCTTCACATAGTCGACCAGCCATAACACACCTTCAAGATCGAGATAGTTGGTCGGTTCGTCAAGCAGCAGTAAATCAGGTTCGGAGAACAACACAGCAGCGAGCGCCACACGCATACGCCAGCCGCCGGAGAAGGCAGATGCCGGACGGCGTTGGGCTTCGGCATTAAAGCCCAGACCTGACAGGATCGCGCCTGCGCGCGCTTCCGCAGAGTGGGCATTGATATCAGCAAGGCGTGTATGAATTTCGGCAATACGATGCGGATCAGTCGCAGTTTCTGCCTCTTCAAGCAGCGCTGCGCGTTCCTTGTCGGCCTTCATAACGATTTCAATCAGCGCATCTTCGGTGCCGGGAGCTTCCTGTGCCACCTGACCGATACGCGTATTCTTCGGCAACGATATGCTGCCGCCTTCCGACGCAAGATCACCGGTTATCACGCGGAAAAGTGTGGATTTTCCGGTGCCGTTACGGCCAACGAAACCCGTCTTCGATCCCGCTGGCAGTGTGACACTGGCGTGGTCGATCAGAAGGCGTCCGGCAATGCGTACAGAGATATCATCAAGAATAAGCATGGTGAGAAGGCTTTTGCACGGCTTCCAATATTTGCGCAAGTATCAACTGATTGAATATCAGGCGAAGCGGCGTCCCGCTTCGCTACGCTGAAACTGAATAAGATCAAGCGAAGGTGCATCCGCACTTAGACGTGTGAATGCAGCATGGATTTGTCCGCGATGGTGCGTCTGATGATTGAACAGATGACCAAGTGCTGGCGCAACCCGCTGGCTGATGGTTCGCACATTAGTTGCTGTCATATATGTAAACCGGCCCGCAAGCCGTTCGGCATTCATGCTTTCAATATATTTGCAGATGCGCATATCTTCGGCACGACGCAAATCACGCAGTTTGATGAAATCGTCGGTTATAATGGCATCAAGCTGGTTCGGATGGTCGCCTTCGCCGGTGAAACGTTTCATCCAGATGCGATCTGTGACGAGAAGATGATTAAAGGTTCGATGGATTGATCCGAAAAAAAGGCCGAGATCGAGGCGGTAATCCACATCGCTCAAATCGGCTGCTGCGGAATACAGCAACTCATTGGCCCAGCGATTGTAATAGGCAAACATCTGAAAGTGCTGTTCCATGAGTCCCCGCATTGGAATCGAATTATCCATCTATGCAGTCAATTTTCTGTCGTCTCAAGCTGATAAGCGACTTACCCAAGGGCGCTGCCCCTTGGCAATCGGGCCTATCAACGCTATAGAGCCTCACTTTCCAAATTTTCCATCATACAAGGTGTCATAATGGCAATCGAACGTACTTTCTCCATGATCAAGCCTGACGCAACTCGCCGCAACCTGACCGGCGCGATCACCACCAAGCTTGAAGAAGCTGGTCTGCGTGTTGTTGCTTCCAAGCGCGTTTGGATGAGCACCCGTGAAGCTGAAGGCTTCTACGCTGTCCACAAAGAACGTCCTTTCTTTGGTGAACTGGTTGAATCCATGTCGTCTGGCCCAACAATCGTTCAGGTTCTCGAAGGCGAAAACGCCATTCTCAAGAACCGTGAAGTCATGGGCGCGACCAACCCTGCAAACGCAGACGCTGGCACGATCCGTAAGGAATTCGCTCTGTCGATCGGCGAAAATTCGGTTCACGGTTCGGATGCTCCTGAAACCGCTGCTGAAGAAATCGCTTACTGGTTCTCCGGCACCGAAATCGTCGGCTAATTGCTGATAGATGAATTGAAAAAGCCCGGTCGCGAGACCGGGCTTTTTTGTATGCGATATTTGAAAGCGTTACAGGCTTTGAGCCAGTCTTGCTAATTCGTCGCCGCCTTCATCAATCAAGACAAGCTTTCCAGCATCCATTTTATATGAGCGCGTCTTACCGAGAATATCGAGGAACTTGCGTTCCTGATTCATCAGGGCAGGCGGGCATTGCATATAGGTCGAGCCAATCTCGGCAAAGGAGATGTTGCTGCCGGAGATTGTCGCTTTGCTCATGAAGCGGTTGCATCCGCCTGAACCGCTGACAGTGCCGTCAGAGTCGACCAGAAGTGTGGTCTGCGCAGTATCGACAACGCCGCCGCCCTGGATATCTTCTGCGAGCCAATCTTTGCCTTCAATTCCAATAGCGATTGTTTCATCGGAACTTTTGCGAACCATCACGACTTTAATTTCGATGGAATCATCAGGCTTCTTCGGGTCAATCGAATAGCGCTCATCATTCACAAACCACAATGTATCACCGGCGACGATGCGTGCCTGCAAAGCATAAGTATGGCTTGGTTCAATCTCGTCTGTGTCAAAGCTGATCGCGAAAGGGATCGGCACACCCTGCAAAGTATCGACCGTCGTTTCAGCAATAATCTTTGACGGTGCATCAGCAAGGGACACATCTGTAAGCTGCACGATCAGGTGCGCTTCTGGAGGAAGTGCAATGCGCTCACGATACATAACCTTGCCGCTGATTGTCTTTTCAGCAGCAATACTAGCAGTCGGCATCGACGTTGTCACAAACATGGCAGCCCCGCCGAGCATGCCAATGCCCGCAGTCAGCGCCGCTACGATTGAAAGTGTTTTCGTCAGTCCTTTGAGCATTGCCAAATTCGAAACTTTCGTTCTCCGCATTCTTACCACGTGTGACTTCAGGTTCTGACATTCTTTAAAACGCGTCAGTAGGGCCTGCTTCAAAGACACTATGATTTATGAGTCAGACATTAAGCGCCGCTTCATGTGAAAATTATGGCGGTTCAAAAATGTACCCCCTAAATTAGCTTATATTTTAGGGGGTTAAATAGTTAATTCGACATTAAATTAAAGCCGAGAAATTCTTTGTATGCGAAAAAGAGTTTTATCTGCGACATCTTGCCAGAGTGTTTGCTTTATTCAGCGCTTCTGCCAGCGATCGCGGCTTTGGTCGTCCGTTGCCTTCGATTCGACCCAACCACCCGTATTGCCGTCGAGTAAATGCTCTCGTTTCCAGAATGGCGCATCAGTTTTCATAAAGTCCATAAGGAATGAGGCGGCCTCAAATGCGGCCTGTCGATGAGATGACGCGGTCACAACAAGAACGATGTTTTCTCCGGGCTTTATGAGTCCGTAGCGATGAATAATAGACATGCCGGATAAAGACCACCGCGTGATGGCTTCTTCAGCAATGCGCCGAATTGCCGCTTCAGCCATGCCTGGGTAATGTTCAAGTTCAAGCGCAGATAACTTACCACCTTCATCGCGGCAAAGGCCCGTAAAGCTGACGATAGCGCCTATGTCCGTGCGTCCCTGACTAAGCTTGCTGATTTCCTCGGCAATCTCGAAGTCTTCACTTTGTACGCGAATGAAGAGGGGCCAGTCTTCGTTCCGGGTCATATTATCCGCCTGTCATAGGCGGGAAAAGCGCGACCTCATTGCCGTCTTGAATGAGTTCATCATGTTCGGCATGTTCTTGATTGATGGCAGCACGAATGACGTTTTCATGCTCGAATGCAGCCTCATATTCGTCGCCGAGCGTTTTCAGATGAGTAATGAGGTCACCGACGCTGATCGTCTGGCGTGGAAGCTCAATCACTTCCTCACCCTTGCCGATTTTTTCCCGCACCCAAGCAAAATAGACGAGGTTCACACGCATGATGTTAGTCCATGACGTGCTTGAGGCCAGCGCGGAAATAGTCCCAGCCGGTGTAAAGCGTCAGGATCGCAGAAATCCAGAGCAGCACGATCCCGATTTCAGTCGTGTACGGCAGAATTTTTTCGCCAGCCGGACCAGCGAGCAAGAAGGACAAAGCAACCATTTGTGCTGCGGTCTTCCACTTTGCCAATCGTGAGACAGGTACACTGACTTTCAGCTCAGCGAGGTATTCACGCAGACCAGAGACCAGTACCTCCCGGCAAAGAATGATGATCGCAGCCCAGAGTGTCCATCCTGCAATTGTACCGTCCGCTGCCAAAAGCAAAAGGCAGGCTGAAACCAGAAGCTTATCGGCAATCGGATCGAGCATGCGGCCAATAGTAGAGGTTTGCTGCCAGATGCGTGCGAGATAGCCATCGAAGAAATCTGTAATGCTGGCGATTGCAAAAATCGCAAGTGCGGCCCAACGCGAATTATCACTCGATTGAAGGCTTCCCTCCACAAAGAAACACAGAACGACAAGCGGCACGGCAATAATCCGTGCGTAAGTCAGCATGTTTGGTAGGGAGAGAGTGTGATTTTTCCGCATTGTACCGCCGTATTCGTTGCTGGTGCACAACATCAGGGATGACTAAGAAAATCAACACCTGCTCATGTGATCTTTATGGACGTAATGACGCCTGTGGAGAATTACTCTCTCAAACCCAGACAAAATTACGTCATCGATCATGAAAATGATCGTGAATGGTCTTGGCCATGGCTTCTGAAATGCCTTCGATCTGCATAAGATCTTCAATGGCGGCTCTCGAAACTGCTTTCGCGGTTCCGAAATGAAGAAGCAAAGCGCGCTTACGCGACGGGCCGATTCCCGAAATCTCATCAAGAGGATTGGCTACGAAATCTTTCTTTCGCTTCGCACGATGTGTGCCGATAGCAAAACGATGTGCTTCGTCGCGCATGCGCTGGATGAAGTAGAGTACTGGATCACGTGGCGGCAATGTGAAAGGTGATTTGCCTTCAATGAAAAAGCGTTCGCGACCAGCTTCACGATCAACACCCTTTGCGATGCCGATGGCCGTTACAAGATGGCTGATGCCGAGTTCGCCCAAAATCTGCCTGACAGTACCAACCTGTCCCTGACCGCCATCGATCAGAATAAGATCTGGCCACGCCGGGAATGCATCACTGCTTTCGATATCGCCTGTGGGCTCTGGCTCACCATGCTCTTTGACCAGCCTCGAAAAGCGCCGTTCAATCACTTCCCGCATCATGCCAAAATCATCGCCGGGCGTAATGTCCGTCGATTTGATATTGAATTTGCGATATTGATTTTTGACAAAGCCTTCCGGCCCGGCCACGATCATGCCGCCGACAGCATTCGTTCCCATGATGTGCGAGTTATCATAAACTTCGATACGACGGGGAACCGCGGGCAGTTCGAAAGCTTCGGCAAGTCCCTTGAGCAAGCGTGTTTGCGACGATGTTTCCGCCAAGCGGCGCCCCAGTGCTTCGCGCGCATTGGTCAAAGCATGATCGGTGAGCTCTTTCTTCTCGCCGCGTTGTGGAACATTGACATGCACACGGTAGCCCGCACGCGATGAAAGTGCTTCTCCGAGCAATTCCTGGTCCTCAATACCTTCCGATAGAAGAATGAGTTTTGGGCAAGGTTTGTCATCGTAGAATTGCGACAGGAACGCGCCGAGCACTTCAGCAGCGCTAAGCGAACTGTCTGCTTTCGGAAAATAAGCGCGATTGCCCCAGTTTTGTCCCGTGCGAAAAAAGAAGACCTGAATGCACGTCATGCCGCCATCTTGATAAATGGCAAAGACGTCGGCTTCCTCAACGGTCTGAGGGTTGATTCCCTGATGTGATTGAACATGAGACAGAGCTGAAAGACGATCACGATAGACAGCCGCATGTTCGAAATCGAGATCGGCCGATGCTGCTTGCATCGCTGCCGCGAGGTGGTCTTTCACCTTTTGGCTCTTACCAGAAAGAAAGGCTTTTGCTTCATCGACTAACTCTGCGTAGTCCTCGTCGCTGACTTCATGTGTGCACGGCCCCGAGCAACGCTTGATTTGATAAAGCAAGCAGGGGCGGGTGCGGGTTTCAAAAACCGAATCAGTACAGGTACGCAATAGAAAGGCGCGCTGAAGCGCATTAATGGTTCGTGTGACGGCCCCGCCGGATGCAAATGGCCCGAAAAACTCACCTTTACGCGTGCGCGCGCCGCGATGCTTAAAAATGCCAGGCGCACGATGCCCGCCAGTCAGCAGAATGTACGGAAACGATTTGTCGTCACGCAGCAAAACATTAAAGCGAGGCCGCAAGCGCTTGATGAGATTCGCTTCGAGAAGCAGCGCTTCTATCTCTGTTCGCGTGACAACAAACTCCATTGTCACCGTTTCACCGATCATGCGGGTGATGCGGTTCGAATGCCCGATACCTCGCGCATAATTGGAAACACGCTTTTTCAAGCTCCGGGCCTTGCCGACATACAACACGTCGCCAGCGCTGTTGAACATACGATAAACGCCTGGATTGTTCGGCAGGTGCTTGACGAAAGCGCTGATAATGTCTGCGCCGCTTAAGCCTGTTGTATCCGGCAAACCGTCTGATGAATCCCACTGAATAGAATCAGCCGCCGAAGCGACAGCGGGCGTCTCATCTAAAGAATCGTCATCGTCGATATCCGCACCATCCATGATAATATCTGTCACATCCTGCTCACTATCCGAGAGCAATTGCGAAGAAGCATCATCATTGAACTTGCGTGGTGTGGTCATTCTTTAATTCCTGCTATATCGGGCGTCTCCCATGCCAGATGCTGACCGCCATCAAGAGCGATCATTTGGCCTGTTACGGAGCGGCTTTCCCAGAAGTAGCGAATAGTGCGTCCAAATTCCGACAGGTCCGGCGCACGTTGCAACGGTAAACGGCTGACCTGCAATTCAAAGTCTTCCACATTTTGGCGTTCGCTCGGCAAAGTGGGGCCGGGGGCAATAGCATTAACACGGATGCGAGGCGCAAGCGCCTGTGCGAGTGTCTTGGTCGCGTTCCAAAGCGCAGTCTTTGAAAGCGTATAAGAGAAAAACTGCGGATTGAGCTTCCAGACGCGCTGGTCGATCACGTTTATAACAAGCCCGTCCAGATTATTTGGCAACGCTTTTGCCATTTCCTCAGCAAGCATAACCGGCGTCTTAAGATGAATAGCAAAATGGCGATCCCAAAGTTGCATATCAAGAGTGCCAACCCGGTCGTCTTCAAAGAGTGATGCGTTGTTAACAAGCAGACGAATCGGTCCAAGCTGTGTTGATGCCTGCTGTACCAATCCGCGCACATCGTTTTCGTCTGCCAGATCAGCCTTCACAACACAGGCTTTTCCACCATTTGCAATGATTTCCGCCACAAGTTGTTCGCCGTCTTTAACAGAGCGATTGCAATGAACCGCTACTGGAAAGCCCTGCGCTGCTAAATCCTGAACGATCGCTTTTCCTATGCGTCGAGCACCGCCGGTCACAAGAACAGGGCAGTTTGCAAGCGAAATGGTTTGCGGAGTTTCCAACAGGGTAAACACTTTCTTATCGTGATTCATTATCGTTATTCATGCCATTTTGCCGGAAAAATATAGCGGAAAATAGAGGGCCTGACAGATGCTACTGACAAAAAGCTAGCAAATTCAGTGGTTTCAGTTTGCGAGCGTCCTGTGAAGTTCCAATTACCTCAAGCCTCCTCATTTATATAGGGCTGATAGGAGACCGTTGCCAGAATGCAACATCGCAATTTTGCCATGTTCTCGACAGGTTCTCTCCACACCACGGAGCAGATCGTGCCGCAATTATCCCCGATATGTCTTCGTGTCAGCGCGGCATGGGTCGACTACTCCCCAAGTTGCTGCCCGCCCGATAAGGGACCGCGCTAAAGGTAATTTAATGAAGGAGAATGCAATGCGCACTCTTAAGTCTCTCGTAATCGCCTCGGCTGCGCTGCTGCCGTTCTCTGCAACTGCTTTCGCAGCTGACGCAATCATGGAACAGCCTCCTGTTCCTGCTCCAGTTGAAATGGCTCCACAGTACAGCTGGGCTGGTGGTTACACTGGTCTGTACCTCGGCTACGGCTGGAACAAGTCGAAGAACGAACTTCCTGGCGGCAACATCACTGTCAAGCCTGACGACTGGAAGGGTGGCGCATACGCTGGCTGGAACTTCCAGCAGGATCAGTTCGTATATGGTGTTGAAGGTGACGCAGGTTACTCAGCAGCTAAGAAGTCCCGTGACGGTCTTGAAGTTAAGCAGGGCTTTGAAGGCTCGCTCCGTGGCCGTCTAGGTTACGACATGAACCCAGTTCTGCCATACATCACCGCAGGTGTTGCTGGTTCGCAGGTTAAGCTTTCGGGCAACAACGATGACGAAAGCAAGTTCCGCGTTGGTTGGACAGCTGGCGTTGGTATGGAAGCTAAGCTGACCGAGAACATTCTTGGTCGCGTAGAATACCGCTACACCCAGTTCGGCAACAAGAACTACGATCTTGGTGGCACGACAGTTCGTGACAAGCTCGACACGCAGGACATCCGCGTTGGTCTTGGCTACAAGTTCTAATTACTGTGTAATTGAACAAAAAAAACCG
The DNA here is from genome assembly GCF_037479515.1 of Ochrobactrum sp. MYb379. Taxonomy (NCBI): domain Bacteria; kingdom Pseudomonadati; phylum Pseudomonadota; class Alphaproteobacteria; order Hyphomicrobiales; family Brucellaceae; genus Ochrobactrum; species Ochrobactrum sp. MYb379. Next base: position 265,563 of record NZ_JBBGYW010000001.1, read on the forward strand.
GGCAGGAAACTGCCCGGTTTTTTTATTGTCTGAATTTTTAGCCCTGCGGTAAAAGCTTGACCAATTCTGGATGCAGTTCTTCAAACCGCTTCATCCAACGCTTGAGCTTTGGGCGACCGCGTTCCCATTTGCCCTCAAAGCGCAAGTTGAGGTAGCTGAGTGTTGCTGCCACAGCCAAATGACCGCCGTGAAGTTTGCCAGCAAGACGCGGCGGAGCTTCATTCAGAAGATCGAGTGCGCGTTCTGCCTTACGCCATTGAAGATCGAGCCATGGCTGATGCACTTTTTCTTCTGGGCGCGCACGACGCTCGTAAACATGGGCCAGCAAAACATCGGACAGACCATCAGCAATTGCTTCATAACGTTCCGCGTCAGTACGCTTTTCAGCATTGCGTGGAAAAATCTTGTTTCCAGAAATGCGATTGAGATACTGCATGATCGCACGGCTGTCGAAAACCGATTTACCATCGTCGGTAATCAACGTTGGTATTTTGCCAAGCGGATTGGCATTGACCAAATTCTCGGGTTCAGCCGATGTGGTCACAATCACGCTTTCAAATGGAATGTCGGCGTAGGCCGCAGCCATGCGCACCTTGGCGCTGTAGGGCGAGGCGGGCGAATAAAGAATCTGGGTCATAATTATTCCTGAGGTTTAGGATTATCTTGCTGCTGGCAGCATAACCGAACGGCTGCGGCACGCATTCGCATCGATCTGTTCACATGCGCGGAATTTGAGATCCTTTGTCATGCAGATTCGAACTTCCTGAAGATAGTTGCTCTTGCAGGAAACCGATATGCCGTCAGGCTTCATTCCGGGATTGGCTGTAACAAATGCTTTTTCCACCAGCATCGGGTCGACGCGTCTGCTGGAAGTCAGATTACGAAGGCTTGGCGGAATATTTACGCGCTTATAGCCCTGGCGAACGGTTGCGAAATAATCATTTTGGGTGAGGCCAGTGCAGCTTCCATGTTTGCGCCATTGGTGCGCAACCAAACCAGTTGAGGGCATAATGTCGGAAACGCTTGAGACGATTGGCCGAGGGACAAAGCTGCCTCGGCTGCGCGTATTGTCGAACTGACAATTAGCAGGATAACCCCATTCATTTTGCGGCCAAAGACCGTGAACAACAAAACCATATGGCCGGGTTGTGCCACATTGCTGTTTGTTCGCGCGTGGTCCTTCCAACGCACAATAGCTTGGTGACCACGACAGCGACAACACATAGAAATCGAAATTGCCGGGGTGGCTATCGCCCCGGTCTTGCGCCATTACGGGTAGCGCTGCGAAAGAAGCTGTAAGAATGGCGGCTGAAATCGCCGCCAGTTTACGCAACATCGCGGTGATCAACGCAGAACGCGGCAGCTTGCGTCAAACACGTACCAGCGGTCGAAACCATCGACGCAGAATTCGACATTGCTGCCAACACCGGCAAAGCCCTGACCTTCTTCAACCATGTACCAGACCGGACGGTACTGACCATCGCTCAGAACGGCTGTTGCCTTACAATAAGTACGTTCAATCTGAGCTGAATTGTTCTTCGGTTCATAACGGGTGAGGCGAACATCGCTCATCGCCGAAATACCAACCTGCGGCAGGTGTGGAACATGACGAACCTGATATCCAAAATCAGAAACCACGCGACGCAAAACGCTCTGCTGATTGCAAAGACCGGCATCGCCAATCGCCACTGGTGCAGATCTCAGATAATCGGCAGCGCTTGCAGGCATAGAAGCGAGCGTCAGAGGAAGAACCGATGCAGCGAGAAGTGCTGCCCGAGAAAACTGTCCGATGCGATCCAACTTGCGTTGCATGTGTTTATCCTGTCTCACAATTCGAGCACGAAGCTCGTTTCATTAAATTTGCTTAGATGCAGTTTCATTCAGCAAGGGGCGACGGTCAAGTGCGATCCGCTTCACCACGTATCCATTGCATGCTGAAATTGCCTCCCTTTTCTTCGCTAAGCAATTTGGTAAGGCAGGGAAGCAGGATTTGCATCTCACTTTCGAGTGTGTAGGGCGGATTGACGACAATCATTCCTGTCCCATCAAGGCGTGGTTCAAGGGAAGGTGCGCGAATCGAAAGTTCAATCCGCATAATCTTCGGAATTTCTGTCTCGCGCAGTTGCCTTGCAAAACGCTCAACCTCCCGCCGATCTTTGATCGGATACCAAAAAGCGTAGGTTCCGCCGGGAAACCGCTTATAGGCTTTCACCAAACCATCGACGAGACGATCAAATTCTCCCGCAATCTCAAATGGTGGATCAACCAGAACAACGCCGCGTTTTTCTTTTGGCGGCATATGCGCACCAAGCGACAGCCAGCCATCAAGCTCAATCACACGCGCCTGGTAGTCACCATCAAACAGCTTGGACAGCTTTTTCGCATCTTGGGGATGCAGTTCGATTGCCGAAAGACGATCCTGCTTGCGCAAAAGATGGCGCGTGAGAAGTGGCGATCCAGGATAATGCCGCAGTCCACCTTTGGGATTAACCGCACGCACAGCTTCAAGATAGGGCTGAAGCAGTTCGATTGCCTGTGGCGGGATTTCACTTTTTTCGACAGCGTCGATCACGCGGCGGATACCACCGCTCCATTCGTCTGTCTTTTCAGCTTCAATACCACGCAGATCATAAAGGCCGATCCCCGCATGGGTATCGACCACGCGAAAAGCTTGGTCCTTGCGCTTTAGATATTCAATAATGCGGGAAAGTATGACGTGCTTGACGACATCGGCAAAGTTTCCGGCGTGATAGGCGTGACGATAATTCATGTCTGCGCTTGTTTCACGCCTCATCGTTTTCGGCAATATCTCTCTTCAATCAAATGTGACATATAACTGTCATCATCTGCTCTTGTCCGAGTCGTGTCTTCTATGTCCGGTACTGTCCTGCTGATTGTCCTTTGTGGCGCATTTTTTCATGCGAGCTGGAACGCTATCGTTAAGGGGGGCAGTGACAAGTTTTTTGCCGCCGCTTGCGTGGTCGGAGCCGCTGGGCTCATAGCGTTGTTTTTCCTGCCGTTTTTACCGCTGCCACATCCATCGAGTTGGAAGTTTATCGGGCTGTCGACAATCACGCAGATATTCTACATGTCGCTGGTCGCAGCTGCTTATAAATCGGGCGACATGAGCGAAGCCTATCCGATCATGCGCGGAACGCCGCCTTTGCTGGTGGCAATTGTCAGCTTTCCGCTCATCGGCGAGGCGATGGGTTGGGGGAGTTGGCTCGGCATCGTTCTGATTTGCGCGGGCGTGCTTGCTATGGCGCTTGAGGCCCGTCGACGCAATGGCGGCACTTCGAGCAAGACGGCGTTGCTGGCGCTCGCCAATGCCGGTTTTATCGCAGCCTACACCATTATCGACGGTGTCGGCGTGCGTGCATCTGGCCACACCTTATCCTATACGCTCTGGCTGTTTTTGATAAATGCCTTTCCGCTTGGATGCTGGGCGCTTTATCGCGAGCCGGATCGCTTTATCCAATATATTCGCAACCATTGGCGACCATCGCTGATCGGCGGTTTAGGCACTTTGCTGTCCTATGGTCTTGCTCTTTGGGCGATGACCATGGCGCCAATTGCGGTTGTCGCGGCGCTCAGAGAGACAGCAATTCTGTTTGGCATTCTGATTTCCGCTTTCATTCTCAAAGAGAAAGTCGGCTTGCCGCGTTTTATGGCTGCGGGGCTCATTGTCTTGGGCGCGATCACTTTGCGACTTTCATAAAAATCTATTTCGTCGCAGGCGGGTCAAATCGTCAGAAATTCGTTTCTGCCGAACTTCGCTTGCGCTAAAAAAACATTATGAGCCAGACGTCCCCCAAAACAAATATCACCATTGGACATTCCGCCTGTCCGCATGATTGCCCATCCACTTGCGCGCTCGATATTGAGCTGCTGGATGAGCGCACCATCGGTCGTGTGCGCGGTGCGAAAGACAACAGCTACACCGCTGGTGTTATCTGCGCCAAGGTCGCGCGCTATGCCGAGCGTGTTCATCATCCCGATCGTTTGAAGCATCCGCTTATTCGAACTGGTCGCAAGGGTGACGGCGAGTGGAAACAGGCATCATGGGAAGCGGCGCTTGACCTCATCGCTGAACGCTTTCTCAGAGCTGAAGAGAAACATGGCAGCGAAAGCGTTTGGCCGTATTATTACGCTGGGACGATGGGGCTCGTGCAGCGCGATTCGATCAACCGTCTGCGTTATGCCAAGCGCTATTCTAATCAATTCGACAGTTTCTGTACCAATATGGCTTGGACCGGCTATTTTGCGGGGACTGGCAGTCTGACCGGCCCGGATCCGCGCGAGATGGCAAAGGCTGACGTCGTTGTCATCTGGGGAACCAATGCCGCCGCGACACAGGTCAATGTGATGACCCATGCCGTGCGGGCGCGCAAAGATCATGGTGCGAAGATCGTCGTTATTGACATATACGCCAATGCGACTGTGCGACAGGCAGATATGGGCATTGTGCTGAAACCCGGCACAGATGGCGCTTTTGCCTGTGCCGTCATGCATGTGCTGTTTCGTGATGGCCTTGCGGATTGGGATTATCTCAACCGCTATACGGACGATCCAAAAGGGCTAGAAGCGCATCTTGCAACCCGCACGCCGGAATGGGCTGCAGAAATTACCGGCTTGAGTGTCGAGGAAATCGAAGCTTTTGCGCATCTGGTTGGCAAGACCAAGCGCACTTATTTCCGCCTCGGCTACGGTTTCACACGCCAGCGTAATGGTGCGGTGAGTATGCATGCCGCAGCGTCTATCGCCTGCGTGACAGGCGCGTTTCTGCATGAAGGCGGCGGAGCGTTTCATTCGAACTCCGGCATCTTCAAGATGGATAAGCGCGAGATCGAAGGAACTGCGATGCAGGATAAGACCCTGCGTTTCCTTGATCAGTCGAAGATTGGGCGCATTCTGACTGGCGACAGCGAAGCACTTTATGGTGGCGCGCCTGTCATGGCGATGCTTATCCAGAACACCAATCCGATGAATGTGACGCCGGAGCAGCGCCTTGTGCGCAAAGGCTTTGCCCGTGAAGACTTGTTTGTCGCCGTGCATGAGCAGTTTATGACTGATACGGCCAAAATGGCTGATGTGGTGCTGCCAGCGACCACGTTTCTCGAACATGATGATATTTATCGCGGCGGCGGACAGCAGCATGTAGTCCTTGGTCCAAAGCTGATTGAACCACTAGCCGAAGCGCGTCCGAACATCTTTGTCATCAACGAACTTGCTGAGCGCTTGGGCGTTGCACATCTGCCTGGCTTTAACGTCGATGAGCGTACGCTGATCGACAATATGAACGCCAATAGCGATCTTCCGCATTTCGATGAACTCAAAGAAAAGCGGTTTGTTGATTTGCAGCCGCCTTTTGAAGAAGCGCATTATATCAATGGTTTCAAATGGCCCGATGGCAAGTTCCGTTTCAAACCGGATTGGACGGGCAGTCCATCACCCAATAAGCCGCCGGAAGTGATGGGCTTGCAAGGTCCACATCACAACATGCCCGAGTTTCCGGACCACTGGAATGTAATCGAGGCAGTGGATGCTGAGCATCCTTTCCGCCTTGCAACGTCACCAGCGCATAATTTCCTGAACTCTACATTTGCCGAAACCGCAACGTCGCTCGCCAAAGAAATTAGGCCAGAGCTTCTCATTCATCCCGATGATGCGGCTCAACTTGATATTACGGATGGTGAGCGGATTGAAATCGGCAACCATCGCGGCGAAGTAGTTCTTCACGCCGTGCTGCGCGCTGGTCAAAAGCGCGGTGTTGTTGTGTCTGAGGGTATTTTCCCAAATTCGACATTTGAGCGCGGTGAGGGGATTAATACTCTGATCGGTGCTGAGCCTGCCGCCCCTTATGGTGGCTTGGCGGTTCACGACACGAAAATCTGGGTGAGAAAAGTCGCTTGAAGCGCATCCTGAAAAGTGAGAATCGGTTTTCAGGAAAGATGCGCGTTAAATATCTAAAACGAAGCCCGCGCCGAATTTACGTTCGGCGCGGGCTTTGAATTTATAGAGCTGAATTAGCCTGCGTAGTTAAGCTTGAGCTTTGAAAGACCAACAGCTGCATTAAGACCTTTCTGGCCCTGCAACGAGATCGGCTGAAGCGAAATTGTCTTCCACGAACCGCCGGTCAGAATGTTGGTGCCAGCACCAATGCCGATAGCAGCATTTGCTGATGCGCCGACATAGCGGCCCTTCAACGCGCCTTCTGGACGAACGGTTGGAGCCCAAACGGCCCATGCAAGCTGTCCACCATTTACAAAGCCGACATCAACGCCGAGCTTGGTGATGTTGCCGGTGTAGCGTTCTACTGGTCCTTGACCGCGAACTGGCTTGAACACGCAATCAACATCTTGCTGACTACCGATGATCACACCGATCGCAGGTGAAAGCTCGCAGGAAAGCGTACCGACTTCGGAGCGCGGCTGTGTGCGCGCCGATGAAGGCGAAGCGACATAATCCGCAGCAATGGCAGGAGCAGTCATCGCGATAGCTGAACCAACAGCCATGACCGACAGGAAGGAAGTCGAAAAACGGAGAGACATGATTTTGTCCTCTAAAAATAAACACATACTGGAAGAAACGCTTATGCGAATCTCAAGGGCTGCCGAAGCAGCTTCCCTTACGAACCTCAATTAGGGCATTTTCGCGAGAATTAAAGTTTTGTTAACAAAAAAATTAGGGTGTGATGAAATTGCCGCTTATGTATCGCGAAAAGCTATGCGCTGATAACCATAGCATCCTGCGACAAGCCAGTTTCTGCGTCGCCACTGGCAAACTTGCTAAGCGCAAGCGCGTAAAGCTTATGCTCTGTCTTCAAGACGCGCGCGGCAAGCGTGCTTTCCGTGTCGCCATCAATAACGGGGACGGCAGCTTGTGCGAGAATGGGGCCTTCATCCATGCCTTCCGTCACCAGGTGCACGGTGCAGCCAGCGAGTTTCATGCCAGCATCAAGCGCACGCTGATGCGTGTGCAGGCCAGCAAAAAGCGGCAGCAGAGAAGGGTGGATATTGAGGATGCGACCCTCGTAAGGTGCAATAAACTTAGCCGACAACAGCCGCATATAACCTGCAAGGCAGATAATATCCGGGTTCAGCAGCGCAAGCGCCTCAAGGATTGCATCTTCATGTGCATCCTTGGAGGCATAATCTTTACGGCTAAACACTTGCGTTGCAATGCCAGCGGCTTGGGCTTTGGACAGTCCGCCCGCATCTAACTTATCAGAGAAAACCGAAACGATCTCAGCTGGAAAATCGGGTGTCTGAGCAGCACGGATCAGCGCCTCCATATTGGAGCCGCCGCCCGAGATGAAAATGACGACCCGCTTGCGGTTCATAGTTTCAGCGTACCCTGATAAACGACGCCTTCGCCTTCGCGCTTAACCATGCGACCGAGCGTGACGACGTTTTCGCCTTCGTTGGCCAGAGCCGCGACCACTTCATCAACCTTGTCTGGTGAGACAACGGCAATCATGCCAATCCCGCAATTGAACGTGCGCAGCATTTCGAGCGGTTCGACGCCACCGGTCTTAGCAAGCCATGAGAATACGGCCGGAACATCGATTGCATCGAGATTAACTTCGGCTGCAAGACCTTCCGGCAGAACGCGCGGGATATTGTCCGGGAAACCGCCGCCAGTGATATGTGCAAGCGCCTTGATGCCGTTAGACGCTTTAATCGCGGCAAGCAACGGCTTCACATAAATACGGGTCGGTGTCAGCAGCGCTTCGCCGAGTGTCTTGCCTTCTGCGAAAGGTGCATCGGATTTCCAGCCAAGGCCGGAAATTTCAACAATGCGGCGCACAAGCGAGAAGCCGTTAGAGTGAACGCCCGATGACGAAAGACCAAGAATGACGTCGCCTTCAGCAATATCGCCCTGTGGGAGCAAACGATTGCGCTCAGCTGCACCAACAGCAAAACCTGCAAGGTCATAATCGCCATCGCGATACATGCCCGGCATCTCAGCGGTTTCACCGCCGATCAGCGCGCAACCAGCTTGCAAACAGCCTTCTGCAATACCCGAAACGATAGCCACACCCTGATCAGGTGAGAGCTTGCCGGTTGCGAAATAATCGAGGAAGAACAGTGGTTCTGCACCCTGAACGACAAGATCGTTGACGCACATTGCGACGAGGTCGATACCGACAGTGTCGTGTTTATCTGCATCGATAGCAATTTTGAGCTTGGTGCCGACGCCGTCATTGGCGGCGACGAGTACAGGATCGGTAAAGCCTGCGGCTTTCAAATCAAACAGGCCACCAAAGCCGCCTATTTCGCCATCAGCGCCGGGACGACGTGTTGAGCGAACCAGCGGCTTGATCTTGTCGACCATCAGATTGCCCGCATCAATATCGACACCGGCCTCCGCATAGGTCAGTCCATTTTTTTGGGTGGAGTTATTTTCAACGGTCATGACCTGCTCCTGAAACTGGGAGTGGATGTTTAAGGGCGCAATGACATGAGATTGCTTATGCTGCAAGGCCACAGTGCCGGAAAAGCGCAAAACAGCGCAGGAATCTGCGGAAAATTGCTGCCGTGAGGATTTATAGTCACCACACCCGTTTGCACTGGAACTTGTCTGTCGCATGTGCATTGCATTGTTTGTGCGTTGGCCCGACTATCTTTCTCAGCCATCGTTCAAAAATAGTAATATAGCTATATGATCAAATAGTGCTACCGGCCTGTCTTTGCAGAGAATGGATTATCATGGTCAAGAAACCCGCGGCCCTAAGCGCGAAAACGAGCGATACAGCGAGCAAGTCGATACAGCAATCCGAAGCTGTAGCGCGTGATGGTGATATTCACGTCAATGTGGAAGTCGGCGGCTTCACAGGATCGGGCGTGCGTCGTCAGGCTATGTTCTGGACTGGAACACTGATCGTATTCCTGTTGTTTCTGGTCGTTTTTAGCCCGGTATTGCTGCCTTTCGTGGCGGGTATGGCGCTGGCCTATTTCCTTGATCCTGTTGCGGACAGGCTAGAGAAACTGGGGCTTTCGCGGTTAGCTGCAACCATTCTTATTTTGCTACTTTTCTTAATGATACTCGTCGTTGGCTTGATGATCATCATTCCGATCCTTGCGACCCAGCTTGTCGATTTCATTTCTAAGCTGCCGGATTATATCTCCCAGCTCCAAGCGCTTATGGCGAATGAAAACTCGCAATGGCTCAAGCGCTACATCGGCATTGATAGCTCTGTCATTCAGGAAAACCTCAGCGCGCTGCTTCAGCAAGGGGCTGGTTTTCTATCCACATTGCTTCAGTCCCTGTGGAATTCGGGGAAATCTCTGATTGATATTGCGGGTCTTTTCATCGTTACGCCGGTGGTTGCGTTCTACATGCTTCTCGACTGGGATCGCATGGTTGACCGTATCGATTCATGGGTTCCACGCAAGCAGCTTTACACCGTTCGCGGTATTGCGCGTGACATGGATGCAGCAGTTGCCGGCTTCGTTCGAGGGCAAGGTACTTTGTGCCTCATTCTTGGCACTTATTATGCCATTGGCCTGACCTTAACGGGACTTAATTTCGGCCTGCTGATAGGCTTTTTTGCCGGTCTTATCAGCTTTATTCCCTATATTGGTTCCTTCGTCGGACTGGCACTCGCAATCGGTGTTGCACTGGTGCAGTTCTGGCCGGATTGGATCATGATTGTCGCTGTCGCAGGCGTGTTTTTCCTGGGTCAATTTGTGGAAGGAAATATCCTGCAGCCGAAGCTCGTTGGCTCGTCCGTAGGGCTGCATCCGGTATGGCTTATGTTTGCTCTGTTCGCCTTCGGTTCCCTGTTTGGCTTCACCGGAATGCTGGTTGCGGTGCCTGCCGCGGCAGCAGTAGGGGTGCTTGTGCGTTTTGCGCTTAATCGCTATCTCCATTCTCCGATGTACGATCCGGTTTATAAGCGCTCTGAACCCGATGAGGGGCTGCTGATCGAAGCTGGCGATAATGCAGGCAAAGAGAAATGAAATTAAAACGTAACCGGGTGAGATTTTCAGGAGCAAGCGATGAGTGACGCACCGCGTCAGATTCCGCTCGCTCTTGAGCATCAGCCCGGTTATCACCGTGAGGACATTATGGTCACGGGGTCAAATCGCGCGGCGGTAGACCTTATTGATCGCTGGCCTCACTGGGTTGCGCCGGTTGTTATTTTGGCTGGTCCGACAGGTGCGGGCAAAACACATCTGGCGGAAGTCTGGCGTGACGCTACAGGCGCGCTATTGGCTGATCCAAAATCAATCAGCGAGAGTGTGATCCATGGTGCTGCGGAATATCCTGTACTGATTGATAATATCGGTGGTGCGCGTTTTGATGAAACGGGCCTGTTTCACCTCATCAATAGTGTTCGTCAGAATGCAGCGCTTGGTCCGGGACCATCGCTGTTAATGACATCGCGTCTTTTGCCAGCCAATTGGAAAGTCAAACTTCCCGATCTTGCATCGCGGCTTAAGGCAGCAACGGTTGTAGAAATTGCAGAGCCGGACGATATGTTGCTTGGCGGCGTCATTCACAAGCTTTTTGCGGATCGTCAGATCAGTGTCGAGCCGCATGTTGTGAGCTATCTGGTCAGCCGTATTGAGCGTTCGCTTTTGTCTGCGATCCAAATTGTTGATCGCCTTGATAGCGTGGCGATGGAGCAAAAGACCCGTATCACCCGCACGCTCGCTGCACAGGTTTTATCAGAAACTGGTCATGATAAGGCATGAAGGTAGCTGTCACCGGAGCCAGTGGATTTATCGGTGGCGCTGTTGTTCAGCAGTTGATGGGCGAGGGACATGAGGTCGTCGCGCTTTCGCGGCATGATCTGGCTGATCCGGATTTTTCTGACATTGATGTTGTTATTCATTGCGCTGCTCTGGCGCATCGAACTGGCGCCGAACGCCCGCAGGCGGATGAATTTGATGCGGTTAACCACCGTCTGACCATTGCGCTTGCAGAGAGAGCGAAGCAATCCGGTGTTCGTCGTTTCATCTTCGTGTCGACAATTTACACAGTTGCAGGCAATCCATCGCCGCTGACACCGGATATGCCTTTATCACCGCGCGATAATTATGGTCGTGCCAAAGCAAGAGCAGAATCTGCGCTGCTAATCATGACGGGCATAGAAGTGGTGATTGCGCGGCCAGTGCTCGTGTACGGACCAGATGCGCGTGCCAATCTACGTGCTTTGATGAAACTCTGTGACACAGCTTTGCCGCTGCCGTTTGGTTTGGCCAATAATCGGCGCAGCTTTGTCTCGCTTGAGAATGTTGCGCGCGCGCTCGTATTTCTCACCACAGCGCAATCGGATCATGTGTCGGGTAAAATCTTTCATCTTGCCGAGCCGGAACCACGTTCAACCCGCGAACTGGTTTCAAAAGTCCGCGAAGCGCTGGGCCGTCCTCAAAGGCTGCTTCCTGTCCCAGCTTTTATAATGAAGGCATTGCTGACGCTGGTCGGCAGAAAAACGCTCTATGAGCAATTGTTCGGCGACATGGTCGCCGACACGTCGTCATTGACTGCGATTGGATTCAAATATCTGCGGGGTGATACGCAAATCGCTGCTATGGCAAAGGCCGCTCGAGAGAATTAGTTTTTCTGCCCCACGGCCATTGGTGGCTGAATGCGAGCCTTCTGTGTCAGAACCTGTGCAGGTGTTGCTGGTTCTGACTTCTTTGCAATTGAGCCCGTTGTCATCACTTGTGCAGTATCTGGCTTATTACGGCCACCGCGCAACTCGTCTTCATGCACCCAGCCAATCATATTGGTTGATGGAACGACGACACGATGCCACTTGCCAGTCTTACCATAGGAGCGCATTTCGCGTCCGCTTTCGACCGTACCGATAGCGGGTGATTTATCCCACGCATTCTTATGAATGGTGAGTTTCGTCCGGGCATAAATCACAGACGGCGAATGCGCTGCTGTATTTGTGCCGCGCGGTGGCATCGGCAGTGCGCGTGCAGACGCCGGAGGTGGCGGCGGAGGCGCTATTTTTTGCGTTGGCATCGGTGGCTTTGGAGCTTGAATAGCGGCTTGCTGAACAGGCTTAGATTGCGTGGGCGCAACAGCAACTGCGGGGCGCGGGACAGGTCCAATGGCGCCAGCATAATCCTTAGCGGGAGACTTTCTCTCGACAGATTGTCTGGCTTCGGTTCTGTCAGGAGCAGATGGAGTGGCTTTCGCCGCAGGTCGCTGAAAGAGCGCAGTGAATGCAGCTTGTGGGCTTTTATGCTGTGCCGTGGCCCACAGGCTGAACGCACCCAGCGCAAGAATGGCGCCAAGTGCCAGAATTGGCGCGGATGAACCTGAATTACCCTTGCCTCTGGTCGAACGCCCGGTAGAGCGTTTTGCAGGGCGGGAACTCCGTTTCCGTGTTGCCATATGTCTTGTCCCCTGTCCGAATCGCTACAGGAAGACACTAATATGTCTTCCTTGGCATTTGGTTACCGGGGCTTAATATCAGACGGAACGCGTGAGGCCGCCATCCACGCGCAGGTTCTGGCCCGTAATGTAGGCAGCGCCTTCTGACGCAAGAAAAGCGACAGTAGCAGCGATTTCCTCGCTTTTGCCATAGCGCTGCAACGGCACGCTGTCACGGCGCTCTTCGGTTGCGGGGAGGCTGTCGATCCAGCCTGGAAGCACGTTGTTCATGCGGATGTTGTCCGCGGCATAGGTATCTGCAAATACCTTGGTGAACGAAGCAAGGCCAGCACGGAATACAGCTGATGTTGGGAACATCGAGCTCGGCTCAAATGCCCATGCGGACGAGATGTTGATGATCGTACCGGATTTCTGCTTTTGCATATAAGGCACCACGAGGCGGCTAGGGCGCACGACATTCAGGAAATAGGTGTCCAGACCTTTGTGCCAGTCTTCATCAGTAATATCGAGAATCGGTGCGCGGGGTCCGTGGCCTGCACTGTTAACAAGCGTATCAATACGGCCCCATTTTTCGACTGTCAGATCGACAAGCTTTTTGAGATCATCAACTGATTGATTAGAGCCGGTAACGCCGATGCCACCCAGCTCTTTGGCCAAGGCTTCACCTTTACCCGACGATGAAAGGATGGCGACAGCAAAGCCGTCTGCGGCCAGACGCCGGGCAGAGGCTGCACCCATACCACTGCCGCCTGCTGTGATGATTGCTACTTTTTTCTCTGACATTTCCTGATCCTAAGGTGATGAAATTGTTTCAATATGGAGAAAGTAGCGGACAGTAACAAAATCCCAAATGAATTTTCTTGAATTTAAGATTTCATGGCGTTGTTCGGCCAATAAAAAACGCCGCTAATGCGGCGTTTTTGAATGAAAGTGTTAAATTAATCTATTCCTGTACGGATGGCTTTTCCGTCGAAAAACTTACGCTCGAAGCAGAAGTGACGCGTTTCTCACTGGCTTCTTTTTGCTGCAACGCATTTCGAATTGCGGCCCACTCATTTTCGTGGCGGCGATAAAGTGCATCTGAAGTCTGGATGTCCATGCAATCCTCCATTGGCTTGGCAGGCAAATAACATGGAGTGCAAAGAATCGTTGCATCACAAACCGTAAGCATTTGAAATCTTAATCGGTTTATATGTTTACAACCGATTTAGACTCACAACTTTTCGCCACGTTGACGCATATTTCTCATGCTAAAGGATTAGTTCTCCTCAATGGAAACGCCGCCTTCACCAATTTTCATTTCGATACCGGAAGGCTTGGTTTCTTCCTGATAGGTGTAAATTGCAAAACCCGCCACGACGACAATAAGAGCACCAATAATAAGATAAAGACCGTTGCGATTCACTCTGGAACTCCTGAAATTCTAACGATGCAGTTAAAACGCTTAAGCGGATTGTTGGTTCCTGACGCATGTTGAAATGTTAGCAAAGGCCCGTAACAAGCTGTGTGTGAATAAAGATTCGAGATTTTCCTTTTAGCACTTGCTTTATGTTCGCTGATTATCTAGGGAAGAGCCGCTTACAAAGCATCGGAGTGTAGCGCAGCCTGGTAGCGCATCTGGTTTGGGACCAGAGGGTCGGGAGTTCGAATCTCTCCACTCCGACCATTTTTCAAGACAATTTGTGAAGTAACAATGTCGCATCTCTATGCTGTGACGTGCGCCTTTATCGCGTTGACATGGTATGGCGCGTGAACTATTCCCTTGTTGAAATTACTGCCCGTCACTGGGCTTAAGAATATAGATCAAGGTTCTTCAAATGGTTGCACGTATTTACCGTCCAGCTAAGACAGCGATGCAGTCTGGTAAAGCCAAAACGGATAACTGGCTTCTGGAATATGAACCAGAAAGCGCTCGCAAGGTCGAGCCGCTCATGGGCTACACCTCTTCCGGTGATATGAAGAGCCAGGTTCGCCTGTCTTTTGACAGTCGCGAAGATGCGATTGAATATGCTACCCGCAATGGCATCGCTTATCGCGTGATTGAGCCGCATGAAGTGGCGCGTCGTAAAGTGTCCTATTCGGATAATTTTAGCTTCTATCGTCCACAGCCTTGGACGCATTAACAGCTTTTCCCGGCCTTATGCTTTGTGCTATGGCCGGTTTCTGATGGTGAGGTCCCGTAGCTCAGCTGGATAGAGCACCGGCCTTCTAAGCCGTAGGTCACTGGTTCGAATCCAGTCGGGATCGCCATCAAAACAATGACTTAGCGTCATTAAAGTTCAAAAGTTCAAACTCGTAATTTTTAGAGTTCAAAAAGCTATTGCGCGTTCGCGAATGGCTCTTATCGAAACTACATCATTCAGAATTGAAAAAACGCCGCGGATTACGCGGCGTTTTGTTTTAGCGTGTGTTTAATGTCCTCGTGGGCCATTCCCACGATCGCTGGAATTTGATCTCCACCTTTGACCACGGTCACGGTGAGGGCGATCCCAGTTTCCGCGTGGGCGGTCCCAATGACGACCACGGTCCCAGTTTCTGTTGCGATCCCAGCGGCCACGATCCCCACGATTCCAATGTCGACGGTTGTAGTCACGACGGTCCCAACGGTCGTTTCGATCGTTGACCGCAGCGCCAATAGCTAGGCCAGCAATAAGCGGAATACCGATAAGCGCTGCGTTGCGGCTAAAATCATCGGACGATGCATTGCTGCCACCCTCACGCATTGCGAGGTAGCGCGAGGACGCCCAACCATTAAGGCCGCCATAGCTGACTTGGCACCATCCATAGCCCGATGTGCAGCCTTGCACATTCACAGGGGCTCTGCTTGGAATGCTTCCCAGAGAGGCATAGCCCGTTCCGGGGCCAGTTCGCACATTAAGACTTGTTGTGACGATTGCGTTTGCTGCTTGAGCGGCGCCTGCGGAGAATACACCCAAGGCTATGAGTGCCGCTTTGAACGTAAGTTTCATCCGGGTTCTCCTGAACAACTTCATTGGTTAATAAACGATGAACAGGGGAAGTAAGTTCCGTTGTGTATGAAATCTATTTGGATTTGCGATGACGCACAATAACAGCAATGGCGAGCCCAGCGAGGCCGATAGCAATAACGCCTTGCAATACAAAAACCCAGTTCATCATGGCAGTATCCTTTGGTGTAAAACACACCTGAAGTCAGAATGTAATTAGCTGGCTGGTTCTTTATCGTATTTTACGCACAAGCGAAATGGACAAGTGAAGGCGCTCACAAAAGCGCTAGACTTCATTTCTAGCTCATTCTTCCGGCCCGAAATACTTCACTTTCAAGGCATGCAAGGTCTCATTCTCCTGAAGGCTGATGATCGCCACTGAAGCTGGTTTTACGAGATCGCTGTGTCTTGGAAAAGCAAAGCCATATTTGTCGGGGCTGAACGTGTTACCAACCATTTCGACGGGTTCATCCGGATTTTTATGAGCGTAATATTCCAGGACCGGACTGTCGCCAACTATCGCTGAAATCTCATCATTTGTGAGCGCAGAAACGGCCTCTGGCAGGTGGTCAAAGGTGACGGTGGAAATGGATCGGGATGTAAGCAGCTGTTGCGCAATGCTACCGGTACGCACACCAACAGTTTTGTTTTGCAGATCTGCCAAATTATTGATTTTGTTGTTGATATGCGTAACTGTCATGACGCTTGTGACCGATGACGTGACATAGGCTACCACGGCAATACCGAAAACCAGCCAGAACGCCTGCCATATTCGACCCGCCCAACCGAACAGGTTTTTGCGCGAACTTTTCCCCGACGTTGCAAGTGAAACGACATGATAAAAGCTCTCGGAGAGTCCCTCTACCCAACGGCGTGGGAAGTGCTCGTCGAACCGTCTATCAAAAAGAGTGAGAGCGATCGTGGCGATCAAAATAACAATGCCAATCCATGCATATGTTGCAAGGTGTCCGGCATTCTCAAGCCCACCGATGAGGTCATCCCATCCATTTCCGGCCTCGGTATGAATCAAGATACGTAACCCGGCATCGAACCAGGGATGCGTAAAATCCACGACTTCTGCACGGCTTTCCGTGATCGTGAGATTGGTTACTGCCGCATCAACCTGATTTTCAGAAACGGCTTTCACAAGTTCATTGTAATTTGGATATTCGACAAATTGCGAAACCAATCCAAGGCGCGTGCCGATGTCGCGCCAGAGATCGACAGCCATGCCGTTATAGGTGTCACCCTCTTTGATGACGAAAGGTTCGCTGACATAGACGCCAACTTTGACCTGTCGCAGTGGTGCATCCTGTGCATTCGCTGGGATCAGTGACAAAGTCAGGACAAAAAGCGCAATGAGAGCTTTCAGAAAAAAGCTGAATTGATTTCTGATAAAGTTACAAAATTGCACTGACCTAAGCCATTTTCCATTGCCGATGGCCGCAAGTATAAATGTTTCGTGCGGTGAGGGAAGCCGATAATCCGCTAAGATTGCCCGCAAATTATAGATTAATATCCAGTAATATCTAATAAAAACCCATCGCAGCCAATGTGGACTGCGATGGGTTTCAGTTTCACTGAGTTCAGAGCGAAATCAGATCGCTGCAAAGCCTTTTTCCAGATCCGCAATCAGGTCTGGCACATCTTCAAGGCCAATCTGCAAGCGAATAACAGGACCCGGATAATCGCCCTTAGCGACGGTGCGGTCTTTCAGCCCAACTTCATTTGCGAGGCTCTCATATCCGCCCCATGAATAGCCAAGGCCGAAAATTTCAAGCGAATTCAAAAAAGCATGTGCTTGGCTTCGCGAACCAGTCTTCAAAACAAAAGCGAAGACACCTGATGAGCCTTTGAAATCACGTTTCCAGAGCTCATGACCGGGATGGCTTTCGAGGGCAGGGTGCAAAACGCGGTCAACTGCTGGATGGCTTTCGAGCCAATGGGCAACTTCGAGCGCACTTTTGCGATGATGTTCGAGACGAACGCCCATCGTGCGCAGACCGCGCAAGATTTGATAGGCATCGTCAGGGGCCGCACAAAGACCGAGCGTGCCGTGGGTCTCAAGCAGCTGTGGCCAGCATTTTTCATTGGCGGAAATCGTCCCGAACAGAATGTCTGCATGACCGGAAGGGTATTTTGTGGAAGCATGAATGCTGATGTCGACGCCAAAATCCAACGGCTTAAAGTAAAGCGGCGTCGCCCATGTGTTGTCCAGCATGACAATAGCGCCAGCCTGATGTGCGGCTGCGACAATGGCTGGAATATCCTGAATTTCGAACGTGTTGGAGGCAGGCGATTCGGTGAACACCACTTTGGTGTTGGGGCGCATGAGTGCTTCTATACCCGCACCGATTTCGGGATCGTAATATTCGACTTCAATCCCCATGCGCTTGAGGATGGTATCGGCAAAATGACGGGTCGGATTGTAGATCGAATCGACAAACAGCGCGTGATCGCCAGGCGATAAAAAGCCGAGCAGCGGAACTGTGACAGCTGCAAGACCGGATGGTACACAAACAGTTCCTGCTGAGCCTTCCAGTGCATCGATAGCTTTGCACAATGCTTCGCTGGTCGGCGTTCCACGCGTACCATAGGTATATTTTTGATTGCCAGTTGCCATCGTCTGGGCATCCGGGAAAAGCACTGTGGAAGCGCGCACAACGGGTGGATTGATAAAGCCGTGATAATCGCGTGGATTATAGCCATCGCGTGTCAAACGCGTGTTTATGCCCAGCTTTTCTGTCTTGTCCTGTTTGTTAGTCACGAAATTGCCTCCAGGCCATGTTGCATGCTGATCCATCAAATCTCTTTCGGAGATTTCTGCAAGTTTGCTGATCAAATTTGCAAAAACAGGTTTCGTGTCCGCTTTGATGGATGATCCTATTTAGTTGGATAAGGCCCGCATGTTGCGGATGCAATATGCAGCTTTGTAACAGTGATAATGTAAACCAGAGGAAGTGTAATCCCGGTATGCCCGATTTGAATGAGCGTAAGGCCGTAAACACGATTTTCTATCCGGCCCGCGCGGCATTAGAACTGATAAAGGCGCTCGTAAAACCTGCCTATCCCGGAGCGCCATCGAGCTGGACAATGGAAATGACAGCGATTGTCGTTTTGATGCCTTTTGTACTTCTGGTGCTTCATATTTGGGATGCACAGATCATTCGGTCGGCAATGAACAGCGATTTCTTTCTTATGGAGATTCTTCGAACCATTACCGATTTGATTCGCACACTCGTATGGCTCGGTGTGGCGATTATCGTCTGGTTAGGGACTGTTTTTCTGCTTTCCCCATCCATGCGTCTTGTCGCACATGAGACGCTCGTTCGTTTTCATAGCTGGGCAACGCTGGTTCTGGCCTCAATCGTTGTTGGAAGCTTTCCAACAGAAATCGGCAAACTGGTCATTGGACGTGCACGTCCGTTGCTGCTGAATGACTTAGGTTCTGCGTATTTCGCGCCTTTTCGCGGTGAACATTCCTATGAAAGCTTCCCTTCGGGGCACTCAATGATGGCGGGTATCATGCTCGTATCGCTATGGATTTTCTTGCCAAGATGGCGATTTCTAACGGTTCCCGTTTGCCTGCTTTTTGTTATCAGCAGGCTCGCAGCAGGCGCACATTATCCGACCGATGTCGTTGCCGGACTGGCAATTGGCTTCATCGCGACATGGTGGGTTGCTCGCTTTATGGCGACGCGAAATATTATTTTTTCGCTAGAAGATGATAAGTTGATGCCGTGCATCTGAAATAGCTAAAATTATGATTCCTGACCTAAATGATATAGAGTCATTATATCGATAATGCATTGATATATATGTATATTTTACAGAAGATAATTTTATGGATAATGCTGTTCATCTCATTGAATAGCATTACCCGAAAATTGGGAAATCATGTAAAAACGCGCGTGTTAGAACTGGTTATTTTTGTCGTTCAGACTTTTTCCTCAACGTTAATCGCTTGACCAAAGCCAAAATTTCGCCTTCGATAGGGCTGTGAAGGCGACAGGCATCGCTGACCTATAAAATATAGAAAGCCGATAACGGCTTCGGGTGAGCGGCAGTCTGCGTAATGCATAGGTTGGGGGAGGAGCTAAGCTCTTATTTTTTCAACTTATTGCTAAAAATAAAGCAACAGAGGCGCTCGGAATATTTTCTGGCGATCTCAGGGAACATAAAAAAGGTTGCAGGCCAGATGAAAAATACAGTTTTGACAGGGGTATTGGGTGTGGCGGCGTTGCTCGGCGCAGCTTCAGGGGCATCTGCTGATAAGCTGAGCGATATTAAGGGCAAGGGCTTCCTGCAGTGCGGTGTTAATACCGGCTTGCTCGGATTTGCTGCCCCAAACGACAAAGGTGATTGGTCGGGTTTCGATGTCGACTATTGCCGTGCAATTGCTTCTGCGATTTTTGGTGATCCCACCAAGGTAAAGTTTACGCCGTTAAATGCGAAGGAACGTTTCACAGCGCTGCAATCAGGCGAAGTGGATGTCCTGGTTCGTAATACAACGGCAACGATCAGTCGCGATACATCGCTGGGCCTCGATTTCCCCGGCATCAATTATTACGACGGCCAAGGCTTCATGATTAATTCAAAGAAGCTTTCTGGCATCAATTCAGCGCTTCAGCTATCCGGCGCGTCGATCTGCGTTCAGGCAGGCACAACAACTGAATTGAATATGGCCGATTATTTCCGCGCCAATAAGATGGAATATAATCCGGTCGTTTTCGAAAAGGTTGAAGAAGCAAACTCTGCCTATGACTCTGGCCGTTGCGATGCTTACACGACTGATCAGTCGGGCCTTTATTCAATTCGTTTGACACTGGCAAATCCTGACGATCATGTCGTTCTACCAGAAATCATTTCAAAAGAGCCACTCGGACCAGCTGTTCTTCAGGGCGATTCGAAGTGGGCTGATGTCGTCCGCTGGACCCATTATGCGCTGTTGAATGCCGAAGAATTTGGCATCACGCAAGCGAACGTCGAAGAGATGAAGAATTCCGATAATCCGGAAATCAAGCGTCTGCTCGGATCAGAAGCTGATACCAAGATCGGCACCGACCTTGGCCTCAACAATGATTGGGTTGTCAATATCGTTAAGGGCGTGGGCAACTACGGCGAAATGTTCGAGCGTAACCTTGGTGCCGGTAGCCCGCTTAAGATCGCGCGTGGCTTGAATGCTGAGTGGAACAAGGGCGGCCTACAATACGGTATGCCGATCCGTTAAAACAGCGCTTAGTCGCACGACATTTGGCGGGGGCAGAAATGCACCCGCCGGATTTGTCGGCTCTGGGATTGGTCACTGATCTTTTGCATTATCGGAAACGACTAGGTGCTCAAGTCATGCCAATAGCTTTTATCGGATAATTTAATAAGCGCTCTGTATCGGACGGTCAGAGCCGCAATCTTCGGCAATCTCTGCGACGGCTCTGAAATGGTCTTCCGATTGGGGCGGGATCGTTAGCTATTTTCAAAGCGAATACAGTGGCCGAGAGAAAACAGGGAACATATGGCTTCCTATTCTGCAACTGACAAACGCCGAAGCGACAGGGGCACATCACTCCTTTATGACCCGCGGGTACGCGGCATTTTTTATCAGGTCGTGGTGTTCGTAGTCGTTATCGGTTCTATTTATTGGATCGTTGGAAACACGATCACTAATCTTCAACGTGCCAATATTGCTTCCGGTTTTGGCTTTCTAACCGGACGGGCAGGCTTTGATATTAGCCAGACGCTCATTCCTTACAACAGCGATTCGACCTATGGCCGTGCTATTCTCGTTGGCCTTCTCAACACGCTTTATGTGGCGGGTTTGGGTGTAATTCTGGCGTCAGTTATTGGTTTTCTGGTTGGCATTGGAAGACTGTCTCGTAATTGGCTGATCCGCAAAATTTGCACCGTCTATGTCGAAGTTTTCCGTAATATTCCGCCGCTGCTTGTTATCTTTTTTTGGTATTTCGGCGTTCTTTCGGTCTTGCCGCAGGCGCGTGAAAGCCTTTCTTTGCCGCTTGGGACCTATCTCAACAATCGCGGTTTTTTCATGCCGGCACCTATTTGGGGTGAGGGGGCTTGGTTGCTGCCTGTCGCTTTGCTTCTCGGTATCATCGCATCATTTTTCGTGGCGCGCTGGGCTAAGCGTAGGCAAATGGCGACAGGCCAGCCGTTCCATACGGTGCGCGTTTCTGCTGCCTTGATCATTGGTTTGCCGATCCTGGCACTGATCGTGACAGGATTTCCTATCTCGTTTGATCTGCCAAAGCTCGGAACGTTCAATCTGACGGGCGGTGCGCAGGTGAAGCCAGAATTTCTGGCGCTCTTGCTGGCTTTGTCTTTCTATACCGCATCATTCATTGCGGAAACCGTTCGTGCAGGCGTTTTGGGCGTAAACAAAGGCCAGACCGAAGCGGCTTATGCTGTTGGTTTACGACCCGGCCAGACGATGCGCCTGATTGTCGTGCCACAGGCTTTGCGCATCATTATTCCACCGCTTTCGAGCCAGTATCTCAATCTGATCAAAAACTCATCGCTCGCAATTGCAATCGGGTATCCTGATCTTGTTGCTGTTGGTGGCACAATCCTCAACCAGACAGGCCAAGCTGTTGAAGTCGTTGCTATCTGGATGGTGATCTATCTCAGCATCAGCTTGATCGTTTCCGGTCTGATGAACTGGTTTAATGCGAAAATGGCATTGGTGGAGAGATGAGCATGGAAAATACAAATCTCCAATATGTCCGAACGCAAATGGTCGAGGGGGAAACCCCACCTCGTTCAGTGCAGGGCTTTTCGCATTGGCTGCGTGTTAATCTTTTTGCCACGCCTACAGATGCGGCACTGACGATTTTTGGTCTGGCGATTGTTGCGTGGTTTTTGCCGCCGATGGTCCAGTGGCTGTTTATTAATGCTGCGTGGACAGGAACAGACCGCACGGCATGTCTGACGGTCATTCAGGGTGGTGTTCAACCTGAAGGCTGGTCAGGTGCTTGCTGGGCATTTGTGAATGCGAAATATCAGCAGTTCATTTATGGGCGCTATCCGTTTGAAGAGCGTTGGCGCGTTGATTTGACGGCCGCATTGTTCGTCATTTTGCTCGTTCCGTTGCTGATCCCGAAAATCCCGCACAAGGTCATCAACGCCATTCTGTTCTTCTTCGCGTTTCCGATTATCGCCTATTTCTTGCTGGTCGGCGGTTCTTTTGGCCTGCGTTATGTTGAAACGTCGCTTTGGGGTGGCCTTCTTGTAACGCTGGTCTTGTCGTTTGTCGGCATCGCAGTTTCTCTGCCTCTGGGTATTGTTCTCGCCTTGGGACGGCGATCAAAACTGCCTGTGATCAAGACGATGTCGATCATCTTCATCGAAACGGTGCGTGGCGTTCCATTGGTCACGGTCTTGTTCATGGCCAGTGTTATGCTGCCACTTTTTCTCCCGCCGGGCGTCACTTTCGACAAATTGATGCGCGC
Organism: Ochrobactrum sp. MYb379; assembly: GCF_037479515.1. NCBI lineage: Bacteria > Pseudomonadati > Pseudomonadota > Alphaproteobacteria > Hyphomicrobiales > Brucellaceae > Ochrobactrum > Ochrobactrum sp. MYb379. The sequence goes on from NZ_JBBGYW010000001.1 coordinate 288,349, forward strand.
ACTGATCGGTGTGGCATTGTTCGCATCAGCTTATATGGCTGAAGTTGTTCGTGGTGGCTTGCAAGCTATTCCACGGGGTCAATACGAGGGTGCGGACGCACTCGGGCTCGGCTATTGGCAGAAGACCAACCTCATTATCCTGCCACAAGCGTTGAAGCTGGTGATACCAGGCATCGTGAACACATTTATTGGTCTGTTTAAAGACACCAGCCTTGTTTACATCATCGGAATGTTTGATCTGCTCGGCATTGTCCGGCAGAACTTTTCCGATGCAAACTGGGCTTCTCCACAGACACCTGCAACTGGATTGGTCTTTGCGGGCTTCGTTTTCTGGATTTTCTGTTTCGCCATGTCGCGATACTCTATATTCATGGAACGACGGCTCGACACGGGTCATAAACGATAAGAATAAAGGGAATAATTCAAATGAGTGCACAAAGCGCCCTCCCGCAATCTGAACTTGGTGTCGACATCGACCGTACAAAACTGGAAGTCTCGAAGACCGAAGTGGCGATCGAGATCAAGAATATGCACAAGTGGTATGGTGAGTTTCATGTGCTGCGTGACATCAACCTGAAGGTCATGCGTGGCGAACGCATCGTTGTGGCCGGACCATCCGGGTCAGGCAAATCAACCATGATCCGTTGCGTCAACCGTCTGGAAGAGCACCAGAAGGGCCAGATCATTGTCGACGGCATCGAACTCACCAACGATCTCAAAAAGATCGATGAAGTGCGTCGTGAAGTCGGCATGGTGTTCCAGCACTTCAACTTGTTCCCGCATCTGACCATTCTGGAAAACTGCACACTGGCACCGATCTGGGTGCGTAAAATGCCAAAGAAGCAGGCTGAAGAAGTGGCTATGCACTATCTGAAGCGCGTGAAAATCCCTGAGCAGGCCAATAAATATCCGGGCCAGCTTTCAGGTGGCCAGCAGCAGCGTGTGGCAATTGCGCGTGCGCTCTGCATGAGTCCGAAAGTCATGCTGTTTGATGAGCCGACATCGGCGCTTGATCCGGAAATGGTCAAGGAAGTGCTTGATACGATGGTAAGCCTTGCTGATGAAGGCATGACTATGATCTGCGTGACGCACGAAATGGGCTTTGCCCGTCAGGTCGCCAACCGCGTGATCTTCATGGATCAGGGGCAGATCGTTGAGCAGAACTCACCGGCTGAGTTCTTCGATAATCCGCAGCACGAGCGCACGAAGCTCTTCTTGAGCCAAATTCTGCACTAACTAATCTGATCGTTTCATCAAAAACACCCGCCGCGAACAACGGCGGGTATTTTTTTCATTCGTCGTGCGGACCTTCGCAAAACTGAATGCGGTTTCCGAATGGATCAATAACCGCCATCACGCGTCCCCAAGGCTGATCTTCAATACCAGGCCGCATGTAGGGATAGCCACGTGAATTCACTTCCTTCTGAAACGCATCCACGCCCTGCATGCGCACAAAAATATTGGCGCCGGGGCTACCATCTCCGTGATGCTCGCTCAAATGCAAGGTAAGACCTCCGCGTGAGACCTGCATGTAGAGCGGCATCCCTGCCGCAAAGCGATGTTCCCAGTCGAGCGTAAAGCCGAGAAACCCGACATAGAAATCCTTGGCCTTTTCAATATCGAAAATCCTGAAGATTGGGCAGGTTTGTTCAAACTGGATTGTCATTCGGGATCTCCCTCGTGATATTGTAAGCGTTATGCATCCTTTGGGGAGCATCTCAGTTATATACTATGTCATTCAATACAGTAGGGAGGAACTGTTATGGCCAAAATGATTTTTGTGAATTTGCCCGTCAAAGATGTCGCTCGTTCGACAGGTTTTTACGAGTCGATTGGAGCAACAAAAAATCCAATGTTTTCGGATGAAACTGCATCTTGCATGGTGTTCTCTGATACCATTCACGTCATGGTTTTAAGCCATGAGAAGTTCAGCCAATTTACGCCCAAAAAAATTGCAGATGCCCATACGTCTAGTGAAATACTAATTTGTCTTTCTGCGGACAGCAAGGCGGAAGTGGATGATACGGTTGATAAAGCTGCCAAGGCAGGTGGACTGGCCGATCCTGCTCAAAAGCAAGATTATGGGTTTATGTATGGCCGCAGCTTCGAGGATATTGATGGTCACATTTGGGAAATAATGTGGATGGATATGGAAGCAGCTGCCAAAGCTATGGGCTGACCAAACGGGGGCAGGACATAAGGGAGGAGAAAACCATGTCTGGTCTAACTGTTTGCCTCTGGTTCGATAAGCAGGCTGAAGAAGCCGCCAACTATTATGTGTCGATATTCCGTGATCTGGGAAGACCTGCGTCGCTTGACGGTTTGATCCGCTTTAAACATAGCCATCAGCCGGACGGTACGGATGTTGTGGCAGCAAACTTCACGCTCGATGGACAAGCTATGTGCGCGCTGAATGGCGGGCCGGACTTTAAGTTCAATCCCGCAACATCTCTTGTACTCAAATGCAAGGATCAGGCTGAGCTAGATGCATTCTGGGAACGGCTACTAGAAGGCGGTGCGCCTATGGAATGTAGCTGGTTGACCGATAAATATGGCTTCGCATGGCAGATTGTGCCTGAATTCATGCTTGATATTCTGCAAAATGGCTCGCCAGAAGTAAGACAGCGTGTAGCAAATGCTATGATGACAATGGTCAAGCTCGACATAGCAACGCTTGAAGCAGCCCGTGATGCTGATGAGTGACGTTAGTGCGAGTTAAGCGCTGAGACGGCATCATAGCCATAAAGCCAGTCCAGATCTTTTAGGAAACTATCTGGGCTGCGCATGGCGAAAAGCATATTGCGACCAAGCGCGAAAACACCCGTTGCATGATAGGCAAAGCGGTTCATCTGACCGCGTTTGGCGACTGCTGCAATCCGCTCTTTCCGAACAGAATCAAACCGCTTCAAGGCTGATTTTTGATCCTCGCTATCCAATGCTTCTGCGAGCGCTGCAGCATCTTCAATTGCCATGGCAGCACCTTGGGCTGCAAAGGGGGTGACAGCATGAGAGGCGTCGCCAAGAAAAATCACTCTGTCGGGGCCAACAAATTGTGCGTCGTGCATTTCAAACAGCGGCCAGTAGGTCCATTCACCTGCAACGTTCAGAACATCGCGTACTGGCGCGCTCCAGTCTTGATAGATGGATTGCAGCCGCGAACTGTCGCCAGTCTTCGACCAAATCTCACCCGGATTTTCACCCGTTGTAATGGCTACAAAGTTGAAGAACTCGCCGCCTTTGACTGGATAGGCAATGAAGTGCGCTTTCTTACCGAGCCACGCAGAAACTGATTTTTGCTCCGGAATGGCTGATGTGAAGCTCGCAGGCAGGTCATCGACTGCAACTGTCGTGCGCCATGCGATGTGTCCGCTGAAACGCGCTTTGTCATAGCCACCTTTGCTGCGCTGCATCGACCACACACCATCACACGCAATCAGATATTCTGCCTGAATGGTTTCTTCACTGGTGCCACGTCTGACAACCGCTGTGATTCCGCTGCTGTCAGCCGTGTGGCTGAGAATTTCCGAACCGAGATTGATCTCGATATTCGGATTATCGTTGCAGGCATTGAGCAGAGCGGATTGCAAATCGGCACGATGACAAACCACATAGGGGTGGTGCCAACGCTTTAGCGCCTTGTCGCCGAGTTGCATCGCAAGCAAAGGACGAGCATTGCGCCCATCCATGAGATAAAGCGCCTCTGGTATAACAGCTTGTGACGATAATCGATCTGCAACGCCGAGGCGTTCAAGATGGCGCATTGCATTGGGAGCAAGCTGCAAGCCTGCACCGACTTCTGACAAGGCTTGCGCTTTTTCAAAAAGCTGAACAGACCATCCGCGTGCTGCACACTCAAGTGCAGCACTTAAACCGGCAACACCGGCCCCTGCAATTACTATGCGTCTTGTATCCAGTCTGCTCATATTATCAGCGGCAGGATTGCCGCTCGTTATATTCAGGCAGCTTTATCGGCAGGCGCATCATAGACGCAGCCAGCAGGCAAGGTCTCGTCAGCATGAAGCTGCGGGTTGTAGCGATAGAGCGTCGAGCAATAAGGGCAGACAACTTCGCTTTCGTGTCCCATGTCGAGGAAGACGTGCGGGTGATCGAAAGGCGGGTTCGCGCCGACGCACATGAATTCCTTTACGCCGATTTCGATGGAGTTGTGTCCAGCGTCGTTCTGGAAGTGCGGGATGATGTGATCGGACATGATATGCTCCGGAGCTTGTGGATCGCGGTACCCAATTCAGGATAGCTATTTTTCAAGCATTTACCGCGTACGGCTTGTTTCTGGAAGCGTTTTCATCAATTCTGGAGACAATTTAAGCAGTTTGCTATCAAACTGTCATATGACAGCCATAGGCTTATGGTCGCGCCGGGATTTTCCGGTAAAAGCCGGGACAGGAAAAATGAACGAAAACAGCATTATGGCACCACATACGACTGATCTGACCATTCAGCCAGCCAATGATCTTTCCGCAGACAAGAATCTTGGAAAAGATCAGAATGCTCACGAAGCTTTGATTGACGATCGAATTTCTGAGCTGATGAAAAGCCCGGAACGTTTTGTTAATCGCGAGTTTTCGTGGTTGCAGTTCAACCGACGTGTTCTGGAAGAAGCTGGCAATGCGCGTCAGCCATTGCTTGAACGTCTGCGCTTTTTGTCTATCTCCGCAGGCAACCTTGATGAATTTTTCATGGTGCGTATTGCGGGTCTCGCTGCACAGGTTCGCGCAGGCGTTGCCATGCGCAGTGCTGATGGCCGCACGCCGCAGGAACAGCTCGATTTCGTTCTCGAAGAAGTCAGTCGCCTTCAGGAAGGCCAGCAGGAACGCCTCCGCACGCTGCGCGAGGAGCTTGAAAAAGAAAATATCGAGATTGTTCGTCCTGCGGCCTTGTCTAAGGCCGAAAAGGACTGGCTGGAAAACCACTTCCTCGAAACCATTTTCCCGGTTCTGACACCACTTTCCATCGATCCAGCCCATCCATTCCCGTTTATTCCAAATCTTGGTTTCTCGATGGCGCTGCAACTGGCACGTCGTCTTGATGGCCATCCAATGACGGCACTTTTGCGCATTCCGGTTGCCTTGAAGCGATTCATTCAGCTTCCAACCGAACTGCAAAATTCGTTCCGCTTCATTACCATTGAAGATGCCGTGAGCCTGTTTATTGGTCGTTTGTTCCCCGGCTACGAAGTGCGCGGTGCAGGCACGTTCCGCATCATTCGTGACAGCGATATTGAAGTGGAAGAAGAAGCCGAAGATCTGGTTCGTCTGTTTGAGACAGCTTTGAAGCGCCGCCGTCGCGGTCAGGTGATACGCATCGAGTTTGATGCTGAAATCCCAGAAGCTTTGCGCGTTTTCGTTGCAACGGAACTCGGCGTTTCGGAAAACCGTATCAGTGTTTTGGAAGGCCTTCTGGCGCTGAACATGATTTCGGAAGTTGTCTCGATTCCACGCGATGATCTGAAGTTCGTGTCTTACAATCCGCGATTCCCGGAGCGTATCCGCGAGCATGGTGGCGATTGCTTTGCAGCGATTCGCGAAAAGGACATCGTTGTTCACCATCCTTATGAATCATTTGACGTTGTGGTGCAGTTCCTGCGTCAGGCGGCGGCTGATCCTGATGTATTGGCGATCAAGCAGACGCTTTATCGTACCTCCAACGACAGCCCGATCGTTCGTGCGCTTGTCGATGCCGCAGAAGCTGGCAAGTCAGTAACCGCGCTGGTCGAGCTGAAGGCGCGTTTCGATGAAGAGGCCAATATTCGCTGGGCGCGCGATCTTGAACGCGCAGGCGTTCAGGTTGTGTTTGGTTTTCTTGAATTGAAAACCCATGCAAAAATGTCGCTGGTTGTGCGCCGCGAAGACCAGAAGCTGCGTACCTATGTGCATTTGGGAACGGGCAATTACCACCCGATCACAGCGCGTATTTATACCGACCTTTCGTTCTTCACGTCAGATGCGGATATTGCGCGCGATGTGGCACATATCTTCAATTTCATCACTGGCTATGCTCAACCAGCCGAGGAAATGAAGATTGCTATTTCGCCGCTGACGCTGCGCACGCGAATCCTCAAGCACATTGAAGATGAGATCAGCAATGCGAAGGCTGGTAAGCCTGCTGCCATCTGGATGAAGATGAATTCGCTGGTTGATCCACAGATTATTGATGCGCTTTATAAAGCCAGTCAGGCAGGCGTTGATGTGGAACTGATTGTGCGCGGTATTTGCTGTCTGCGCCCGGGTGTTCCTGGTCTTTCAGATAATATTCGCGCCAAGTCGATTGTGGGGCGTTTTCTCGAGCATAGCCGCGTTTTCTGCTTCGGAAACGGCTACGATCTGCCGTCTGACAAGGCAATTGTCTATATCGGTTCAGCTGACATGATGCCACGCAATCTTGATCGCCGTGTCGAGACTTTGGTGCCGGTGACCAATGCCACTGTGCATCAGCAAATTCTGTCGCAAATTATGTTTGCCAACATAATTGATAACCAACAGAGCTATCAGCTACTTGCGGATGGCACCTCTCGCCGGATAGAAAAAGCGGATGGAGAAGAAGCCTTCAACGCGCAGGAATATTTCATGACAAATCCAAGCTTGTCTGGTCGCGGAAAGTCACCGAAGTCATCTGCCCCACGCCTGACTGCACATCGCAGACGTGCACAGGCGGAAAGAAAAACGACTTCATGAGTCCAGCAATAGCACAAGGCCGATTGAAGGGCCTCAAGCCCGTCGCGGTTATCGATATTGGATCAAACTCGATCCGTGTCGTTGTTTATGAGGGCATTGTCCGGTCGCCGACAGTGCTCTTCAATGAAAAGCTTCTCTGCGGTCTTGGCAAAGGATTGGCCAAGACCGGAAAGCTCAATGAGAAATCCGTTGATATTGCTCTTCGCGCATTGAAGCGTTTTCGCGTTCTGGCTGAACAGGCGGGCGCGATTTCCATTCATGCGCTGGCAACAGCTGCTGCACGCGAAGCCAAGAATGGTCCTGATTTCATTTCTCAGGCTGAAGCCATTCTCGGAAGACATATTGAAGTTCTGTCCGGCAAAGAAGAAGCCTATTATTCGGCACTTGGAATCATTTCGGGCTTCTATAAGCCACAAGGCATCGCGGGTGATCTTGGCGGCGGTAGCCTTGAACTGGTCGATGTAAATGACCACGATGTCGGTGAGGGAATCACATTGCCTCTGGGTGGTCTGCGCTTGCAGGACATGTCCAACGAGCAATTGCCGGAAGCGGCCAGAATTACCCGTACCGAACTCCAGCGTGCGACGCTTCTTGAAGCGCATCAGGGACAGGTTTTCTACGCTGTCGGCGGTACATGGCGAAATCTCGCCAAGCTGCATATGACGGTGAAGCATTATCCGCTTCATGTCATGCATGGTTATGAGATGGACCCGGTGGAAGCAAAGAGCTTCCTCACGCGTGTTGCCAAAGGCAATATTGATACAATGCGTGGCATCGAGTCGGTCTCGAAGAACCGCCGTCAACTCCTCGCATATGGCGCAACGGTTCTGCTCGAAACCATCCGCCGTATGAAGCCTTCCAAGATCGTGTTTTCTGCACTTGGTGTGCGTGAAGGTTATCTTTATTCACTGCTGCCCAAGAATGAACAGCGGCTTGACCCGCTTTTGGCTTCGGCAGAAGAACTGGCAATCCTGCGTTCGCGTTCTCCGCGTCATGCGCGAGAACTGGCGACATGGACGACGCTTTCGCTGCCGGTGCTAGGGTTCGATGAAACCGAAGACGAGGGGCGTTATCGTCAGGCTGCGTGTCTGGTGGCTGACATTAGCTGGCGCGCACACCCTGATTATCGCGGATCGCAAGCACTCAATATTATCGCGCATGGATCTTTCGGTGGCATTGATCATCCGGGCCGTTCCTTCATGGCCTTGGCGAATTATTATCGCCATGAAGGGCTGGTTGAAGACGAGATTGCCCCGGAAATTCTGAAGCTGGCTACGCCGCGTTTGCGCGAACGTGCAAGGCTATTGGGCGCGTTGCTGCGGGTGGTGTATCTGCTTTCCGCTTCCATGCCGGGAGTTATTCCACGCCTTTATTGGCGCGAGGATGAGAATGGAATCGCGCTGGTTGTGCCGGGAGATATCGCAGATTTGATTTCGGATCGGCCTGAAGGCCGTTTGCAGCAGCTTTCAAAGCTTACAGGCAAGAACCTTTTCTTTGCCGTTGGTGACAGTGCGATTGAAGCAAACGACCATCATTAAAATTGAGTGGTCGACAAACCAAAAGGCCGGCGGAATGTTCTCCGCCGGCCTTTTGTTTAGTTTAATTCAACTGCACGAATGCGTCGGTTTTCAAACTTGATACCGATTTTACCTTCAATGAGATCAAGCGCTTTCTGGCCAAAGACTTCACGACGCCAGCCTTGCAGTGCAGGCACATTGGCCTTCTCGCCTTCGGCGGCAATCTTGTCGATATCATCAGAGCTTGCAACGATCTTGGCTGCAACACCGTGCTCTTCGGTAACAAGCTTCAGCAAGACTTTCAGAATGTCTCCAGCAGCGGCACTCCCTTCAGGAGAATGCGATTGCTTCGGCAATTTTGGCAGGTCCTCTTTCGGAATAGCCAGTGCAGCCTGAACGGCAGTCACAAGGCCGCCAGCCTGTGCCGAACGCTCCCAGCCTTTTGGGATCGAACGCAAACGACCGAGCGCTTCCGCATCTTTCGGCTGCTGCTGCGCGATTTCTGCGATCGTGTCATCCTTGATGACACGTCCACGCGGCACATTACGCTCGCGGGCTTCACGTTCGCGCCATGCTGCAACCGACTGCACAATTGCAAGTTCAATCGGCTTGCGCATACGCGTCTTCACGCGCTTCCATGCATCATCTGGATGCAGGTCATAAGTTTCGCGTGCACTCAGCACGGCCATTTCCTCATTGACCCACTCGCTGCGACCTTCTTTCTCAAGCTCATCTTTCAGATAAAGATAAATGTCGCGCAGATAGGTAACATCAGCCAGCGCGTAATCGAGCTGCTTGTCTGACAGTGGACGGCGGCGCCAGTCGGTAAAGCGTGAAGACTTGTCGAGATGCTTGCCGGTGACTTTTTGAACCAGCGCATCATAGGAAATGGCATCGCCAAAGCCGCAAACCATCGCGGCAACCTGACTGTCAAAAATCGGGGTAGGGATGAGATCGCCCAGATGGAAGACGATTTCGATGTCCTGCCGTGCCGCATGGAAAACCTTAAGTACTTTTTCGTCTGCCATCAGGCGGAAGAAAGGTGCAAGATCAAGGCCCGGAGCGAGCGCATCGACCAAAGCGGTATGGTCAGGCGAGGCCATCTGAATGAGGCAAAGCTCCGGCCAGAACGTCGTTTCCCGAATGAATTCGGTATCGACTGTCACAAAGTCGGATTTGGCTAAGGCGGATACGGCCTCTTCAAGGGCCTCTGTGGTCGTGATGAGCTGCATGTTTTTCTTTTTAGAGCGCATCCTGAAAAGTGTGAAGCGGTTTTCGGTTAAGATGCGTGTTTAAACAAAATATTCAGAGACGGCCCGCTTGTCGTGCCGCAAGAGTGATATTGCGATGAGATAACACGTAAATAGTGATTTTTGTCGACATATTCTGTCAAGCTGGTTTAACACAGGTAGTGTCGGCTTGACAAAGCGTGATCAAAATGCGCTTTTCCGCCCGAATTGCAGCGCTTTGCTTGCACAAGATTTATAAAGTTCCAAAAGGCAGAAATCATGCACCGTTATCGCAGCCATACCTGCGCAGCCCTTCGCAAATCGGATGTTGGTTCAAAAGTCCGTCTGTCTGGCTGGGTTCATCGCGTCCGTGACCATGGTGGCATCCTCTTCATCGACATTCGCGATCATTACGGTCTGACCCAGATCGTCGCTGATCCTGATTCGCCAGCGTTCAAAATTGCTGAAACCGTTCGCGGTGAATGGGTTATCCGCGTCGATGGTGAAGTCAAGGCGCGTACCGGCGAAGCCGTAAACGCAAACCTGCCGACCGGCGATATCGAAATTTTCGCAACCGAGATCGAAGTTCTGGCCGCAGCCAAGGAATTGCCGCTGCCCGTGTTCGGCGAACCGGATTACCCGGAAGACATTCGCCTCAAGTACCGTTTCCTCGACCTGCGTCGTGAAACGCTGCATAAGAACATCATGAGCCGCACAAAGATCATTGCAGCGATGCGTCGCCGCATGACCGAAATTGGCTTTAATGAATTTTCGACGCCAATTCTGACGGCCTCGTCGCCAGAAGGCGCGCGCGACTTCCTCGTGCCGAGCCGTATTCACGAAGGCAAGTTCTACGCGCTGCCGCAGGCTCCGCAGCAGTATAAGCAGCTTCTGATGGTTGCCGGTTTCGACCGCTATTTCCAGATCGCGCCTTGCTTCCGTGATGAAGATCCGCGTGCAGACCGTCTGCCGGGCGAATTCTACCAGCTCGATCTTGAAATGAGCTTCGTTACTCAGGAAGAAATCTGGGAAACGATGGAACCTGTCATGCGCGGCATCTTTGAAGAGTTTGCCGAAGGCAAGCCTGTCACGCAGCAGTTCCGCCGCATCGCTTATGATGATGCAATCCGCACCTATGGTTCAGACAAGCCAGACCTGCGTAACCCGATTGAAATGCAGGCAGTGACCGAGCATTTTGCTGGTTCCGGCTTCAAGGTCTTTGCGAACATGATCGCAAACGATCCCAAGGTCGAAGTCTGGGCAATTCCGGCAAAGACCGGTGGCAGCCGCGCATTCTGTGACCGCATGAATTCATGGGCACAGGGCGAAGGTCAGCCGGGTCTCGGCTACATCTTCTGGCGCAAAGAAGGCGATAAGCTCGAAGGCGCAGGACCGATTGCCAAGAACATTGGTGAAGAACGCACAGAAGCGCTTCGCGAGCAGCTTGGTCTCGGCGATGGCGATGCTTGTTTCTTCGTGGCTGGTCAGCCATCGAAGTTCTACAAATTCGCAGGCGACGCCCGCACGCGCGCTGGTGAAGAATTGAACCTCGTTGATCGTGAGCGCTTTGAACTTGCTTGGATTATCGACTTCCCGTTCTACGAATGGGACGAAGACAACAAGAAGCTCGACTTCGCACACAACCCGTTCTCAATGCCGCAGGGTGGGATGGAAGCACTGCAAACGCAGGATCCGTTGTCGCTCAAGGCTTACCAGTACGATCTGGTCTGTAACGGCTTTGAAATCGCTTCCGGTTCGATCCGTAACCAGCTGCCGGACGTCATGGTTAAGGCGTTCGAACTGGTTGGCCTCAGCCAACAGGACGTGGAAGAGCGCTTTGGCGGTCTCTATCGTGCATTCCAGTACGGCGCGCCTCCACATGGCGGCATGGCTGCCGGTGTTGATCGTGTGATCATGTTGCTCGTTGGCGCAAAGAACCTGCGCGAAATCTCGCTGTTCCCGATGAACCAGCAGGCGCTCGATCTTCTGATGAACGCACCTTCGGATGTTTCGACCGCGCAGCTGCGCGATCTGCATATTCGTCTGGCGCCGACGCAGAAAAGCTGATCGGTTCAGATATGAAATCAAAAAGCCCGGTCGCGAGATCGGGCTTTTTCTTTGGCCTTATAAACAAGCAAAAGAAAACCCGGTGAGCAGAGCGCACCGGGTTCGTTGAATTAGTATCAGATCAATCAGTTGTTGGCTTCAACTGCGACCTTCAGAAGTGGAATGATCTTCGTTGGATCGAGTGATGCTGTCGCAACGATTGATGCAAAGCTAACCGACTGGTCAGGCGTAGCCGAAATCGTCAGCGACTTTGGATCGTCGAAATACTTTTCAGCCGCGGTCTTCAACTGCTGAGCAAATTCCGGGTTCTTGAGCTGTGTAGCCATAAGCGGAACCATCATTTTCAGCTGTTCGCCAAGCGTTTTGCCGTCAGAACCCTGCTGCTTGCCGTAATAATCTAGCAGCTTCTGCGTGAGGGTTTCATTGTCAAAGCGGATTGTCAGGTTCTTAAGGCTCAGCTGTTCAGCAAGACCGAGAATAGCCAGACCAGCAGCGTCCTTGTCGGCATCTGCCTTTGTCATGTTCTGCTGGGTTTTCTGAACGGCTTCAAGGAATGCAACATCATAGCCGGCAAGCGCACCGGTGATGTCGATTTTGCCGAGTTCCTTTGCACTGATCTCGAACTGGTCGAGGGATGCGTCGCCAGACTTCGGCAACCACGTGCCTTTAGATGTAACTGAACCGTTGAAGGTATTCATGTCGAGCGGCGCAAGTGGGTTCTTGCCATCCTTCTCGAAGGTAGCGTCAATATCTGCAATGGTCAGCGCGTAGTCGATTTTCTCAGAGCGATTGGCGGCCCCCAGCGTTGCTTCGAAACCTTTGACCGTTGCACCATCCGTGCCCGGTGTTCCAAACGCCATTTCATCTATCTTCATCTTTTCGTAGAGAACCATCTGGTTGAGCGCGCCTTCAGCCTTTTCAGATGGAATCGAGATGTTTTCCATCGAGATACCCTTGATGGAAACTTTGTCGTTCTTGTTTGCTTCGCCCGCAGGGATATCAATGTCAGCAACAACTGCTTTTTCAATGCTGTAGCCGCCGTCTGATGTATCCTCAACGTTTTCGAGGGTAATGTCGCCGAGAGCTATTGCCTTGTCGGAAACAGTTGCAAGCTTGATCTTCGTGCCTTCAAGCACAATGTCGGAGCCATCAGCTTTGACATTGGCAAAGCTCAGTTCTCCGCCCTGCTTGGCATACATTGCCTTGAGGCGTTCAGCGACGGCATTGGCATCGGCGGCCATAGCTACGCTGCCAAATACCAACGAAAGTGCCGTGCTTGCTGCAAATACGCGCGCGGCCTGCTTACTAAGAACGAAAACCTGCATTTATTGGCTCCTGATCATTCGGTAAAAAATTCAAATGTCTACATAAGCTTTTACGAAAGGAAAAACAGCCCGTTTCGCTTTTCCTGTGTTCCTTGTGGCAAAAACCACGATAATTTCTCTATACAGGAGCAATGACGGCATATTTGCGACGAATGTACTGGATTGGTTCTCATCACTACTTGCTGACGAATCGCGCAATTGGTACTGAGAATTATGGGTAAAAGTCTGATTCCGCCGGGCGACGGCGAAGAACACATCGAACGGGTCGATCTCAAGTCTGCGCTTGAAGAACGCTACCTCGCTTATGCGCTGTCCACGATCATGCATCGTGCGCTGCCGGATGTGCGCGATGGTTTGAAGCCGGTTCACCGCCGTATTGTGCACGCGATGCGTCTGCTGCGTCTTAATCCTGATCAGGCCTATGCAAAATGCGCGCGTATCGTTGGTGATGTGATGGGTAAATTCCATCCGCACGGCGACGCCTCGATTTACGATGCACTGGTGCGTCTCGCGCAGGATTTTGCCGTTCGTTATCCGCTCGTGGACGGGCAGGGTAATTTCGGCAATATTGACGGCGATAATGCAGCTGCAATGCGTTACACCGAAGCGCGAATGACAGAAGTGTCAACGCTGCTGCTCGAAGGCATCACCGAAAACGCCATCGACTTCCGCCCGACTTATAATGAGGAAGACGAAGAACCCATCGTCCTTCCGGGTGCATTCCCGAACCTGCTCGCCAATGGCTCGGCCGGTATTGCGGTCGGCATGGCGACCAATATTCCGCCGCATAATGTGGCGGAGCTTTGCTCATCCGCGCTGTATCTCATCAATCATCCCGATGCGAGCGTCGAAGAACTGATCACTTCGCCTGCGCAGTGGGAAGAGTTGAAAAAGGAAGCGGAGAGTGATCCCACAGCGCTTTTGAAATGTAAGGTGCGCGGTCCTGATTTCCCGACTGGCGGTATTCTGGTCGAGGATCATGCCAATATCGTTGAAGCCTATCGCACCGGTCGCGGCTCGTTTCGTGCGCGCGCACGCTGGGAAAAGGAAGAGGGCAATCGCGGAACTTGGGTGATCGTTGTCACTGAAATTCCGTATCAGGTTCAGAAGTCGCGCCTGATTGAAAAAATTGCTGAGCTTCTTCTGGCGAAGAAGCTGCCGCTGCTTGATGATATTCGCGATGAGTCTGCGGAAGACATTCGCATCGTTCTGGAACCGAAGAACCGCACGGTCGATCCAGAATTGTTGATGGAATCGCTGTTTAAGCTGACTGAGCTTGAGAACCGCGTTTCGCTCAACATGAACGTGCTTTCGCATGGCAAAGTGCCCAATGTTCTTTCGCTTGGCGGCGTGCTCAAAGAATGGCTCGAACATCGCAAGGAAGTGCTGGTTCGCCGTTCCGAATATCGCCTGGCGGAAATTGAGAAGCGACTGGAAATCCTCGGCGGTTTCCTGAAAGCCTATCTCAATCTTGATGAAGTCATCCGTATCATTCGTGAAGAGGATGAGCCGAAGCAGGAGCTGATGCGGTTTTTCGATCTGACGGATAATCAGGCCGAAGCCATTCTCAACATGCGCTTGCGTTCGTTGCGCAAGCTTGAAGAGTTCGAAATCCGTAAAGAATTTGATGGCCTAACAGCCGAGAAATCTGATCTGGAAGGCTTGCTCGCTTCTGGCACGCGCCAATGGAAGAAGATCAGCACTGAAATCAAAGCTGTCCGCGAAAAGTTTGGGCCAGCGACCAAGCTTGGCAAGCGTCGAAGCACCTTTGCTGAAGCGCCAACCCACGATCTTGAAGATATTCATCAGGCGATGATCGAGCGTGAGCCGGTCACAATCGTTGTGTCTGAAAAGGGCTGGTTGCGCGCGATGAAGGGCCATATGGCTGACTTCTCGACACTGGCTTTCAAGGAAGGCGATAAGCTCAAGCTCGCTTTCCACGCTGAGACTACGGATAAGATTCTGTTCTTCACGACGGGCGGCAAGTTCTTCACCATTGGCGCGAATACGCTTCCGGGCGGTCGCGGTCATGGTGAACCGATCCGCATTCTGGTCGATATGGAAAACGATCAGGATATTCTCACCGCTTTTGTCCATGATCCGCAGGCGAAGCTTCTGCTTGTGTCCCATGAAGGCAATGGCTTCATCGTGTCTGAGAATGAAGCCGTCGCCAATACCCGCAAGGGTAAGCAGGTGATGAATGTGAAGGCGCCGGACGAAGCCAAGCTTTGTCAACGTATTTCAGGTGATCACATCGCGGTGGTCGGCGAAAATCGTAAGATGGTCGTCTTCCCGCTTGCTGAAATTCCGGAAATGACCCGCGGCAAGGGTGTGCGTTTGCAGAAATACAAGGATGGCGGCATTTCCGACATTCGTACTTTTGCAATTGCTGACGGTTTGTCGTGGCAGGATTCAGCTGACCGCACATTCAATCGCAACAAGGAAGAGCTTGTTGAGTGGATTGCGGCTCGTGCCTCAGCCGGTCGTACGGTGCCAAAGGGTTTCCCACGTTCGGGAAAATTCTAAAACAAAGGCGGCTTTGATGCCGCCTTTTTATTATCCTTCAAATTTCTGCCATCCACGTGGCCCGAGATGCTCCTGCGGTCTGAACCGCGTCTTATATTGCATCTTCCGTGAGCCTTCGACCCAATAGCCGAGATAGACATGGGGCAAGCCAGCCGCACGTGCACGCTGGATATGGTCGAGGATCATGTAGGTTCCAATGGACCGCTCATGCATATGCGGTGAGAAGAACGAATAGACCATCGACAGACCGTCAGCCATCACGTCGGTAAGAGCGACCGCGATCAGCTCTCCGTCACCCTTGGCGCTGATGAAACTATCCGGCCCGCGTCGGCGATATTCGATAATCTGCGTATTAACGTGGGTGTCTTCGACCATCATCGCATAATCGAGCACTGTCATATCGGACATACCGCCCGAATGGTGCCGTGCATCCAGATAATCGCGGAACAATGCGTATTGTTCGGTGCTTGGTTGCGCCTTGTGCGGACGACCAATCAGATCGCGATTGCGATCCCACACCCGGCGCATGCTTTTGTTCATCTCGAACTCACCCGTCAGGATTCGTACCGAAACGCAAGCGCGGCACATCTCACATGCAGGTCTGTAGGCAATGTTTTGAGAGCGACGAAAACCACCTTGCGTCAGCAGATCATTGATCTCGCTGGCTTTGTCTCCAACGAGATGCGTAAAAACCTTACGTTCCATTTGCCCGTCGAGATACGGGCAGGGCGATGGAGCCGTTAGGAAAAACTGCGGAGACTGTTGCGGTTGATGGGTCATTCAATATCCACGAAACGGCAATACCGAACCATCTCTTTGTGATTTTTATAGGCATGTCTTGATCCCAAAACCGGTTTCCACTTTTGGGAGACATGCTCTAAAGATTGAGCCGGCTGCACAAAACGTCAATAGACATTTTGTGCAGCCGGCCCTGAATTTTTTTGATGCTTGATTATCGATCCGAACGGATGACGGCAGTTCCAAGCAAGAGGTCATGCACGGCACGCTTACGGTCAATGACCAGCGTGGCAAGCAAGATTAGTGGGGTCAGCACTACATTAAGGCCCCAGAATAGAACTGTGTGAACCACAGCCAGCATCGGGTCGACAGTTCCGCCTTCAAGACGAACGATTTTGATGTTCATCATCTGCATGCCTTTGGTGGCCTGCTGTGGTCCGCCCAGCGTGCGCGAAACGTAGAACAGAGCGACGACCGGAAACATGATCGCATAAAGCGCCCAGCCAAGCGACAGTGTGATGATGCCAAGGATGAAAATTACTATGGCAGCCGGAATGCACAATAGAAACACGATGAGATAGTCGATGAGGAACGCCATGATACGACGCGTGCGCACGCCTTCAAAAAATGCGCGGCTTTCGTAACGCGGCCCTATAACTTCGCCGTGTAGAATATGATCGGACATTGTCCCTTCCAGTCGTTAATACGAAAAGCGTTCGGGAAATAAACCGTCCGCTGCTCCGCACGTCGCGGAACAGTCTCAAGGTGGTGCATGAAACAGGCTATTTCAAGGAAATAGCGTTTTGGAAATTAGCTTTGGCTTTTCAGCTTTTCCGCCACATCCAGCGCGAAGTAAGTGAGAATACCGTCGCAGCCCGCACGTTTGAAGGCGAGAAGACTCTCCATCATGACTTTTTCTTCGTCGATCCAGCCATTCATGCCGGCAGCTTTGATCATCGAATATTCGCCTGATACCTGATAGGCATAAGTCGGCAGGCGGAACGTGTTCTTCAGACGATGGATGATGTCGAGATAAGGCATGCCGGGCTTCACCATCAGCATATCAGCGCCTTCCGCCACGTCCTGTTCGGCTTCCCGCACAGCTTCTTCCGGGTTCGCCGGATCGATATAGTATGTCTTCTTGTCGCCCTTCAACAGACCAGCTGTACCGATTGCATCGCGATATGGGCCATAGAAGGCTGATGCGAATTTGGTTGCGTAGGACATGATCGGCACATGGTTGAAGCCATGCGCATCCAGTGCCTGACGAATAGCGCCGATACGACCATCCATCATATCGGAAGGTGCAATCACATCTGCACCCGCCTCTGCTTGAGACAGTGCGCCACGAACAACCATGGCAACCGATTCATCATTGATGATTTCGCCATTACGCAAAATGCCGTCATGACCATGCGTCGTGAATGGGTCGAGCGCTGCGTCCGTGATGATGCCGATTTCAGGCACTTCTTTTTTGATCGCACGCACGGCGCGATTGATCAGATTGTCGGGGCTTGCAACATAAGCACCGTCCTCGGTCTTTACTTCTGCTTTTTCACGCGGGAAGGGCGCAATCGCAGGGATACCAAGCTTCGCGGCTTTCTCTGCCATACGCACAGCCATGTCGACCGAATAGCGTTCTACGCCGGGCATGGCATCGACTGCTTCGGTGACGCCGGTTCCGTAGGTCAAAAAGAATGGCAGGATCAGATCGTCTACCGTCAGATGTGTTTCCTGAACCAGTCTGCGTGACCAGTCGGCCTTGCGCATGCGCCGCAGACGACGGCCTCCGGTCACATCATCGACGTGGCCCGAAATGTTGGCAGGAGAAATGTTGTTCAGACGATCAGTCATATAAATGTTCCCGAGAGAAGAAAGCTTGGGAATCTACCGGTTCGGAAGCTTAGTGTGTGTTGCAGACGGTTTATCACGGGAAAAGTGGCTAAACCAAGCACAATAGCCTGTGCAGGATTGACGCGGGGCTTTTCAGTTTCTACCCATTGAAAGCATTTCCAGCAAAAGTGCGGAGCGGTTTTGCGTAAGATAATGCGCAAGATAGAATGATTAACGTGTTTCGAACCTTCGGTCTTATCTGAAACACTTTGATCATACGGGAGAAAGCGACATGCAGATTGACTTCGGTGGCGGCAGCGAAATCAGCTTTGAACGTAAGGGTAAGGCTGGCCTTGTCAGGCTTACACGCACATCTGCGCTCAATGCTCTTACCCATAAAATGATTCTTGCGCTCGACCGTGCTTTGCAAGCATGGGAATCGGATGATGATGTCGTTGTCGTTATTGTCGAAGGTGAAGGTCGTGCCTTCTGCGCGGGTGGTGATGTTGTGGCCGCTTATAAGGCTGGCCAGGAAGGAACGCCTGCATTTGATTTCTTCCGTGACGAATATCGTCTCAATGCGCGCATTGGACGGTTCCCAAAGCCATATGTCTCTTTGTTGAACGGCATTGTTATGGGCGGTGGCGCAGGTATCTCCATTCATGGCTCGCACCGGATCGTCACTGAAAATACGCTTTTTGCCATGCCAGAAACAGGTATTGGCTTTTTCCCCGATGTGGGTGGAAGCGCGTTCCTGCCGCATCTGCATGATAATTTCGGCTATTATCTCGCTCTAACGGGTAATCGGATTCGCTGGGGCGATTGCCTGCAAAGCGGTATTGCTACTCATGCTATATCAAGCAGCGATCTGGATGATCTGCGCGATGATTTGATTGCAAAAGCCGATATTGATGCGGCTCTGGCGCGTGCTCAATATCCTGATTTCGAAACATCTCCCGAAGCCCGCAACGTGATTGCCGAAAGTTTTGAGCATGCAACGCTTGCTGAATGTATCGAAGCGCTGCAAAAGGCTGCAGCAAATGGCAGCAAGCCTGCAACGGATATTTTGACAGTTCTTGCTACGCGGTCGCCAACCAGTTTAGCGGTGACATTCCGTCAGATAGCTGATGGCCGTGCGCTTGATCTCGATGATTGTATGCGCATGGAATATCGCATTGCATCACGCATGTTGGCAGGGCACGATTTTTATGAAGGCGTTCGGGCAGTTTTGATCGATAAGGACGGGGCGCCAGTCTGGCAGCCTGCGTCGATTGATGAAGTGAAGCCGGAAACGGTCAACGCGTATTTTGCCAATCTTGGCGAGAGGGAACTGAGCTTTTGATGCGTCAGGATGAGTTGCACCAGCATATCCAGCCCAGTGGCACGGAATGGTCTTTCGTATGGTTTATGCGTTTGATCTCTTTGGCTGCGCTTGCGAGCGGCGTTTATTACTGGATTAAGCTGATTGGGGTGCAACCCGGCTTGTTGTGGCGCTTTGATCTGATGCCGTGGCAGTGGCAAACGGCCTGCGTTGCTTTGGCACTCTTGATGCCCGTAGCGGCAACTGGCCTTTGGATGCGTGCGCCGTGGGGGCCGGTTTTATGGGTCGTGGCAGCGCTTGGTGAGATAGCGATCTATTCCGTCTTTGCCCGACACTTCGAATATCGGCCATTGATTGTTGGTTTTAATGCGATCTGCATCCTCATTTATGTTGTCTTCCGCATCATGCTCTTTCTAGAAAAGCGCCGGCTGTCACGCGTCGGTCTTGCCGTCTGAATTGATGTGCTGGTAACAAAACATTAAGCCTGAAATTGCATTTCGCTTGGTAAGCTACTGTTAAGGCTGACTTTTAATTCGAATTTTATGCATCTCGTCTAAATTCCTATCCAGACACGGTGAAAACACCGGCTGAACAGGAAAGAGAGTGACCTCACGTAAGGTTGCTCCGACAGAGAGGCAAAAGACATGATCAATGCACAGCACAGAATGGATGCATCTGCTCCGCTTTTGAATCCCGAAGCAGCGCTCCGCACACTTTATCTTGAAGCATTACAGCTCGTTGAGCGTCTGCATCGTCGTCTGCTCGACGTCATCAAGGATGAGTTTGATCGCGCTGGTCGAAGCGACATCAATGCGACACAGGCGTTGCTTTTGTTCAACATCGGTAATTCCGAACTGACCGCAGGCGAGTTGCGTTCGCGAGGCTACTATCTTGGTTCTAACGTCTCTTACAATCTGAAAAAGCTCGTTGATATGGGCTTTATCAATCATGAGCGTTCAAGCACAGATCGTCGTTCGGTGCGTGTCAGCTTGAGCGATAAAGGCAATGAAATCGCCGATCAGGTGCAGTCTCTTTATCAGCGTCATATTGCTTCTATTGAGCAGGTCGGTGGCATTCAGGTGGAAGAGTTTACAGCCATGAACCGTTCGTTGCAGCGTCTCGATCGTTTCTGGAATGACAGCATAGCGTACCGACTGTAGTATTTTGTTGCAGAACGGTCACAATTGCGCCGGTTAATACGACGAACTGCATGATTGCTAGCTATTTAAGCAGTTGCTGCCTTGAATTCTTGGCGGCGCGACATGAATAAGCCATAAAAACCGACTTATCGGGTTTAATACAGTGCATAATCATGAGCTATTTCTGAGTGCCTTGCATTCGGACGCAACAGGTTAGCCTTTGGGACCAAAACAATGACCAAAACCGACAAGAATATGCTGGCTATGAATGTGGGCCGTCGCAGCTTTCTGCGCGGTGCTGCAACCGCTGGTTTGGCCGCTGCCGCATCTGCAATCGCTCCTGCAGCATTTGCCCAGCAGCAGGCTTTGAATGATATTCTTTCAGCACCGCGTCGCGGTAACTGGGATGACCAGTTTGATGCGCGTGCAACGGGTGGCCAGAAGGTTGCAACCAATCAGCCGGTTATCAGTCAGCAGACGGTTGGCAATCTTCAGTCGGCAATTGCCCAATATGGTGATCTTGCCGCTCGTGGTGGTTGGCCGCAGGTTCCCGGCAGCGCAAAGTTACAGCTTGGCGTCAATGATCCTTCGGTTCAGGCTCTGCGCCAGCGTTTGATCGTTTCTGGCGATCTGCCACGTGAAGCTGGTGTTTCGAGCGCGTATGACACTTATGTCGATGCAGCCGTTAAGCGCTTTCAGTCGCGTCATGGCCTGCCTGCCGATGGCGTTATGGGCCAGTTCACCTACGCTGCAATGAATGTTGATGCGAATACCCGTCTTGGCCAGTTGCAGACCAATCTTCAGCGTCTTTCCGGCATGACACCTGCAAGCCAGACAGAGCAGCGCTTTGTTATGGTCAATATTCCTGCGGCACGTATTGAGGCTGTTGAAAACGGCAGCGTTTCACAGCGCCATACAGCGGTCGTTGGCAAGATTGATCGTCAGACGCCAATTCTTGATTCCAAGATTCACGAAGTGATTCTCAATCCGTACTGGACGGCTCCAAAGTCGATCATCCAGAAGGATATTATTCCGCTGATGCGGAAAAACCCGCAATATCTGGCAAACAACAAGATCCGCCTCTACAATGCGCAGGGTCAGGAGGTTCCGCCGGAAAGCGTTGACTGGAACACCGACGATGCGGTGAAGCTGATGTTCCGTCAGGACCCGGGCAAGATCAACGCCATGTCCTCCACGAAGATCAACTTCCACAACACGCATGCCGTTTACATGCATGACACACCACAGAAGAGCTATTTCAACAAGTTGATGCGCTTTGATTCGTCCGGCTGCGTCCGCGTGCAGAACGTTCGCGATCTGGATGTCTGGCTGTTGAAGAACACAGCTGGCTGGGATCGTCAGAATATTGAAGGCACGATTGCTTCCGGCGTGAATACGCCTATTCAGGTGGTTGATCCTGTGCCGCTGCACTTCGTTTATATCACCGCATGGTCGACTGGTGATGGTGTAGTGCAGTTCCGCGACGACATCTACAAGATGGATGGTTCGAGCGCGCTGGCGCTTGGCACTGATACCTGATCTGAAACTATCTGCAAAAAAGCCGCCCCAATCTATTTCGGGCGGCTTTTTTGTTTCCGGCAGTGCCTTTGGCACCATCATGCCGCATTTTGGAACATGCTTTTCGCTTTGCGGCCATTGGCCTTGCCATTCGAAGTGTGATACTGCGCCTCATCTCTTAGTGCTACGGCCGGCTAACCCGGAGGGTGTGAAACATGACACAAGCCAATACCGCTTTTTTCAACGCAACTCTTGAAGAGATTGATGCCGATATTTTCGGTGCGATCCGCAACGAACTCGGTCGTCAGCGTCATGAAATTGAGCTGATCGCCTCGGAAAATATTGTTTCGCGTGCGGTGCTTGAAGCACAGGGTTCGATCCTCACCAACAAATATGCCGAAGGTTATCCGGGCAAGCGCTATTATGGCGGCTGCCAGTATGTTGACGTTGTTGAAGAACTGGCGATTGAGCGCGCCAAGAAGCTGTTCGGTGCAGAATTTGCAAACGTCCAGCCAAACTCCGGCAGCCAGATGAATCAGGCTGTGTTCCTGGCGCTTTTGCAGCCGGGCGACACTTTCATGGGCCTCGACCTCAATTCCGGTGGTCACCTGACGCACGGTTCGCCTGTTAACATGTCGGGCAAGTGGTTCAACGTTGTTTCCTATGGCGTTCGTGAAGACGATCACCTTCTGGATATGGAAGAAATCGCCCGTCTTGCACGTGAAAACAAGCCGAAGCTTATTCTTGCTGGTGGTACTGCCTATTCCCGTATCTGGGACTGGAAGCGTTTCCGTGAAATCGCTGATGAAGTTGGCGCATATCTGATGGTCGATATGGCTCACATCGCTGGTCTGGTTGCCGGTGGAGTACACCCATCGCCGGTTCCACATGCGCATGTTTGCACCACGACGACTCACAAGTCGCTTCGCGGTCCACGCGGCGGTATGATCCTCACCAACGATCCAGATCTGGCGAAGAAGTTCAATTCTGCTGTCTTCCCGGGCTTGCAGGGCGGACCGCTGATGCACGTGATTGCTGGTAAGGCCGTTGCTTTTGCAGAAGCTCTGAAGCCGGAATTCAAGATCTACGCTCAGAACGTTGTCGATAATGCGCGTGCGCTTTCGGACGAACTGAAGTCGCAGGGCTTGGACATTGTTTCAGGCGGCACCGACAACCACCTGATGCTGGTCGATCTGCGTCCGAAGAATGCAACTGGTAAGCGCGCTGAAGCAGCACTTGGCCGTGCAAATGTCACTTGTAACAAGAACGGCATTCCATTCGATCCAGAAAAGCCATTCGTAACCTCCGGTGTTCGTCTTGGTACACCTGCTGGCACGACCCGCGGTTTCGGCAAGGCTGAGTTCAAGGAAATTGGCTCGCTGATCGCAGAAGTGCTCGATGGTCTGAAAGTTGCCAACTCCGACGAAGGCAATGCATCCGTTGAAGCAGCGGTTAAGGCCAAGGTCATTGCACTGACTGATCGCTTCCCGATGTACGGCTATCAGGGCTAAAACCCTTCAAATTTTGATGAAGCCCCGTTCAACCTTGTTGAGCGGGCTTTTTCATATCTGTCTCAATTAGGCAGCATTCGCCTGATGGGGTATCATTCAATGGAATCATCTATTCAATTGAAAGAGTGCCATGCGTTGTCCCTATTGCCAGTCTGAAGATACGCAGGTGAAGGATTCCCGCCCGGCGGAAGACGGTGCGGTTATTCGCCGACGTCGTGTCTGTTCGGTATGTGGCGGACGCTTCACAACTTTTGAGCGCGTGCAATTGCGTGATCTTATGGTCGTGAAGAAGAGCGGTCGTCGGGTGCCTTTCGATCGTGAAAAGCTATCTCGTTCCATTGATGTGGCTCTGCGCAAGCGTGAGATTGATGAAGAGCGTATCGAACGCGCGATTTCTGGTATCGTGCGCCAACTCGAAAGCTCAGGCGAAGCCGAAGTAACGTCCGACGAAATTGGCCGTCTAGCGATGGATGCGCTCAAGGGCGTCGATGACATCGCCTATATCCGCTTTGCTTCCGTCTATCGCAATTTCAGCAAGGCCGTCGATTTCCACAACGTCATTGATGAATTGACTGTCACTGAACCCGCCTCCGACCCGGACGCATAAAATGAGCCAAGTGGAATTCTCGCATGCAAAAGCGACGGCCGATGATCTGCGCTTCATGGAAGCAGCCATTCGTCTTGCACGGCGCAACAAGGGCTTAACGGGAACAAACCCGTCAGTTGGCACGATCATCGTCAAAGATGGTGTTATCGTTGGACGTGGCGTGACGGCAATCGGTGGGCGTCCTCATGCAGAGCCGCAGGCACTGGCCGATGCGGGTGAGGCGGCGCGGGGCGCCACGGCTTATGTCAGTCTCGAACCTTGCGCACATCATGGTCGTACACCGCCATGTGCGGAAGCTCTGGTGCATGCAGGTATTGTGCGGGTGTTTGTTGCCGCGACTGATCCCGACGAAAGAGTAAGCGGCAAAGGCTTCGCAATCCTGCGTGACGCGGGCATTGAAGTGGTGCCGGGCATTCTGTCAGATAAGGCTGCCGATGACCTCGCGGGCTATCTGAATCGATCTTCTAAAAAACGCCCGGAAGTGATTCTGAAACTTGCACTTTCTGCCGATGGCTTCATCGGTAAAAAGGGTGAGGGACAGGTAACAATCACGGGTCCGATTGCGCGCGCGCAGTCGCATATTCTGCGTGCGCAGACCGATGTAATTCTGGTCGGTGTCGAAACAGCAATTGCTGATGACCCAATTCTGAATTGTCGTCTGCCGGGGCTGGAACAACGCTCGCCCGTTCGCCTTGTGTTGGATAGCGGATTAAAACTGCCGCTCGATTCAAAGCTTATTCGCAGTTCAGACGCTATTCCTTTGTGGCTTGCTTGTTGTGAACATGTGGCGCCTGAGCGACGTTATGAGATGCAGGCGGCGGGATGCCGCATCATCGCGGCGGAAAGTGATGAAGGCCGCATCGCTTTACCAGAATTGATGGATGACCTTGCTGCACAGGGTATTTCCTCTGTTCTGGTCGAGGGTGGAGCAAGCGTTGCCAGCAGCTTTTTAAAAGAAAATCTGGTTGATCGCGTCGTGCTTTTCCGCTCACCTGTTGAAATCGGTTCTGCCGCCGGGGTTGCCGTCACGGATCTGCAATCCCATATCGCTAATGAATTCGCAATTGTGCGCGAGGCGCGATATGGCGACGATGCTTATGCGGAATATGTAAGGAAGACTTGATGTTTACAGGTATTGTCACCGACATTGGCAAGGTTGATCGTATTAAGCCGCTTAATGAAGGTGTGCTGCTGCGGATCGAAACAGCTTACGATCCTGAAACCATCGAGCTTGGCGCTTCGATTGCCTGTTCTGGAGTTTGCCTGACCGTTGTGGCACTACCGGAAAAAGGCACCAATGCCCGCTGGTTTGAAGTGGAAGCCTGGGAAGAGGCATTGCGTCTCACGACCATTTCAAAATGGGAAAATGGCACCCGCATTAATCTTGAGCGTTCGCTCAAGCTTGGTGACGAAATGGGTGGCCATCTTGTGTCCGGTCACATCGATGGACAGGCGGAAATTGTTGAGCGCAAGGAAGAGGGCGATGCTGTCCGCTTCACTCTGCGTGCGCCGGAAGAACTGGCACCTTTTATCGCCCAGAAAGGCTCTGTCGCACTGGATGGTACATCGCTGACGGTCAATGGCGTCAATGGCAATGAATTTGACGTTCTGCTTATTCGCCATTCGCTTGAAGTGACCACGTGGGGCGACCGTAAAGCAGGCGACAAGATCAATATTGAGATCGATCAGCTGGCCCGTTACGCAGCAAGGCTTGCGCAATATAAGAAATAAGCTTAGAGCCTAAGAACCCTAAGCTGTTTTTTTGAATTTAGCGTTGACCGCAGGATTTGCGGTCCGCGATTTCTGTCATGGAGTCTCTCATGTCGAAGCACGAGGCGCACGCGCCGCATTTGCTCATTGTTGAAGCGCGTTTCTACGAAGAACTGTCGGATGCGCTTCTTGACGGCGCAAAGGCTGCTCTGGATGCTGCTGGCGCGACTTATGATGTTGTGACGGTTCCCGGTGCACTGGAAGTGCCAGCGACGATTTCTTTCGCGCTTGATGGCGCTGAAAATGGCGGCACGAATTATGATGGCTTTGTCGCTCTCGGCACAGTCATTCGTGGTGAAACCTATCATTTTGATATTGTTGCCAATGAATCCTGCCGCGCATTGACCGATCTTGCAGTTGAAGAAGGTCTTGCTATTGGCAATGGCATTCTGACTGTAGAGAATGATGAGCAGGCTTGGGTGCGTGCGCGTCGCGAAGATAAGGACAAGGGTGGCTTTGCAGCCCGTGCAGCCCTAACTATGATTGATCTACGTAAGAAATTCGGAGCCTGATACGATGACTGCTTCTTCTGAAGGCCGCACCAGCCCGAATGCACCAAGAGCCGCAAACAAGCGTGGCGTTGCGCGTCTCGCAGCCGTTCAGGCGCTTTATCAGATGGATGTTGCCGGAACAGGCGTCATCGAAGTCGTTGCTGAATATGAAGCCCATCGCCTTGGCAAGGAAGTGGATGGCATGCAGTATCTCGATGCAGATCCGCAATGGTTCCGTGGCATTGTGGCAGGTGTTGTGGAAACGCAGCTTGCACTGGATCCGATGATCCATCAGGCATTGACTGAAGATTGGCCGCTTTCCCGTCTTGATTCAACACTGCGTGCGATTTTGCGCGCCGGTGCGTGGGAATTGAAAACCCGCAAAGATGTACCAACTGCGGTTATCGTCTCGGAATATGTCGATATCGCCAAGGCTTTCTACACCGAAGAAGAGCCGAAGCTCGTCAACGCGGTGCTCGACCGTATTGCTTTCGAACTTCGTGGCGAAAGCCGTGGAACAAAGCCGCGCGGCAAGTAACAGACATTCCTATTTAGACCAAAAAGGCTGCGAGAAATCGCAGCCTTTTTGCTTTGGTAATTCAACAAACTACGACTTGACGTTTCAATACGTCTTCCGCATGTTGAGCCTGCGGCATTGAGAATGCGCGAATGCAGAAACATCTGCAAACTCTTCGATTGTAAGCAGATGCTTCAAACGTAAAATCAAGCCGATGAAACCCGGTGACTTGACGGTTTCAGGCACTTCCATGCCGCTATCTCTGGCCCGGGGAGGGGTTTTCGGGCCTTTCATGCGCCGATGTGTGCAGATAATCGCTCCGTGATTGCGAGCGATTTATCGCAAGCTGGTGCGCGCTCAATGGGAGTTGGCCTAAATGGGAATCGGAGTTCTTCTTCTCGTCATAGCCTGCGGTGTATTTTCCGTTCTGTTTGCCATATGGGCAACGCGTTCGGTTCTTGCCGCAGATCAGGGCACAGCGCGTATGCAGGAAATTGCTGCTGCAATTCGTGAAGGTGCCGCAGCCTATCTCGCGCGACAATATACAACCATTGCGCTGGTTGGCGTGGTTGTCTTTCTTGCGGTCTGGTATCTGCTCTCAATTTCGGCCGCTGTAGGCTTTCTCATCGGTGCGATCCTGTCCGGTTTGACAGGCTTTATCGGGATGCATGTTTCCGTTCGTGCGAATGTGCGCACAGCGCAAGCCGCATCCCTCAGCCTCGCTGGAGGCTTGGAAATAGCTTTTAAGTCTGGCGCTATTACTGGTATGCTCGTAGCTGGTTTGGCACTGTTGGGTGTGTCAGTTTATTATTTAATTCTGACGGTTTGGCTGGGTTATGCACCCTCTGATCGCACAGTCATCGATGCGCTTGTGGCGCTCGGTTTTGGTGCTTCGCTGATTTCGATCTTCGCACGCTTGGGCGGCGGTATCTTTACAAAGGGTGCCGATGTCGGCGGCGATCTTGTTGGCAAGGTCGAAGCAGGCATTCCGGAAGATGATCCACGCAATCCAGCAACCATTGCTGATAATGTCGGCGATAATGTCGGTGACTGCGCAGGTATGGCAGCGGATTTGTTTGAAACCTATGCGGTGACGGTTGTTGCAACCATGGTTCTGGCTGCGATCTTCTTTGCCGGTTCCGATGTGCTTTCAAGTGTGATGCTTTATCCGCTGGCGATCTGTGGCGTTTCCATCCTCACATCAATTGCGGGAACGTTTTTCGTCAAACTTGGTGTTAATGGCTCCATCATGGGCGCGCTTTATAAAGGCCTGATCGCAACCGGACTTCTGTCTATCGTGGGTCTTGCCGTTGCCAATACGCTGACGGTCGGCTGGGGAGAGGTGGGCGTCGTTGCAGGAATGACAATCACCGGCACCAACCTGTTTATCTGCGGCATCATCGGCTTGATCGTGACTGGCCTGATCGTCGTGATTACTGAATATTACACCGGCACCAACAAACGCCCGGTCAATTCGATTGCGCAGGCTTCTGTGACGGGTCATGGCACCAATGTCATTCAGGGACTGGCGGTATCGCTGGAATCAACCGCTTTGCCTGCGATTGTTATTATTGGTGGTATTATCAGTACGTATCAGCTTGCAGGACTCTTCGGCACCGCCATTGCGGTTACAGCCATGCTTGGCATTGCTGGTATGATTGTGGCGCTCGATGCCTTTGGTCCGGTCACGGATAATGCGGGTGGTATTGCGGAAATGGCCGGTCTTGATCCGGAAGTGCGCAAATCCACCGATGCGTTGGATGCAGTGGGCAACACGACTAAGGCCGTCACCAAGGGCTATGCGATTGGTTCTGCGGGTCTCGGTGCACTTGTACTGTTCGCTGCCTATTCAAACGATCTCGCCTATTTCGCAGCCAACGGACAAACCTATCCCTATTTTGCGGATATGGGACCGGTATCGTTTGAGCTCTCTAACCCTTACGTGGTGGCTGGTCTGATCTTCGGCGGCCTCATTCCATATCTCTTTGGCGGTATGGCAATGACGGCTGTTGGTCGTGCAGGCAGTGCCGTGGTGCAGGAAGTGCGGCGTCAGTTCCGTGAAAAGCCGGGCATTATGACTGGGCAGGATCGCCCGGACTATGCGCGTGCAGTTGACCTGCTGACCAAAGCGGCTATCCGGGAAATGATTATTCCATCACTTCTGCCGGTTCTGGCTCCAATTGTCGTATATTTTGGCGTTCTGCTTATCTCAGGCTCCAAAGCGGCGGCTTTTGCGGCTCTTGGCGCGTCGCTTCTGGGCGTTATCATTAACGGATTGTTTGTGGCCATATCCATGACATCGGGTGGTGGCGCATGGGATAATGCCAAGAAAAGCTTTGAAGATGGCTTCACAGACGCCGATGGCGTGAAGCATCTCAAAGGCTCGGAAGCACATAAGGCTTCTGTAACGGGTGATACTGTGGGTGATCCTTACAAGGATACCGCTGGTCCTGCCGTTAATCCGGCAATCAAGATCACCAACATCGTGGCACTTTTGTTGCTTGCAGTGCTTGCACATTCCGCGTGATGCGAAACAATAAAAAACCCGCCGTAAGGCGGGTTTTTTGCAATCCACTTTGCAGAATTAGTTGTTTCCGCCAGCTGTCATGCCGCCTGGAAGCGACGTTGGAGCTTTGGCAACACCCTGAATGATCTGGCCAATGAAGGTCTGATCCTTGCCGCCGGTCGGCGTCGTACGGGATACAAAATCAAAGACCTTGCCATCCTGAAGACCATAATTGGCGATATGGTGAACCTTACCATCCTTATCGAAGTAAACCGCAAGGATGTTGCGATCGACGATTTTCGGCTTCATGAACTGTGCCGCACGGTAGCGCTTCTGCGAAATGTAATAGAACACTTCATTATCGAAGGTCGCCGTTGTTGATGGCGTTCCTAGAGCCAGAAGCACTTGCTCACGGCTGGAACCAACCGGAACCGAATCGAGCGCATCCTGATCAAGCACGTAACCCTCTGTGATCGTTTCCGACGGGTTTAGCGTGGATGCAGTGTTGCATCCGGCAAGAGCCGCCGAAAAGAGAATTGCTGTGCCTGCGAGAAGGGCACGCTGTTTGCGTGCGCTTGGGAAAATTCGCTGCAACAAAGACCTCTCCATACATTCTATATCAGCGCGGCACTTTCGCCGTCAGGAGAACTTCGGTAAACCACCTTGCAACTGGATGCAACAAGTACGGTCGTATACGAATGATTCTTCGACTTTTTCGCCGCAAAAACAAAGCAAATGAGACAGTTGTGCTTCGCGTTTACGAGACGATCGTGGCGGCGGCGCGGCAAAAGCGATTTTATTCGCAATTTCAGGTGCCTGATACACCATTGGGGCGCTATGAAATGCTTTCGGTTCATATTTTCCTCACTCTTCATCGTATGAAGGGCGAAAATTCGGCGCTGATGCCCCTTGCACAGGACATTGCAGATGAATTTTTCAAGGATGTTGACCATTCCTTGCGAGAATTGGGAATCGGTGATCAGGGCGTTCCGAAGCGGATGAAGAAGCTCGCACGGATGTTCTACGGTCGTGTCAGTTCTTATGGCTCGGCACTGGATAATAATGACCAAGAGGCATTGGCAGCAGCTCTAACAAGAAATATTCAGCCTGATCTCGAATTATGGCCGCATTCTCACCATTTGAGTGCGTATGTGTTCGCGTGTCGGGATTTGCTTGCAAAAACCGATGACGGCGTTTTGGCGGCAGGCGATATTTCCTTTATAAATGTCGAAGACATGGCGCTATCGCCAACTGATACGAAGAAAAAGGCTGAGAATAATGACTGATAAACCGGCACTGACTTATCCCGTTCCGGTTCTGCATCTCCCCCACAAGGGTCTGACGGTGAAGATTGGGACGAATGAAAAGGAAAGAGCGGCGTTGGCTGATGAGCACGGCCTTCGGTCGGTGAAATCCTTTGATGCCGAATTTTTGCTCACACCTTGGAAAAAGCGCGGCATTCGCATTCGCGGAACGATCAAGGCAGACGTTGTGCAGTCATGCGTAGCCACGCTTGAGCCGCTGGATGCAACGATTGACGAGCAGGTCGATACGATTTTTGTGCCCGAGGATTCTCGCCTCGCTAAAATTCAGCTGGATGAGAGCGGTGAATTGCTGCTTGATGCGGAAGGCGCAGACATACCAGAGACATTTGTTGGCGATAAAATTGATTTGGGCGCTGTCGCGGAAGAGTTTTTTGAGCTGGCACTTGATCCTTATCCACGCAAGCCGGGTCTGCCCGACGAGGCGGAACCAGTGATTTTTGGCGATGTGGATGAGGAGGATAAGCCTGATTCGCCTTTCGCAAAGCTATCAGACTGGTCTAAGAAGCCGTGATTTAACGGATGCTTGATAGAATCTGGTTGTGCATGACCGGAAAAACACTATTTTCGCGGAAAAGCTCTCTGTTTTTAAAAATGCAGATTTGGGGCAAGGGATCGCACAGGATTAATCAAGAGTGATAAAAGTTTCGATTGACGCCATGGGCGGTGATTTTGGCCCTGAAGTGGTCATCCCAGGTGCGGCGAAGGCGCTTGAGCGTCATCCTGATATCCGGTTTATATTCTTTGGTTTGGCCGGACAGGTCGAGCCTGTATTGGCACGTTACCCAAAGCTACAGGCTGCATCCGAGTTTCGCGCCAGTGAAGTAGCAATTAAAATGGATGATAAACCGAGCCAGGCGCTTCGCTCTGGTCGCGGCAAGTCTTCTATGTGGCAGGCAATTGAAGCCGTAAAAACCGGCGATGCAGATGTTTGTGTGTCTGCGGGCAACACCGGCGCGCTGATGGCTATGTCAAAATTCTGCTTGCGTATGCTGTCCGATGTTGAGCGTCCGGCAATCGCTGCGATTTGGCCGACCTTGAAGGGTGAATGCATCGTGCTGGACGTCGGCGCAACCATTGGTGCGGATGCACGCCAGCTTGTCGATTATGCAGTGATGGGCGCTGGCATGGCGCGGGCTCTTTTTGAAATTCGCAAGCCGACAGTTGGCCTTCTCAATGTCGGCACTGAAGAAGTCAAAGGTCTCGACGAAGTCAAGCAAGCGGCGCAGATCTTGCGCGATATGCCGCTCGAAGGCCTTCAATATAAGGGTTTCGTCGAAGGAAACGACATCGGCAATGGTGCCGTTGATGTGGTGGTTACGGAAGGTTTTACGGGCAATATCGCGCTCAAAACCGCTGAAGGCACGTCACGTCAGATGGCCACACTCTTGCGTCAGGCCATGAGCCGTACTTGGCTCGCAAAAATTGGCTACATATTTGCTAAGGGCGCGTTTGATCGTATTCGCGAAAAAATGGACCCGAACAAGGTCAATGGCGGTGTATTGCTTGGCATGAGCGGCGTTGTTATCAAAAGCCATGGGAGCGCGACCGCTGAGGGTTTCTGTTCAGCGATTGAAGTTGGCTATGACATGGTCCGTAATAAGCTGCTCGAAAAAATCGAAGTTGATCTGGCGCATTTCCACCACAGTCATCCGCAAACTGCGTCGAATGATGGTAGCGAAAGCACAAAATAATAATTGTCTCGCTAAGGGGCACGAATTCTGACCGGCAGAAAAGCCTGCTACGGTCACGCAGGACAGGAAAAATAACGATGATAAGATCTGTCGTACGAGGTATTGGTTCGGCATTGCCTGAGCGGATCATGAAGAACTCCGACTTCGCGGGCGTGATTGAAACCTCCGACGAATGGATTGTTCAGCGCACGGGTATCCGTCAGCGTCACATTGCAGGCGAGGGCGAAACAACCGTGTCGCTCGGTGCGGCTGCAGCGCGCGCGGCGCTTGAAAATGCAGGTATCGATGCGTCGGATATCGATCTTGTTCTGGTTGCAACATCGACGCCGAATCATACATTTCCTGCGAGTGCAGTCGAAATTCAGCGTGAGCTTGGCATTACGACAGGCTTCGCTTTTGATTTGCAGGCAGTT
This sequence comes from Ochrobactrum sp. MYb379, assembly GCF_037479515.1. NCBI lineage: Bacteria > Pseudomonadati > Pseudomonadota > Alphaproteobacteria > Hyphomicrobiales > Brucellaceae > Ochrobactrum > Ochrobactrum sp. MYb379. The sequence goes on from NZ_JBBGYW010000001.1 coordinate 321,085, forward strand.
TGCAGTGGCTTCATCTATGCCATAACCACGGCTGATCTTTATATTCGTGGTGGTTTGGCCAAGCGAGTCCTTGTGATTGGTGCCGAAACATTCTCGCGTATTCTCGATTGGAATGATCGCACAACTTGCGTGCTGTTCGGCGATGGTGCGGGTGCAATCGTGCTTGAGTCGGCAGAAGGCAAAGGCCTGACTTCTGATCGCGGCATTCTGACAGCGAATCTTCGCTCTGATGGCAACCACAAAGAAAAGCTTTTTGTTGATGGTGGACCATCCACCACGCAAACAGTTGGCCATCTTCGTATGGAAGGCCGTGAAGTTTTCAAACATGCCGTGGGCATGATTACCGACGTTATTGAGGCTTCTTTCGAAGAAACCGGACTGACTGCTGAGGATATTGATTGGTTTGTGCCGCATCAGGCCAACAAGCGCATCATCGACGCTTCCGCTAAAAAACTGAATATCGCCGAGGAAAAGGTGGTTATCACCGTGGATCGCCACGGAAATACCTCCGCAGCCTCTGTTCCGCTGGCACTCGCAACAGCAGTTGCAGACGGGCGCATTAAGAAGGGCGACCTCGTTCTTTTGGAAGCTATGGGCGGTGGATTTACATGGGGCGCAGTTCTATTGCGCTGGTAATTAGAAAATTGATAGGCCGCGAGGAAACTCGCGGCTTGACCGAACCACTTTTATTTGTGTAACCTCCTGTCACTTAAGGATATTATCTGTTCACACGCTAACCAGGTAGGTTCTGTTATGGGAGGTAAGACGGTCACACGTGCTGATTTGGCAGAGGCTGTTTATCGTAAGGTAGGCCTGTCCAGAACAGAATCGGCGGCTCTGGTCGAGATGATCCTCGATGAGGTCTGTGACGCTATCGTAAACGGGGAAACCGTGAAACTGTCGTCCTTTGCGACATTTCAGGTCCGTGACAAGAATGAACGTATCGGCCGTAATCCGAAGACGGGTGAAGAAGTTCCAATTCTTCCGCGCCGTGTGATGACATTCAAGGCTTCCAACGTTCTGAAGCAGCGCATTTTGCAAGAACATCAGAAGCGCAGCGCAAAAAGCGCTAAGTAAAAATTCAGATCAGTTTGCACTAGAGCAGTTTCATGAGTTCAGCCGCCCGTTTCGATGGGCGGCTTTTTTGTTTCACCATTGAAGCGAGGTGAGACTTTCTACTATCAACAATCTAATTGCGTATTTCCTGTTATTCTGAAGAGGTGCTTATCAGTTCCTGATATTATATATTCCTTATTAAGGCTGAGTCGGGCCGCTAATATGAGACGCCGAGAAATTGGGGCTTTTCGTCGGTTTTTTTTATGATAAACGCCGTTGGATTATTGTGATATTATGGCACGTACTGATCGAAGTACTGATTGCCATTTGAACTATCTGGACTGGCAGGGGAGGCCTTGAGGCTAACCAAACCACTGGAAAGGCAAGCAGATGGATAAAAGCCCTGATGCATTCAGGACGATTAGCGAAGTTGCAGAGGATCTTGATCTTCCGCAGCATGTTCTGCGTTTTTGGGAAACGCGTTTTACCCAGATTAAGCCTATGAAGCGTGGCGGCGGACGTCGTTATTATCGTCCGCTGGATGTTGAGCTGCTTAAGGGTATTCGGCATCTGCTTTATGATCAGGGTTATACGATCAAAGGCGTGCAGCGCCTTCTTCGCGAGAATAATGCACAATTCATCATTGCTCTCGGTAATGGCGATGTGCAGGCAATCGATGCGATTACGCGCCAGAAGCAGGCAGCCGCTGAAAAGCAGGCGATGGAAAACGCCGCTGACAACGAAATGGCCTTGCCGAATGGCATTAAGGCACCGCAACCAGCACGCAAGCTGTTTGGCCTGTTAAAAGGCGAAGAAGACGGCCCGATTGGTGCTGATGGCAAACGAGCATCCAAAGACAATAGAAGTCTTTTGCAGGAAGCGTTATTTGACCTTCTTGAATGCAAGCGACTTCTGGATCAGGTTCGCTGATATCGAATAAAAAAGGGAGGCATTTGCCTCCCTTTTTTATGTTTTATGTCGACGACAGTTTCAGTCCGATTATGCCGGCGAGAATAAGCATCACACTGGCAACGCGGAAAAAGCTCGCCGCTTCACCGAGAATGAAAATTCCCACCAGAAACGCGCCAACAGCGCCAATGCCCGTCCAGATGGCATAAGCAGTGCCCAGCGGAAGGGTTCGCATTGCAATAGAAAGCAGTGCGAAGCTTCCAATCATGGTTACAATGGTAATTACGCTGGGTGTGAGGACCGAAAATCCCTCAGACTTTTTCATGAAATAGGCCCATATGACTTCAAGGCCTCCAGCTATTGCCAGATAAATCCATGCCATTTTATTTTGCTCCGTTGATATGGGCCGTCCCATGATTGAAATAACGAAAGGTCGTCCTTTCGTGATGGATAAGGCGCATCCAGAAAAGTGTGAAGCGGTTTTCGGATAAGATGCGCGTTAAAACATAGAATTAATGTGAAGGATGCAGAGCATCATTGAGATACATGCAGCTCAGCATTGTGAAGACATAAGCTTGGATCACGGCCATCAACAGTTCAAGTGCTGTGAGCGCGACAGTCATCGCTAGAGGCAGAATTGCGGACAGTAAGCCCATTGTTCCCAGGCTACCTAAGCCAACGACGAAGCCAGCAAATACTTTCAGCGTGATATGCCCCGCCAGCATGACAGCAAACAAACGAACGGAGTGACTGATCGGTCGTGAGATATAGGACATCAGTTCGATTGGCACGATGATCGGCGCGAGAATTGCCGGGACGCCAGCTGGCATAAACAGTCTGAAGAACTTGAAGCCGTGCTTAAATAGGCCGTAAATCGTCACCGTAAGAAAAACCAGCATTGCCAGTGCAAAAGTCACTATGAGCTGACTTGTGACTGTAAATGCATAGGGAAACATGCCGATCAGGTTTGCCACCAGAATGAATATGAAAAGCGAGAATACCAGTGGGAAAAACTTCATTCCATGCTGTCCGGCATTCTCGCGAATTGTCTGCGAAACAAATTCGTAAAGCATTTCGGCTGAAGATTGCAGACGTCCCGGCACAACTTTACTGCGGTGTGAAGCAATAAACAAAAAACCTGCGGCAACCGTGACAGTTAGCAGCATATAGAGTGCAGAATTTGTGAAAACGATCTGCTGGTCGCCGAGTGTGCCAAGCTCGACAATAGGTCTGATCGCGAATTGTTCTATAGGTCCAGCCACGGAACACCCCTTAAATGGGGCCGTCCCCTATGCGAACACAGACGCGGGTCGTCCCGCGCATGTTTCAGATAGCCATGTTTTTTGCGGCTGACAAGTGTGGTGTCATCAGCGATCTACGAAAACTTGATTAAGCTACACTGGATCGACATGCCGTTTGCGCTATCCTAACAAGCACCTAATAATTTGGAGACTGACCAATGGCACTCTCACGACGAAATTTTATTGTTGCAGCGTCTGCCGCAAGCGGTGGAATGGCTTTGGCGCCCTTCAAAAGTGATGAAGCGAAAGCAGAAACTGCGTTGTCCAAAATTGAGAACCCAGGTTTTCATCGCTTCCAGTTTGGCGATTTTGAAATAACCACACTGTCGGATGGCCGACGGGCAGGCGAGGCACCTGAGAAGACTTATGCTGTAAATCAGGACCCAGAGGACGTTGCAGCGCTGCTCGAAGAAAATCTTCTGCCGACAGATCGCTTTGTAAACAGCTTCACTCCGGTTTTGATCAATACAGGCAAAGAACTTGTTCTATTTGATACCGGGATGGGTGCAGGCGCGCGCGAAGCGGGGCAGGGCAAGCTTATCAGTGCGCTTGAGGCTTCGGGCTATAAGGCGGATGATGTATCGCTTGTCGTGCTGAGCCATTTCCATCCTGATCATATTGGCGGGCTGATTGAAGACGGTAAACCGGCTTTTGCCAATGCGCGTTATGCTGCTGGGCAGAAAGAATATGACTTCTGGACAGATCCAGCACGGCTTGAAACTCCAGCAAAAGGTGTCGCTCAACTTGTCGATAAGAACGTGAAGCCTTTGGTTGATAAGATAACCTTTATCGATGATGGCAAGGATGTTTTGTCGGGTATCCAGGCTGTCGGAGCCTATGGGCACACGCCGGGGCATCTGGCTTTCCGCGTTGAATCAGGCGGAAAGTCATTGATGCTCATTTCCGATACTGCCAATCACTCGGTCATTACCTTACAGCGACCAGATTGGCATGTTTCTTTTGATATAGATAAGGAAATGGCGGCTGAAACCCGTAAGCGTATGTTCGATATGATCGCTACGGATAAGCTTCCGTTTATTGGCTATCACATGCCGTTTCCGTCGCTTGCATATTTGCAACGTGACGGTGAGGGGTATCGATATGTGCCTGAAACCTATCAGATTCGAACCACATAGTCGTAACGGCGAGTGGTGCGAGCGTATTCGTTTTGGATAATCATCAAAATAGACCTTGCACCACAAGCCTTTATATCATAGGGCTTTTTCATGGTCCGGAGCGTAGCGCAGCCCGGTAGCGCACTTGACTGGGGGTCAAGGGGTCGTGGGTTCGAATCCCGCCGCTCCGACCATTTTTCAAAAAACTTTAAGACATTTATTCTGGTATGCTGTTTCGTTTTTTCTATAAAAAATACCCCTGTCGTAACAGGGGTACTAGAATTTATTGAACATCGATGAGGGCCTTGTAAAACTTGGGGGGTACGACCTTAATCTAAATAAATATATTAAAATTTTTCGAATGAAATAATCACGTATCGAAACAAAGACAGTAGAACTCTTTCTATAAATATCATCAAGCGCAATTTTTTGATCGCAATTAATTCTAAAGAATGATGCGGATGAGTTATGAAAATACATAAGCGCCAGTATTTCACTGTGTGTTAATCTCTTAGAGTTTCTGGAGTCGTCCCATCTTTATGGCTTTAGAGAAGCAGTGCGGAGCATAATAAACAGATAGAGAATTATTTCTAATTCAGTGTAAGTTTGGCGAGCTTTTAGTTTTGCTTTTGGGGGCGTGGATGGGACTGTTCGCTGAGGTTGTGAAATATGTATCGATCGTGGTGATTGGTCTTTTGCCAATCATGAATCCTCTTACGACCATTCCCCTCTATATGGCATTGACGAAGCGAATGAGTGCAGAGGACAAACGCTCTCAAGCGCGCAAGACCTGCATTTATGCATTTGCGATTCTGATTGTTTTTATGCTGCTAGGGAACGGTATAATTTCGCTATTTAGTATCTCAATGCCTGGTATTCGTGTTGCGGGCGGCATCATCATTATGATCTTGGCACTTCGCATGATTTTTTCGGGTGAGGACACTTCATCGCAAGTAGACGCAGAGCCAGCAGATATTAAAAAAGCTCAGCTTGATTATTCGTTCTCACCCTTGGCGATGCCGAGCTTGGCAGGCCCGGGGTCAATCGCTGTTGTGATGGGTTTTACGTCCCAAATACCTGCCGACCACACCATTCTTGGACATGGCGTCATCGCAATTGGCATCGCCATTATGGTTGTAATTGCCTATATCGGCCTGTCTTCTGCGAACTGGATCGAGAAAGTGCTCGGCGACCATGGCATGCAAGCCGTGACGAAAATTATGGGTTTTCTGTTAACGTGCGTTGCGGTGCAGTTTTTGGCCTCTGGTATTCGGGAATTCGTTGTCGAATTCAGCAAGCTTTCATAATTTATGAGCGAGGCATGAAAAGGATAATGCAAGCGCCGCAAAATGCGATTGCGGCGCCTGTAATGTCCCAGCGGTCGGGACGCATGCCTTCAACGAGCCATATCCATATAATCGAAGCAATAATGTAGATGCCGCCATAAGCTGCATAAGCGCGCCCGGCGGCCTCGCTTTCAATAAGCGTAAGCAGATATGCAAAAGCGGCAAGGCATATCAAGCCCGGAACAAGCCACAATGGCGACTTGTCGAGTTTGAGCCATGCCCAAAATGCAAAACAACCTGCAATCTCAAACAGTGCCGCGGCTGTATAAATTAAGAGTTGCAAGCTTTGTCCTAATCGTCATCAATTTGCGTTTGAAAAACTGTCAATGAATTCCGCTCGCGGGGTTCATAGTTTTCGATATGCGTCTAATACGCGTTTTCGGTGTTAAGAAGTTTGATAGGGGTGAGGAAAAGGATTTTCAGATCAAACCAAAGTGACCAATTTTCAATGTAGTAAAGGTCGTATTCCGTTCGCATCATTATTTTATCTTCGTTATCGATTTCGCCACGCCAGCCATTTATCTGCGCCCATCCGGTTACACCGGGTTTGACGCGATGACGCGCGAAGTAACCCTCTACGACTTCATTAAAAAGGACATTGTGCGAGTGTGCGGCGATTGCGTGAGGTCGAGGCCCAACGAGAGAAAGCGATCCGGTCAGTGAATTAAAGAATTGTGGTAACTCATCGATTGACGCCTTGCGGATGAAACGTCCAACGCGGGTCACACGAGGATCATTTTTCGTTACAACATTGCGTGCTGCTGGATCATTTTGCTCGGTATACATGGAGCGAAATTTCCAAACATTTATGACCTCGTTGTTAAACCCATGGCGCTTCTGTTTGAACAGAATCGGGCCTTTGCTATCGAGCTTAATGGCGATTGCCGTTGCCAGCATGATGGGGGAAAGAAAGATAATACCCAGCAAGCTGAAAACAATATCGAAGATTCGCTTTGCAACCGAATCCCAGTCATTGATTGGCTTGTCAAAAATATCAAGCATGGGGACGGTGCCGATATAGGAGTAGGCACGTGGACGAAACCGCAAATGACTGTTGACGGCGGATAGTCGTATGTCGACAGGTAAAACCCAGAGTTTATTCAGAATTTTTAAGATGCGTTCTTCGGCACTTATTGGCAGCGATACGATCAGCATATCGATATGCGCAATGCGTGCAAATTCGATCAATTCCTTGATGTTGCCAAGCTTTGGATAGCCAGCAACAACCGGAGGGGAGCGTTTGTCATCGCGGTCGTCGAATATTCCGCAAATTCGAATATCGTTCTCCGATTGTTGCTCCAAAGAACGAATTAATGCTTCAGCGCTTGGGCCCCCGCCGACGATGACTGCCCGCCGCTCCATAATGCCATTTCGTGCCCAGCGTTGGAGCCGCCATGAAACGAAGAGACGGGATGCGATGAGGGTTACAAGGCCGCTGATTGCCCAAATAAGAAACCATGCACGAGAAAAGTCAGAGGATACTTTGAGTAAGAAGCCAGTAACCGCGATCAGTCCGAGCACGGTGGCCCAAGCCATGAAAACTCGCTTCAGGTACCGACTTGGGCGACGCAGAATGTTGATCTGGTAGCCATTGTTCATTTCCATGATCAGCACGAAAAGCGCGCCGCTCAGGAATATTATGAGGAAATAATAGAAAATATGCGGAGTGTTGAAACTCACATAGTAAGAAAAACTTAATAGTCCCGTTATCAGAACAATTCCGAGCTCAACAAGCCGTATCACTCCGCTAAACATACTCGGCGATAGTGTATCGCGTGCATACTGCGCAGCCATCTGGCGCGCCATCGGATTTAACTCTATTTGCTCTTTCATCTGTGAACGATGCGGACCACTGGCATTATTTTCCTCGGGATTAACCGGAGGTGGCGTATTATTTTGCCGCACGGTTCAGCTCCTAACAACCTTAAACGCTGAGTTATCTTTAAACGCAAATCCTTAGGAAAGGCTGATTAAAAATCTATCGCGTGTGTTTGATTGTCGTGAATGCGTTCCACAGTAAACTTATTCTATAAAATTTTGCATCCAATGCGCTGAACCAGCTTTGGATTAAAACCATTTTCACATCGCTGGCAACTTTACATGTTGCCAGCCAGTATAGGGTACGGGCTACGCGAGACTTTAAAAACCCGTATGAGTGAGCCAAACAATAGAGCGTCAGCACGTTTTCAGCAGCTTTCGCATTCGTAATGATTAGCTATAATTTCAAGAAGGTAGATTTGATTTGACGCCCTGTAATATGTTCTTTTCGCATCGCCAAATTCGTAAGAAGCGTAGCGCGAAAATAACTACACGATGAAAAATCCATCAGAAAAGACGCTCGCGCACATAAACCGTATCCCCTGGCAAAATGGGGTCAGATATTAATACGCGACCAGTTGAAACCTCGTCGTTGATTGTTCGTGTTATATCGACATTTTCCTGGTTGGCACGTGGTGAGAAGCCTCCAGCAGCAGCGATTGCCTTTTGCACGGTCATGCCGGGCACATACGAGTATTGTCCTGCTCCACCTACTTCACCCATAATGAAAATAGGGCGATAGCGGTCAACCTCGACACTAACGTCAGGCTCGCGCAGATATCCGCCACGCAGCTTAGAGGCAATTATGCCCTCAAGTTGCTTCACGGTTTTCCCATTTGCTGGAATACTGCCTATCAACGGAAACGCAATGTAGCCAGACTGGTCAATGTTGTAATTGTTTGTAAGATTTGCCTGTTCGAACACTGTTATGCGCACACGGTCGCCAGCGCTTAGCAAATAGGGTTCATTCAGACCGGCATGAAATGCTGGTGGGGCAGGGCGATAGCTTGAGCATGCTGAAAGCATCATCGCCGCTAGGCCAAGCACTACAAGAGCCAAATGGCCTGTGTGCTTGCTATGATTTTCCCGCATTGTCATTTTCGCGTCGGTCTCTTCCGAAAAGCCTTGCCATGTTTGAGTATCCAGATTCAAATATCGGGATACTGTTAAGTGATGTTATCGATTGATTAAGGTTAATGGCTGGTAAAGAATGTAATCTTTGATGAAAAAACTTTGCGCAAAGATCTTTCATGCTTCCGCTTATGAAAATTAACGGTCTGGTTACCTTGTTGATTTACCTTTTGCTAACCATCTGGCCCGCTCCCAAAAGTGGATAAAATGGTTGTCTGAGGGTCAGATTAGCGGAATATGGGAATGTCGCAGGCCGATAAGTCGTTGCAAGATATAAGTGTCGGAACTTTTCTCGCAGCATTGCGTCAGAATTGTCTTGGGATCATCGGCTGCGCAGCTGTCTTGTCTTTGTGTGTATGGACAATCTGCCAGTTTATTACGCCGGACTTTCGGGCCGAGTCCCGTATTGCACTTGAGCCAAAAACAATTTCTTCGGTGTCTGCAAATTATGAGACTCCAGAAGATCAGCAATTATCATCAGACGGAATGAAGGCTCAGGTCGAGTTTTTGACCTCTGGTGAATTGCTAACAGATGTTTCAGAGAAGCTAAATCTCACTGAAAATACTGAATTTAATTCAGTCGATACCAGCATCTGGGCGAGGGCGCTGGCTTATTTGGGTTTGCGAAGCAGTTTAGTTGACTCAACACCCGATGAACGCGTTCTCCAAACTCTGCGCAACGGGTTGCACGTTTACAATGTTCGCGGGACGCACCTCATTGCGGTGCAGTATAGTTCTGCCAACGCCCAAACAGCCGCCGAAGTGGCTAATGCTGTCGCAGATTCCTATATCGCGATGGAAAGTGCGCAGAATAATAAAAATAACGATAGTACGGCCGCTTGGCTTGCGTCAGAAATCGATGATTTGCATGACAAGTTAGGGGCTACTGAGAAAAGATTATCTGATCATCAGGCGGCTAATCGGCTTAGAAGTAGCCAGCCCGACACTGACGACATAGCCACAAAACACTCAGAGGTTTTGGCAGAAATATCCCGATTACGCGCAGAGCGTTCTGCATCTGAAGCAAGCGCCGATATAGTTAGTCAGGCGCTAGCATCCGGTAACATATCGGGAAACCTGCCTGATGGAATGGTACAAGGCACTATGCAGCGGCTTATAGAGTTGCGTCTTGGGCTCAATTCAGAAATTGCCAGCCTTTCTGTTACGTTGCTTGATGGGCATCCGCGTATTAAGTCCCTGAGATCGCAGCTTGTTGATTTAAACAGTCAAATCAACGCTGAGGGGCGTAAGCTTCTCACAAGTCTTAACAGTGCGACCGAGATCGCCCAAACACGTGAGAATGATCTCAATCGAGAGTTGGATCAACTGAATGCGGAACTCGCGCATACTCACGTGCCGCAATTGGAAGCTCAGGCTCTTGAGCAAGAGGCGTCTGCGCAGCGCGAGCTTTTAGACAGCTGTCAAAAGCGCTACAGTGAGGCTGGCGCGCTCGCAAATTCCGATGGTATCGCCGCTTTTTCAAAAATATCCACCCGTGCGGATGTGCCGATTAAGCCATATTTTCCAAAAATACTGCCAGTTGTCATCGCAACATTTTTGTTAAGCCTGCTTTTGTTAGCGGTTTCGGTGCTTCTTCGTGAAATGTTCAAACGCCGCTCCCGAATAATGGGAGTGGATGAGAATTTTGTAGTTGCAGAAGAGATTAAAATGCCGGCTATAGGCGCAGCTGGCGACATTGACTCTGCCTCCGCTGTAACAATTAGCGGGCTTAAGAACCGGCGCTGGACATCGCCTCTGAGGGTTCACGAGACAATTGCTACGAAAGAAAGCCTAATCGATATGTCGGAAAACCCGAACAGTGTAAAAGCGGTTGCCGATGGCCTCATTGCTTTAAAATCTAAGCGCATTATTGCGGTTTCACCAGAAGGTGACGACGCTTCGATCGTTACGGTGAAATTGCTGCGTGAACTGGCTGATCGGGGAAGTCGTGTCATCCTCGTCGATATGACCGCTAAAGGCACTTTAGGGCGTGCAATGCTTGACGGAGGTAACCGCTATGGCATTACCGATCTGCTTGCTGGAGAACGCCGTTTTAATGATACCATCCATACTGATCATTACTCTCAAGCACATGTTATGCCGCTTGGGAAAGTCGTTCCGGCAATTGCTATGCGTTCTGCTGATCGACTTCCACACATCATGGATGCTCTTGAAACAGCCTATGATTTTGTTGTCGTCGAATGTGGCCCTTCAAACTCTCAGCAAATAGAGCGCATTTTCGCTAGTTCTGCCGTTGTGATTATGAATATTGTCGATCCGAATGATGATCGCGTGATTACAGCTGCAATGGATATGGATCAAAGCGGCTATCAAGATGTAATTATCCTGATGGATAATCTGAAACCCTCATCCGAATTGGATGACGAAATACCGCAAACAGCAGCCTGATTTTATATTAAAATCAGCATGATCCATCGTTTATTTGAATCTAATTCACAAAGGCGTCGGTGATAGCGCACTTATCAATGACGTTTCTGACGTGGAGGCTGTGCCATCCACCAGATGATCGCCATTGCAGGCAAAACCCAGAGAAGTCCGGTTAGGAAGAAATAGAGCAAATGCACCCATGCCGGTGACTCTGCCAGCTGTGCAACAGCGATTATCGTCGCAAAAACTGCATAGATGATCACAAGGGCTACAAGTAGAAATGTGCCAATGAGTTTCTTCAGCCGAACGGGCATGGTTTTCTCCCTCTTTCCATTTCTCACTAACGCGTGAGGACAAGCAAAGGAAGCGAAAACGCGTCGGCTTGTCGCGTGAAGTCGCGTGAACTTGTCTTGTAACTGCCCCACCTATGCGGCATGTATCCCTCTATACGATACTGAAGGATAAAATGGCATGGTGGCAGTTTCCATTCGACAAGAAGGGCAGGGCGCAAGGAGATCGGCAGAAGACCGTAATCGTCGGCTGATCCGCTATTGGCTCTATGCGGTTTTTGTCGTGTTGATTGCGATTGTCATGGTCGGTGGCGCAACCCGCATGACTGGCTCTGGTCTGTCGATCACCGAATGGAAGCCAATCCATGGTGTTATTCCGCCGCTCAGTCATGCGGAATGGATGGAAGAGTTCGATAAATATCGTAAGATTCCACAATATCAGCAGATCAACAAAGGCATGTCACTGGAAGCTTTCCAGTCGATCTTCTGGTGGGAATGGGCGCATCGTATGCTGGCCCGCTTCGTGGGATTTCTGGTTGCTATTCCGCTCGCCTTTTTCTGGTTGACTGGCCGCCTCAACACAACACTGAAATATCGCATGCTGGGACTGCTGGCATTGGGCGGGTTTCAGGGCGCTATCGGCTGGTGGATGGTTGCATCGGGCCTGAGCGAACGCACAAGCGTCAGTCAGTATCGCCTTGCAATCCATTTGACGACTGCCTGCCTAATTATAACTGCCGTGTTCTATATCGCCCGTGGCTTGGTGAAATATACCGAACGACCCGCAGAGCGCACGATCCAGCGTTTCGCAGGATGGCTGGTCTTTGCGGTGCTTGTGCAGATTTATCTTGGTGGTCTTGTCGCAGGTCTTCATGCCGGTCTGACCTACAACACATGGCCCTTGATGGATGGTGCGATCATACCATCAGATTTGTTTATCCAGTCGCCATGGTGGATCAATCTGTTTGAGAACCCGAAAACCGTGCAGTTCGTGCATCGCATGTTTGCTTATACGGTCGTGGTTTTAGCCATCCTGCATTTGGTGCAGGTCTGGAAACATGCGGCAGGAACCACCCATGCGCGCCGAACAATCGTCCTGCTGGGTCTGATACTGGTACAGGCTGGGATTGGCATCGTGACGCTTCTTATGAGTGTGCCGCTTGATCTCGGCCTCACGCATCAGTTCGTGGCGCTTATGGTGCTTGCTTTTGCCGTAGCCCATTGGCGCGCAACCAAGGGCGCTTATCAGTAAAAAAAGCCCGGCTTCAAGCCGGGCTTTTCATTTCAAAATGAGCTTATTTGCCTAGCATCAGGTTCATGTTCTGAACAGCGGCACCAGATGCACCTTTGCCAAGATTGTCGAGCAGAGCCACGAGATTGACTTGATTGTCGCCTTCGGTGCCGAACACGAACAGCTTCATGCCGTCCTTGCCTGCAAGTTCTTCCGCATCGATGCGCGAAAGTTTGCTGCTTTCTTCAAGCGAAACCACTTCCACAATATCCTGACCTGCATAATGGGCGGTCAGAGCAGCATGAACGTCTTTGAGAGACGGCGTGCCTTCAAGCTCAGTCACAAACAGCGGCACCTGGACGATCATGCCCTGCGGGAAACGACCCACGCTTGGTGCAAAGATCGGGCGACGATCAAGACGTCCATGCAACTGAAGTTCCGGCACATGCTTGTGATGCAGAGACAAGCCGTAAAGGAAGTTATTGGCTGCCAGATGCTCTGGATGGTTCTTGTCTTCCATCTGTGCGATCATCTGCTTACCGCCGCCGGTATAGCCAGAAACTGCATTCACGCTGATCGGGTAATCCGCAGCCAGCAGGCCCGCGTCGCGTAATGGACGTACCAGCGCAATTGCACCTGTCGGATAGCAACCGGGATTGGCAACGAGACGCGCTTCTGCAATTCGCTCACGCTGGCCTTTAGCAAGCTCTGCAAAACCATAGGCCCAGTCTGAATGAATGCGATGTGCTGTCGATGTATCGATAATCCGCGTTGCGTTGTGACCTTCTAGCAGCGCGACAGATTCTTTTGAGGCATCGTCTGGCAGGCAGAGGATCGCGATGTCGGCGGCACGCAGGTAGTCGGCACGCAGGTCCTTGTTGCGGCGCTCGGCTTCCGGGATTGAAATCACTTCAAGATCGTCGCGTTCGGCAAGGCGGGTGCGGATTTGCAGACCGGTTGTGCCGTGTTCGCCGTCGATGAAGATTTTCGGTTTCATGCGCTTTGCCTTTAAATTTCAGAAAGTTACGTCAATTTTCGGAATCAGTTTTTCAGCTGCTTGAATCAATTTCTGAGCAGAACTATCGTCGTCGTGCTTTTTGCTCAGCCAGCAGTCCGAGATAATACATCGCAATAGTTGCTCCAGCGATAGCCGTTATATCAGCATGATCATAAGCAGGTGCAACCTCGACAACATCTGCTCCGACAAAGTTAAGTTCCGTCAGCTTGCGAAGCACGGACAACATTTTTGCTGACGAAGGGCCACCCGCAACAGGTGTTCCGGTACCGGGTGCGAAGGCTGGGTCGAGGCAATCAATATCGAATGTCAGATAGGTCTTTTTGCCTGCGGTGCGCTTGAGAATTTCGTCAGCGATTGCTTGCGCCGACATATCCTCGACTTCGTGACCATAGATGATCTTGATGCCGCAATCTTCTGGTGCGTGGGTGCGAATGCCAATCTGAATCGAATGATCCGGATCGATAATCCCATCGCGAACAGCGCGAGCAACAAATGAGCCATGATCGATGCGCTTGCCATCATCAAACCACGTATCCTGATGTGCATCGAACTGAACGAGTGCCAGCGATCCATATTTTGCTGCGTGAGCTTTGAGCAGGGGCCATGTCACAAAATGATCGCCGCCAAGCGTTAACAGAAATGCATCGGATTTGAGGATTTTCGCGGCTTCCCGCTCGATAGTTGCTGGCGTCTTATAATGATTGCCATAGTCAAGCAGACAATCACCATAGTCGGTAACAGCGAGATTTTCGAACAGGTCACGCTCAAACGGATATTGCGGGTCATTGTCGAAAATGGCAGATGCCCGACGGATTGCTTGTGGCCCAAACCGTGCGCCGGGACGATTAGAGACTGCCGCATCGAACGGAATACCCCAGACAACGGCTTCAGCACCTTTTAGCGACTTACTGTAAAAGCGGCGCATGAATGACAATACACCCGCATGTGTGGGGTCAGTGGCAGCACTTGTCAGGCTGCGTGTAGTGAAAGCATGGTCAATCGTCTTTGAGGGCATTGCCGTCTCCCAGATGGCGTTACAACTCTCATAGCGCTTCAAGACGCAAAATGGGAGATTGCTTTATACAGTTTTCGCATCAAAACCGTAAGCACGTTCTACACGCGCAATGCGAACGCAATAAGTTTCATACCATTGCTGACGACCAAGCTTTTGCGCCACAAGATGATCGACATCGCGCTTCCAACCCCGAATGCTGTCTTCATCCGCCCAGAATGAATTGGTGATGCCAAAGCCTTCTGTATCGCGCGCACTCTCAACACCAATATAGCCGGTCTGTTTTGCTGCGAGCTCCGCCATGCGGTCAGTCATGTCGCCATAGCTGTCATCGTCGCCCGAGCGCTGCGAGGAAAACGAAACAACAAAGTATGGCGGCTGCGGCGTGATGGCGAAGCGTTGCGAAGACATTGACTCATTCCAAATTCATATTCAGGCGATCAATAACAAAAAAGCGGACCCGAAGGCCCGCTTTTCTGTAATTCTAAAGCGATAAATATTAACGCTTCGAGAACTGGAACGAACGGCGAGCCTTAGCCTTACCGTACTTCTTACGTTCAACAACACGGCTATCACGGGTAAGGAAGCCACCCTTCTTAAGAACCGTGCGAAGGCCTGGTTCGTAGTAGGTGAGAGCCTTCGAAATGCCGTGACGAACAGCACCGGCCTGACCGGAAAGACCACCACCGACAACGGTAGCGATGACATCGAACTGACCAGCGCGGTTTGACGCAATGATCGGCTGCTGCAGGATCATCTGCAGAACCGGACGTGCGAAATACGCAGCAAATTCTTTGCCGTTTACAGTGATCTTGCCGGAACCTGGCTTGACCCAAACGCGAGCAATCGCGTCTTTACGCTTGCCGGTCGCATATGAGCGGCCCTGAGCGTCGATCTTCTGGACGTGAACTGGAGCTGCAGCTGAAGCCGATGCTACGCTGCCGAGTTCTTCGAGCGAGTTGAGCTGCTCAGCCATGATTATGCATTCCCTTTGTTCTTGCGGTTCAGCGCGCCAACGTCCAGAGTTTCTGGCTGCTGAGCTTCGTGCTGATGTTCTGCACCTTTGTAAACGCGCAGGTTCTTCATCTGGCGACGGCCAAGAGGACCGCGTGGGATCATGCGCTCGATAGCCTTTTCAAGAACGCGTTCCGGGAAACGGCCTTCGAGAATCTGGCGAGCAGTACGTTCCTTGATGCCACCTGGGTGACCAGTGTGCCAGTAGTAAACCTTGTCGGTGTACTTCTTACCGGTAAGAACAACCTTGTCAGCATTGATGATGATGACATTGTCGCCATCGTCAACGTGTGGGGTGAAGGTTGCTTTATGCTTACCGCGCAGGCGATTGGCGACGAGTGATGCGAGACGACCGACGACGAGACCTTCTGCGTCGATCAGAATCCACTTCTTCACCACTTCGGCTGGCTTCTGAGAAAAAGTTGCCATTGAAGTCTTCCTTGACTAATCCCTGACCTTGCGATCCGGGCTTTTCTTGTTGCTTGTTTGGTTCTGCCTGTCTTGAAGACAGCCGACCGTGAGATCACACGAAAGCGAGCTTTCATATGGTCTGGCCGGGTCGATACACAAACTAAGACAAGCCGTCAAGCACTGTTTTTAGTTCAATCTTTTAAAAACTTAATAAAAACAATAACTTAGATTATAGGTATTATAATACCGTATTTTTTAGCGTGGTGGAATAGAATAAGTTGCGGTCGCATGAGCAATAAGCTCATCTGTTTCACAGCTTATCATGCTTATTTCCATTACCGCGAGACGCTTTCCAAGCTTCAGCATTCTTGCAACCGCTTCCACTGTGCCGGGATCGGCCTTGCGAAGAAAATTGATGTTAAGGTTGGTGGTCACGGCCAGCGCAACCGGCCCGATATGGGCGAGAATTGCTGCATAGGCAGCCACATCTGCAAGCGCAAAGAGCGAAGGGCCGGAAACCGTACCACCGGGACGCAGATGCTTATCATCTGCATGCAGATGCATCGTCGCTGATCCTTTATCAAGAGAGATGATCTCGAAGCTTTCACCAAGCTGCGGAAACTCACGCTTCATGAAGGCTTGCAAGTCTTCAAGGCTCATGACTGGACTTAGGCTCGTGTGGTGTGCGGCGCTGATATTCATGCTCTCTCCCTTATAACAAGGAATAGGGTGAGTGAGGCCGACCTTGCAAGCCCGTCTTGCTGTATGCTTACATCAAATGCCGCAACGCCGCCTATGGAGGAACGATATGCAAATGTCATCGGATAATGAGATTCGCGATATTCTTCGTACAGTCAAAACGATTGCGCTGCTCGGTGCTTCGCCAAAGCTGGAGCGCCCCAGCAATGGCGTGATGAAGTTTTTGCTTGATCGAGGCTATCATGTGATCCCGGTTAATCCGGGGCAGGTGGGAAAGACCATCCACGGGCAACAAGTTGTAGGCCAACTTGGTGATATCGTTGAACCGATTGATATGGTTGACGTGTTCCGCGCTTCGGATGCGCTTCCGGGCATTGTTGACGAAATTCGGGCTCTGAAGAAACGACCAGCAGTTTTGTGGACGCAGCTCGATGTCATCCATGCGGAAGCTGCCCAAACAGCCCGAAACGAAGGGCTCAAGGTTATCATGGATCGCTGTCCGGCTATCGAATATCCACGCCTCATTGGTTGAGTTAAAATTGTAGAATTAATTTCTGCGATTTGAGGTTATCGCGCAAAATCCTCCTTTGCTTTCTGGCAGCCAAAGCCTAACGTCCGCTCATATCATTTGGCATAGGCTGTTAGGAGGAATTCATGTCTAAGCGCTCACCCGGTATCGAAACTTTGGCAATTCACGCGGGCGCAAAGCCCGACCCAACGACGGGTGCGCGTGCCACGCCAATCTATCAGACCACGTCTTTTGTGTTCGATGATGCCGACCATGCAGCGTCTTTGTTTGGCTTGCAGGCTTTTGGCAATATTTATACGCGCATTACGAATCCGACCACTGCCGTATTGGAAGAGCGTATTGCTGCACTCGAAGGCGGCACCGCAGCAGTAGCCACGGCTTCGGGCCATGCCGCGCAGTTGCTGGTATTTCATGCGCTTCTGCAACCAGGCGATAATTTCATTGCTGCACGCCAGCTTTACGGTGGTTCAATCAACCAGTTTGGCCAGTCGTTTAAATCGTTTGGCTGGCAGGTTCGCTGGGCAGACGCAACCAACCCAACCGATTTTGCTAAGCAGATCGACAGCAAGACACGTGCAATCTTCATTGAAAGCTTTGCCAATCCCGGCGGTATTGTTATCGATATCGAAGCCATTGCAGAGATAGCACATAAGCATGGTCTGCCACTGATTGTAGATAACACATTGGCATCACCTTATCTGGTGCGCCCGATTGAGCATGGCGCAGATATTGTCGTGCACTCGCTGACCAAATTCATAGGCGGTCACGGCAATTCGATGGGCGGTATTCTGGTTGACGCTGGCACATTTGATTGGGCGAAGTCGGGCAACTACCCGCTTCTTACCGAGCCGCGGCCTGATTATGCTGGCCTCGAATTGCACAAGACCTTTGGCAATATCTCCTTTGCCATTGCTGCGCGTGTACTTGGCCTACGTGATTTTGGACCGGCTATATCGCCGTTCAACGCGTTTCAGATTCTGACAGGCGTTGAAACGCTGCCGCTGCGTATGCAGCGCCATGTAGATAATGCCTTGAAGGTCGCTACATGGCTGCACGGCCATGAAAAAGTTTCGTGGGTTAATTATGCTGGTCTGCCGCATGATAAATATCATGCGCTTGCTCAGAAATATTCGCCGAAGGGTGCCGGTTCTGTTTTCACCTTCGGGCTGAAGAGCGGTTATGAAGCTGGCGTCAAGTTCGTCAATAGCCTCGAACTGTTCTCGCTACTGGCCAATATTGGCGACACGCGTTCGCTGGTAATTCACCCGGCATCGACCACGCATCGTCAGTTGACCGATGAGCAGAAGGTCGCGGCGGGCGCTGGACCAGATGTTGTGCGCCTGTCGATCGGTATTGAAGATGCCGATGATATTATCGCCGACATTGAACAGGCACTCGCCAAGGTTTGATCGGATGAGTCAGTTTCTTAGCTTTGAGATCAATGGTGTGGAACCAGAAGAAAGCGCTCCTTTACCGGAGCGCGTTCTTTCAGGCGATCCGAGATCCCTGACGTGGAACTTCGAGGAAACTGCCGACGGCAAGCTTTTTGCAGGCATATGGGAAAGCACGCCGGGAAAATGGCGTATCGAATACGATGAATGGGAATATTGTTATATTCTGTCTGGCCGTTCAATTGTGACGGAAGAAGGCGGCGAAAGCCGCGAGATCGTTGCTGGCGACCGTTTTGTTATTCGTCCTGGTTTCAGGGGAACATGGGAAGTTATTGAAACGACCCGCAAGGACTATGTTATCCGCGTTTAACTGGCGTGCAGATATGCCCACTGGGTTGCTGGTGGGCAAACAATCAATCTTGAAAACAACAAAAGTGCAGAGTGACATCATCACATTGCACGTTTTAATTTATAATAATTTCAATGGGGTAAGTGGTGGGCGATGAGAGACTCGAACTCCCGACATCTTCGGTGTAAACGAAGCGCTCTACCAACTGAGCTAATCGCCCGGCTAACTTGTCAGCCGCTGTGAGAGCCGTTTAGGCTGTTCGTTTGGATAGTGCAAGCGCTAAAATTAGAAAAATGCATTTTTTTAGTTCTCCGGCTAAAAAATATGAGCTCGCTGGGGATAACTCGTCTCTAAGCTATAATTGTGCGCACCTGAAATGGGGTGGGTGATGACACAGATCAAAAAATGCGATTCCTTTTTCTGTTTAATTTGAACGCCTTCCGACTGAATACGCAGAGCTGCGGATTCGGCCCTCTATATATAAGGCACGTAAAATCGGCTCTTTTAGAATAAAATTAAAATTCTGCTTTTTTCTTCAGATCACTCGCTTGACACTTGTGAGAGAACACCTTAAACGACCGCTCACACCGAACGGAAACGCCGGTGACTACCCAGCCAAATGGCTGAAAATGAAATGCGCGGGTGTAGCTCAGTTGGTTAGAGTGCCGGCCTGTCACGCCGGAGGTCGCGGGTTCGAGCCCCGTCACTCGCGCCATTTTCATTCAGAAAACAAATCTTAAATTTCTGAAGAAAATGGCGCACCTCGCGAATTTATTTCCTCATGATACACAACGATTGATTATGTCGCCGGATGTATAACAAGCAGCTTTTGCGGGTCGGGCATATTTAATGCACGTGCGGTTTAAGGTTTGAATTGCTTTTCCGAATAACGACATGTGTGAAGAAGAGTTAAAGCGGCGCTGTGGATGCGAATACGCACGCTCTGGTCTCATTAATTCTCGTGCACGAAAGGGCTATTTCGCTTTCCGTTTCCAGGAAAGATACGCCACAGAGAATATTCCGGCCAGAATGACCAGAATGTCGCCGCTGGTGAGCAAATATGTGCTCATATCGCCCTCCTAGAGTTTTGTGCCGATATTCGTTGATATCCTGAACGGCCGGAATTTGATTCCAATCGCCGCCGCAGAACGCAATGACGTCTGAAGCACAATCCTAAAAGCTGCGGTTGAATTGAAGAAGGCAAGCGAACCTACGCCTTGAAGTCTTGGCGCTAATTTATTTTAAGAATCGCAGCAGGGGCGAGGAGATTTTTCTCTCTGTTGCATCATGCCGTCGCAACGGCGGAGTAGGGGAGTTTTGCACTTTATATATATGTGCAAATAGCGCCTCGTATATAAAGTGCGTTTAACCGGGTTTTTATTGGAGAGTTTGCTGGCTTTGGCACATAGCGAACGGCGATGATTGCTAAGTATGAATCAGTGATGCCGACCCAGTTTTCCTGTCAGCGCCAACCAAAATTGTTCTTCACTTCGATCGATCATTTTAAATCGATTGATTCTATTCGCCATAAAATGGCGAAAGATCGTTCGTCTCTATTTCCTCACGAAATTATGATGATTTCGTGCTATATCGGATTTGGGTAGCATATATGGGCTTGCTGATGGTGCTTATGAGGCAACTTGAACGCTCTATACCCGCCTGATCGCGCTGGAGGGCTTGCGCTCGCGTGCATGCTGCGCTAACCGTCCGGCCAATTACTTAGGTTCGCACGGCATGCCCTTGAAGCTGCTTGAGGCGACGAGGTCGCAAGAGATGCAATGTGTCGCATGGTGGTAAGCTCTAAAAAGCTTATTACAGGCGGCGCAGCCTCGTTATTCAAGCCGGATTAAGGATCATGGACGAGCTTTTAAGTTCCTATTTGCCGATTGTCATCTTTCTCGGCATCGCAATGGTAATCGGTGTAGCCCTTCTGGTTGCGCCGTTTCTTGTCGCGTACAGACAGCCAGACCCGGAAAAGCTTTCAGCTTACGAGTGTGGCTTCAATGCCTTTGATGACGCTCGCATGAAATTCGACATCCGTTTCTATCTGGTGTCGATTCTCTTCATCATCTTCGATCTCGAAGTCGCCTTCCTGTTCCCATGGGCTGTGTCCTTTGGTGAAATCGGTTGGTTCGGTTTCCTGTCGATGATGCTTTTCCTTGGTGTTCTGACCATCGGCTTCATCTATGAATGGAAGAAGGGAGCCCTCGAATGGGATTGACCGGCACAAATCAAGCGTCTGGATCGACACTCATTGCTCCGCAGCCAAAAGGCATTCTTGACCCACGCACGGGCAAGCCTGTTGGCTCCGATGACGCGTTTTTCAACGATCTGAACAGCGAACTGTCGGATAAGGGTTTCATCGTCACATCTGCTGACGCTCTTGTTACCTGGGCGCGTACTGGTTCGTTGATGTGGATGACCTTTGGTCTCGCATGTTGCGCTGTGGAAATGATGCACATTTCTATGCCACGCTATGATGCTGAGCGCTTTGGTATCGCACCGCGTGCGTCTCCGCGTCAGTCTGACGTTATGATCGTTGCAGGCACGCTGACCAACAAAATGGCTCCGGCTTTGCGTAAGGTCTACGACCAGATGCCGGAACCACGTTATGTCATTTCGATGGGATCCTGTGCAAACGGCGGCGGGTATTACCACTACTCTTATTCTGTCGTGCGTGGCTGTGACCGTGTTGTTCCGGTCGATATCTATGTGCCGGGCTGTCCTCCGACTGCTGAGGCGCTGCTTTATGGCATTCTTATGCTTCAGAAGAAGATCCGCCGCACAGGTACGATCGAGCGCTAAGCGGACCTCACGGTCTGAATTGTGCAAGAAGGTTTGTTAGAAATCGATCTGTTTTCCCAAGGATGGATCGGGGTCTAAAAAAGGAAGTTAGAGATATGAGCGAAGAAGCTCTTGGTGAACTTTCCGGCTATATCAAGGAACGTCTCGGCGATGCGATCGAAGAGTCGAAGCTGGCCTATGGCGAGCTGACGCTGTCTGTTCCGGTTGAAAGCCTGATTAATGTTCTGACGTTCCTGCGCGATGACGTGCAGTGCCAGTTCATTAATTTGACGGATATTTCCGGCGTTGATTATCCACAGCGCGCCAAGCGTTTTGACGTTGTTTATCAGTTCCTCTCACCACGCCAGAACCTGCGCATTCGTGTGAAGGTTCAGGCTGACGAGGACACGCTGGTTCCTTCTGCTGTGTCGGTTTTTGTAGGCGCTGAGTGGTTTGAGCGCGAAGCTTACGACATGTATGGCATTCTGTTCTCTGGCCACCCTGATCTGCGTCGCATTTTGACCGATTACGGTTTTGAAGGTCATCCGCTGCGCAAAGACTTTCCGACCACTGGTTTCGTTGAAGTTCGCTACAGCGATGAAGCCAAGCGCGTCATTTATGAGCCTGTCATGCTGCGACAGGAATTCCGCAATTTTGACTTTCTCTCGCCATGGGAAGGGACGGATTACGTCCTGCCGGGCGATGAAAAAGCCAAGACGAACTGAGCGACAGGAAGCTAAACATGGCTGAGACTCAGGTCCGCAACTTTAATATTAACTTTGGTCCGCAGCATCCTGCTGCGCACGGTGTTTTGCGTCTTGTTCTTGAACTCGACGGCGAAGTCGTGGAACGCGTTGATCCGCATATCGGTCTGCTGCATCGCGGCACCGAAAAGCTGATGGAAACGAAGACCTATCTTCAGGCTTTGCCTTATCTCGACCGCCTCGACTACGTGGCGCCGATGAATCAGGAACACGCCTATGCACTGGCCGTCGAGCGTCTGCTTGGCATTACCGTGCCGAAGCGTGGTCAGCTGATCCGTGTTCTTTTCTCGGAAATCGGTCGTATTCTGAACCATATTCTAAACGTGACCACGCAGGCCATGGACGTTGGTGCATTGACGCCGCCGCTCTGGGGCTTTGAGGAACGCGAAAAGCTGATGGTGTTCTACGAACGCGCTTGTGGCGCACGTATGCACGCAGCCTATTTCCGTCCGGGTGGTGTTCATCAGGACCTGCCAGATCAGTTGATTGAAGATATTGGCAAATGGATTGATCCGTTTCTTTCCACGACGCTGACAAACCTCGACAATTTGATCACGCCTAACCGTATTTTCAAGCAGCGTAACGTCGATATCGGTGTTGTAACGCTTGAAGACGCATGGGCATGGGGCTTCTCGGGCGTCATGGTCCGCGGTTCGGGTGCAGCATGGGATCTGCGCAAGTCGCAGCCTTATGAATGCTACAACGAAATGGAATTCGATATTCCAATCGGTAAGAACGGTGATTGCTATGACCGTTACCTGATCCGTATGGAAGAAATGCGCCAGTCGGCTCGCATTATGCGCCAGTGCGTTGATCTTTTGCTCGGAAAAGAGCGTGTTGGTCCAGTTTCCAACACCGACAACAAGATTGTGCCGCCAAAGCGCGGCGAGATGAAGCGCTCGATGGAAGCGCTCATCCATCACTTCAAGCTTTACACGGAAGGCTATCACGTGCCTGCCGGTGAAGTTTACGCAGCAGTCGAAGCGCCAAAGGGTGAATTTGGTGTCTTCCTCGTATCGGATGGCTCTAACAAGCCTTACCGCTGCAAGCTGCGCGCGCCGGGCTTTGCCCATCTTCAGGCCATGGATTTTCTGTGTCGCGGTCACATGCTGGCTGACGTTTCGGCAATTCTTGGCTCGCTCGATATTGTGTTTGGTGAGGTTGACCGCTGATGTCCGTTCGCCGTCTCGCAGATGATGCCGTTCAGCCGGCTGGTTTCGCTTTCAACGCAGACAACCAGAGCTGGGCGCACAAGACGATCGCAAAATACCCGGAAGGCCGTCAGCAGTCGGCTGTTATTCCTTTGCTCATGCGTGCGCAGGAGCAGGATGGCTGGGTCACAAAAGCCGCTATCGAACATGTAGCAACCATGCTCGACATGCCGCTGATCCGTGTTCTGGAAGTTGCGACTTTCTATACGCAGTTCCAGCTTAAGCCAGTTGGTACACGCGCGCACATTCAGGTTTGCGGCACCACGCCATGCATGTTGCGTGGTTCGGAAGCCCTGATGGATGTTTGCCGTCATAAAATCCACCACGATCCTTTCGAGCTGAATGCCGAAGGTACGCTGTCGTGGGAAGAAGTTGAGTGTCAGGGCGCTTGCGTCAATGCGCCGATGGTCATGATCTTCAAGGATGCTTATGAAGACCTTACGCCAGAACGTCTTGCTGAAATCATCGATACGTTTGAAGCAGGCAAGGGCGATACTGTTAAGACTGGTCCACAGGACGGACGTATTACGTCTGAACCAATGGGCGGACTGACGGCTCTGACTGAAGATCTGGACTATAAGCAGGTTGGTCTGGAAACCCGTAAGGCATCGGATGCCGCTGTTGCTAAAGCCAAGGCGGAAGCCGAAGCAAAGGCAAAGGCTGAAGCTGAAGCCGCAACCAAAGACGGAAGCAGGTGAGACATGCTGGCTGATAAAGATCGCATCTTCACCAATATCTATGGCTTTAAGGACCAGTCGCTGAAAGGCGCCATGTCGCGTGGCCATTGGGATAACACCAAGGGCTTTGTCGAAAAGGGCCGTGACTGGATCATCAATGAAATGAAGGCTTCGAACCTTCGTGGACGTGGTGGTGCTGGCTTCCCGACTGGCCTCAAATGGTCGTTTATGCCGAAGGAAGTGACGGATCGTCCGCATTACCTCGTCGTGAATGCCGATGAATCCGAGCCGGGCACCTGTAAGGACCGCGAAATTCTGCGCCACGATCCGCATACGCTGATCGAAGGCTGCGTGATCGCCGGTTGTGCTATGAGTGCGCACACCGCTTACATCTATCTGCGCGGTGAATTCATGCGTGAGCGTGAAGCGCTTCAGGCAGCGATTGATGAGTGCTATGACGCTGGCCTTCTGGGCAAGAACAATAAGTGCGGCTGGGATATGGATATATTCCTTCATCACGGCGCTGGCGCTTATATCTGTGGTGAAGAAACCGCTCTGCTTGAAAGCCTTGAAGGTAAGAAGGGTCAGCCACGTCTGAAGCCTCCTTTCCCTGCGAACATGGGTCTTTATGGCTGCCCGACGACGGTTAACAACGTTGAATCGATTGCTGTTGCTCCGACAATCTTACGTCGTGGCGGTGCATGGTTCTCGTCAATTGGTCGTCCGAACAATGTCGGCACCAAGCTGTTCCAGATTTCTGGTCATGTGAACACGCCTTGTACTGTTGAAGAAAGCCTTGGCATCACATTCCGCGAGCTGATCGAAAAGCATGGCGGCGGTATCCGTGGTGGCTGGGACAATCTGCTTGGCGTTATTCCTGGCGGTGCTTCCTGCCCAATCATCAAGGGCGAAGACATGATGGACGCCATCATGGACTTTGACGGTATGCGCGAGAAGAAATCTTCATTTGGCACTGGCGGCGTGATTGTCATGGACAAGTCCACCGACGTCATTAAGGCAATTGCTCGTCTCGCAGCTTTCTTCAAGCATGAAAGCTGCGGACAGTGCACGCCTTGCCGTGAAGGCACGGGCTGGATGTGGCGCGTGATGGAACGCATGGTCAAGGGTAACGCGCAGAAGCGCGAAATCGACATGCTTCTCGACGTTACCAAGCAGATTGAAGGTCATACGATCTGCGCGCTTGGTGATGCTGCTGCATGGCCTATTCAGGGCCTGATCCGTAATTTCCGTCCGGAAATTGAAAAGCGCATTGACGATTACACACGCAACGCCGTTCAGAGCCGCAATATCCGTCTGGAAGCAGCGGAATAGGGCTTAGGCATTGTGTGAGTGCAGCCCACCTCCCATGGGCCGCAAGTGAGTTTGACATCTGGAAGATGCGGCAAGAGCCGCAGGTTTGGATAAGCGATGGCAAATATTAAGGTTGACGGCACAGAGATCGAAGTACCCGATCACTATACGCTCCTTCAGGCTGCCGAAGCCGCGGGGGCTGAAGTCCCGCGTTTTTGTTTCCACGAACGGCTTTCCATCGCTGGAAACTGCCGCATGTGCCTTGTTGAAGTGAAGGGTGGACCGCCAAAGCCGGCCGCATCCTGCGCTATGGGCGTTCGCGACCTGCGTCCCGGTCCCAACGGCGAAGCACCTGAAATTTTCACCAACACGCCGATGGTCAAGAAGGCCCGCGAAGGCGTGATGGAATTCCTGCTTATCAACCATCCGCTTGATTGCCCGATTTGCGATCAGGCTGGCGAGTGCGATTTGCAGGATCAGGCGATGGCGTTTGGTACCGATGGCTCGCGCTATCGCGAAAACAAGCGTGCGGTTGAAAACAAGTATATCGGCCCACTCGTCAAGACGGTCATGACACGCTGCATTCATTGCACGCGCTGCGTTCGTTTCACGACCGAAGTGGCTGGCATTTCTGAACTCGGCCTCATTGGTCGCGGTGAAGATGCTGAAATCACCACCTATCTTGAACGCGCAATGACCTCGGAACTGCAGGGCAACGTCATCGATCTTTGCCCGGTTGGTGCTCTGACCTCGCGTCCATATGAATTCCAGGCGCGTCCGTGGGAACTGAACAAGACTGAAACTATCGACGTGATGGATGCTGTTGGTTCAAACATCCGCGTTGATACCCGTGGCCGTGAAGTGATGCGCATTATGCCGCGCGTTAATGAACAGGTGAACGAAGAGTGGATTTCCGACAAGACCCGCTTCATCTGGGATGGCCTGCGCACGCAGCGCCTTGATCGCCCATATGTTCGCAAGGGTGGTCGTCTAGTTGCCGCAACATGGCCAGAAGCTTTCGCAGCAATCGCTGCTAAGGTCTCTGCAACTACCGCCGACAAGATCGGTGCCGTTTCGGGCGATCTGGCTTCTGTTGAAGAACTCTACGCTCTTAAGAACCTGATCGCATCGCTCGGCTCGAAGAATATCGATAGCCGCCAGGATGGTGCAGCACTTGATCCGGCTCTTGGACGTTCAAGCTATCTCTTTAACGCAACGATCGAAGGCATTGAAAATGCTGACGCTCTTCTGATCATCGGCTCCAACCCACGCGTTGAAGCTGCTGTTTTGAATGCGCGTATTCGCAAGCGTACTCGTATTGGCCGTTTCCCGATTGCGATGATCGGCGAGCAGGCTGAACTGCGTTACGATTACGAATATCTCGGCGCAGGCGCAGATACTCTGGCAGCCGTTGCTTCCGGAAAAAATGCATTCCGCGACGTATTGGCAAAGGCCGAACGTCCGCTGATCATCATTGGTCAGGGCGCATTGACCGGTGAAAACGGCGCAGCTGTTTTGGCTCAGGCTGCGAAGCTTGCACAGGATGTTGGCGCGATCAGCGCTGAGTGGAATGGTTTCTCAGTTCTACACACCGCCGCGTCCCGCGTTGGTGCTCTTGATCTCGGCGTTGTTCCGGGCGAGGGCGGCAAGGCAGCTGGCGAAATGTTAGGCAATCTTGATGTTGTGTTCCTGCTTGGTGCAGACGAACTCGACATGACAAACAAGGGCTCCAGCTTCGTTGTCTATATAGGCACACACGGCGACGCCGGTGCACATGCCGCTGACGTTATTCTTCCGGGTGCAGCCTATACCGAAAAATCGGGTACATGGCTCAACACCGAAGGTCGCGTACAGCTTGGCAACCGTGCTGGTTTTGCTCCGGGCGAAGCAAAGGAAGATTGGGCAATTCTGCGCGCTCTTTCCGATACGCTCGGTAAGCGCCTGCCATTTGACAGCCTTTCGCAGCTTCGCGCTAAGCTCTATGCAGACTTCCCGCATATGATGGCGATTGACACAATTGCACCTTCAAACGCAGACGATCTGTCAGCGCTTGCAGCAAAAGCATCTAACCTTTCTGGCGGCGTTGCGTTCGTTTCGCCGGTCAAGGATTTCTATCTGACGAACCCAATCGCGCGTGCTTCCGCTGTCATGGCCGAGTGCTCGGCGCTTGCGGCCGGCAGCTTCCAACAGGCAGCTGAGTAAGCGAGAGAGAGACGGAATAATGGACGGAATTTTTGCAGCTTACGTCTTGCCCGCGCTGATCATAGCGCTGAAGTCGGTCGTTCTGCTTGTCGTATTGCTGATCGTCGTGGCTTACCTGCTTTATGCGGATCGTAAGATCTGGGCAGCCGTGCAGCTTCGTCGTGGACCAAACGTTGTTGGTCCATGGGGTCTGTTTCAGGCTTTCGCCGATCTTCTGAAGTTCGTCGTTAAAGAGCCGATCATTCCTTCGGGCGCGAATAAGGGTGTATTTCTTCTTGCACCTTTCATTTCAGCGGTTCTGGCAATGGCAACATGGGCAGTCATCCCGGTCAATGAAGGCTGGGCGATTGCAAACATTAATGTCGGCATTCTCTATATCTTCGCTATTTCTTCGCTTGAAGTATATGGCGTGATCATGGGCGGCTGGGCTTCCAACTCGAAGTATCCATTCCTGGGTGCACTTCGTTCGGCAGCGCAGATGGTCTCTTATGAAGTGTCGATTGGTTTCGTGATTGTTACGGTTCTGCTCACCGTTGGCTCGCTCAACATGACAGACATCGTACTTTCGCAGAATACAGGTCTTGGCACATCGCTTGGTCTGCCTGCGTCGTTCCTCGACTGGAACTGGCTGGTTCTGTTCCCGATGTTCGTGATCTTCTTCATTTCAGCGCTTGCTGAAACGAACCGTCCGCCATTCGATCTTGTCGAAGCTGAATCCGAACTCGTGGCCGGTCATATGATCGAATATTCGTCCACGCCGTTCCTTCTGTTCTTCCTCGGCGAATATGTGGCGATCACACTGATGTGCGCGCTCATGACCACACTCTTCCTCGGCGGCTGGTTGCCTCCGGTTGACGTATGGTTCCTCAACTGGGTTCCGGGCATCATCTGGTTCATGCTCAAGCTCTGCATGTGCTTCTTCATGTTCGCCATGGTGAAGGCTTTTGTACCGCGTTACCGTTATGACCAGTTGATGCGTCTGGGTTGGAAAGTGTTCCTGCCGATCTCGCTCGGTATGGTTGTTCTGACCGCAACCGTCATCAAAGTCTTCGATCTGGTGTAAGGAGAAAGATAAATGGCTTCATTCGCACAGGCCGCGAAATCCCTCCTTCTTAAGGAATTCGTTGCGGCTTTCTTCCTCTCTATGCGCCAGTTCTTTGCGCCAAAAGCGACGCTGAACTATCCGCATGAAAAGGGTCCGATTTCGCCTCGTTTTCGTGGCGAGCACGCGCTGCGCCGTTACCCAAACGGTGAAGAACGCTGCATCGCTTGCAAGCTTTGCGAAGCGATCTGCCCGGCACAGGCCATCACCATTGAGGCGGGTCCACGCCGCAATGACGGCACGCGCCGCACGGTTCGTTATGACATTGATATGGTGAAGTGCATCTATTGCGGTTTCTGTCAGGAAGCTTGTCCCGTGGATGCAATCGTTGAAGGTCCGAACTTCGAGTTTGCGACCGAAACCCGCGAAGAGCTTTACTATGACAAGGACAAGCTCCTTGCCAATGGCGATCGCTGGGAACGCGAAATTGCGCGCAACATCGCTATGGATGCGCCATATCGCTGATTGGTTTTGCTGAAACGCCGTTTCAGCATCCGGTTTGAAAAGCGGCAACAAGAAGGGGCGGCCCGTCTTGTTGCTGGAATTTAAGTTTCGCGATTATTCGCGGCAAACAAAGACTAAAGCGGATGAAGCAATCAGGCTTTGTCCACGGAAAGGTGTTGGGGGATCCCCATGCTGACAGGTATTGCGGCAGCGTTCTTCTATCTGTTCGCCTTTATCATGATCGCAAGCGCGTTCATGGTAATTGCGGCACGCAACCCCGTGCATTCGGTACTGTTTCTCATCCTCGCTTTCTTCAATGCAGCGGCGCTGTTTTTGCTGACGGGGGCCGAGTTCCTCGCCATGATCCTGCTCGTCGTTTATGTCGGTGCTGTGGCGGTTCTGTTCCTCTTCGTCGTCATGATGCTGGATGTTGACTTCTCCGAATTGAAGCGCGGTGCGCTGCAATATGCGCCGGTTGGTGCTCTGGTTGGTCTGATCCTGCTGGGTGAGCTGATTGTTGTATTTGCGGGTTCGATGTTCACGCCAAAGCTGGGGCAGGGCGCTATGCCGATCCCTGACGTTGCGGAACGCACCAACACTGCGGCCCTTGGCGACATTCTTTACACTGACTTTGTCTTCCACTTCCAGATTGCTGGATTGGTCCTTCTGGTCGCCATGATCGGTGCAATTGTTCTGACGCTGCGGCACAAGCCGAATGTGAAGCGCCAGTCGATTTCGGATCAGGTTGCTCGTACGCCTGAAACGGCGATCGAGATCAAGCAGGTCGAAACAGGCAAGGGCATCTGAGGAAAAGAATATGGAAATCGGTATTTCTCATTATCTGACCGTATCAGCCATCCTGTTCACCCTTGGCGTTTTCGGTATCTTCTTAAACCGTAAGAACGTCATCGTTATCCTGATGTCTGTCGAATTGATCCTTCTCTCGGTCAATCTCAATTTTGTGGCGTTTTCTTCTGTGCTTGGCGATATGGTCGGGCAGGTTTTCGCGCTGTTCGTTCTGACTGTTGCGGCTGCGGAAGCAGCTATCGGTCTCGCAATCCTCGTTGTTTTCTTCCGTAATCGCGGTTCTATCGCGGTGGAAGACGTCAATGTTATGAAAGGTTGACGGGCAAATGCTCTATAACGCGATCGTCTTCCTTCCGCTTATTGGCTTTCTTATTGCCGGACTTTTTGGCAATAAGATCGGTGCCAAGGCGAGTGAATATGTGACTTCCGGCCTGATGGTGATCGTCGCGATCCTGTCGTGGGTCGTGTTCTTCAAAATCCCACTCGGCCACGATGCCGAAACGGTTCGTATCCCTGTTCTTCATTGGGTAACGTCGGGTTCGCTGTCTTTTGACTGGGCTTTGCGCGTTGATACGCTGACTGGCGTTATGCTGGTCGTGGTCAACTCAGTGTCGGCACTGGTGCATATCTATTCGATTGGATACATGCATCACGATCCGCATCGTCCGCGCTTCTTCGCTTATCTTTCGCTTTTCACCTTTGCCATGCTCATGCTGGTCACATCGGACAATCTGATCCAGATGTTCTTCGGCTGGGAAGGCGTGGGGCTTGCTTCTTACCTTCTGATCGGCTTCTGGTACCAGAAGCCTTCGGCAAATGCCGCTGCAATGAAGGCATTCGTTGTCAACCGCGTTGGTGACTTCGGCTTCCTGCTGGGTATCTTTGGTCTGTTCGCGCTGTTCCAGACGGTTGATTACAACACGCTTTTTGCAGCCGCCGCAAACTACCTGCCAGCTGAAGGCGCTGCCGATACTGGTGCTGTTGTGCTCAACTTCCTTGGCTATGAACTGCACAAAGAAACCGCTCTGACGGTCGTCTGCCTGCTCTTGTTCATGGGCGCGATGGGTAAATCGGCGCAGTTCCTGCTGCACACATGGTTGCCTGACGCGATGGAAGGCCCAACACCTGTTTCCGCACTTATTCACGCGGCAACGATGGTGACCGCGGGTGTGTTCCTGGTTGCGCGTATGTCGCCAATTTTCGAACTCTCGCATACGGCTCTTCTGATCGTGACGATCATCGGCGCAACGACAGCATTCTTTGCTGCAACGATTGCTCTGGTTCAAAACGATATCAAGCGCGTTATCGCATACTCGACCTGTTCGCAGCTCGGTTACATGTTTGCGGCTCTGGGTGTTGGCGCCTACGGAGCTGCTGTATTCCACCTCTTCACGCACGCTTTCTTCAAGGCACTTTTGTTCCTTTGCGCAGGTTCGGTTATCCATGCCGTTTCTGACGAACAAGATATGCGTCGTATGGGTGGTTTGCGTAAGCTGATCCCAATCACCTACTGGATGATGATGATCGGTACTGTTGCAATTACGGGTCTCGGCGTTCCGGGAACGATCATCGGTACTGCTGGCTTCTTCTCGAAAGATGCGATCATCGAGTCGGTGTTCGCATCGCACAGCCTTGCTTCAGGTTATGCATTCACGCTTCTGGTGGTTGCGGCTCTGTTCACAAGCTTCTACTCATGGCGTCTGATTTTCTTGACCTTCTATGGCAAGCCACGCGCTTCTGCAGAAGTTATGCATCACGTTCATGAATCGCCTCCGGTTATGCTCGTACCGCTGTTGATCCTTGCAGTCGGCGCACTGTTTGCAGGTGTCGTGTTCAAGGAATACTTCTTCGGCCACGAATATGCTGAATTCTGGAAGGGTGCGCTCTTCACGTTGCCAACCAACGAAATCCTGGAACATTATCACCACGTTCCGTTGTGGGTTAAGTTGTCGCCGTTCATCGCTATGCTGATCGGTCTGGTAACGGCATGGATCTTCTACATCCGTGCACCGCAAATCCCGAAGGCACTCGCAGAGCGTCATCGTGGTCTGTACCAGTTCCTTCTCAACAAGTGGTACTTTGACGAGCTTTATGACTTGATCTTCGTTCGTCCTGCACGTTGGCTCGGCCGCTTCTTCTGGAAGGTTGGCGACGGCAAGATTATCGACGGTTACGGTCCTAATGGTGTCGCTGCACGCGTTCTCGATGTTACAGATCGCGTTGTGAAGATGCAGTCGGGTTACCTTTATCATTACGCATTCGCGATGCTTATCGGCGTCGCCGCGCTCGTCACCTGGATGATGCTCGGGAGCTCTTTCTGATGACCGATTGGCCAATTCTTTCTACGGTCACATTTCTGCCGCTCGTCGGCGCCTTGTTGATCCTTCTCATCAAGGATGACAGCGAAGCCTCGCGTCGTAACATCAAGAATGTTGCGTTGCTGACCACGGTTTTCGTTTTCATTCTATCCCTGGTTATCTGGGCCGGATTTGATAATTCAAACCCCGGCTTCCAGATGGTCGAACAGGTCGGCTGGCTCGGTGGTGGCATTTCCTACCACATGGGCGTTGACGGCATTTCGATGCTGTTTGTCGTGCTGTCTGCTTTCCTCATGCCGTTCTGCGTGCTGGCAAGCTGGCTGGCCATCGACAAGCGCGTCAAGGAATACATGATCGCGTTCCTTATTCTGGAAACGCTGATGATCGGCGTGTTCTGCGCGCTGGATCTGTTCCTGTTCTATGTGTTCTTTGAAGCAAGCCTTATTCCGATGTTCATCATCATCGGCGTATGGGGTGGCAAGCGCCGCGTTTATGCGAGCTTCAAGTTCTTCCTTTATACGCTGCTCGGCTCCGTATTGATGCTGATCGCGATTATGGCAATGTACTGGCAGGCCGGTACGCTTAACATCGTCGAACTGCTGAAATACGATTTCCCGGCAGGTATGCAAACATGGCTATGGCTTGCCTTCTTCGCGTCCTTTGCCGTGAAGATGCCAATGTGGCCGGTTCACACATGGTTGCCGGATGCGCACGTTGAAGCGCCGACAGCAGGTTCGGTCATTCTGGCCGGTATTCTTCTGAAGCTCGGTGGCTACGGCTTCCTGCGCTTCTCACTGCCGATGTTCCCGCTGGCTTCTGCCGATTTCGCTCCGTTTGTGTTTGCACTCTCAGCAATTGCTATCGTCTACACCTCGCTCGTTGCGTTGGTGCAGGAAGACATCAAGAAGCTGATCGCGTACTCGTCTGTTGCGCATATGGGCTATGTGACCATGGGTATTTTTGCCGCCAACGAGCAGGGCGTGCAGGGTGCAATCTTCCAGATGCTTTCGCACGGTATTGTTTCTGGCGCACTCTTCCTTTGCGTCGGCGTGATCTATGATCGCATGCATACCCGTGAAATTGCGGCCTTTGGCGGTCTCGTAAACAGAATGCCGAAATATGCAGTTGCCTTCCTCATCCTGACGATGGCGAATGTCGGTCTTCCGGGTACGTCGGGCTTTATCGGTGAATTCCTCACGCTGTTCGGTGTCTTCCGCGTCAATACGTGGGTAGCGCTGTTCGCAACATCGGGTGTGATCCTGTCGGCAGCTTATGCGCTCTGGCTTTATCGCAACGTGGTGTTTGGTGCGCTGACCAAGGAAAGCCTTAAGGGTATCCTCGATCTCACCCCGCGTGAGAAAGTGATCCTGTATCCGCTTGTGGCTCTCACCATCTTCTTCGGTGTGTATCCGGTTCCGGTCTTCGATGCGACCGCGAGCGCCGTGCATGCACTGGTTACCAATTATGACGCAGCGCTGGCAAATGCCGCTAGCGCTACGCTGGCGCAGTAAGTAAAGGCGTAGGCTTGATGCAAACCGACCTGATTGCTTCCCTGTCTCTCGCAGCTCCCGAGGTTCTCCTCGCGCTGAGCGGACTGGCATTGCTCATGATCGGCGTGTTCTCCGGAGAGCGCGCCTCAACCCTCGTCAATGGCCTTGCAGTTGCTGTTCTTATTGCAGCACTCGCACTGATCGTTATCTTCCCACACAATGGCAGCGCTTTCGGCGGTGCCTTTGTCAACGATGCTTTCGCACGCTTTATGAAGGTGCTGACACTGATCGGCTCCATCGTGGCGCTGATCATGTCGGTTGGCTTTGCGCGTGAAGAGAAATTCGATAAGTTCGAATTCCCTGTGCTGATCGTGTTGTCCACGCTTGGCATGCTCATCATGGTGTCGGCATCCAACATGCTGACACTCTATATGGGCCTCGAATTGCAGTCGCTTGCGCTCTACGTGCTTGCTGCCTTCAATCGTGACAGCGTTCGTTCGACAGAGGCTGGCCTTAAGTATTTCGTTCTCGGCGCGCTGTCGTCGGGTATGCTGCTCTATGGTATCAGCCTTGTTTACGGCTACACCGGCCATATCGGTTTTGCCGAAATTGCAACCGCCATTTCTGGTGGCGAGCGTCAGCTCGGTCTGGTGTTCGGTCTGGTCTTTATTCTTGCAGGCCTCTGCTTCAAGATTTCTGCTGTCCCATTCCATATGTGGACGCCAGACGTTTATGAAGGTTCGCCAACGCCAGTAACCGCGTTCTTTGCTGCCGCTCCTAAGATGGCTGCAATGGCTCTGATCGTTCGTGTTGTTGAAGGTGCCTTCGCTCCCGTCACCCAAGACTGGCAGCAGATCATCACTTTCGTTGCAATCGCTTCGATGGTGCTGGGTGCCTTTGCCGCTATTGGTCAGCGCAACATTAAGCGCCTGATGGCTTACTCGTCGATCAGCCACATGGGCTATGCCCTTGTCGGTCTGGCTGCCGGTACGGTTGTCGGTGTTAAAGGCGTTGCTCTTTACATGGCGATCTATCTTGTCATGACGCTCGGCAGCTTTGCTTTCATCCTGTCCATGCGGACCAAGGAAGGCAATGTCGAGAAGATCGAAGATCTCGCAGGCCTGTCGCGCAGCAATCCGGTTATGGCAGTGATCATGACGATCATGCTGTTCTCGCTTGCTGGTATTCCGCCGCTCGCTGGCTTCTTCGGTAAGTGGTACACCTTCGTTGCAGCCGTTGAAGTGGGTCTTTATCCGCTTGCAATCATCGGTATTGTGGCATCGGTTGTGGGTGCGTTCTATTACCTGCGCATGATCAAGATCATGTGGTTCGATGAACCAGTGACAACTTTCGTTCCGGCAGCAATCGAGCTGCGTCTCGTATTGCTCGTTTCTGGTGCCTTCGTTCTGTTCTATGGACTGATCGGCGGCTGGCTCGGTGGTTTGGCTGAAACTGCAGCCAAAACATTCTTCTGAGCATGACAATGAATAAGGCCGCAGGTGATGGCAATCGTTTCACGCTGGCACCTGCGGCTTTAGCAGACAATTACCGACTGGAGTTTTTTCCAGTCGTTGGTTCTACCAATGCAGAGGCGCTTGCACAGGCTAATGCCGGTGATGCAGGGCGCCTCTGGTTCGTTTCTCCGAAACAGGAGAGCGGACGAGGGCGCCGCGGCCGTACATGGACCGCGCCCGAAGGCAATCTCGCAGCAACGCTGCTACTGGTTGAACGTTTTGATCCCCAAATTGCCGCTACTTTAGGATTTGTTGCAGGCCTAGCGCTTACTGAGGCTGTTGATGCCGTTTTGCCGCCAGCCGTTGCGTCAAAAGTGAATGTCGCTCTTAAATGGCCAAACGATGTGCTGGTCGATGGTGCAAAACTTTCCGGTATTCTCCTTGAATCCACACTGCTCCCAGATGGGCGCTTTGGAATAGCGGTTGGCATGGGAACGAACGTTGTCGCGGCACCTGAAGGTCTGCCTTATGCCGCAACCTCCATCAATGGATTGGGCGGCAATACGGATGCAGCCACGCTGTTTCTGGCGCTGTCCGATGCATGGTGTCACTATCACCGTATCTGGGATCAGGGGCGTGGCCTCAACACTATTCGCGAGTTTTGGTTAAAGCGCGCCCATGGTTTGGGCCAGCCTGTAGCTATGCAGTTGAATGGCCGCATTGTTGAAGGCGTGTTTGAAACTATCGATTCGGATTGCCGTCTGGTGATCCGCGAAGACGATGGAACACGCGTGTCGGTCACTGCTGGCGATGTCTATTTCGGAACCGCTGCATCGGTCAAAGCTGGTTCCTGATCGAATATATGTGAACAATCGGCCTTTCAATCTGCTGTTCCGGGCTTGCAAACTATCGGTAGTGGGTTCAACAGGGGCATAATAAATTCTAATTGGAGCGCATCCCGAAAAGTGTGAAACGGTTTTCGGATAAGATGCGCGTTGAAAAAACCTTTTAGAGCGCCGATCTGATTGGGTCAGATCGAGATGCGCTTTAAAGAACAGGGAGGCATTATGCCCCGCTCAACACAGACGCAATTTGTCTTCCTGCCATTGGGTGGTGTCGGCGAAATCGGCATGAACCTCGCCATGTATGGCTATGGACCG
Organism: Ochrobactrum sp. MYb379; assembly: GCF_037479515.1. Taxonomy (NCBI): domain Bacteria; kingdom Pseudomonadati; phylum Pseudomonadota; class Alphaproteobacteria; order Hyphomicrobiales; family Brucellaceae; genus Ochrobactrum; species Ochrobactrum sp. MYb379. Next base: position 357,817 of record NZ_JBBGYW010000001.1, read on the forward strand.
GAAAACAATCGCGAATGGATCGTGGTTGATATGGGCGTAAGCTTTGCTGGTCCTGAACATCCAGGTGCTGACTTGATCCTGCCGGATATTCGCTTTTTGGAAGCTGAGAAGCACAATCTGCGCGCTATTATTATTACGCATGCACATGAAGACCATTACGGTGCGCTGCTTGATCTCTGGCCACGCCTCAAGGCGCCGGTTTACGCAACGCCATTTACTGCGGGCCTGCTTGAAGCCAAGCGTCATTCTGAAATTCGTGCACCTGAAATTCCGGTCACGATCTTCAAAGCTGGCGAGACTTTCGAAGTTGGGCCTTTTAAGCTTGAAGCGATTGCAGTTACCCACTCGATTCCTGAACCGGTTTCGCTGGCGATCACCACGCCGCTTGGAACAGTCGTTCATACTGGCGACTGGAAGATGGATCCCGATCCTTCGATGGGACCACTGATCGATGAGGCACGGTTTCGCGCTATCGGCGATCAGGGCGTTCTGGCGCTGATTTGTGATTCCACCAACGCTATGCGCGAAGGTGAATCTCCATCGGAGCGCGAAGTCGGCGATAGCTTGCGCGAACTGATTGAAAATGCGCGTGGGCGCGTTGCGATCACGACCTTCTCGTCCAATGTTGGCCGTATCCGTTCGATCACTGAAGCCGCACGCGACGCTGGCCGTCAGGTGCTGGTGGTTGGCCGTTCGATGAAACGCACAATCGCTGTTGCAACCGAGCTCGGCTACATGGAAGGCCTGCCGGAATTTCTAAGCGAAGATGATTACGGCTATATTCCGCGTGAAAATGTCGTGATGATCCTCACCGGCAGTCAGGGCGAGCCAAGAGCAGCGCTCGCCAAGCTGTCGCGTGATGAAATGCGCAGCATTGCTCTTTCGGCTGGTGACACGGTGATTTTCTCATCGCGTCCGATCCCGGGCAATGAGAAGGCCATTCTTGAAATCAAGAACAAGCTGATTGATCAGGGCATTAAGCTGATCAGCGATGATGATGCGCTAGTGCATGTTTCTGGCCATCCGCGCCGCAGTGAATTGAAGCGGATGTATTCATGGGTGCGCCCGCAAATTTTGGTTCCGGTTCATGGCGAAGCGGCCCATCTGGTAGCCCAAGGTTCGCTTGGTGCCATGGAGGGCATTGAACAAATCGCGCAGGTGCGCGATGGCGATATGCTTCGTTTGGCACCGGGCAAAGCTGAAATCATCGATAAAGCCCCGATTGGCCGTATTTATAAAGACGGCAAGCTGATCGGTGACGAAGATGAAATTGGCATGGTTGAGCGCCGCAAGCTTGCCTATGTCGGCCACGTCGCCGTTTCCGTTCTGCTCGACCGTGATTTCAAGATTATGGATGAGCCCGATCTGGTTGCCTTTGGCGTGCCAGAGGAAGACGGGCAGGGCGAACTGATTGAAGATTTGCTGCTTGATGCCGCAATTGAAGCAATCGACAGCATTCCGCGCACACGCCGCAAAGACCTCGAAGTGGTCCGGGAATCGGTTCGCCGTGCAGTTCGTGCTGCGACAAATGAAGCATGGGGCAAAAAGCCGGTAGTGACGGTGTTCATCAACCGGATAAAGTAAATCTGTTTTCTGGAGGAGGAAATAGATGCTTGAACGCCTGAACCATGTTGCAATTGCGGTCCCTGATATTCGGGCCGCTTCTGCGCTTTACAGCGGCCAACTGGGTGCAAAAGTAACCGCACCTGAGGCTCTGCCGGAACATGGCGTTACGGTTGTTTTCATTGATGTTGGCAACACCAAGATCGAATTGCTGGAACCATTGGGCGATGGATCGCCCATTTCAGCGTTTCTTGAAAAGAACCCATCGGGCGGGATGCATCATCTCTGCTACGAAGTCTCTGACATTATCGCAGCTCGTGATCACCTGAAGGCTGAAGGCGCTCGTATTCTTGGAAATGGCGAGCCGAAGATCGGCGCACATGGAAAGCCGGTTCTGTTTCTACACCCCAAGGATTTCAACGGAACATTGATTGAGCTGGAGGAGGCGTGAGATGACCATTGTTTCCGGCATTGCCATGTATTTTATCTTCTGGTGGATAACATTATTTGCGATTTTACCTGTGGGCTTGCGCACTCAGGCGGAAGAAAATGAAGTAACATTGGGTACAGTTGCCAGCGCACCCGCCAAACCTCGCATCGGTCGCGCTTTCGTTCGCACAACTGTCGTAGCGTCTGCCATATTCGGCCTATATTATTATATGACGCAGGTGCATGGTTTCGGCCTTGATGATATTCCGCATTTCTTTCCTGACTTGAAATAAGCAGGAAATCTTCTTTCATTTTACAGAATGCTAATTCCATGCCTAATATTTAGGCATGGAATTTATGAAGGTTATTTTTAGGAAAAATATTTGATTTAGCGTGAATCTAAAAGTTATAAATTCACCATAACTATTTGAATCTATAGAAAATTAGTGATGCCATATATCGGATTTCAATGCGAAATCCTGAGCCCTCTTTTACGGCTTGAATCCTATTCAGTTCGAACCGGCTCAAAAATGAGCGCACTCCAAAAAACAAATAATATCAATGTACTGCTTGAGTATGGTCGTGCAAAAACTTGACTTTCTTAGTGAAGCCAAAAAAAAAGCAAGGCTTTCGCCTTGCTAGTCGAATACGCGTTCGACCCGTTTCCATTTTACCGGCGGCAGCGACATATCGCGCCTGGATCCATCCTCCCAAGACTTTGACCGCGTTAAACAACGGTTATTTCCGTTGTCAGGCTTATTGATGAAAAAAATAGCGGACTGCACAGCTTTTGTCACCAAAAATCTTTCATAGCGTCATATTTCCTTCGCAATTTTTGCTCGAATGATATGCCAGCTACATAAAACATTGAATTTTAATACAAATCTAAAACCTACTGTTTTGATGTCTATGTCAGGGTTCTGTTGACGATTGTTGTGGGCCGTAAAAATGTTGGTTAGCAAACAGTAAAGGGGCGGGTTTTCAACCGCGTTATAACCCGTTATGAAACCGGCAGATTTGCTTAATTTTTGCCTGATTCTCCACACAGTCGGTTGCTACTCAGGTAATCTCTCTCTTGATCGGTGGTCACGATGCGTCTGTCGCAGTATTTTTTGCCCATTCTGAAAGAAAACCCAAAAGAGGCTGAAATTGTCTCTCACAGGTTAATGCTGCGCGCGGGCATGATCCGTCAGCAGTCGGCAGGCATTTATTCATGGCTTCCGCTTGGTCTGAAAGTGCTCAACAAGGTTTGTGACATCATTCGTGAAGAGCAGAACCGCGCTGGCGCGAACGAAATTCTGATGCCAACGATCCAGTCCGCCGAACTTTGGCGCGAAAGCGGTCGTTATGATGCATACGGCAAGGAAATGCTGCGCATTCAGGACCGTCAGGAGCGTGAAATGCTCTTCGGACCGACCAATGAAGAAATGGTCACGGATATTTTCCGTTCCTATGTGCGTTCTTACAAAGACCTGCCGCTCAATCTTTATCATATTCAGTGGAAGTTCCGCGACGAAGTTCGTCCGCGTTTCGGCGTGATGCGTTCACGTGAATTTCTCATGAAAGACGCCTATTCGTTCGACCTCGACTATGAGGGCGCGAAGATGGCTTACTACCGCATGTTCGTGTCTTATCTGCGTACCTTCGCTCGCGTCGGTTTGCAGGCGATCCCGATGCGTGCGGATACCGGCCCAATTGGTGGCGATCTTTCCCACGAATTCATCATTCTCGCTGAAACCGGCGAAAGCCAGGTCTATTGCGATAAGGCTTATCTTGATCTGGCCGTTCCGGGTGCGGATACAGATTTCCGAAATGACGAGCAGCTCACTGACATCGTCAATCGCTGGACGACGCCTTACGCGGCAACCGATGAAATGCACGACGAAGCAGAATGGTCAGCGGTGAAAGCCGATGAACAGGTTTCGGCGCGCGGCATCGAAGTCGGTCATATCTTCCATTTCGGCACCAAATATTCGGAAGCCATGGGTGCGAAGGTGCAGGGACCAGATGGCAAAGACCATTTCGTTTCGATGGGCTCTTATGGCATTGGACCTTCGCGTCTGGTCGCAGCTGCGATTGAAGCTTTCCACGATGAAGCTGGCATTATCTGGCCAAAGTCGATTGCGCCATTCGGTGTGGGCATTATCAATATGAAGGCTGGTGATGAAGCTTGTGACGGCGTGAGCGAACAGCTCTACACCGCCTTCACAAATGCTGGCCTCGATCCGCTGCTCGACGATACGGACAATCGTGCGGGTTCCAAGTTCGCAACCATGGATTTGATTGGCCTGCCTTATCAGGTGATCGTCGGCCCACGCAGCGTTGCTGCTGGCGAAGTAGAAGTCAAAGACCGCAAGACTGGTGAACGTCAGACACTCACCATCGAAGCAGCAATCAACCTGTTGACGGCTTAAATATGAGCAGTGCGGCGGCAGTAAAATCTGACGGCAAGCAGAAGACGCCCAACAAGGCGCCTTCTTCTGGACCGTTTTCAGCTTATGAGCGGATGATCGCATGGCGCTATCTGCGTGCACGCCGCCGCGAAACATTTATTTCGGTGATCGCCGGTTTCTCGTTCACCGGCATCATGCTTGGCGTTGCCACACTCATCATCGTTATGGCGGTGATGAACGGTTTCCGCGCCGAGCTTCTAAACAGAATTCTAGGCATCAACGGTCATCTCATCATGCAGCCGATTGATCGGCCGCTGGATGATTATGCGAGCCTTATCACGCGGATTGATGGCATTTCCGGCGTGAAGTTTGCTATTCCGGTGGTGGAAGGGCAGGCTCTGGTGCAGGGCAATATTGGTGCCGGAACGGGCGCATTGGTTCGCGGTCTTCGTGAGGAAGATCTCGCCAAGCTCAAGCTCGTATCTGATAATATCAAGCAGGGTACCTTGCAGGGTTTTGATCAGAGCGGCGGCGTGGCCATCGGCACGCGTATGGCTGAAAATCTCGGTCTTTCCATCGGTGATACGCTGCGCGTTATCTCCCCTGATGGTGATGTGACGCCCTTTGGTGTTAACCCGCGCGTAAAAGCCTATCCGATTGTTGCGATCTTCGAGATCGGCATGTCGGAATATGATGCGTCTATCGTCATGATGCCGCTGACCGAAGCGCAGCTTTTCTTCAATCAGGAAGACAAAGTGCAGTCGCTGGAAATCTTTGTCGATAATCCAGACAAGGTTGACGCCATGCGCGCACCTGTTGAGGAAGTCGCAGCGCGTCAGATTTCTATGGTCGATTGGCGCCAGCGCAACCAGACGTTCTTTTCGGCCTTGCAGGTTGAACGTAACGTCATGTTCATGATCCTCACGCTGATCGTACTTGTCGCAGCGCTTAATATTATCTCTGGCCTTATCATGCTGGTGAAGGATAAAGGGCGCGACATCGCTATCCTTCGCACTATGGGTGCGACGCGCGGCGCGGTGATGCGCATATTCCTGATGACAGGTGCAGCCATTGGCGTGACCGGAACACTCGCCGGTGTGGTGCTCGGTGTTGTTGTGTGCCTGAATGTCGAGCGCATTCGCCAGTTTTTCTCGTGGCTTTCGGGTACGACCCTGTTCAATCCAGAACTCTATTTCCTAAGCACACTGCCAGCCAAAATGGACGTTGGTGAAACTGTCTCCGTCATTGCGATGGCATTAGTTCTTTCTTTCATCGCTACCATTTTGCCAGCATGGCGCGCTGCCAAGCTCGATCCGGTCGAAGCACTGAGGTATGAATAATGGCGGCTGAAGTCATTCTGCGTCTGGAAAATGTCAGTCGCGCTTATAAGGAAGCTGATCGCGAATTGGTCATCCTGAAGGATGCTAACTTCACGCTTCGTCGTGGCGAAATGGTCGCGCTTGTTGCTCCGTCTGGTGCGGGTAAATCGACCCTTCTGCATACGGCAGGCTTGCTTGAGCGCCCGGATGCAGGCGATGTCTTTCTTGATGGACGTTCATGCAGCGCATTGTCTGAGGACGAGCGCACAGCCATCCGTCGCAACGATGTCGGCTTTGTCTATCAGTTCCATCATCTGCTGCCTGAGTTCTCCGCACTTGAGAACGTGATGATGCCGCAGATGATCCGTGGTTTGGCACAAAAGGCGGCATCCGTTCGTGCGCAGCAATTGCTCGACTATATGAAAATCGGCCCGCGCGCTTCTCATCGTCCATCAGAGCTTTCCGGTGGTGAGCAGCAGCGCGTTGCTATCGCGCGTGCCGTTGCCAATGCACCGCTTGTGTTGTTGGCTGATGAGCCGACTGGTAATCTCGATCCGACAACATCGTCTTATGTTTTTGGCGCTCTTGAAGCACTGGTACGCCAATCTGGACTAGCTGCGATGATTGCCACGCATAATCATGAACTGGCTCGTCGTATGGACCGCCGCGTGACCTTAAAAGACGGCAAGGTCGTAGACCTCTGATAGTCATGTAACGGGGCGTATTGTATCCGCGCCTCAATACAGTCGAAGCCTTCCCAGTATCTTGTTTATTTAGCGCCGGTGGTAATCCCATCGGCGTTTGCCGTTTATATTTCATAAACCTTAAATACCGGAAGGCATCAATAACAGTGTTGACTTTAGAACAAAAATGGAACAAATAATAAACATACGTGAACAAAGAGGAGTTATCCACATGACCGATCTCGTCTACGACGTTTTGTCCTTCGTCTCAGTCAGCCTGTTTATTGCTACTTTCGCCATCTGGGTGAGTGCAATTTGAAAGCGTGAAGCGGGTTCCCTGTGAACCCAGATGATAGTAACGGTCATCGCTCTGGACATCGTTACCGTATTCCCCGAAACTGCTCTGATGGGCGATAAGAGTCGCCCGTTACCGTGTGCCAATCTTAAGATGTAGAAGTCTTTAAACATGGCTGCACTTGGCTGGCGCTGAAAACATGATTTCGCTATGATCATGTTGCAGTCTGACCAGTCTGCAAAGATCGGGGAAAAGTATGAGTGATACAGCAAGCATTGGCGCGGGCGAGGGTAAGTCGTCACCTCGTTTCGTTCATCTGCGGGTACATTCTGCTTATTCTTTGCTCGAAGGTGCATTGCCAGTCGGCAAGATTATTAAACAGGCGATTGCCGATGAGGCACCGGCCATCGCGATCACTGACAGTAATAACCTGTTTGGTGCTTTGGAGTTTGCTCAGAAGGCATCAAAAGATGGTTTGCAGCCGATTATCGGCTGCCAGCTGGACGTCGCTTTCGGCGACCATAATGATAACAGCCGCAGCGTAAACCGGAGGCTTGTTCTTGACTTGGCACCTCTGGTTTTTCTCGCTTCAACCGAGGAAGGCTACGCAAATATCGTTAGGCTCGTTAGCCGTGCATTTATGGATACGCCTTCGGGTGATCCAGTTCATGTTGATGCAAGCTGGCTATCAAGCCTTTCAGAAGACGTAATCGTTCTATCGGGTGGCCCACTTGGCCCAATCGGACGCGCATTTTCTGCAGACCGTGCTGATCGTGCCGAAAGCCGTTTGGCTTTCCTCAAAGATGCATTTGGCGACCGGCTGTATGTCGAGTTGCAGCGTCAGGCTGGTTACGACCGTGCGCTTGAAGCGAAGACCGTTGAACTTGCCTACGCCATGGATCTGCCGCTTGTTGCTACCAACGAGGCCTTCTTTCTCAAGGCCGAGGATTTTGAAGCGCATGACGCGCTTCTGGCCATTGCCGAAGGGCAGATACTTTCCAATGATGATCGTCGACGCTTGACGCCGGATCATTATTTGAGAAGCCGCGCTGAAATGGCAGCACTCTTCGCAGATTTGCCGGAAGCTCTCGAAAACACAATTGAAATCGCTGAGCGTTGCAGTTGGTTCACACAGACGCGCGACCCTATCCTGCCGCGCTTCACGGGCGAATCCGATGACCCTGAAGCAGGTCTTGAGGCAGAAGCCAACGAGCTTGCACGTCAGGCGCGTGAAGGCCTGAAAATGCGGTTGGAAACAGCCGGTTTAGCTGAAGGCTATACAGAAGAACAATATGCCGAGCGTCTCGATTACGAGATCGGCATTATCACCCGTATGAAGTTCCCCGGTTACTTCCTGATCGTTGCGGACTTTATCAAATGGGCCAAGCAGCAGGGCATTCCGGTAGGGCCGGGCCGTGGTTCTGGTGCGGGCTCGCTTGTTGCTTATGCGTTGACGATCACCGACGTTGATCCGCTGCGCTTTTCGCTTCTGTTCGAGCGCTTCCTCAACCCTGATCGCGTATCGATGCCCGACTTCGATATCGACTTCTGTCAGGAACGTCGCGAAGAAGTCATTCGTTACGTGCAGGGAAAATACGGTCGTGATCAGGTCGCACAGATCATCACTTTCGGAACGCTGCAGGCGCGCGCTGTGTTGCGCGACGTTGGGCGTGTTCTGGAAATGCCTTATGGGCAGGTAGACCGTCTTTGTAAGCTGGTGCCACAGAATCCGGCAAACCCCGTATCTCTTGCGCAGGCAATCGAGACTGAACCTAAGATCAATGAAGAGCGTGAGAAGGAACCGGTCGTTGGACGCCTTCTTGATATGGCGCTCAAGCTTGAGGGGCTGTATCGCCACGCTTCTACCCACGCCGCCGGTATAGTCATCGGCGACCGTCCTCTTTCTGAACTTGTCCCGATGTATCGCGATCCACGGTCCGATATGCCGGTCACACAGTTTAATATGAAGTGGGTTGAACAGGCAGGACTGGTCAAGTTCGACTTTCTCGGTCTGAAGACGCTCACCGTTCTCGAAACGGCAGTTAAGCTTGTGGCCCGTAAAGGCATCGATATTGATCTCACGCGCTTACCGTTTGACGATGAGCTCACCTACGAAATGCTTTCGCGTGGCGAAACGGTTGGCGTGTTTCAGGTGGAAAGTGCGGGCATGCGTAAGGCGCTGCTTGGCATGCGACCGGACCGTATTGAGGACATTATTGCTCTCGTGGCGCTTTACCGCCCGGGTCCGATGGAGAATATCCCGACCTATAATGCGCGCAAGAACGGTGAAGAAGAGATTGCTTCTATTCACCCGAAAATTGATGACCTGATTAAGGAAACGCAGGGCGTTATCGTTTATCAGGAACAGGTGATGCAGATCGCGCAGGTGCTTTCCGGCTATTCGCTCGGTGAAGCTGATCTTTTGCGCCGCGCAATGGGTAAGAAAATCCGCGAGGAAATGGACAAGCAACGTGTCCGTTTTGTCGATGGCGCCATTAAAGGCGGTGTCGATAAAGCACAGGCGAATATGATTTTCGACCTTCTGGCGAAGTTTGCCGATTACGGCTTCAACAAGTCGCACGCTGCCGCTTATGCGATTGTGTCTTATCAGACAGCCTATATGAAGGCTCATTACCCAGTTGAGTTTCTCGCGGCCTCGATGACATATGATATGTCGAACGCCGATAAGCTCAATGATTTCCGCCGTGATGCAAATCGTCTGGCGATTGATGTTGTGACGCCTTCCGTTATGACATCTTTCCGCCCGTTTGAAGTTGGTGAGAAGAAAATTTTCTATTCGCTTGCAGCCATCAAGGGCGTGGGTGAAGCAGCGGTTGATCACATTGTCGACGTTCGGGCAGAAAAGCCGTTTGAAAATCTCGAAGATTTCTGTGAGCGGATTGATCCGAAAATCGTCAACCGTCGTGTATTGGACAGCCTGATTAATGCAGGCGCGCTTGACTGCTTTGGACGTGATCGCGCCGCGATGAGTGCTGGCATGGATCGCATCATGGGCTTTGCTCAGCGCACGCAGGAGAACGCTGCAAGCGGCCAGTCCGATATTTTTGGTCTTTCCGGCGCACCGAAAGAACAATTAATCCTGCCACAAGCAGCCCCTTGGTTGCCATCGGAAAAACTGCATCGGGAATTTCAGGCGGTCGGTTTCTATCTTTCTGCGCATCCGCTGGATGAATATCGTCAGGTGCTTGATCGAATGCGCGTGCAAAGCTGGGCCGATTTCTCAGCAGCCGTGAAGCGCGGCGCGAATGCCGGTCGTCTTGCTGGAACAATCACCACGCGACAGGAACGGAAAACCCGCACGGGCAACAAGATGGGCATTGTTCAACTGTCTGATGCCAGCGGTCAGTTTGAAGCTGTGTTGTTTTCGGAAGGTCTTGCGCAATATCGAGATCTGCTGGAAAGCGGTAAATCGGTGGTGATTACCGTCTCTGCTGAAAACCGACCCGAAGGTATCGGGTTGCGTATTCAGACCGTGCAGTCGCTGGAGGATCGTGCTTGCGCTATGCAGAAGGCGCTGCGGCTCTATCTTCGCTCGGCTCAATCGCTGAAATCGATCATTCCGCATTTCAATACGCGCGGTGACGGTGAGGTGAGCTTTATCGTTATAAAAGAGGACGGACAGCGTGAGGTGGAGATTGAGCTGCCACACCGCTATCGGGTCAGTCCACAGATTGCGAGCGCCATGAAAGCAATCCCCGGCGTCGTAGATGTGGAGCTGGTTTAGAGTGCATCCCGAAAAGTGTGAAACGGTTTTCGGACAATGATGCACGCTAATGCAAAGAATGAGAGAGCTGATCTGATCCAATCAGATCGAAGGCGATCGAATAAAAAGGCCGACCAATGTTGATTGGTCGGCCTTTTACTTATGCGGACGCTTTCTGGTTCAGCGCTTTGCGAACCTCTGGTGCAACCTTCGTGCCAAATAGCTCAATCGATTTCATCGTATGTTTGTGGGACAGATTGCCTAAAGCTGTCTGCAACAAAAATCGATCATGCTTGAAATAGCTGTGTTGATTGAGGATTTTGTCGATAACCTGCTGCGGGCTTCCGACGAGCAAAGATCCTCGTGGCTGGCACATAGCGTCGAATTGTTCACGGGTGGTTGGCGGCCAACCGCGCTCACGTCCAAGTTTGCTCATCACATAGGCATATGACGTATAGAACTCATCGCCTGCTTGTTGAGAGTTTTCAGCGATATAGCCGTGTGAGTTGATTCCAACTTTGAGCTTTTCTGGTGAGTGCCCAGCTTTAAGACCTGCTTCTCGATAAAAATCAGTCAGTTGTGAAAAGCGCTCCGGATAACCACCGATGATGGCGATAGCCAGAGGTAGACCGAGGAGTGCCGCACGTCCAACCGATGCTGGCGTTCCGCCAACTGCCAGCCATATAGGTAAAGAATCTGGCAAAGCTCGCGGATAAACACCACGCCCATCAATGGCGGCGCGGGTGTTGCCAGTCCAGTTCACCCGCTCATTCTCACGAATGTTGAGAAGAAGATCGAGCTTCTCGGCGAAGAGCGTGTCGTAATCATCAAGATCATATCCGAAAAGCGGAAAGGATTCGATGAACGAACCACGTCCTGCCATGATTTCGGCTCGCCCATTGGAGAGAAGATCAAGTGTTGAAAACTGCTGATAGACCCGAACCGGATCGTCAGAAGAAAGAACCGTAACGGCACTCGTCAGCTTGATATTCTTTGTGCGTGTGGCTGCTGCAGCCAGCACGATAGGTGGCGCAGAAACTGCATAGTCCGGGCGATGATGCTCACCGACACCGAACACATCAAGGCCAACCTGATCGGCAAGTTCAATCTCTTCGATAAGATTTGTTAGCCGTTGCTGTGGCGAAAGCGGGCGATTGGTTTCAGGATCAGGCCCAATATCGCCGAATGTGTAAATACCAAGTTCCATGGCGTTCCATCAATTTGTTGGCTGTTGCGCTTTAGTTAGGCCGCTTCACGCCTCTTGTTAAGAACGCACTGAAAGGTGATCGGGTCACCTTGAGGATACCGGGCAGTCGCCCACCCGGTATGCATTGATCTCAATAAGCAGCAGTAAAACGCTTGCCGATATGCTTGCCCTGTTCGGCTTCGTCGATAATTGCGACCGCCAGATCATCGACAGAAATTTTACTTTCGCCTTTTTCGTCAAAGACAGGCTGATCTGTGCCAAGGCGATATTTGCCGGTTCGTTCACCCGGTTCCAGCATGATAGCTGGCGAAACGAAGGTCCAGTCGAGGTCATTTTCTTCGCGCAGTTCGTTGAGCGCCTGACGTGCGCCCAGTGCGCCTTCTTTCCAATCCGCCGGGAAATCTGGCGAATCTACAAGCTGTTGACCATTGATTTCGAGGCTACCAGCGCCACCGACTGCAATCAGACGCTTAACGCCAGCTTTCTTTGCTGCGGCATTGATAGAACGGCTTCCCTTGATGTGGTTTTCGCGAATATTGGCGTCTGTCCAGCCAGGGTTATACGCTGAAATGACAATGTCATGACCAGCCAGCTGGCTCGCCAGCGCATCGGTATCAAACACATCGCTTTTCACTGCTGTCACATTATCGAGTTTCGCAACTTTGTCAGTGTTACGGACGAGCGCGGTGATACTGTGGCCGCGTGATACAGCTTCTTTAAGAATTGCAGCGCCTACAAAACCTGTTGCGCCAATTAGTGCGATTTTAGACATGATATGTTCCTTTCGATTGTAACCGTAAAAGTGATATTTGATAATCAGGTTCTTTATGGTAACTAGGTAGCCGAATTGAAAAGCCTTGTGAAGAACGCACTTTTTCATGTTTAGGGTACATGGAAGTAACCACGCTTTGGGCAAGGACCGCGATAGGGAAAAGCATTGCGCTTTAACTAAGATCAAAATGAAGAATACAAATGAACCAAACGCCATTGCGCCATTATTATCGTCGACGGAAGCATTTAAGCCTGACGCGGAAGGCGAAGGGCCATGCCCCATACGCGAAGTGCTCGACCGCGTTGGCGATACGTGGAGCATTCTGGTTGTTTTCAATTTGCAGGCGGGGTCAATGCGTTTCAATGCTTTGCGACGCTCGATTGAAGGCATTTCTCAGCGGATGCTAACGGTTACTCTGCGTTCGCTTGAGCGTGACGGGCTTGTGGCGCGTCATGTCCGTCCAACATCGCCGCCAGAAGTCGAGTATTCGCTAACCGAGCTTGGTCATTCGCTGGCGGTGCCGATAGATGTGTTGGGGCAATGGGCCGTGAGAAATCGTGAGCAGATGCGCGATGCCCGTTCACGTTTCGACAAAGCTGTGGACTGATAAGGAACCAGACAAGGCGATTTTTCGTTCTTCTTGCTTACAGAGGAGAACGGACATGCCAGCGAAATCGAAAGCTCAGCAAAAGGCAGCCGGTGCAGCACTTTCCGCCAAACGCGGTGAAATAAAGAAGAGTGAGTTGGTCGGGGCTTCTAAAGAAATGTATGAATCCATGACCGAAAAGGAACTGGAAGACTTTGCAGAGACGAAGCACAAAGGTCTTCCGGAACATGTGGACGATAAGAAGAGCGACTGATTAAAAGTCAGTCGCTCAGCAATAGCTCTATTTTTCCGCTTTTGTCGTTACAATCTCAATCGCTTTCAGTTTGCCGGAAGTAATGCCGCAACGAACTGAAATATCGTCCCAGCCGCCAGCTTTTTTGCGCGCTTCACCTGGCACTGAAATAACGGCTGATACTTTCCGCCCGTCTTTCGCGCTGAATTGCGATGATTTTTCGTTGGTCGTTGCGTTGGCAATATCGTCTTTCGTGAAGCCGAGACGATCATATTTTTTGCTGTTTTTCACATAATCGTAGGCAGACGCAATGCAGCCTGCAATTTGGGGTGATGCCTGTTGGTCTTTCACCAGTGTCTGATAATTGCCGGTGAAGTCCTTGGATCGTTTTGGCACTGTGTCTGCGTTTGCTGCGCTTGAGATGCCGAGTGTCAAAAATGCAAAAAGTATAATTCTGGTCGATTTCATGGATCGTTCCTTTGAGAGGCTCGGCGCAAAATGCGATGAGCAAAATCGATAATGGCAATATTATTAGAAATGTCGTTGGGACGAATTATGTCTTTTCGTTCATGACACAGAATAACTCACTGACAGATTCGGGCAAGGCAGGATTTGCCGTGGCAACCCTGATCGAGATGCATGTTAGTCAGGTGAGCCGCATCACCATCGGGGCCGATCACCGTCATGAAAAGATTGCAGCTTGCACCGTGAACGGCACGCCAGAATTTCTTTTCTTTTTCCGATCCGTTCCAGCCACTTTCAAGTTCGGTTTTGGACCCATCTGAAAATTTGAATGACATTATATCGAGTGCATTGGCGAAAGCATGTTCTGAAACTCGCCCTTCCGATGCACCATTGACATTGCGGCACTGATAATCTGATCCGGTTCCTATTTCGGTGACCTTAATGTCATTTCCATAGACCGTTTTTGCAGCGTCTTTTACGTCACCAGCCCATTGAGCCAGCGTGACTGCCATGGCGCAATTGGTCGTAATAGCATTGGCAAATTTCAAAGGCTCATTTTTGCCAATTGCGCTGAGTGAAAGCGGCGATTGAGCACTGCATTGCGAACCATCTTCAATGGGCGGCAGCAGCTTCCCTTCCACATCTCCGCTCATCAGTGCAGGACAAGACACCTGATAGATACGCTCAGGCTTTTTGGGGTCGGGTTGTGCAACCTCTGGTTTTTCAGCCTCGATTGGTTTCTCCGGTTTTTTTTCTGGCAAAGGTGCAGTTTCAGTTTGCGAAGGTGCAGGCTGTGCCTCAACAGTTTCTTTTCGGTCTTCCCGACGAGGCGATGGGGTGGGAATCGGAACCACGTTCAATGTGGGAGGCGTTTTCGGCTGCGCTTTCTTGATTGTACGCTTTTTCGCCTGTCGCTTTTTTGAGTGTGGCTGTTTTGCATTGCCGCTCAATACGCGTTCTATGAAGTTTTGTGCGTTCGCATCTGTGAAACTTTCGCCTGGCAGCAATAGGGCTATCGAGGCCAGAGAACCAATAATGAAGCTTCTTTGGAGGAAAGAGAAGGAAACGGCCATATTTACCTCTTTTGTCAGCAAGCTGCATTGTGTAATGCCTAAGCATTGCTTGCCGTTCCTTCACGCTTGATGGCATACGGTTATATATGGCCAAAAGGCTCAAAATTCGGGCTTTAGCCTTGACAAGATGACACTCCAATGACTAAAAGCCGCCATCGCTGGAGCTTAAACGTTCCGGCGTTTCATTTGACGTGTCCCGTGGATGAAGATCGCAGCTGCGCGCTTCATTCTGTCAGTCCTTTAACCAAGGGCAGAGGAGGGCGCGTTTCCTGTCTGCGCCGCAAGGCGCTTTAACCCTTAGGAAATGTGATGAGCAAGCGCGAATCCTCTAAGTACAAAATTGACCGCCGTCTTGGCGAAAACATCTGGGGCCGTCCAAAGTCCCCTGTAAACCGTCGTGAATATGGCCCAGGCCAGCACGGTCAGCGCCGTAAGGGCAAGCTGTCCGACTTCGGTGTACAGCTCCGCGCAAAGCAGAAGCTTAAGGGCTTCTACGGCGATATTTCGGAAAAGCAGTTCCGTAAGACCTATGACGAAGCAGCTCGCCGCAAGGGCGATACCGGTGAAAACCTCATCGGTCTGCTCGAATCGCGTCTGGATGCTGTTGTGTACCGCGCAAAGTTCGTTCCAACGATCTTCGCTGCACGTCAGTTCATCAACCACGGTCACGTCAACGTAAACGGCCGTCGCGTCAACATTCAGTCGTTCCGCCTCAAGGCTGGTGACGTTGTTGAAGTTCGTGAAAAGTCGAAGCAGCTCGTGATCGTTCTCGAAGCCGTTTCGCTCGCAGAACGCGACGTTCCTGACTACGTTGAAGTTGATCACAACAAGATGGTTGCGACCTTCGCACGCGTTCCAGTTCTCGGCGACGTTCCATACGCTGTTCAGATGGAACCAAACCTCGTCGTCGAATTCTATTCGCGTTAATTCTGGGCCTCTGGTTCAGTTTTCAGAAATAAATGGTCGCCCTTGGTTTCCCCAAGGGCGGCTTTTTTGTATGTACACATAATCCTCTCATGTTCGCGGGAAGCATCATGAACGCTATCGATCTTAATATCGCAGAAGATGTCAGTCTCGATGGTTGTCATCCGCTTTTCCGCGACGTTCCGGCAACTGTTGAATTCAATAAGCTCCGCAAGCGCCTCCTGCGGCTGACACGTCAAGCGATAGACGATTTCGCCATGGTGAAGCCCAATGAAGGTTTGCCTCGCGAGCGCTGGATGGTGTGCTTATCTGGCGGCAAGGACTCCTACGGCCTTCTGGCGCTGCTGCTTGACCTTAAGTGGCGCGGTCTTCTGCCGGTGGAATTGTTGGCGGTCAATCTTGATCAGGGCCAGCCGAATTTTCCGAAGCATATTCTGCCTGAATTCCTGAGCCGCTATGGGATTGAGCATCGCATCGAATATAAAGACACTTATTCGATCGTTACTGAAAAGCTTCCTGAGAATAGCACTTATTGCTCGCTTTGCTCACGGCTGCGTCGCGGCAATCTGTATCGGATCGCACGTGAAGAAGGTTGCTCTGCAATCGTTCTTGGCCACCATCGCGAAGATATTCTCGAAACCTTTTTCATGAACCTGTTCCATGGTGGTCGTCTTGCGGCAATGCCACCGAAGCTTTTGAATGATGATGGTGATCTCATGCTTTTCCGCCCGCTTGCCTATGTAGCGGAAGAGGATATGGAAAAATTCGCGAACGCGATGCAATTTCCGATCATTCCATGCGATCTGTGTGGCAGTCAGGAAGGGCTTCAGCGCAATGCAATGAAGGCAATGCTGAGCGATATTGAAAAGCGGATGCCTGGTCGTAAAGATACCATGATCCGAGCGATGACCAATGTGCGCCCAAGCCATCTGCTGGATCGTAATTTGTTTGATTTTGCTGGTTTAATGAAAAATTCTGACGTGGAGACTGATCGTGCAGTTTGAAGAAAAGCAGATTGATTGGCTGGCTGAACTTTTGGCAGAAGCCGCGAACGCCGAAATCATGCCACGCTTTCGGCAATTGGGTCAGGGCGATATTCGCCAGAAAACGTCGGCTGCTGATCTGGTTACCGAGGCAGATGTGAATGCAGAGCGCTTTATCACTGCGCGTCTTATAGAGCGTTTTCCCAATGCGCTGATCGTAGGCGAAGAAGCCTGTTCCGATGACGAAGCTCTGCTCAAAGGCTTGGGTGACGCAGACCTCGCATTCACCATCGATCCGGTTGATGGCACGTTCAATTTTGCGTCGGGCGTACCGCTTTTCGGCGTGATGCTTGCAGTTGTCGCGAAAGGTGAGACTGTTGCCGGTATTATCTATGATCCGGTGGGCAAGGATTGGATTCTTGCTTCCAAGGGCGGCGGTGCACATATCCGCCATGCCAACAGCTCGACAAGCCCTGTGAAGGTTGCTGCTGCGGCTGATATTTCGCAGATCACAGGTTCGGTGTCATGGCAATATACGCAAGAGCCAATCCGCTCGCGCCTCGCGCGCAATCATACGAAATTCCTTTCGCAGATAGGCTATCGCTGTGCGGCGCATGAATATCGGATTATTGCCACCGGCGGTGCACATTTCGCTTGCTATAACAAGCTGATGCCTTGGGATCATCTTCCAGGCGCGCTCATTCATCAGGAAGCTGGTGGATATCTCGCCCGCTGGGATGAAAGCCCATATCTGCCTTCGCATGTAGGCGGCGGCTTGCTGGTAGCTCCCGACAAAGAAAGCTGGAAAGCAATTCACCAAACGCTCTTTGCAGAATAAAAAAATGCCGCATTTATAATGCGGCATTTTTTGTGGGCTTTTTTATTAGACTGGTTTGTTGTGCGGTTTGAATAATTTGCCGCGCTCTGCGATAATCACGCAGATGAAGGAAATGAACCCTAACACGCAATAGCCAGCGGCAACGGGTGTTGTTGTTCCATCAAAAGCCTGACCGATTGCGGCACCCAATGCAGCGCCTATAACTGTCTGTGCAAAGCCCAGAACGGACGACGCGGTACCTGCGACCTCACCAAGTGGCTCCATGGCCAACGCATTGAAATTTGATGTTACCAAGCTGAACGAGAACATGATTGTCATATAGATCATCATGAGCAACCAGAATGGTATAGGGCCGGTAAAGCTAAGGGACAATACCACCCAAAGCAGGCTGAAGCTCACAAACACCAACAGCATTGTCTGGGAAATGCGACGCATCCCATAGCGACCGACAAGCCGCGAATTGAGGAATGACGCCAATGCGAGTGTCATCGCAACCGCTGCGAAAGCCAGCGGAAACATGGTGCCTAGCTTGTAGATATCGACAAAAATCTGCTGCGCTGAATTGATGTAACCAAACAGTGCGCCGAGAATAAACGATGTTCCGAGCATGTAGAAAAGTGCGACGCGGTTAGACAAGACAATGCCGAAACCGCCGATGACGCTTTTCAAAGTTAATGGGCGGCGATGATCAACTGGTAAGGTTTCTGGCAGACGGATATAGGCCCACACTGCGACAACCGCCGCCATAATGGCCATCGATAAGAAGATCAGGTGCCATTCGCCAAACAGCATGATTAACTGACCAGTGGCCGGTGCGATCACCGGCAGGATCATGAAAATCATCATGACGAGCGACATGACTTCCGCCATCTGACGGCCTGCAAAACGATCACGTACAACCGAGACGGCAATCACGCGCGTCGCTGCCGCACCCAGACCTTGCAGCACGCGCAATATGATCAGCGTCGTAAAATCGGTAACAAAAGCAGCACCAATTGCCGCTAAGATATAGATCGTCAAGCCGACAAAAAGCGGCGCGCGTCGACCAAAACGGTCGCTCAATGGACCGTAGAAAAGCTGCGAAACGCCAAATCCCAGAAGATACGCTGTGATGACATATTGCGCATGATTTTCTGAAAGAACGCCGAGACTCGCACCGATTTGTGGCAGTCCTGGAAGCATAATATCGACGGCAAGCGCGTTGATTGCCATGATTGCAGCGATCAGCGCAATAAATTCGCCACGCGGACGCATAGGTGTTTTTTGGTCTGGCGAACCTTTTTGGATGTCAATCGGCATTAAGGCAGTCCTTGATAGAGCAATGCGGCGTTTCCAAAGACACGGCGCAAGTAACAGAATTTAGAAAACAGAAGCCTCATGGCAAGGGCTTGAGGCAATGCACTAATTAATAGGCAATATAAAAAGGCGCCACGTAGCGGCGCCTTTCAAAAGGGCAAAAGCCAGATGAGGGGTAGTTAATCCTCAGGCAGCTTTGGTTGCAATACCTTTATCGGTAAAAAGTGTTTGAAGTTCGCTCGACTGGAACATTTCGCGCACGATGTCGCAACCGCCAATAAACTCACCCTTTACGTAAAGCTGCGGAACTGTTGGCCAGTTGGAGTAATCCTTGATGCCCTGACGAATTTCATCGGAAGCCAGAACGTTGACGCCCTTATAATCCACGCCGAGATAATCGAGAATTTGAACGACCTGACCAGAAAAACCGCACTGTGGGAAGCCCGGAGTGCCCTTCAAGAACAGCACAACGTCGTTGGTCTTCACTTCATTGTCGATAAAATCGTTAATTCCGGTCATTTTATATCCTTTCAGACGCCGGTTCAAATCCCGGCCCGCGTAGGGAGAGGTTAGACCTCTATATAGGTGGCTGAACCTTGGTAATCACCCTATAAAGATGAAAGCAAGTCAAATTCGCGCGACAACATGCAGGTTGGGAGCAACATCTTGCCGCAGCCAGCATCGCGCCTGAAATTCAGGTGCTAAAACTGCGATGCTGCTTATTCCGGTATGCTTGTCTGGAGTGCGAGCGCATGAAGTACGCCGCCCATGTTGCCCTTCAGCGCATCATAAACCATCTGGTGCTGCTGCACGCGCGACTTGCCGCGGAAGCTCTCCGCAACAACCTCGGCAGCATAGTGATCTCCGTCTCCGGCAAGGTCGCGGATCGTAACCTTTGCGCCGGGAATACCTTCGCGTATCAGTTTTTCGATCTCATGAGCGTCCATAGCCATGCAAAGTCTCCTGCCGTTTTTAGGCTTTTTAATATTATAGAATCGTAACGCATCATCCTGATACGTCAATCTTCAACTGTCTAACTTTTAAATTGCCGACAAGCAAACGCCCGAAGCAGGATTACTGTTCGGGCGTCCTTTGATAGTCGTTCTAGCTGATAACGATTAGTTGTCGACGGCAGCTTCGCCGCTCATAAAGCCGGGGAACCAGCCTTCAAAAGCGTTGTTGAGATCGCTAACCGAAACGTCGACCGTTGCACCGAATGTCAGACGATCGCCGCCAACTGTTCCCAGTTTGCGGAATGCGATACCAGCACCTTCTGCATTCAAGGCAATTAGATTGGCCATTTCAGGCGTTGCAGCCACAACGTAACGTGCCTGATCTTCACCAAAAAGCACTGCATGCGGCAGCCCGTCGCCCGCATCAAGCGTCGCACCCTTGCCGGATTTGATTGCCATTTCAGCAACTGCAACCGCAAGACCACCATCGGAAAGATCGTGACAAGCCGTTACTTGACCATTGCGGATAACCGAACGCACAAACTCGCCGGTACGCTTTTCAAGTGCGAGATCAACGCTCGGAGCAGGGCCATCAGCGCGGTCAAACAGATCACGCAGATAAACTGACTGGCCAAGATGCGAACCGTCTGCACCGATCAGAACAAGTGAATCGCCATCCTGCATGCCGCCGATTTTGGCCATCTGCGACCAATCAGGGATGAGACCAACGCCTGCAATGGTCGGAGTTGGCAAGATCGCCTGACCATTAGTTTCGTTGTAAAGCGAGACATTGCCCGAAACGATTGGGAAGTCGAGCGCACGGCAGGCTTCGCCGATGCCTTCGATGGCCTTGACCAACTGGCCCATGATTTCCGGCTTTTCAGGATTGCCGAAGTTCAGATTGTCGGTCGAAGCAAGTGGCTCAGCACCGGTTGCAGTAATGTTGCGCCAGCATTCTGCAACCGCCTGCTTGCCACCTTCAAATGGGTCCGCTTCGCAATAGCGTGGCGTTACGTCAGACGAGAAGGCGAGTGCCTTGTTTGCATGGCCTTCAACGCGGACCACACCAGCATCACCGCCCGGAAGCTGCAAGGAGTTGCCCTGAATGAGCGTATCATACTGCTCATAAACCCAGCGGCGCGACGAACCATCTGGCGAGCCGATAAGCTTGAGCAGCGCATCCGAATAATCTTCAACCTGCGGCACATTGCTGGCTGGCAGCGGCGCATGCTTGCCCGGTTCCATCCACGGACGGTCATATTCAGGAGCCTCATCACCGAGTTCTTTGATCGGCAGATTGGCAACTTCTTCGCCCTGATGGATGACGCGGAAACGCAGATCATCGGTGGTCTTGCCAACGATTGCGAAATCGAGACCCCACTTGCGGAAGATTGCCTGTGCTTCTTCTTCCATTTCAGGCTTGAGAACCATGAGCATGCGCTCCTGGCTTTCCGACAGCATCATTTCATAGGCTGTCATATTCACTTCGCGAACCGGAACATGGTCGAGAATAAGCTCAATGCCGAGATCGCCCTTGGCACCCATTTCAACAGCCGAGCACGTAAGACCAGCAGCGCCCATATCCTGAATGGCGATAACTGCACCAGAAGCCATCAGTTCAAGGCAGGCTTCCAGCAGGCATTTTTCGGTGAACGGATCGCCAACCTGAACGGTAGGACGCTTTTCTTCAATCGATTCGTCGAATTCAGCCGATGCCATTGTTGCACCGCCGACGCCGTCACGGCCGGTCTTGGCACCGAGATAGACAACTGGCAGGCCAACGCCCTTGGCTTCCGACAGGAAGATGCCGTCATGCTTAGCAAGACCAGCTGCGAATGCATTGACAAGGATATTGCCGTTATAGCGCTTGTCGAAGTTGACTTCGCCGCCAACGGTCGGAACGCCGAATGCATTACCGTAGCCACCAACGCCGGAAACGACGCCGGATACCAGGTGACGGGTCTTTGGATGATCAGGTTCACCAAAGCGCAGTGCATTCATGGCCGCAATCGGACGCGCGCCCATGGTGAATACGTCACGCAGAATGCCGCCAACGCCAGTGGCAGCACCCTGATAAGGCTCAATGTAAGATGGGTGGTTGTGGCTTTCCATCTTGAAGACGACGCAGTCGCCGTCACCAATGTCTACTACACCGGCATTCTCGCCCGGGCCCTGAATGACGCGCGCGCCAGTGGTTGGCAGTGTACGCAGCCACTTCTTCGACGACTTATAGGAACAATGTTCGTTCCACATGGCCGAGAAGATGCCAAGTTCGGTGAAGCTCGGTTCACGCCCGATGAGATCGAGAATGCGCTGATATTCGTCCGGCTTCAGACCGTGGGATTGAATGAGTTCCGGCGTGATTTCGCGCTTATTGGAAATAGTCATCGAGATGAGGGACCCCGTCGCAGGCTGCGGTACCCGAAAACTTCTGCCGAAGGGCGGACACCTAAGGTTTTAAGGGGTCTCTTTAACCTAACTCTGCCAGAAGCGCGACAGGAAAATGCTGATTTCCCGGCTCAAATGCTACCTTCGTAGCCTGCTTGTTCATTTTCCAGTAGTCGTCGCAAAGTTACAAAGCCATTTTCGATGATCTTGCGGTCTGTGGGTGACGAAAAAGCTATGCGTACCCGGTGATATGTCTGGTCCACGCGTCCGGGTTTGAATTCGTCTTCATCGTCGATCAGGATGCCGTTTTCATAAGCGGCTGCTTTGAATGTCCCTGCCAACCATGGTTCCGGCAGTTTGAGCCAGAGGATAGGCACATGTGGCGACGAGTTGAATGTGTAACCCGCAAAGATTTTTCGCGCCAGTTGCTCTCGCCATTCAACTTCTGCCGAGCATTTATGCAATAGCGTATCAGCTTCACCGGATAGTACCATCTGGGCGGTCGTTTCTGCGAGTAGGAACGAAACGCCACCTGTCATCAGCTTATGCGTAACACGAACCCGCTGCGCGCAATGCGGAGGGCAGGACACCCAGCCACAGCGCAAGCCAGCACTGACCGCCTTTGAAAGGCTGCCAATCAAAAATGTGCGTTCTGGCGCAATATCCGCAATCTTTGGAATATTGGTGGGCGTCATGACGCCATAGGTATCGTCTTCGATCAGCCAGACATTGTGCCGCGCTGCAATGTCAGCGATGGCACGGCGGCGCTCAAAGGGCATGGTGGCCAGCGTGGGGTTGTGAATGCTTGGCATCAGGAAGGCCATTGTCGGGTGTTGCTGATTGCATACCCGCTCAAATTCTTCCGGGATCATGCCATATTCATCGCTTGCAGCGATAGCTGTGCGGCGACCGCTAATCCGCACCGACCGGCTGACTTGCGTATAGGTCAGATCTTCAAAAACAATTCGATCACCGGGCGAGGTGAAGGCTGTTATCACAGCAATCGCACCGGCATGTGCGCCGTTTGTAACCACGATATTGCTTGCATCAGCAGGAGCGTTTTCCTGTGCAAGCCATTGTCGTCCCGCCTCCAGCCAATGCTGTGGAAAGTAGCGCGTGTAGTTCACAAACTCATGTGGGAAGTCGCGGATAGTCGCACCGATTAGTTGATCCAGAACTCCTTGCTGGCCCACGTCCGGCGCTGCCGTTGTGTCGAACCTTATCTTGTCCAGTGGTGCATCCTGAATGCGGGTTCCGGCAATGCCATCGCTTGAATAAGCGGCGGGAGCATTTTTGCGATCATGTTTGGCGAGGACATAAGTTCCACGCCCAACTTCGCCGGTCACAAGCCCGCGCTCATGCGCAAGCGCATAAGCTCGTCCTATTGTACCGATTGTCACCTTTAAATCGAAAGCGAGATTGCGCTGCGGCGGTAGTTTCTCTCCCGCTGGCAAAGAATTGTTCGCAATTGCCTCTTCAATCGCGTCAGCGAGCTGAAGGTAGAGCGGGCCAGATTTGTCTGATAGGTTGGGAAGCCAAGTTGTCATGGTCACAATATAAGCATTGTATCGATATTTGAGTCAATTGTATTTACGCTTTAGCGCATCGGATTGATGCAAAGTTAGGATTATACGCAGCAATAAGGCGTTTTGCGATGACATTCGTCCCGATTGAGTATGATGAAATAGATACAATTGATACAATGCGGGTAGTTGAACGTGAAATCCCGGCGAACACGCGTTCTGTCTGGCAGAGATTTGCTGCGTGGGTTTCCCATCGCGCAATGTTGCGTCGCAGCCGTATTCAATTGATGGATCTGACCGACGAACAGCTCGTAGACATTGGGCTTTCGCGGAGCGCTGCTGATATGGAAGCGCGCAAAGTACGCTTCCATATTCGATAATTCGGCCTAGCCGCAGTCTTTCTGGCCGGATGCCCAGCGATTGATGTCTGCACTGATACGGCTACTATGCGCCTGCTGCATCATTGGCCCAAAAGCTTCAATTCGTGCAGGATTGCCTTCTGCCTGAACAACAAGCAGTGGGCGTCCTGCAAGATTGCGCGCAGGCACCACCAACATACGTGGGCGTCCAGTGAAAGAGTTCAGTTCCGGCGCAAAAGCGTAACCGCGGAAGTCCTTGTCCTTGGATTTAAACCAGCAACTATTGGCACCCACGGCGATACGCTCCATGGTTGCTAAGGCTGCTTTGCTGGCATTTGTGGAAGCCGGGCGAGGCGAAGGCTTCGGTGCGCAAGCCGCAAGAATTGAGAGCGCGGACAGAGCTGCAAGCGCGATGGTCTTATTCTTCAAGGAAGACTCCATGGGGCGTTTTGAAGATGCCAGCACAGCCCAGCTCGCTCAAAACAAATAGAAATTATGTTTAAAGCGTACCCGATGAGGGTACGCTTTGGATTGGATGGGGTAACTCAGGCAAGCTGAGGCATGAATGCCTTCAATCCGTCACTCATCTCATTTGTAATAAGCTCGAATATCGGATCCTGGTTTGCTTTCACCGCATATGTGTCGAATTTTGGGTATGCATCCAGCAAATCGCTCTTGCCTGAAAGCTTCTTGAGCGGCTCCATCAGAAAACGAATTGGCACGAGCCATGCATCGGCAAGAGTTGGTGCATCGGTGAGTGCAAAATCATTATCGGTCAGACGTGATTCCACAACGCTCAAGCCGGTGTTTAGCTTAGCGAACAGCCGATCAATGGACGCCTGATCCTTCTCAGGCTTGCTCAATAGAATCATCAGCTTCATTGCTGGTCCGAGTACGTCCAGTTCAGCGACGCGTGCGAGAAGCCGGATCAGTGCGCGCTCGCGCGGCGTTCCGGGCAGGACAGGCGTTTCAGGAAAATGATCTTCGAGATATTCCGCGATGACGGCTGCTTCAAACAGCGTTTCACCAGACCCTGTAATCAGCACTGGAACACGCTTAAGTGGTGTCACATGGCTGAAATCCGCCGGAAACGGATAAGGAAGGCTGATCGGTTTGAACGGAAGTTCCTTGAGGTAAAGAACACCACGTACAAAAGCGGAATAGGGGGAGAGTGGGCGTGAATATAATTGCATCGTTATAGTTCCCCGATTCGGTTGCCGCAGGAAGTATGCAATGCCCAAGCTGCCACGAATTTACATGACGCGCTAGTCGATTGCGTTTAGCGCATGCACTGAATCAGCTAATGCATATAGAATAAAAAACGGCCCTCGTTTGAGACGAAGGCCGCTTCAAAACTTTTATTTAGGTGTGCCTTTTTAAGCAGCAATTCCTAATGCGCCTGCAAAAAGTGCACGGCCATCATTGCCACCATGCGCACCTTCAATCAGGTTTTCAGGATGTGGCATCATGCCGAGAACATTGCCGCGTGCATTAACGATGCCGGCAATATCATTGACCGAACCGTTCGGGTTGGTGCCTTCCGCATAGCGGAATACAACCTGACCTTCACCTTCGATGCGCTTCAATGTTTCCGCATCGGCGAAATAATTGCCGTCATGATGCGCAACCGGGCAACGAATGATCTGGCCTGGCTGATAGCTGCGGGTAAACGACGTATTGGCGTTGCTGACTTCGAGCTTTACTTCGCGGCAAACGAACTTGAGCGAGGTGTTGCGCATCAGCGCACCCGGCAACATTCCTGCTTCAACCAGAATCTGGAAGCCGTTGCAAACGCCGATAACCATCACGCCTTTGTCGGCTTTCTCACGAATAGCCTGCATGACCGGCATACGCGCTGCAATCGCACCGCAACGCAAATAGTCACCATAGGAGAAGCCGCCGGGGATCAGAATAAGATCAACATCATCAGGGATGGATGTATCTGTCTGCCAGACGGTGATTGGTGCCTGACCGGAAATTTTGGTGACGGCTGCAATCATGTCGCGGTCACGGTTAAGGCCGGGGAGAAGAACGACTGCTGCTTTCATGGCGTTTTATGTCTCTTTGAATCTGAGGGCTTCAGAGCGCGTCAAGCGATCTGAAAGCGCGCAAAAAATACCTGCTGAGCGCAGTGCGTCAGGCGATGACGATTGCGTAGTCTTCAATAACCGTGTTGGCGAGCAGCTTCTCGCACATGGCTTTGATTTCGGCTTCAGCTTTAGCCTTGTCCGAGCCTTCGACTTCGAGATCGAAGACCTTGCCCTGGCGGACCGAGTTGACGCCTTCGAAATTCAGGCTGCCGAGCGCGCCGACAATAGCTTTGCCCTGCGGGTCGAGAACGCCGTTTTTGAGTGTAACGGTGACGCGTGCCTTAATCACTGAGTAGTTCCTGATTTACTTAGCCAAATGAAAACAGCCCGGTAACTTTCGTTCCGGGCTGTGCGGATTTTACTTCACAAGCGTAGGGCCGGAAGGACGGGGCGTTTCGTTCTCGTTCATGATGCCGAGACGACGTGCCACTTCCTGATAGGCCTCAACCAGTCCACCCATATCGCGGCGGAAGCGGTCCTTATCGAGCTTGTCATTGGTGTTGACATCCCAAAGGCGTGCTGAGTCTGGCGAAATTTCGTCGGCGACGACGATACGCATCATGTCGCCTTCAAATAGACGTCCACATTCCATCTTGAAATCGACAAGCTGGATGCCGATGCCGAGGAACAGACCGGTGAGGAAGTCGTTGACGCGAATGGCGAGAGCCATAATGTCGTCGATTTCCGCAGGGCTGGCCCAGCCAAAAGCAGTGATATGTTCTTCCGTGACCATTGGGTCGTTGAGAGCATCTGCCTTGTAATAAAACTCGATGATCGAGCGTGGCAGGACAGTGCCTTCTTCAATGCCGAGGCGTGTGGACAGCGAACCTGCTGCAACGTTACGGACAACGACTTCAAGCGGAATGATTTCAACTTCCTTGATCAGCTGCTCACGCATGTTGAGGCGGCGGATAAAGTGAGTCGGAATGCCGATACGGTTGAGTTGCGTGAAAATGTGCTCAGAAATGCGGTTGTTCAACACGCCTTTTCCGTCAACAACTTCATGCTTCTTCGCGTTGAACGCGGTTGCGTCATCTTTGAAGAACTGGACAAGAGTACCGGGTTCAGGGCCTTCATAAAGAATCTTGGCCTTGCCCTCGTAAATACGGCGGCGACGGTTCATGGCTTTTCTCGGATTTCCAAAAATGTGATGATCGGCTTTTGCCGCTATTCTCGCGGGCTACGTATAGCAATTGTGGGCTTTTAACAATCCTGCTTTGTACCCGTTCCCCCGTTTTAAGCGTTTCAGAGCCAGATAAATCAAGAAAGTGACTTTTGGCTCTTGTATAATCTTGCGCCCCTTGCCAGCTTTAGGCAAGAGAACGGTTGACGATCTCATATAAGTTAACAGCTTGGGAGTTCTATGAATGGCCACTGGCATGGACGATCGCCGCAACGCTTTTGAAAGCAAATTCGCACTCGATGCTGAATTGCGTTTTAAGGCTGAAGCCCGCCGCAACAAAATTCTCGGTCTCTGGGCTGCAGAACTTCTCGGCAAGCATGATGCGGATGCAGACGCCTATGCGCGTGAAGTTGTTGCAGCTGACTTTGAAGAAGCAGGCGATGAAGACGTGTTTCGCAAGCTGCGCACTGATTTTGATGCTGCCAGCGTGAGCGTTACAGATGCAACCATTCGTGAAAAGATGTTTGCTTTCCTTGAGGAAGCGATCCAGCAGGTCCAGAAAGACTAACTCGTCATAAAGGGCGGAAATGCTGATAGCGCATCCCGAAAAGTGGAAATCGGTTTTCGGGATAAGATGCGCGTTAAAATAAGCAGACAGCATTTCCGCCCTTAGTTTTGTAATGCAGGGGAATAAGCATGTCTTTGTCTTCGCGTCTTCGTGCCGGAGAAACCGTTCTATCGGCTTGGTCATCCTTGCCGGAAGCACTCACCGTCGAAGTGTTGGCGCATAGCGCTTTTGACGCTGTAACGCTCGATATGCAGCATGGCGGTCATGATGAGCAAAGTGTGTTGCGTAGCCTTGGGCTCATTCTCAACGCAGCCAAGCCGCCAGTTGTGCGTATTCCAGTCGGACGCTTTGACATGGCAAGCCGGGCACTCGATTTCGGCGCACAGGCCGTCATTGCACCCATGATCAACTCGGTTGAAGATGCACGTAAATTTGCCGCTTCAATGAAATATCCGCCGATCGGAGAGCGTTCATGGGGCGTGTTCCGCGCTAATGCTGATTACGGCACGCCTGGCTCTAACGATTATCTGGTCACCGCTAATCAGGACACGCTGGCTTTTGCCATGATCGAAACACGCGATGCATATGATGCGCTGGATGCGATCCTTGATGTGCGCGGCATTGATGGCGTTTTTGTTGGTCCTGCCGATTTTTCTATTGCGTGGAGCAACGGTCGTGAAGCAAATCCGGATTCAGAAGCCATCATTGAGCCGATTACGACAATTGCACGCAAGGCAGCTGCGGCTGGTAAATTTGCAGGCATCTATTCGCCATCAGCAGAATTTGCACGGCGCTATATCCCGCTTGGTTTTCAGTTTTTAACGCTCACCAGTGATGGTGGCTACATGCGCCTTGGTGCTAAAACACTCGTTGACGCCATTCGCGCTTAAAAAATAAAGCGGCAGATGTTTCATCTGCCGCTTCGCAAGTTAGTCTGAATCTATTTCATCAGAAAACTATATAATTCGTTGATTTAATGTGTTTTTGGTGGCTCAAGTTTAGTCATAAACTCAGCAAATACCATTGAGCCTTCTGGCCATGGCCCATGCCCAGACTCTGAATTGATATGTCCTGCATCACCGGCATCAATAAGCAGCGCACCCCAGTCTTTCACAATTTCTTCCGCAGCTTCAAAGCTTGAGAACGGATCATTGCGACTAACAACTGCAATGGTTGGAAACGGCAGACGCTCACGCGGATAAGGGCCAAATGTCATCAGGTGCTTGGGCCTGATCTTGTCATTCGAGACATCTGGGGGCGCCACAAAGAACGCACCAGCCACCTTATGCTGAATTTGCGGCATTGCATGTAGAGCTGTCGCAACGCCAAGCGAATGGGCCACAAGCACGATTGGCTTTGTCGCTTCATTGGCGGCTTTAACCAGCTGCGCTACCCAATCGTCTTTAACTGGCTTCGACCATTCGGCTTGCTCAACGCGTCGCGCCGTCGAGAGTTTGCTCTCCCAACGGGTCTGCCAGTGATCAGGTCCGGAATTGGTGTAACCAGGAATGATGAGAATATCGGAATCTTTAACTTTCATGATCCCTATTTAGAGCCGTTTCAAAGCATCTTCAAGGTGAGCTATAGCGCTGATGCATGAACGCAGGTGATGCAAATGATGAACAGCTTGTTCGCAGATCGCGATCTTGTGAAACGCTCTCTAAATTGTGATCTTTAGCGGGAAGATAACACCAAAGAGGATTTTGCGACTATGGCCATCAGCAGAAGGACGATACTCGGAACTGCGGGTGCTGCCGTCATGAGCAATATTCTTTCCGCACGCGCGGAAACGCCGTCGAAGGAGAATGAAATGATTGAAACTGAAAACAAAGTAGCCAATCAGAAAGTGGCTCCAAGTGCTCCTCTACCATTTGCAATGACGACGCCTGTTCGGGTGGCGCGCATTGGTTTAAAGGCGCGTGATGCTGAAACTCTGGCTGAGTATTATCGCGACGTTGTCGGCCTTCGCGAGATGACGCGCCGTGGCGCTTCGATTGTCCTTGGTGCTGGTGATCGCGAGTTGATGGAAATCGAGCAGTTTTCAGCTGCGAAAGCAGATGATCCACGCAGCGCTGGTCTCTATCACACTGCTTTTCTGCTACCGACACGTGGTGATCTGGCGCGCTGGTCGCGCCGCGCCATCGACAAGCAGCTGCCCGTTGCGGGTGCATCGGACCACAATGTCAGCGAAGCGATTTATCTCACCGATCCTGAAGGCAATGGAATCGAAATTTATTCCGACCGCCCACATAAGACGTGGCAGTGGAATGGTGATCGCGTGGTCATGGGCACAGAAGCGCTTGATGTGAAAAATCTTCTCGACGTTATTGATCGCGAAGGTGGTGAATGGAACGGTGCACCACAGAATACAGTGGTCGGTCATGTTCACTTGCGCGTTGGCAATGCCAAAGATGCGGAAGCTTTCTGGAACAAGGAACTGGGCTTTAACACCGTGCAGACCTATGGCGATAAGGCCGTGTTCTTATCGACCGGCGGTTATCACCACCATATCGGTGCTAACGCATGGCAGAGTTCAGGCGCTGGCTTGCGTGACAAGGACCGGACTGGTCTCGCATGGGTGGAAATGGAAGACACGCGCGGCGGCAACAACCACGTCTTCGAAGACCCATGGGGCAATGTGATCAATACGATCAAAAAGAGTGCCTGATATTAAAACAATAAAAAGCCCCATGTTTACAGAAACATGGGGCTTTTTTCGGACTCAATTTATGAAGACTAATGTTTAGCCGAAAACGCGCTTGAAAATCGTATCGACATGCTTCGTGTGATAGCCGAGATCGAACTTTTCGCGGATCTGCTCTTCTGAAAGCGCTGCACGCACTTCCTGGTCAGCAAGCAGTTCTTCAAGAAAGTCTGCACCTTGTTCCCAAACGCGCATCGCATTGCGCTGCACGAGGCGGTAGGAATCTTCACGCGAAACGCCAGCCTGTGTAAGCGCCAGCAGAACGCGCTGCGAATGCACTAGACCGCGGAACTTGTTCATGTTCTTGAGCATGTTTTCCGGGTAGATCACCAGCTTTTCGACAACGCCAGCCAGACGGTTCAGCGCGAAGTCGAGTGTGATGGTGGTGTCTGGGCCAATTGCGCGCTCAACGCTTGAATGCGAAATATCGCGTTCATGCCAGAGAGCGACGTTTTCCATTGCAGGCACAACCGACATACGAACCAGACGGGCGAGGCCGGTCAGGTTTTCTGTCAGAACAGGGTTACGCTTGTGCGGCATTGCCGACGAACCCTTCTGGCCGGGCGAGAAGAACTCTTCTGCTTCCAGAACTTCCGTGCGCTGCATATGGCGGATTTCGATGGCTACATTCTCAATCGACGAAGCGATAACGCCGAGTGTTGCAAAGAACATAGCATGGCGGTCACGCGGGATAACCTGCGTGGAAACTGGCTCTGCTTCGAGGCCAAGCTTTTCGCAGACATATTCTTCAACACGTGGGTCGATATTGGCGAAAGTGCCAACAGCACCCGATACGGCACCGGTTGCGATTTCCGCTCGTGCTGCAACGAGACGTGCGCGGTTGCGCAGCATTTCGGCGTAGAAACGGGCGAAAGTCAGGCCCATTGTGGTTGGTTCAGCATGAATGCCATGGCTGCGACCGATACGAACGGTATCTTTGTGTTCGAAAGCACGCGTTTTCAGTGCTGCAAGAACGCGGTCCATACCGGCGAGAAGCAGATCAGATGCGCGAACGAGCTGAACGTTGAGCGTTGTATCAAGTACGTCCGAAGACGTCATGCCCTGATGCACGAAACGGCTGTCAGGACCGATAAACTCAGCAAGATGCGTCAGGAACGCGATGACGTCATGCTTGGTAACGGCTTCGATTTCATCAATGCGCGCGACATCGAATTTTGCAGCGTCGCCCTTTTCCCAAATGGTCTTTGCGGCTTCCTTGGGGATTACGCCGAGTTCGGCAAGCGCCTCACATGCATAGGCCTCAATTTCAAACCAGATGCGGAATTTGGTTTCGGGAGACCAGATGGCGACCATTTCTGGTCGGGAATAGCGCGGGATCATGGGCATATCCTGTTTTGGCGGCCCGTCTGCCGGGCTGCAGGTCTTGGGTAAAGGGAATGCGTGGTGTTTAGCAGAGCCTGACGCTCCGCTCAACGCACATCACCCCGGAAAAATCTATTATCGCGCTGCTTCTGCGGCTTCGCGAATGGCTTTGATGTTGGCGGCATAGCTCTCGACAGAGTTGCCTTTGTAAACAGCAGAACCCGCAACGAGAATATTGGCACCGGCGGCAACAACCAGACCAGCGGTTTCTGGCGTGATGCCGCCATCGACTTCAATATCAATTGGGCGGTCGCCAATCATGTCACGCACGCGTTTGATCTTATCGAGCATTGGAGCGATGAACTTCTGGCCACCAAAGCCCGGATTAACTGTCATCACAAGCACAAGATCAACGTCATCGATAACATTGGTCAGCGCTTCGACAGGTGTCGCTGGATTGAGCGCAAGACCGGATTTTTTGCCGAAAGCACGAATATTCTGCAACGAACGGTGTGTGTGCGCACCTACTTCGGCATGAACAGTGATCAGATCACAGCCAGCATCGGCAAAAGCTTCCAGATAAAGATCGCATGGCGCGATCATCAGATGGGTATCAAAGAATGCCTGAGTACGCGGACGAATTGCTTTGACGACCTGCGGGCCGAACGTGATGTTTGGCACGAAATGGCCGTCCATAACGTCGATATGAATCCAGTCGGCACCGGCTTCGAGCACGGCGTCGACTTCTTCACCCAGACGCGCAAAGTCGGCGGACAGAATGGATGGGGCGATTGCGATAGGACGCATGGTTGTCTCCCTTGGCAAGCATTTGCCTTATTCAAACAAAAAAGCGTCCGGCCAGTTTTGACCGAACGCAGATATTGAGTTTAGCCCCAGCGCTTGTGGAACCACATCCACTGGCCGGGGTATTCGCGCACCCAGCCTTCAACGGTATCGTTGAGAAGCTGCGCAGTTGCGGCAATGTCGATCTCGCCTTTTTCGTCACGCGGCAGTTCCATGCGCTCTTTCAGCTCAAGCCGGTAACGGCCACCGGGCAGACGAATGCAGCGCGCCGGATAAACATCGCAATCGTACTGACGCGCAAGCTTCGCGAGCAGCGGATTGGTCTTTACCGGACGGTCGAAGAAGCTCGAAGGCACGCCGCGCTGGAACTTCTGGTCTACCAGCATGCCAACATTGCCGCCATTATCCAGAACACGCGCCAAGGACCATGCAGCACCGGCCTTGGAAGGCACCAAATGCCCCATATTTGTCTTGCGCGCTTTGAGAACGGTCTTGGCGATATAAGGATTGTTCGGCGGGCGGAAGAGGGCGGTTACATCAAGACCAAACGTACCGGCACAGATCGGCAGAAGCTCGAAATTGCCCGTATGCGCGGTGAAAAAGATATGCGGCTTTGTTTCATTGCACAGGCGCTCGAAAATGGGAATGCCGTCAACTTCAATCAGGCCGGGTTCGGTCGCATTGGGATCAAAATCAAAGATCGCATCGAGGAAGATATATTCCGCGAAAAGACGCGCCATCGAATCCCACATCTCGATGGCGATCTTCTCAATTTCAGCGTCGCTCTTCTCTGGATAGGCATGACGCAGATTGCTGGTCGCAACCTTATGCCGTGGTGTGAGTGGCCCGACCTTGCGCGCAAACCATGCCGAAAAGCGGATTGCGCTTTTGGCAGGTAGCAGACGCAACAGCGCCAGCGCGATAAACACAGCCTGCGCCCACAGCCAGTAATTAAACTGCTTGAGCTTACGCGACCACTTGAAGAGAAGAAGCTTGAACTTGAACATCAAATGCTTAGTCGATCTGCAATACGATCTTGCCGAAAACGTCGCGGCCTTCCATGCGCTTTAAGGCAGTGCCGATGTCATCAAAGCCAACGATAGTATCGATGACCGGATGAACAACGCCCTGCGCCATTTTCTGCATCGCATCAGCCATATTTTCCATACGGCAACCGAAAGAGCCGAGGATTTTAAGCTGCTGCTGGAAAAGCTGCATCAGGTTCATATTGGTCGAAACACCAGAGGTCGAACCACAGGTCACAAGACGTGCCCCGCGCTTCATGCAAAGCATTGACCCTGCCCATGTGTCGGCACCAACATGCTCAAACACAACGTCAACGCCCTTCTTCTTGGTGAGCTTGCGCACAACACCTTCAAAGCGGTCAACACGGTAATTGATGACGTGATCAGCACCGAGCGCCTTGGCCTTTTCGATCTTGTCGTCGGAGCCAACAGTGGTGATAACCGTGCAGCCCATTTTCTTGGCAAGCTGAATTGCAGCCGAACCAATGCCCGAACCGCCAGCCTGAACCAGAACGGTTTCGCCCGGCTGAAGCTTCGCATTGTCAAACAGCATATGCTCGACCGTACCAAAAGTAACAGGAGCGACAGCTGCGCCAATTGCGTCAACACCGGGAGGTGCTGGAACGAGCAAACGTGCTGGCAGATTGACGGCTTCACAGGCGAAACCATCAAGATGGAAGCCATGAACACCACCGACATGTTCACAGAGATTGTCGCGACCTTCGCGGCAGGCCTTGCAAAGTCCACAGGTGCGTGCGCCATAGATCGAAACGAGCTGGCCGGGCAGAACATTCGATACGCCCGGACCAATTGCATCGACAACGCCCGAAGCTTCGGCACCGATGATGAGTGGCATCTTGCGCTTGGCAAATGCCATGCCGCGCCAGCCCCAAACGTCGATATGGTTGAGCGCAACGGCCTTGATCTTCACGGTCACTTCGCCATTGCCGGGAGCAGGTGGCGGAGCAATGTCGGTCATTTCAAGACGACGATCGTCGAGAAGCTGCAAGGCGCGCATGAATTTATCCTTTTCAAGACATAATCCCGGAGAGCATTTTGCCGACCGGGATTACCGAGAATGTTCAAGCATGTCTCCCAAAAGTGGGAACCGGTTTTGGGTTAAAGACATGCGTATAAGCAAAGAACGAAAGCGCGTAGCGCTTTAGATTTGGACCCGATTAATTCGGATTTGCCGTCAATACAAGACTTGTGTTCTGTCCACCAAAACCAAATGAGTTCGAAATTACGGTAGAAACCTGCGCATCACGCTTCACATTTGGCACTACATCCAGCGGGATCGCCGGATCAGCATGGTCGTAATTGATGGTTGGAGGCAAGGTGCCAGTTTCAATCGTCAACAGTGAGAACACTGCTTCAATCGCGCCAGCAGCAGTCAGTGTATGACCGATCATCGACTTGTTGGACGAAACCGGGATCGAAGAGAGACGTTCACCAAAGACTGTGGAAAGAGCGAGATATTCCATCTTGTCATTTTCAGGTGTCGAAGTGCCATGCGCATTGACATAGGAAAGCTGATCTTCAGTCAGGCCCGCATCGGCAAGTGCCGCGCGCACAGTGCCAATCGCAGGCGAGGCGTCTGGCTTTGAACGGGTACGATGGAAATCGTCGGCCTTTTCGCCGCAACCGGCGAGAATGCCAAGCACCTTTGCACCTCGTGCAATGGCGCTTTCAAGCGATTCCATAACCAGCGCGCCTGAACCTTCAGCCATCGCAAAACCATCGCGATCTTTCGAGAAAGGCTTCGAGGCCTTTTCCGGCTTATCATTCTGCGTGGAGAGTGCCGAGAGCAGCGAGAAACGGATAAGCGATTCAGCCGATACAGAACCGTCCGTACCAATCGAGAGAACGCGGTCGCTTTCGCCACGGCGAATGGCTTCAACGCCAAGCTGGATAGCAGTTGCGCCCGAAGCACATGCAGTCGATAGCGTTACGGGCAGGCCGCGTGTGCCGAAAATCTCTGACAATCGCTCGGCGATATAGCCAAACTGTGTTGTGTTAAAAAGCTCATCCTGACGCGCACGACGGCAAGCTTCGAGCAGAAGCTGATAGCTGGCCGGGCCTTCGTCCTTAACGCTTGCATCAAGCGCAAAGCGGCTTTTCCAGTCGAGTTCAACCGGAGGTGCTGCGAGGAAAAGCGGACCACCAAAATCGCTGACCGAAAGGCCAGACTGTGCAAGGGCTTCTTCACCTGCAAGACGCGCGAGCGCCTCAGACAGAGCCGAAGAGCCAACATTGCTTTCAGGCAGAAAATCCACAGTGCCTGAAAAGCGTGTTTTTAGGCTGTCCGTTGGAAAACGGGTGATTTCATGAATACCGGAACGTCCGCTGGTCAGTGCTTCCCAGTTGTCTTGCTTGCCCTGTCCGAGCGAAGAAACAACACCAGCACCTGTGATAGCAACAATTGGACGGCCGAGATGGTCTGTATATTTGCTCATCTTATGCTCTCACCAGCTTTGCAGCACCCTCAGCGCGTGTTGCGCCGATGGTTGTGACAATGGCTTCTTTGACGTTGCCATTAATGGCTTTTTCAGACGCGCTGGAAGCAGCGATAGCCTCGCCCTTCCAGACGGAAATCGCCGCGAGCGCAAGAGCGAGCGGAAACTGTGCTTCGCGCAGATGACCGGTCAGACTTGTAATGCCACGATAGGCGGCAGAAATACCTTCAAGGGCCGCTTTCTCAGCAGCGGTTGCCTTATGTGCGCCGGAAGCGCCAGACACCACATATTCAGGTTCTTTGCCGCCATTGGCAGCAAGCACAAGTTCACGAACCGTCTTGGTGAGATCGGCTGCATCGCGGCGAACCTGCGCGCTTTCGATATTTGCAATCTCTGCATAGGCGCGGGCACCGCGCTTTTGCGCATGGTCTGCGCTTTCAAGCACAAGGAATACGCCGCCAGAGCCGGAAATCATGCCGCCACCGGCAGTTCCATCTCGGTCCCAGAGCGATGCCCAGCCGTCATGCTTGAGCAATCCGCCAAGCTCATGGCCAAGAATCATGTCGAAATGTTCGGAATTATACGATCCGCCAACCAGTGCATGCGTGCTTTGGCCAGAGCGAATGCGCGCTGCCGCCGTTTCAATCGCTGAAATTCCCGAACCTTCTTCGCCCATGAATGTGCGCGAGGAGCCGGTCACCTTATGGACGATGGAGATATTGCCTGCGAGCAAATTGGAAAGCTGAGCCAGAAACAGGGTAGGGCGCAGCTCGGTCGAGAGTTTCTCGTTGAGCATTACACCGCGATTGTTACTGGTGCGGCCTTCTTCAAGAATCTGCATATCGACGGTAATGTCGCGTTCGCCGCCACCGGCGCCTACGATCATGTCCATGCTGGCGCAGAGCGCTTCGTCATCCTTGATACCAGCATCGTCAAGCGCGAGGCCTGCCGCATAGGTACCAAGCCGCTGCCATGTCTCCATCTGGCGCTGGTCGCCACGCTTTGGGATTTGCAAACCCCAATCGACTTCGCCGAGGGGGTGAACGGTGTAAGGCGCAAAGGCTCCTTTTTCGAGGCGCGGTTCAGAACCTGCCGTGGAAAAAGCGTTCCAATGCGCATCCAGCCCTTCGCCTAGCGATGAGATGATGCCAATGCCAGTGATGACGACTTTATTGCTCTGCATGGTTCGGTCTACCCGTAAATGCTGATCCAGAAACGGAATCAGGGCGAACACGGATGTTCACCCTCTCATACCGTCAGGTTTCGTGGC
The DNA here is from genome assembly GCF_037479515.1 of Ochrobactrum sp. MYb379. Taxonomy (NCBI): domain Bacteria; kingdom Pseudomonadati; phylum Pseudomonadota; class Alphaproteobacteria; order Hyphomicrobiales; family Brucellaceae; genus Ochrobactrum; species Ochrobactrum sp. MYb379. Next base: position 395,206 of record NZ_JBBGYW010000001.1, read on the forward strand.
TGTTTAGCCTTTTTTGGCGGCAACCAGCTCGTCGATCTTGGCACAAAGATTCTTTAGAACGAAGTATTCTTCGGTCGGAGCTTTGCCTTCGTTGACTTCCTGAGTCCACTGTTCAAGCGGAATCTTGATGCCGAATTCTTTGTCGATCGCAAATACGATGTCGAGGAAGTCTAGGCTGTCGATGCCAAGATCATCAATAGTGTGGCTATCCGGCGTGATGGTGTCACGGTCGATTTCGCTGGTTTCTGCGATGATGTCGGCGACTTTGTCAAAAGTAGAGGACAAGTTTCGATTCCTTTATTCCTGCAATGCCTCATGGGGCATGCGTCTGAGTATCTGCGCGTATCTAGCGTGTTTCCGGCGATAGGGAAAGTCATATTGCTTTCACAATAACCAGAGCTTTGATCGCGCATATAAGGTGTCTGCTATGCGAAGCGCAACATAAAGTGGATTACAATTTTTTGAAATGGGGACAAAATTGCATTGGTTAGGGTTCGCTCCTTAAGCTCTGAATGAAGTGCCAAAGCCCAATGATGCAAAACCCTATCATTACGATTGCGAGTGCATAACGCACAAAATGGTCGCCGGACGCGATGGCTGCGAGGCCTGATGTCGCACTTGCTAAGGCGCTGAGCCCCTGGGGATGTTTAAAAGCTGTTGCCAACGCTGTGTCTTGCTGACGTGCTTTCGGAAGTCCTTGGATTTTTGGTTCCATTGGCTCGACGAATGGCAGCGTCAAGGCCATTGCAATTGCTCGTGATCGCACACGTTCCACACGAGCCAACCAGCCTTTTCCGAATGTCGATGCTGTGGATAGGCCTTTGAGCCATGAGGCGCGTGCATCACAAAGCGCATTGATGATCTCCACGGGTGACCGACTGGAGATGGCAGCAATTGTCTGAGCGCCGATGACGCCATCTTCATGCTGGTTGACGGTACCTTGCAGCATTTTTGCCGCACGACCAGGCCCGGAATTAACCGCAAAATCGAAAACAGCGTAATCAACACCGGAAGGTAAATTGTCGCCATCAGTCTTGTTCCAGAATTGTTGCTGGTAAATTTTTGATGCGTCGGTCGGTGTAAGCTCCCTCACATCTTGTGGTGATACTGGATGCCCCCGCCATGCAGATAATGTATTGAGCGTAATTCCCATATTGGTTGCGCCTCCCGGATCATGGGGGTTATCAACAAATACACCTTCTTCGCTAAAAATATACTCAATGGTTTTTTTGAAATTGGCTTTCATGTATAAAAACCTCAATTTGTATATTATAAAATAAATGTAATAGTTAAATATACTTGATATTATCGCATAATTTGAAGGAATAATATAAATTTTATTCTTCATGATTCATTTGAAAACACTCAATCGATTTCGGCATTTGGCTCTTGCACAGTAAGCGTTGATGCTGCTTGATATAGCTCCGTAACGACTTAAAAATGGGCGGATAAAGTGACATCGGAAATATTTGGATATGCCCCAGATGGGCAGGCGGTTCATCGTTTGACCATCGCCAATGGCCCGCTTGAGGCAAAAGTAATCACATGGGGCGCAGCCATTCAGGATTTGCGTCTGGAAAGCCATGAAGCACCGCTTGTCATTGGCTATCGTGATTTTAATGACTATCCCGCGCATTCACCGCATTTGGGTGCTATTGCCGGCCGCTTTTCAAACAGGATACGCAACGCTCGTTTTGAGCTTGATGGTACTACCTACGACGTCGAGCCAAACTTTGAGGGCATTCACAATCTTCATGGCGGCAGCCAAGGGCTTGGAAACCGGGTTTGGGATATTGTGGAAGCAGGTGCGGACTTTGTCACCCTCAAGATACTGTCCAAGGACGGTGAAATGGGTTTCCCCGGAAACCTGAACGTTAGTTGTACCTATACGCTGAAGAATGATGGTACGCTGGTCGTTCATCTCGAGGCTGTAACGGACAAGGCGACCCCTTGCAGCCTGCTGCATCATAGCTATTTCAATCTCGACGATGGCGGCGAGGGCGATATTCTCGACCATCAGCTCAAAATTGAAGCCGAAGCCTATATGCCAGTCGATGAAGCGCTGATTCCTGATGGTCGCATTTTGCCTGTCAAAGACACAGCTTATGATTTCCGTGATTTTCGGCCAATCCGCTATGATGAAAACGGCAAACAGCTCGAATACGATAGCAATTTATGCCTGACAGCCGCGCGTGGCCCATTGCGTCCTTGTGCATCCGTAAAGGGAGCGCGTTCGGGTATTCGTCTGGATATATCGACGACTGAACCCGGTGTTCAGTTTTATGCCGGTAACACGATGGCCAATGATTGCATTGGGCTGACGGGGAAGCCTTATGGCAAACATGCCGGTTTCTGCCTTGAGCCGCAGCTTTGGCCGGGATCGCTGGAATATTCCTATGTTCCGCAATCCATTCTACGTCCGGGCGAAGTTTACGCCCAGACAAGTCACTTTACCTTCACAAAAGATTAAGCCTTAAGAATAGGCGGCGCGTGCGGTTTCCATCGGAGCCAGCGCGCCGCGAATTTCGACCACGCGGGCAGCAACGGCATGCGCCTTTTGCGCTGCTTCAACAGGCGACAAACCTTTGAGGCGTGCCGCGAGATAGCCGCCATTAAAGCTATCACCTGCACCTGTTGTATCAACGGGATTGGCTTTCACAGAAGGCACGAGGCTTTGTTGGCCGTCCGCGATAACTAACGCTGGTTCAGTGCCGTCTTTCACAACGATTTCTTTGACGCCTAGTCCGATCAGCCGCTCAGCGCAGGCTTGGGCTGTTTCGTCGCCAAACAATGCCTGTTCATCCGGAAAAGTAGGCAAAGCTATATCGGCGATCTGCATGGCTTCACTGATGATCTTTTTGGCAACTTCGCGATCAGGCCAAAGCTGATGGCGGAAATTCGGATCAAACGCGATGAGTGCGCCATTTCCACGGCATTCGCGCAGAACCTCGAACAGCGTTTCGCGATGTTCAGGAAACACGATCCCCACCGAGATACCGGAAAAGTAAATCATATCACGGCCAGAAAGACTGGCTCTCAGCGCGTCTCTATCACTTGCAAGCCGCTTCGCTGCCGCATCGCTGCGCCAATAGGTGAATGAGCGTTCTGCACCATTGAGTGTAATGGCATAAAGTCCCGGATGCACGCCTTTGATAACCGGACTATGTGCTGTGCCAATACCATTGGTATCAAGAAATGCGCGTTGTTTCTGCGAAAAGTCGTCTTCGCCAAATGCGCTGACATAATCGACTGGAAATGACGGATCGGTCAGTGCACGCATATACCAGGCGGTATTCAGCGTGTCGCCCGCGTACCCCATGCGCCATTGATCGCTATCGCCTCCTGATAGTTCGATCATGCATTCACCAATCGACGCGAAACCACCCATTATTATCTCCTCATAGCTATTGGGGCATACGCCTATACGAATTTCCTCTGATGTAAAATCCTGATTTAGCCAGCCTTTATCGACTTGCCACATTCCTCGTGTAACGATCCCGGCAAAAGAGGAATCACTATGCGTTACGCGATTTATTTCACGCCGCCTTCGGGCGATGCGCTTTTGAAAGTTGCTGCAAATTGGTTGGGGCGCAGTGCGTTTAGTGGCGAGGCTGTGAAACTTCCGGCGATTCGCACTCTTGCAGCAGAAGATATCGCTGCACTCACGGAAGAACCGCGCCGTTACGGCTTTCATGGAACTTTGAAAGCACCATTCAGGCTTGATGATGGGTTTCAGGAAAGCGATCTGCTTTCTGCGCTTATGTATTTTGCGTCTTCGACCGCCCCGTTCGCTATTCCGCGCCTGAAAGTGCAGGGCATTGGTCCGTTCTTCGCGCTTGTTCCTGAAGAGCCCGTGGCTGAGCTCAACCAACTGGCGAATGACGTTGTTGTATCATTTGACCGTTTTCGTGCGCCCTTGCGTGATGCAGAAATCGCAAAGCGCCGCCCAGAACGATTGAGCGACGCACAGCGGCAAAATCTGGATCGCTGGGGTTACCCTTATGTATTCGAAGAGTTTCGGTTTCATATGACATTGACCGGCCCTGTTGATGAAAAACAGCGCCCACAGGTTGAACGTACACTGGATGAGTTTTTTGCACCGGTTCTTGATGAGCCAGTCGAGGTTGCCAATCTGGCGCTTTTTGTGGAACGCGAAAAAGGTGCGCCATTCGAGATTCATTCGCTTCATCCCATGACAGGGGGTGATAAGGTGCCCAAACGGTCCTCAAGGGCTGTGGGGAGGCCATAAGGAATGACGACTGAACTCATTTTAAAAAATGCCAATATTATTCTGCCCGATGAGGTGATTAACGGAACGGTAAAAATCATCGATGGTATGATCGCTGATATTTCATCTGGCACATCTGTTTCCGGCAAGGATATGGAAGGCGATTATCTGACGCCGGGTCTGGTAGAGCTACACACCGATCATCTTGAAGGCCACTATGCGCCGCGCCCAAAGGTGCGCTGGAACCCGATTGCGGCGGTGCAGGCGCATGATGCGCAGATTGCAGCATCTGGCATTACAACCGTGTTTGATGCATTGCGTATTGGGTTTGACGAGGAAGCTGCTACCGGCGTTGAAGATATGCGCAAGCTTTCCTCTGCCATCGCAGAAGGCCGTGAAGCCGGACGACTGCGCGCCGATCATTATCTGCATTTGCGCTGCGAGGTTTCGGCACCTGATTGCCTGAGTGCTTTTGAGCGCTTTGGTGTGCACCCGTTGGTCAAACTTGTATCACTGATGGACCATGCACCCGGTCAGCGCCAATTTACCGATATTGAGACCTATAAGCTTTATTACATGAGCAAGCTTAGGGTCTCGGAAGAAGAGTTCATTCGCTATTGTGAAAAGCGTATGGGCCAGTCTCAGCAGCATTCTTCCTCGAACCGGATTGCGATCTCTGATGCCTGCAATGCACGCGGAATTGTGCTTGCTAGCCATGATGATGCAACAGCAGACCAGGTCGCAGAAGCCAAAACGCAGGGCATTCGCGTTGCCGAATTTCCGACCACGCATTTAGCTGCGAAAACTTCAAAAGATTCCGGCATGTCAGTTCTGATGGGAGCACCCAATGTTGTGCGCGGTGGCTCGCACTCCGGCAATGTTTCTGCGCGTGAATTGGCCGAGGCCGGTCATCTCGATATTATTTCGTCGGATTATATCCCGGCAAGCATGATGCAGGCGGCATTCTTCATGGCTGATGTGATGGATGAAATCACATTGCCGCAGGCAATGCGGTTTGTGTCCGCCAATCCAGCAAAAGCTGTTGGTTTTGATGATCGCGGCGAGATCGCAATTGGCAAACGTGGTGATCTTGTGCGCGTACAGATTGCCGAGCATGTGCCGATCATCCGCACGGTCTGGCGCGAAGGGCGGCGCGTGATTTAACACGCGCCTTTCATATTCGTATTAAATTGAAGCGTCGGTCAGCGACAGGATACCTGTTTCGGCATCGACCGACAGTTTCAGTTCTTTATAGCTATTGATGCTCTTATGAGCGGTTTCTGGCGAATGCGGATGTGTTGCAGTCACCACGACGACATGCGCGCCAGCCGTTTCACCTGCAACAATACCGGCAGGCGCATCTTCAAAAACCAGACAATTATGCGGATCAAAACCAAGCCGCTTTGCACCAAGCTGGAAACATTCAGGGCTTGGCTTTCCGCGCTCCACGTCTTCCGCTGAAACAATGACCTTTGGCAGCGCAATGCCGGCGGCCGCAAGGCGACGAAGCGCCAATTCGATGGGGGCGGAAGTGACAATGGCCCAACGGTCTTCTGGCAACGATTTGAGGAAATCAATTGCACCTTCAATGGCTTCAATTCCGTCCAGATCGGCCATTTCTGCATCAAGCAGGATCTTGGCTTCTGTATCGGGGTCGAGATGCGGCAGACCAAGCCTGCGCACCGTATCCACTGCACGCACACCATGAATGGTTGGCACAAATGTCACCGGATCAATACCGTGGCGAGTGGCCCATTGTCCCCAGACGCGTTCGGTCGCTGCAATCGAGCTTAGAACAGTGCCGTCCATATCGAATAGAAAGGCATCGAACGACTTATTGAAGGGGGACAGGTCGGTCAAAATATGGTCCTCAAGTTTTGGTATTAAGAATCGCGTATCATGATCTTAATTCGTAATAGGCGCGGAAGTCACACTATTCGATGATTTGATCGCCTTCGCGGCCCAAAAACTTGATCATTTGTATTGTTTGTGGCTTTTTGCGCCACTTACAGCACGGCCTTCAATCTTAAGCTTTCATGCTCAGATGAATCGCATTCTCAGGATAATTGTTTAAATGACTGATATAAAAAATAAAAAGAGCAATTATCCCGACCATCGGTTCTCCGTAGCGCCGATGTTGGATTGGTCTGATAGACATTGTAGATATTTTCACAGGCTGTTTTCAAAGCGTGCTCTTCTCTACACCGAGATGGTTGTGGCGGATGCTGCGATCCACGGCCCACGTGAGCGGTTGATGGGGTTTGACGCAGCAGAGCACCCGATTGCGCTTCAGCTTGGCGGCTCCGATCCCGTTAAATTGCAGGAAGCTGCACGGATCGGCGCAGGCTTTGGCTATGATGAAATTAATCTCAATGTTGGTTGCCCGTCTGATCGTGTGCAGTCGGGAACCTTCGGCGCTTGCCTCATGCAGACGCCCGATGTGGTTGCCCGCTGTGTGGCTGCAATGAAAGAGGCTGTTTCTGTGCCAGTCACTGTCAAATGCCGGATTGGCGTTGATGATCAGGACCCGGAAGTGGCACTCGATGCGGTTGCCGATCAGGTTCTTAACGCTGGAGCGGACGCGCTTTGGGTCCATGCCCGCAAAGCATGGTTGAAAGGTCTTTCGCCCAAGGAAAATCGTGATATTCCGCCGCTTGATTATGATCGTGTTTATCGTTTGAAGCAGCGTCTGCCGGAGGCATTTATCGGCATAAATGGTGGCATTGCTACGCTTGAAGAGGCCGTTGCGCATCTTGATCATACAGATGGCGTTATGTTGGGCCGCGTCGCCTATCACAATCCGGCAATTTTAGCCGATGTCGATCATCTGATCTATGGCGAAGACGAAAAGCATGTCGATTTGGCTGAGATTATTGAGGCAATGTGCGAATATGTAGACAGGCATATTGCCGATGGTGGCAAGCTTTCGCATATCAGCCGCCATATGATTGGTTTGTTCACGGGGCAACCCGGCGCACGTCGCTGGCGTCAGATGCTCTCGACGGATGCATCAAAGCCCGATGCGAATAGTGATTTGCTGCGTCAGGCATATGCGTCCGTCATGGAAGCCAGCGCTGAAGCGGCCTGATCAGTCCATCATAATTAACTGATCGCCGCGCACGCTGAAACCGCCCAGTGTTTGCAAGAAGTTCATACCAAGCAAACTGCCGGTCATAAGACCTTCCTGCGTAACCATGGCGCGGATATTGTGCCGTTCTATGTCGCCGATCTGCAAGCTCGCGATGGTGATGCTTGCTGCCGTTGCCCTGCCATTGGCCGTGCTGATTGGGACATTATAGGCCAGCGACGATGTGTCGATGCCCGCACGTTCCGCATCTTCCTTCGAAAGTACGACCGAAGATGCACCCGTATCGACAAGGAAATGCACGCGCGCGCCGTTGACGCGACCGTTAACGTCGAAATGGCCATTTGCAGATTTTGCAAGCGTGACCGTCAGCGAACCATCTGTTGCGCGGCCCGAAATCGGACTGCCGGGAATAAGGCCAGCCGTGATACGGCTTCCTACGTCCTGAAGCTCATAGCGATATTGATAGGCCGCAACGAGCGCTAGTATAATAACTGCCCAGACGGCCATGTTCCGGGCGAAATCGCTAAGCTTGATGCCAGAGCCGAGAATGCCAGCTGCCAGCACGACACCCCATATGCCCATATAGGCTGCCTGACCAAAGGCGTCATTGGCCATTCCAAGCGTTGTGCCGCTGTCATCGTTTGCCATCAGCAGCAAAATAACAACTGCAATGGCTGCAATTACGACCCAGAACAAACGCCCCATCAGTTTTCTCTCTTTTCCAGTCTTTCATGCCGCTGAGCTAAAAGCGCCATGACTGCGCGCCGTTCATCGCTGTCCATCATGGACCAACCGGCAATTTCATCAAGCGTCCGCGCGCAGCCCAGACAAAACCCTGTTTGGCTGTCTATCACGCACACCAGAATGCATGGCGATTCGATTGCTGCCGCGTTCATGAAATCAATGTGGTTGCATCAAAGCGCACTGACAAGGCCAAGCAGGACAGTGAGCGCACAAATCTGTTGTGCCGCTCCCAGCGTATCTCCGGTCTGTCCGCCAATTTTGGCTATGCAGAGCCTTGCAAAACTAAAGACTAAGACAATGCTGAAAAGCAGTGCTTTTACGAAGCCTGCAAATCCCGCCACTGGAATGCTGGTGATCGTCAGAATGCCAAGACCAAGCAAACAGCCGCAGACAAGCGTTTCCCAGCTAGGCTGTCCCAGATTATCGGCAAGCCCACCGGGACGCGCTGATGGAAGACCATACCAGAGAGCGAGCATAGCCGCACGGCTTGCAGATTCCGCACCAATGAGCGCAAGAGCGGCGTAACAAGGGCCAACTCTCTCGATAAGTGTTGCGAGAAGTGCCGCTTTAAGGCCTGTCCAGATGATGAGTATTAGCGCCGCAAAGGTGCCAATACGTGAGTCCTTCATAATTTCGAGACGACGTTGGGGTTTTGAGGCCCCGAAAAAACCGTCTGCGCTGTCGCCAAGGCCATCTTCGTGGAGTGCGCCTGTCATCGCTGCGAGTGCACCAATAGCAATCAGGCTTGAAACAAGTGCGGGCAGGTTCAGATAATCGGATATAAGCAGCGCAATGCCTGCAAGTAACCCAAGCACCGCACCGGCTAACGGAAAAGCGCGCACACTTGTTTTTAGCGAATCGCCCGAGCCCTCAAGCCATGCAGCACGCAACGGCAAACGGCTTAGAAACCCCAGAGAACGGATTGTGTCTCCAATGAAGCTATTTCGCTGCAAGTGCTTGCTCCGCTTTAAGAACGACATGGCATGGGAAGGAATATTTGCAGCCAATAAGCCTTGGCGCAAAGAGGTGATTTGAAAAAATGCGTAAGTGCTTATAGGACGAGCAAAATAGTTTTGCATCCTCCATTGATTGATTGGACCAGACGATATGAGTGCCAGTGGCCTTCCTTTTGACGATTTTCGTGAACTCATCCGCAATCTGCCGGGACCAGATCTTGGTGCGGAAGCGGCTGTGCGTGCGCGGGAAGCGACACTGACAAAGCCAGCAGGCTCACTCGGACAGCTTGAAGAAATCGTCGCATGGCTGGCTGCATGGACTGGAAAATCCATTCCGCAGATCAATCGTCCGCTGGTCGCAGTCTTTGCAGGCAATCATGGTGTGACGGAAAAAAACATCACGCCATTCCCTTCAAGTGTCACGGCGCAGATGGTTGAGAACTTTGCCGCCGGTGGCGCTGCGATTAATCAGCTCTGCATTGCGCATGATCTGGGCCTCAAGGTTTTCGATCTGGCGCTCGAACACCCAACGGGTGACATCACCGAAGAAGCAGCGATGGACGAGCGCACCTGTGCGGCCACCATGGCCTTCGGCATGGAAGGTATTGCCGGCGGTACAGATCTTCTTTGCATCGGCGAAATGGGCATCGGCAACACAACGATTGCCGCAGCCATTGCTATGGGCCTGTTTGGTGGTTCGGCTGAAGACTGGGTTGGACCGGGTACTGGCTCAACGGGAGAATTGTTGCATCGCAAGCTCGCGGCTGTTCGTGCGGCGGTCAACCTGCATCAGGATCACCTCAGAGACCCGTTGGAAGTTTTGCGTCGCCTTGGCGGACGTGAATTGGCTGCAATGGCTGGCGCGATCCTTGCGGCGCGCATGGAAAAAATTCCAGTTATCGTTGATGGCTTCGTCGCAAGTGCTGCCGCCGCTGTGCTTTATGCGGCTAATCCGACATCGCTCGATCATTGCTTGTTCGGTCATGTTTCGGCTGAGCCGGGTCATCGTTTGCTGCTTGAAAAAATGGGCAAGAAGCCACTTCTCGATCTTGGGATGCGTCTTGGAGAGGGAACGGGTGCGGCACTTGCTGCTGGTATCGTCAAGGCGGCTGCGCTTTGCCACAGTGGAATGGCAACATTTGAACAAGCAGGCGTTACAAGTACCGTGAAATAAAAATAAAAAAGCCCGGATATAGCGCATCCCGAAAAGTGTGAAACGGTTTTCGGACAAGATGCGCGCCGAAAAAGTCCGGGCTTTTTTTATGGTAATGCGTATTAATTGTTCTCTTTGTCGAGCACCATGTAGTCGAGCGGTAGCTCGGTTGTGTACTTAATCTGCTCCATAGCAAACGATGAAGACACATCGCGAATTTCGATCTTGCTAATCAGGCGCTTATAGAACGCATCATAAGCACCAATGTCAGGCACCGCCACGCGCAGCAGATAATCGACATCGCCGCTCATGCGGTAAAACTCGATGACCTCTGGAAACTCCTGGACAACTTCTGAAAAACGCTTGAGCCATTCATTGCTGTGCGAACTGGTGCGAACTGAAACAAATACCGTTACCCGCGCATTGATACGCACAGGATCGAGGATAGCGACACGGCGTTTGATAACGCCGTCTTCCTCAAGTTTCTGGATGCGGCGCCAGCAAGGGGTTGTGGATAGGCCAACCTTCTTTGCGACATCGGCTACCGCCAGTGTTGCGTCTTCCTGCAATAAGCGCAGTATTTTTCTGTCTAGCCTGTCCATGCGATTTTTATCCCGATATTAGAAACTGTTTCCCGAACCCAATGGATGCGTGAAACTTAATACCTTATCGTTTGCCTTGGTATGAATTTACAGGAAAAATATTCTGTTGAGAATGGTTGTTCTAAAAATTATTTTCTGGAGCCAATCAGTTTGCGTATTTTTTGCTGCAAAGCAGGCACGACGTCTGCGTCAAACCATGGATTGCGTTTGAGCCAGCCGCTGTTGCGCCACGATGGATGCGGCAAGGGCAAAATGGTTCGACCATCAGCGTTTGGCGTTTCCATAAAACTGCGCCAATTCTCAACCGTTTCGGTCAGGCTCGTCTTGCGCCATTCAGGAAGATGGTAAGCAAGCGAATATTGCCCGACGACCAGAATGAATTCGAGTTGAGGCATGGATGCAAAAACGCGATCATGCCATGTGGGACGGCACTCACGACGTGGTGGAAGGTCGCCACCATGTTTGTCATAGCCGGGAAAGCAAAAGCCCATCGGCACAATCGCAAAAAGTGACGGATCGTAAAACTCTTCGCGGGTTGTGCCGAGCCATTGCCGCAGGCGATCACCGGACGGATCGTTAAAGGGCAGGGAGCTGTTATGCACGCGAATGCCAGGCGCCTGTCCGCAGATCGCGATGCGTGCCGTATTGGAAATAATACAGACCGGATTGGGTTCGTGCGGTAAAGGTGGCAGATATTGGGGCGTGTCACGACAAATGCGGCACGCCTGGATCGAGTGTCTGAGCTCGTCCAGATTTTCCATTCTTCCTGTAATGCTCCAGATCAGATTGCATTTAGCAGTTTAACGACTTGGCCTTTGATATAATGAATCATGTCGCTGATTACATCGGATGATCGTGTTTCATGGCCGGTTGCAGCATCGGCATTTGGTTGCTGATGGTCTTTGCGCCACTGATATGGCACTTCGAAGCTGCCAGCCCATATGCCGCGCTTCTCGCGACGCGCAGTGGCCTCTTCGCTACGATAGTCCCCATAAGCAACTGCCCAGCCTTGTTCCACCATCCATTGGTTGAGATCAGTCTCGCCCAGATAACACCGCCCTAGGTCGCGGCCATATTTGTCGATGCCGGAAATTTCACACCGAATCGACTGACCATTGATTCTGTTGCGCAGTGCATTTCGTGCATCTCTGCCGCAAAGATAGTCACGTCCTGCGATCTGACAGTTTTGCGCTATTTCCGGGGCATCTATTCCAAGCAGGCGGATATGGACCTTGTCGAGAATGACCGTGTCGCCATCAATCACATAGACACTGCCCGTTAGCGATCCTGCCCGCTGGCGGTTATCAGGCAGTGATACAATAATCGCGATGAGTACAAAAAAGATAAAGAAAGTTAAGAGGATACTGCTTAAAGCTCCACGGCTTTTCCGCCTTCGCGACTGATGCCGACGAGTGTAATCGCGTCGTTTATTACTCATTCAGGATGCCCCCAGCACAGGTAAACATCATATCTCAGTATAGAGCTTTTCAAAATCTCTGGTTTTTGAATGAAAAGTCTTCAGCAATTTATTGGGATCAATAACAGGTGGTTTTGTGATGATTCAGCAACAGTCTTTATTATTGCTTTAGGCTAGAAGGAGGGAGGCACATTTTGCCCATTTCCCGCCACAAAGGGGCGTCACCGCTAGGGAAAGGCGAAAGCTATTAACAGAATTGGAACGCTTTGGTTCCCTCAGGACAGGAAAAAATGAAGAAGGACGCATTGTTTCACAACGATCCGTTTTCGGAAGGTGGAAAAGCCGTTCGATCTTTGTTTTTTCGTTCTAATGAAGAACGAGCTTTTTTCCGCCAAAATCGGGTCTCAGTGTTGACGAAAATTCAATGCACTCTGTTACTTATGTCATTAACTTCTAATCAGTGTGAAAGACCAGCGTTGTGATGCGTATCCGCAGTTTTTCATATCCCCTTATCGCTGCAGCACTTGGCTTGGCCATTGTCTGCAACAGCGCTTCGGCTTTTGATTTAAACGATGACTCTGAGAAATCGCGTAGCCCGTTTGAACTCTTCAAGTTTGGTTTTTCTGCCTATAAAAGCGGTCACAAGGACGAGGCGATCAAGGCGCTGCGTTACGCTGCCGATCGTGGTCATCAGGGCGCGAAGTGGAAACTCGCCCGTATGTACGCCGATGGCGACGGCGTGGCAGAGAATGATTACGAAGCCTATCAAATTTTTGAAAAGATCGTTCGTGATGGTGCAGAGCCAGGTTCAGAAAATGAGCCTTATGTTGCCGATGCGCTGGTCGCACTCGCTGGTTATGTGAAGCGTGGCATTCCGGGCTCTCCGGTCAATGCCAATCCTAAGTTCGCTCGTAATCTCTATGTGCAGGCTGCATCGAATTTCGGCGATCCGGCAGCTCAGTTTGAACTCGGCAAAATGTTGCTTGACGGTGAGGGCGGAGAGCCCAATCCAATGCAGGCCGCACGCTGGTTCCAGCTTTCTGCCAAGAAGGGCAATGCAAGCGCGCAAGCCATGCTCGGCAATATGTTGTTTCAGGCTGGCAAGACCGTGCGTGGCTTAGCTATGCTGACCGCAGCTTTTGAGCGTTGTCCAACAGAAGACTGCACCTGGATACGCGATATGCAGGAACAGGCTTTCTCTATTGCTGGTGAAGCGGACCGCCGTAATGCAGTGGCGCTCTCCAGCAATCTGACCACCAAGGGCGATTTTTGATAATTAAAATCCGCCCATGATCGGACGGATATAAATTAGACGGATAGTGTCACCGTTACAGGCACATGGTCTGACGGTTTTTCCCACGCTCTCACGTGTTTTTCGATATCAGTAGAAACGAAATGGTTAGCCGCTTCCGGCGACAGCATCATATGATCGATGCGAATGCCATTGTTTTTCTGCCATGCACCGGCCTGATAATCCCAGAACGTGTAAACGCCTTCATCGTCCGTTGCAGCTCTGACTGCTTCGGTGAAGCCCAGATTTTCCAGGCGACGAAACGCCTGACGTGATTGCGGCTGAAACAGTGCATCCCCCAGCCATTGCTGCGGGTTTTTCGCGTCATAGGGTTCAGGAATGACATTATAGTCGCCTGCAAGCACAAGCGGCTCTTCCAGCTCAAGTCTGCTCTTGGCCCATGCTTCAAGGCGCTGCATCCAAGAAAGCTTATACGGAAACTTTTCCGTATCAATCGGGTTGCCGTTTGGCAGATAGAGCGACACGACACGCAGAACGCCCTTATCGGTCGAGAAAACGGCCTCGATGAAACGAGCCTGTTCGTCGCTATCATCGCCGGGAAGACCACGAATGACTTCATCAGGTGATTTTTTGGAAAGAATCGCAACGCCGTTAAAGCCTTTTTGCCCGTGCGTTTCGACGTGATAGCCGAGCGCTTCGAGTTCCAGCCGTGGGAACATATCGTCCACCGACTTAATTTCCTGAAGGCAAGCGATGTCAGGCGATGATTCCTTCAGCCAATGCTGGAGGTTTTCAATACGCGCTTTGACGCCGTTAATATTCCATGTCGCGATTTTCATGCTGAAATGATTAGGCGGAAGATGGGGCGAGGGCAAGCGCTGCACGCATTCCATCACAGAATTTGCAGCTATTCGCATAAATGCTTGGTCAGCTATTTGTATTGGCGCATTTGCGTTCCTATCTCCATAAAATCGTAGCCAAACAGGAGATTTGTATGTTCGACGCCAAAAAGCTTCTCGATCAGTTTCTGGGATCGCAGATACCGGGTATGTCAGGAAGCGTTCGCGACAAGGCAGGGCAGGCCACCGATCTCGCAAAGAAAAATCCATTGGCTACTGGCGCAATTGCTGCGGCAATCTTTGGCACCAAAACGGGACGCAAACTTGCCGGCAACGTCGCGACCGCAGGCGGTTTAGCTGCAATCGCTGGTCTCGGTTATCTCGCGTATAAGAACTACAAGTCTGGCCAGCAGCCACAAACTGCTCCGCAACCAGCGGCAGCCGAGCCTGAACTGCTCCCTCCGCCACCAGCGGATTCGCCGTTTCATCTGCAATCACCATCAATGAGCAATAGTTTTGCGCTGACACTTATTCAGGCGATGATTGCGGCTGCAAAGGCTGATGGTCACATCGATGCGGCTGAACGCGGACTGATTATGGAGAAAGTGCAAATTTCAGGCCTCGATAACGAGGCAGAAGCGTTCTTTGAGAAAGAACTGGCAGACCCAATTGATATTGATGCGCTGGTCGCAGCTGCACAGACGGAAGAACAGAAGGTCGAACTTTACACGGCTTCGCGCTTAACTATCGATCCGGATAGCCGTGCAGAACGCGGTTATCTCGATATGTTGGCAGGTCGTCTTGGTTTGCCGGATGCGCTGGTCGATCATATTGATGCGACCGTTTCATCCGTGAAAGCCTGATAAAACGAAACCGGCTGTGCCAAAGCACTTCCAGCAAAAGTGGGAACCGGTTTTGCGTTCGGAAGTGCGTGAAGGCAAAAAGATAGAGCGGCTCCAGTGAAACTGGAACCGCTCTATACAGCCGGTTTTTCATATCAAAATTTTGGCCTGATCAAATCGCGAAGCTTGTTCCGCAACCGCATGATGCTGTCGCATTTGGATTGCGTATCTGGAACGACTGCCCCATCAGATCGTCAACGAAGTCAATTTCTGAACCATCCATATAGGGTACTGAGATAGAATCGATTAGCACCTTGGCGCCAAGCTTCTCGATAATAATGTCATCATCGGACTGATCATCGACAAGATCATATTTGTAGGAAAAGCCGGAACAGCCGCCACCTTCGACAGAAACACGCAATGCGGTTTTGCCGGGCTCTGAATTGATAATCTTTGCAATCCGCTTGGCTGCGGATTCAGAAACGCTAATGTCTGTCATCTGCCTTGTTCCGCTTACAATTGCGTATAACGAAGTGGAATTACGAAATTCACAATCAACGCATACTTGCCATCATGTTTAGCTGATAGCTATGAACGCAGTGCGTGGAAGTCAATGTCCACCTGTCATTTACGTAATCATATTACAGTGAGGTACGCATCGCAATGTCCGGTCAGGAAATTGGGTCACTTGAAGGCATCGGCTTCGGTTATCGTGAACGCGCGCCTTATGCTTGCAATCCAACTTTGAGCCGTGGGCGGCTGGTATCTGAGCCTGAAAGCGCCACGCGAACCCCTTTTCAGCGCGACCGCGACAGAATCATTCATTCGACGGCTTTTCGTCGCCTGAAGCATAAGACGCAGGTTTTCATTGCGCATGAAGGCGATCATTACCGCACCCGTCTGACACATACGATTGAAGTGGCGCAGATTGCGCGTGCATTGGCGCGTGCCTTGCGATTGGATGAAGACCTCGCGGAAGCTGTGGCGCTTGTTCATGATTTTGGACATACGCCGTTTGGACATACCGGCGAAGACGCGCTCAACGAACGGATGAAGTCCTATGGCGGGTTTGATCACAATGCGCAGTCTTTGCGTATAGTGACGAAGCTTGAGCATCGTTATGCGGATTTTGACGGTCTGAACTTGTCATGGGAAACGCTTGAAGGACTGGTAAAGCACAATGGTCCGCTGATTGGCCCGTTTGTGTCTCATGCTGACGAGCCAGTTCCACAGCCTATCCTCGACTTTAACGAGCGCTACGATCTCGAATTGTCGCGTTTTGCGAGCCTTGAGGCGCAATGTGCGGCAATCGCTGACGACATTGCTTACAATGCGCATGATATTGACGACGGTCTTCGCTCTGGACTGCTGACGCTTGAAGGGCTCGATGAGGTGCCTCTGACGAAGCGGCTGCTGGATATTGTCAGAACGCGTTATCCGGCGCTTGATGCCGTGCGCACCGGGCATGAGCTTGTTCGTCGTCAGATCACGATCATGGTCGAAGATGTAATTGCTGAATCACAACGTCGTATCGCCAGCGCCAACCCACAAAGCGTTGAAGAGGTGCATGCGCAACCCCGCGCACTCGTAGGCTTCTCAGAAACGATGCGAGATGATGAAAAAGTTTTGAAACGCTTTTTGTTCAAGAACCTCTATTTTCATGACAGTGTCGTGGTCCGCAGGCAGGCTGCGGATAAGATTGTTCAAGACCTATTCGATATTTCATTTGAAAAGCCATCCATTATGCCAGCCGAGTGGCAGGCGGACTGGGAAACACTTGATCAGGCAGGCCGGGCACGTCGCGTTGCCGACTATTTGGCGGGCATGACTGACAATTATGCCGTGCGCGAACACCGACGATTGTTTGACCACACACCCGATTTAGCTTAATCGGGGCGTAACGAAGCGGGTGCTGGTGCTAAAACGCGTTGGTATTGCTGCTATTTTTATGACGAGCCAAGGCCGGAAAACACACTTATAGCCGGACGGAAGCCTGACAGGACGAACCATGAATATCTTTGCAGATTTCGACGCACGTATCAAAAAAACGTTGCAAGAGATTGATCTGAAAACGAAAGATGGCAGCGAGCTTGATCTGTCGCGTATCAGCGTGGAGCCACCGCGCGATGCTTCGCATGGTGATATTGCGACGAATGCTGCCATGGTTCTTTCCAAAGCTGTTGGTCAGAATCCGCGTGAGCTTGCAACGGCAATTGCCGATGCATTGAAGGCTGATGCTGATGTTGCAAGTGTTGACGTTGCAGGTCCGGGCTTCATTAATCTGCGTTTGAAAGATGTTTACTGGCAGCGCGAATTATCCGCGATGCTCAATGAAGCGACTGATTTTGGCCGCTCAAAGCTCGGCGCTGGGAAAAAAGTCAACGTTGAATATGTGTCGGCAAACCCAACCGGGCCAATGCATGTCGGTCATTGCCGTGGTGCGGTTGTCGGTGACGTGCTTGCAAACCTGCTGAAATTCGCTGGCTTTGATGTCGTCAAAGAATATTACGTCAATGATGCAGGCTCACAGATCGACGTGCTAGCCAATTCAGCAATGCTGCGTTATCGCGAAGCGCTAGGCGAAGAGATTGGCGAAATTCCTGCCGGTCTTTATCCTGGCGATTATCTGGTGCCAGTCGGCGAGGCGCTTGCCAAGGAATTTGGCAAAAAGCTTCTGGAAATGCCGGAAGAAGAAGCGCTCGTTCTCGTGAAAGAACGCACCATCAACGCGATGATGGCGATGATTCGGGCTGATCTTGATGCGCTGAATGTTCATCATGACGTGTTTTATTCTGAACGCACATTGCATGCAGATCATGCGCGCGCCATTCGTGCTGCAATCAACGATCTGACGCTCAAGGGCCACGTCTATAAGGGCAAGCTGCCACCGCCAAAGGGCCAGCTGCCAGAGGAGTGGGAAGACCGCGAACAGACCTTGTTCCGCTCGACCGAAGTGGGTGATGATATTGACCGTCCGCTGATGAAGTCAGACGGCGCCTTCACCTATTTTGCGGCTGACGTTGCTTACTTCAAAGACAAATATGACCGTGGTTTCAATGAGATGGTCTATGTGCTCGGCGCAGACCATGGCGGCTACGTAAAGCGTCTTGAAGCTGTCGCTCGCGCTGTTTCTGACGGTAAGGCCAAGTTGACAGTTCTGCTTTGTCAGCTCGTCAAACTGTTCCGCGACGGCGAACCCGTACGCATGTCGAAGCGTTCGGGCGAATTCATCACGCTACGTGAAGTGGTGGATGAGGTGGGTCGCGATCCGGTCCGTTTCATGATGCTTTACCGGAAGAATGATGCGCCACTTGATTTCGATTTTGCGAAAGTAACCGAGCAGTCAAAAGATAATCCGGTATTCTACGTGCAATACGCTTCGGCGCGTTGCCATTCGGTCTTCCGTCAGGCTGTTGATCAGCTTGGTCTTGCCGATCTGGATCGTGTTTCGCTTGGTGCACATCTTCACAAGCTGACCGATGAGAGCGAAATTGCACTTATCCGCAAGCTTGCTGAATATCCACGTTTGATCGACGCTGCGGCCACCCATCAGGAGCCTCATCGCCTCGCTTTTTACCTTTATGACCTTGCCAGCGCGCTGCATTCGCAATGGAATAGGGGTACAGAAAACCCAGACTTACGTTTTATTAAGGTTAACGATCCAGAATTGTCACTAGCAAGGCTAGGGCTGGTGCAGGTCGTTTCCGATGTTCTGACTTCTGGTTTGACGATTATCGGTGCGGATGCTCCAACGGAAATGCGCTAAGACGAACTGATCACTCGCAAGTTCAACAACAGTGTTGAGTGGGTGGTGGTAAGTCAAAAAGATGGAAGATCGACGGCGGGTTAAGTCGTCGGCCTTCCATAAGGCGCAGGTAACTTCCGTCAACTTTTGCCCACATTGCCTCGCTAAAATGTGATGTATCGAGACGTCTTGCGACGTCCAGGGTTTGAGTTAGGAACACACCATGACGGACAGCAGTGCTAATCCCCGTAATTACGGCGAGCGTCCGCTGCACGAAGACGATCCGCTGATGGAACTATCAAGGATCATGGACTTCGGCGCGTCTGCTGATACCAATGCCGCCCAAAATGATTTCCGGGGCGACTACAGGCCTGAGCCAAATTTTGATTCTGGTGACAGCGAGATTGCGTTCGATCTTGAGCGTGAGTTGCTGGGTGATTTTGGCAATGAACCAGAGCCGCAGCAATATACGGTGCCGTTTTCATCCCATTCTTATCAGGATGAAGCGCCCGCTCTGCATGAGGACCATCTGGCATCTGCTCTTGAAGAAGAGTTTGATCTGCAGATGGATGCACATGAACCAGCAGTTCAGTCCGCTGCTCCAGCGCAGTCTTTTGATTTTGTAGAAGCTGATCGCGCAGAACCTGTGCCGCAGTTCGACTACAATGATTATTCCGAAGCGCGTACAGCTTACGAAGACGTTCAACTGGATGCATATGCTGCAACCGCTGCCAACGCCCCTTCAGAGCAGGGCTACTCAAACTACAGCTCACCTGAATTTCAGGAGCGGGAATCGCAATTTGCTGATCCCTACGCGGGCGAGCCTGCCGGATATTCAACAAGCAGCCAGAACATCGGTAATGAATGGGAAATCCCATCCGCTACACCGTTTGAAGCCTCCCAGCCTGTAGAGCCTGCACATCAGGCGCTATCGCTTGAAGACGAGCTGGAAAGCTTATTGTTTGGTGATGAGCCTCAGGCTTCGTCTGCGCCAGAATCAGTTTATCAGCCGGCCTATCAAGATGAGCAGCAGCAGTTTGAAAACTATGCGCCTCGTTTTGAGAGCAATGTTGCTGAAGAGCCAGCCTATGCTGAGCCAGCATTTGATGATTTCTCGCTAGAAGATCCGCAGGCCTATACTTCTGTTGAACCAGCGACGAGTTACGCACCAGAAACCTATGCGCCTCGAACAACGTCTACCGCAGAAACTCCAGCTTATCCGCATTACACCCTGAGCAACTTCGCTGCCGGTGCTGCGACTGCTGGTGTGCTTACTTCTGAACCAGTGCAGCACGCGGCGCCTGCTTTCGAATCAGAGCAGCCCGAACTCGAAGACGATTTTTCGTTTGGTGACGATTTCTCACTCTCAGATGAGCCGGACTTTGCACGCGCTGTATCAGAATCAACCGATGATGATCAGTCAGGTCTGGAAGAAATTTCGTTCAGTGAAGACGACTTCGGTTTTGAGCCTTCGGGCGATGCCGCTACTGCTGCACCTGCTGATGCTTCGGCTGTCTTCACCGAAGAAGATTTCTTCACCGATGAAGATTTTGATTTGTCGCCCGATGCAGAAGAAGAGCCGGTCAGCCAGCCCGCTTATGCGCATGCAACTTATAGCGACGAAGATCGCCACCCTTCGGCACCATCATTTGCAAACTATGCAGACCAGCGTTCAGTGTTCGTCGCACCAGCGCCTGAAATCGAAACACTAAGCGTCTCTGAAGGCAAGGTTGATCAAACTCATTCGCTTGATCTGCCAGAAGTGAGCTATGGCGATGAAGATAACGGCACATCGCTAAACGATTTGGAAGCTGAGTTCGCTGAAGTGTTCAGCACCATCGATGTGGATGAATCAGCGGCGAAGGTCGAAGTCCAGAGCGAAGCCGACAAGGCTTTTGAGGACATCTTCCGCGAAAGCGCTTCGTCTTACATGCCAAGCGGTGGTGTTGCGGCTGGTGCAGCCCTTGGTCTTGGCGCTGCTGCGGCCACCGTTGCCTATGGACGCGCCAATCCAACCATCCCGTCGGCAACGCCACAAAATGCTGCTGCCAACAGCGACGACTTCTACAATCATTGGGCTGCGCAAGGTGCGCAGACCATGGAAAGTGGCGAATTTGGTACGCGTGCCGGTATGCAGCCAGAAGATGATCTTGGTGTTGCTGCGGAAGCCTATCGCAATCGTCCGGTTCGTGGACGCCGTGGTCTGATCCTCGCAAGCGTCGCGGGTCTGGCTGTTCTCATCGGCGGAATTGGCTATCACTTCCTTGGTGGCAGCGGCTCCGGCGAGCCTGTAGTGATTCGCGCGGATAACCAGCCGATCAAGATGCAGCCGGAAAATCCGGGCGGTGCGACTGTTCCTAATCAGGATAAGGCCGTTTACGACCGCGTTGCAGGTACATTGCCGAATAATCCTGAACAGAAGTCGCTTATTTCTGCGGGTGAAGAGCCTGTCGATCTTGGCGCTCAGGATAACGATGTTGGTGTGGATGATGGCCCAGAGCCAACCACTGCCGCTGCGCAGAATTCTGGACAGGATGCGCCATTGATCCAACCACGTGAAGTGGAAACAATGATCGTGCGTCCTGATGGCTCGATCGTTCAGGCACAACAGCCTGCGCAAACGGCACCACAGCCGACTGTTCCAGTTGCTGCGACGAATAATGATGCGCCGATTGCGCCACCAGCTGAAACCGATGAAATCGGAGCGCTTGCTGCTGCGGGAGAACTTCAGGCCCCAGTTGCCAATACGCCGACTGCACAGCCGGCAACACAGGCTCCAGCAGCACCTGTTCGTGCACCTGTGATTCCTTCACGCCCTGCTGAACAGCCAACCACGATTGTTGGTAACGTGCCGCAGCGCACACAGACGCCAGCACAGGCAGCCCCTGTGGCTGCTCCACAGGTCGCATCTGCGGCTGGTGGTGGTTACTTCATCCAGATCGCTTCGCAGCCATCTGCTGAACTGGCACAGAAGTCATATGCCAATATGGCGCAGCGTTATGGCAGCGTGATCGGTGGTCGTGCAGTTGACATCAAGCGCGCCGATATTCCGAACAAGGGCACTTATTACCGTGTTCGTGTTCAGGCCGGTTCGAAAGAAGAAGCGAATGCGCTTTGCGGTCGCTTTAAGACGGCGGGCGGCAGCTGCTTCGTAACGCAGTAAGCAATCGGATAAATGAATTTGAAGAGGGCGGCTTTGGCCGCCCTTTTTCGTGAGACTACCAAGCTAAATGTTTTTCGGTTAAGTCATAATCACTGATTTTGAGTGCAAATGAATCGAAGGAATATCGCATGAGCGAATGCAAGGCGTGGATTGCAGGTGTAGCCGGTACAGAGCTGACGCCAGATGAGATAGCCTTCTTCCGTGATGAAAAGCCTTGGGGCTTTATTCTCTTCGCACGCAATGTCGAAAGCCTTGAACAGGTTGCCGATTTGACCGCACAATTGCGCGACGTGACAGATCGCCCGCAGATGCCGGTGTTTATCGATCAGGAAGGTGGGCGCGTGCAGCGCCTTCGTCCGCCACTGGTTCCAAATTATCCCGCAGCTGCGGAAATTGGCGCGATCTATAACCGCGATCATGAAGCAGGTCTGCGCGCTGCATGGCTCCATGCGCGGTTGCACGCATTCGACCTGCTTAAAGTTGGGGTGAATGCAGATTGTCTGCCTGTGCTCGATGTGCCGATTGAGGGCGCGCATGATGTGATTGGTGCACGTGCTTATTCTAAAAATCCGCATGAAGTGGCGCTGATGGGACGTGCTGCCGCCGAGGGCTTGCTTGCGGGTGGTGTCTTGCCAGTTATCAAGCATATGCCGGGGCACGGTCGTGCATTCAGCGATACGCATAAGGAACTGGCACGGGTTGATGTGCCTTTGTCTGAGCTGGTCACGCATGATTTCGTGCCATTCAAAGCGCTCAATGATCTGCCAATGGCCATGACTGCGCATGTGATCTTTGATAGCGTTGATCCGAAAAACCCGTCAACGCTTTCGCCAACGGTAATCAACACTGTCATTCGTGATGTCATCCAGTTTGATGGTTTGATCATCAGCGACGATATTTCGATGAAGGCGCTTTCCGGCGATCTTGGTGATATTGCGGAAGGCATCACCAATGCGGGTTGCGATATTGTTCTTTATTGCGCGGGCGTGATGGAAGAACTCAAAAAGGTCGCCCCCCGCGTTCCAATTTTGGAGGGCAAATCGCTCAAACGTGCAGAGCTGGCTGAAGTCTATGCTGGTGAACCTGATTTGTCAGATGAGGCGGAACTACGCGAAGAGTTTGGACAACTGTTTCAGGCAATAGCTTAACAGGCAATTCTTAGGATAAGATGTCCTGAAAAGGTCAGTGGCGTTTATGCACTGGCCATCAGGACGACAGGATAAGCGGGTGGCCGGATCAGAAACCAACACAAGCAGCAAAGACGGTGCAAATGTGCCGATGAATGCTCTGTGGCAAAATGAATCTGACATCGACAATGATGAACCCTCACTGTTAGTCGATGTGCAGGGCTTTGAAGGTCCGCTGGATTTGCTGCTGCATCTTGCGCGAACGCAGCGTGTTGATCTCTCCCGCATTTCTGTTTTGGCGCTTGCGGAACAATATCTGGGCTTTGTAGAGCAGGCGCAAGCTCTCAAGCTTGAATTGGCCGCCGATTATCTCGTTATGGCGGCGTGGCTTGCTTATTTGAAGTCCAAGCTTCTGATCCCCAAGCAGAAAGGCGATGACGAAGCCACAGGTGAAGAACTGATCGCCACGCTGCAATTCCGCCTTAAGCGCCTCGAAGCCATGCGCGACGCTGCGGCGAATCTCGTTAACCGTAAACGTCTGGGACGAGACGTTTTTGCACGTGGAATGCCGGAACTGGTTGTCGTTGATCGCTCAAGCCAGTTTTCTGCTACGCTTTATGAGTTACTGACTGCTTACACATCGCAGCGACAGCGCCAGAGCGTCACACATGTTCAGATCGAAAAACGTGCCGTTTGGTCTTTGAAAGAAGCACGCAGCGCGCTTGTACGGCTAATGGGAATAAGTGAGGACTGGATCGCGCTCGACCGCTTCCTGATAAATTATGCGCTGACGCCGCAAGAACGCGCATCGGCTTTGGCAAGCTCGTTTGCTGCAAGTCTTGAGCTTGTGCGCGAAGGCAAGCTGGAAGTGCGTCAGAATGCGCCCTTTGAACCAATCTATATGCGCGCTCATGCTCGATTGAACGAACTGGATGAGGACGCAGATGTCTGAGACAGAAATCGCAATGGATGACTTTGATAACGATGCTGAAAATCCAGAATCATCAATGACACTTGCTGAGTTTAGCCGGATTGCCGAGGCGATTATTTTTGCCTCTGCAGAACCAGTCACAGAGCGGGCACTGTCCGAACGTCTGCCGGGCAATGTTGATTTACCCGCTGTGCTCAATCATTTGCAAAAAATCTATGAGGGCAGGGGCGTCAATCTGCTTCGGGTTGGCACAGCATGGGCTTTTCGTACCGCACCTGATCTCGGATTTCTTTTAAGCCGTGAAACAGTTCAGCAACGCAAACTATCGCGTGCTGCGATGGAAGTGCTGGCGATCATTGCCTATCATCAGCCTGTGACGCGCGCAGAGCTGGAAGATATTCGCGGCGTTGAAACATCAAAGGGTACGCTTGATGTGCTGATGGAAGCGGGCTGGATCAAGCTGCGCGGTCGCCGCCGCACGCCGGGTCGTCCGGTGACTTATGGCACGACCGACGCTTTTCTCGACCAGTTTGGTTTGCCAGAGATTCGCGATCTTCCGGGATTGGAAGAATTGCGCGGGGCAGGGCTTTTGTCTGCGCGCATTCCGTCTGGTTTTTCGGTGCCGGTACCAAATGTTGATCCCGACGAATTGACTGATGACGAAGAGCCACTGGAAGATATTGATCTTGAAGGATTGGGGCTGCTCGCGCCGCGCGGTGATTGATTTAAAACAAGATACGACAAATAAAATTGGTGTATCTTCATTCACGGTCACACTTCTGTTTGAAAGATTTGTTGAAAACGCTTAAATCGTAATCAGCAATACAGGAATAAGCCGTGGTTCACGGCATTGAGAGGAATAAAATGGGTAGCTTTTCTATCTGGCACTGGCTGATCGTTCTCGCAGTTGTGCTGCTTCTGTTCGGTCGTGGCAAAATTCCAGAACTGATGGGCGATGTTGCCAAGGGTATCAAGAACTTCAAGCAGGGCATGTCTGAAGAAGATGCTGCGAAGGAAGATGCTAAGGCTGACGCACGAACAATTGATGCGCGTGCTGACGATACCGTCAAGGATGTCAAGAAGACGACAAAGTCCTGATGTGATCTGGTTCGGGCTGCGTGCAATGCGGTACGCAGCATGAATAACAATTCAAGCGGATTGCAATAACCTCTATGGAGGTAAAATTGTGATCTGAGTTGCGGTTTTCCGCCGAAATACGGGGCGCGCGCAAAAGCGCGGAGTATCAAATATGTTCGATATCGGTTGGTCTGAACTGCTGATTATCGCGATCGTGATGATCGTGGTGGTTGGGCCTAAGGATTTGCCGAAGATGCTCAGGGCTTTCGGTAAGGCGACTTCGCGGATGCGCAGCACCGCAAATGAGTTTCGCAATCAGTTCAATGAAGCTTTGAAAGAAGCTGAGCTTGAAGATGTGAAGAACATTGTTGATGAGGCGCGCAAGCTTGATCCGCGCTCGAAACTTACACAGGTCTTTGATCCGATTCGCAGTGCTGGTGAGGATATTCGCGCTGGTCTCCAGTCTACGACGTCCATGTCACCCGCTGAGCCCGCAAAATTTGCAGAAGTGACAACGCCTGTTGAGCCAAATGGCGCAACGGTTCCTGTTGAAGCGCCGGTCGAGAAGCCCGTTGCTAAGCCAAAAGCACCGCGCAAGAAGGCCGCCGCCGCAGTC
The DNA here is from genome assembly GCF_037479515.1 of Ochrobactrum sp. MYb379. NCBI lineage: Bacteria > Pseudomonadati > Pseudomonadota > Alphaproteobacteria > Hyphomicrobiales > Brucellaceae > Ochrobactrum > Ochrobactrum sp. MYb379. Next base: position 420,986 of record NZ_JBBGYW010000001.1, read on the forward strand.
GAAGCACCCGTGGCAGAAAAGCCGGTTAAAGCAAAAGCGACGACAGCGAAGCCTAAAGCAGTTGTTGCAGCATCTGACGCTGTTGCAAAGCCAGCCGCGCCCAAGCCCGCTAAGGTCGCTGTCGCGAAGAAACCAGCTGTGGCAAAAGCTACGACCACAAAACCTGCCGCTCCCGCTAAAAAGACCACGAAGAAGACGACTGAAAAGACAGGAAGCAAAGCTTGAAACCGGATGAGGCTGAAATTGAACAGAGCGCAGCACCGCTGCTCGAACATCTGATCGAACTGCGCCGCCGCCTGATTTGGGCGATTCTGGCGTTTTTCATTGCGTTTGTTATCTGTTTTGCCTTTGCGAAGCATCTCTTCAATCTGCTCGTCTTGCCCTATCAGTGGGCAATAGACTGGGCCGGTATGGATCGCTCGAAAGCCGAATTGATTTATACAGCGCCGCAGGAATTCTTCTTCACGCAGGTAAAAGTCGCCATGTTTGGTGGCATTGTGCTGGCATTTCCGATCATCGCGGCGCAGATTTATAAGTTCGTCGCTCCTGGTCTTTATAAACATGAGCGTATGGCATTCCTGCCATTCCTGATTGCCTCGCCGATCCTGTTTCTGATTGGTGGTGCGCTAGTCTATTTCTTCTTCACCCCGATGGTGATGTGGTTCTTCCTTGCCATGCAGCAGAGCGGCGGCAACGGTGAAGTGCAGATTTCACTTCTGCCTAAGGTTTCAGAATATCTGAGCCTCATCATGACGCTCATTTTCGCCTTTGGTCTGGTGTTTCAGTTGCCAGTCATTACAAGCCTGATGGCGCGTGTTGGCTTGGTCACATCGCAAGGCCTGAAAGACAAACGCAAATATGCGATTGTTATTGCTTTTGTGGTGGCTGCGGTTCTGACCCCTCCAGACCCTGCGAGCCAGATCGGTCTTGCTATACCTGCAATCCTTCTCTACGAGATTTCTATCATATTGGCCCGAATGATCGAGAAGCAGCGGAACGAAGCGAAGGACGAGGCTGACGCCGAGGACAGCGCTCCAACTTCCTGATCTGGACTTATGTTAAACAGAGGCTGCATGATCGCAGCCTCTCTCTTGTTAAATTACACGAAACGGCTTTTCCCATGCTCGACATCAAATGGATTCGCGAAAACCCTGAAGCTCTTGATAAGGCGCTTGCTAAGCGCGGATCTGAGTCGCGTTCGTCCGAACTGATCGCGCTGGATGAAAAGCGCCGTGAGCATGTCGGCAAGGTTCAGGCTGCTCAGGAACGTCGCAACGCTGCTTCCAAAGAAATCGGCAAGGCTATGGCCGAAAAAGACGCTGAAACAGCTGATCGACTGAAAGCGGAAGTCGGCGAGCTGAAGGCCTTTTTGACGGAAGCGGAAGAAACCGAACGTCGTCTGATCAAAGAACTCAATGACGCGCTTTCGACGCTGCCAAATATTCCGGGCGACGATGTTCCGCTTGGCGAAGATGAAGCAGGCAATGTTGAAATCCGTCGCATTGGAAATCAGCGCAATTTTTCGTTCACGCCAAAAGAGCATTATGAGCTTGGCGAAGCGCTAGGTTATATGGACTTTGAACGCGCTGCAAAAATTGCAGGTTCGCGTTTCACGGTTCTTAAAGGCCCGCTTGCGCGTCTTGAGCGTGCACTCGGACAGTTCATGCTTGATTTGCACACCACTGAGCACGGCTACATGGAAACCATGCCGCCGCTGATGGTGCGTGACGAAGCAGTTTATGGCACAGGACAGTTGCCAAAATTCACTGAAGATCTTTTCCGCACAACCGATGGTCGATGGCTCATTCCAACGGCAGAAGTGCCGCTGACCAATCTGGTTGCCGATGAAATCGTTGACGTGAAAACCTTGCCGCAGCGCTACACAGCATTGACGCCATGTTTCCGCTCGGAAGCGGGTTCTGCCGGCCGTGATACGCGCGGCATGCTGCGCCAGCACCAGTTCCTTAAAGTGGAAATGGTGTCGATTACTGATGCAGACAGCTCGGCTGCGGAACATGAACGCATGACTGCTTGTGCCGAGGAAGTGCTGAAACGTCTTGGATTGCCGTTCCGCACGGTTGTGCTTTGCACTGGCGATATGGGCTTTGGCGCGCAGAAGACATATGACATCGAAGTATGGATGCCGGGTCAGAATGCTTATCGCGAAATTTCGAGCTGCTCGGTTTGCGGTGACTTCCAGGGCCGTCGCATGAATGCGCGCTATCGTCCGGAAGCGGAAAAAGCGACGCGCTTTGTGCATACGCTCAATGGTTCGGGCGTTGCTGTTGGCCGTGCATTGATTGCTGTTATGGAAAATTATCAGCAGGAAGATGGCAGCATTCATATTCCTGAAGCATTACAGCCATACATGGGCGGCCTTACGCGCATTGAGAAAGCCGCGTAGTTAAATCTTATGATCTGAATGAAGGAGTGACGACGTGCGAATTTTGCTGACGAACGATGATGGTATCCACGCTGAAGGCCTCGCAGTTCTGGAGCGTATCGCACGCAAGCTCTCAGACGATGTCTGGGTTGTTGCTCCCGAAACAGATCAGAGCGGCCTTGCGCATTCGCTCACACTGTCAGAGCCGCTTCGCCTGCGCCAGATTGATGAACGTCACTTCGCACTGCGCGGCACACCGACCGATTGCGTTATCATGGGCGTGCGTCACGTGCTGCCTGAAGCGCCAGACCTCATTCTGTCGGGCGTTAATTCTGGCGCTAACATGGCTGACGATGTCACTTATTCCGGCACTGTTGCAGGTGCTATGGAAGGTACACTTCTCGGTGTGAAGGCAATCGCTCTTTCGCAGGAGTATGATTACGACGATGGCCGTCGTGTTCTGCCTTGGGAAACTGCAGAAACGCATGCGCCTGAGCTGATTAAAAAACTCGTCGAAGCTGGCTGGCCTGAAGGCGTTTTGATCAATTTGAATTTCCCGAATTGCGCACCTGATGAAGTCAAAGGCACTCGCGTGACTGCGCAGGGCAAACTCAGCCATGATGCGCGTCTTGATGAGCGTCGCGATGGTCGTGGCTTCCCTTATTTCTGGCTGCAATTTGGCCGCACGAAAGCTGAAGTTGCAGCGGACAGTGATGTCGCTGCGATCAAGGGTGATTTTATTTCCGTAACGCCGCTCCAGCTCGATCTGACCGCGCAGAAGGTCCGTGCAGATCTCAGCAAGGCACTTGGTGTTGAAGCACTTGGGGTCGAAGCATGAATCAGGCTGTGTCTGAACGCCCGCAGCTTTCGGACAGGGAAGGATTTGCATCCTTCGTCATGCGCATGAGAGCGCGCGGCATCAATGATGCCCGCCTCTTTGGCGCAATTGAAGCAACGCCACGTCAGAGCTTTATGGGCTCTGCGTGGTCGCATCTTGCTTTCAGCCAACGCACTGCGCCGCTTGATTGCGGCGAATATATCGAAGGCATCGACGATCAGGCGCGCATGATTGCAGCGCTTGATCTTGAGGCGGGTCATCGTGTGCTGGAAATTGGCACAGGTTCCGGCTTTACCGCCGCTGTCATGTCGATGTTGTCTGGCCGTGTGACGACGGTTGAGCGTTATCGCAAGCTTTGCGACCGCGCCTTGCAGCAGTTCGTGACACTTAAGCGTGAAAACATCATGGTCAAACATGCTGATGGTCGTCATGGCATGCCGGGCGGACCATTTGACCGAATCATAATCTGGCTGGCGTGTGAAGATATTCCACGTCATTTCGTGGAGCTTCTTGCGACACATGGTGTTCTGGTAGCACCAGTCGGCCCGGGTGACGACGTGCAAATGGTAACGCGTATTGCGAAAGTTGGTAGCCGTTTTGAGCAGGCCAATATTATGCCTGTTCGTTATCAGCCGTTTATTGAAGGCATATCCTCCGTTTTGTGAGGAAATTGCTCGCCTTTGGTTCCATACAAAAAACTTTTTTACAGCGCATATTTGCTTACGGCGCGGCGTTTCTGTGTGCTTATGGTGTCTAATTGGTGAATATTTTTTATAAGAAATCTCCATTCTTAACCAGCGAGTAACATTAACGCGTTTTAATGAGTCCAAGTGAGTTCTAGAGTTGGGCGAGTTGATCATGCGTTTTCCAATATTGCAGCATACGTCTGAACGTCTCCTGCGAAATGCAGCGATCGTTCTCATTGCAGGTTTTGGTGCAGGGTGTAGCGCCGATACAATGCGCTTTACCGATGGCATGTTTACGGGCTCCACGCCTAATCAGCGTGTTGTTCAGCAGCAGCCGGCTAATGATGTTTACGCATCTGCACCGATAGCTGCGGCACCACCTGTTTCAAGTGGGTCCGTTCAGCGCAACAGTTTGCCGCCAGTGTCTTCGGCACCTGTCGCTGCCGCTGCAACGCAGGCACAAAATCAGGTGAACCAGACGCGTGACGTGGCAGCGAGCCATGTCAATAATGCCGGAACGCAGGTAGCAAGCGCTGCCGGTGCTGCAAACAATGCAGCCGCTAATGCGAAGGCGAATGTTCTTGGACAGTTGCCAGCAACCGCTAATGGTGCGCCAATTCCTGCTGCTGGTCATGTTGTGGCGCCTGTTGCTGCCGCTGCTGCGGGTGGTTATGCGGTTAAATCTGGTGATTCGCTCTTCTCGATTGCGCAGAAGCACAACGTACCAGTTGAACAGTTAAAGCAGGCGAATGGCCTTTCCAACGGTGCAATCCGTGTAGGCCAGAATCTTGTTATTCCATCGACAGCGGGTGCCGCAACGCAGGTTGCAGCCGTATCGCCACAGCCGGTCAAGCCAGCCGTTGCCGCACCAGTGCAGACTGCTTCGGTTGCACCGAATGAAGCTTCAAACGTCAAGCCTTATACGCCGCCATCAGCGAGCAATAAGGTCATCGAAGACGCTGAAAAGGATCAGTCCGCAGCACCATCATCGACCGGAATTTCGCAGATGCGCTGGCCGGTTCGTGGTCGCGTTCTCGCAAGCTTCGGTCAGCGTGATGGCACTTCGGTCAATGACGGTATCGACATCATGGTGCCGGAAGGTACTGCTGTAAAAGCTGCTGAAAACGGCGTTGTTATCTATTCGGGCGATGGCTTGAAGGAATTCGGACAGACGGTTTTGATCCGTCACGACAATGGGCTTGTAACCGTCTACGGACATAACAGCCAAATCCTCGTGCAGCGTGGCCAGAAGGTTCGTCGCGGCGAAGATATTGCAAAGTCCGGCATGAGCGGCAACGCGAAGTCGCCAAAGCTGCACTTTGAAGTGCGTAAGAATTCATCGCCGGTCAATCCTTCCAAATATCTGGAATCATAACCGGAACTCGATCGCAGAAGTATGAAAGGCGGGTTTTAAACCCGCCTTTTTTTATCGAAATCTATATTGCTTTTCCAAGTCGGCCAGCCAGATCCTGAATATACTGCCAGGCAACACGGCCCGAGCGATTGCCGCGTGTGGTTGACCATGTCAACGCCTCTGCATGCAGTAGCTTTGAATCGTAATCCAGCTGGTAATTCGCGGCATAGCCATCAACCATCGCCAGATAGTCTTCCTGATTGCATTTGTGGAAACCAAGCCACAGGCCAAAGCGATCAGACAATGATACTTTTTCTTCAATCGCCTCCGATGGGTTCACAGCAGTTGAGCGTTCATTGTCGATCATGTCACGCGGCATTAGGTGACGGCGATTGGATGTCGCATAGAAAATCACATTGTCCGGGCGACCTTCTACACCGCCTTCAAGGGCTGCTTTCAGCGACTTGTAAGACGTATCATCATGATCGAATGACAGATCATCGCAGAACAGGATAAAGCGGTAAGGCCCTTCCTTTATGAGGTTCATCAGGGCAGGGAGGCTGTCGATGTCTTCGCGATGAATTTCAACGAGTTTCAGCGGAAGCTTGTCGGCCTGTTCAGCATTGACGCTGGCTTGCGCTGCCTTGACGAGCGAGGATTTGCCCATGCCGCGCGCGCCCCAAAGAAGGACGTTATTAGCCGGATAACCTTTAGCGAAGCGGCGTGTATTATCGACAAGCTGATCGCGCACCAGATCGACGCCACGGATAAGTCCGATATCGACGCGGTTGACGCGCTTAACCGCATCAAGTGTCAGACGCTCAGGCGCCCAGACAAAACAGTCTGCAGATTCAAGATCGGGTGTTGTGGGTTGTGGCGGCGCGATACGCTCCAAAGCCGCGATCAGGCGGTCGAGTTTCTGGCTCAGTATATTTTCGGTGGTCATTCCATGCCCTCAGCTAATGAGGATGATGGCTTAACATGCAACAACCAGCAGGAAAAGTGTTAGACCTTGACCGACTGAAGCCATCGTCGGTTGCAATTGGCGCACTAACCATTGTAATGCCATTAAGAATTTGTCTTTGAGACTTCCAGAGGAGTACCTAATGTTTGTAACACCAGCTTATGCTCAAGCTTCCGGCGGCGTAATGGGCCCAGATATGCTCATGAGCATTCTGCCTTTCGTTCTGATCTTCGTTATCATGTATTTCCTCATCATCCGTCCACAGCGGACGCAGATGAAGAAGCGTCAGGAAATGCTGGCTGCTGTTCGTCGCGGTGATACAGTTGTAACGGGTGGCGGCATTGTCGGTAAAGTCCAGAAGGTCCATGACGATGGTGAACTCGACGTTGAAATCGCCGAAGGCGTAAAGATTCGCGTTCTGCGCAGCGCTCTTTCTGAAGTGCGCGTTAAGGGCGAACCAGTCGCTGATAACAAGAATAAGTAATTTTTGATTTGAACAGGCCCCGGTAAGGATTCCCTACCGCATAATTCTTAAACTTGAGACAGTTTAAGAATTATGCAGAAGATATAAATGGTTAGTGCGCTGTGCGCTCTAACCGGGGCCTGTTCATTATTGTGAAGCGCGCGTAAAGCGCATGCTTCCCACAACACCGGCTGTATTTCGCATCCGGTTTAAGTTCTTCCAGCCGAAACGGAATTGCTGCCCGATGCTATATTTTTCACGTTGGAAATCGGCTCTGATTTGGTTGGCAATCATCGCCAGCTTCATCATTGCATCGCCCAATTTTTTCTCGCGTGAAACTCTGGCTAATCTGCCCGGCTTTCTACCCACAAAACAGGTCGCTCTCGGGCTTGATCTGTCGGGTGGTTCCCGCCTTGTCCTTCAGGTGCAAAACCCTGGCCGAGGCGATGTCGACCGCACCAAAGACGTTATGCGTCAGCGTCTTGAGGAATTGGGTTATGGCAACCCGATTGTTGATGAAGAAGGCCGCAATCGTATTCGTGTTGAAGTTCCGGGGCTTTATGACGCGCAGCTTCTAAAAGATATTCTCAGCATTCGAGGCGAACTGTCGTTCCTTGCTGTTGATGATAGCATGTCGCCCGATGATGTGATTCGCGGTGGTGCTTCGCCGACGGATAGTTCGATTATTTATTCTTCTGACGATCCGCCCGTTGGCTATCTCGTTAAAAAGCAGCCAATTTTCACAGGAGCGGACGTTGTCGATGCAAAAGCGACGCTTGGTGGCGATGACAATGAACCTGTCATCACTCTGACACTGGATGAGAAGGGGCGCAGTGCTCTCGCAGCCGCGACCGCTCAGGTCACCGATAAGACTTTTGCTATCGTCGTCGATAATCAGGTCGTTTCTGCACCTGTCGTTGACGAGCCGCTTGATACCGATGAATTGCAGATTTCGGGTGCCTTCGATTTGCAATCGGCCAACAATATGTCGGTCGTTCTGCGTTCAGGTGCTCTGCCCAAGGCCGTTACAGTTCTGGAAGAACGTACAATCGCATCTGCATTGGGTGACGATTATGCGAGTGCTGCAGTTTCCGCAGCATTGCTCGCAATGGTGCTCGTCGGCCTGTTTATGATCCTGTCCTATGGCGTCCTCGGCGTGATTGCCATGGTGGCGCTTGTCGTCAATATGGTCATTCTCGTTGCGGTGATATCGCTGATCGGGGCATCCATAACGCTTGCGAGTGTTGCGGGTATCGTCCTTATTATCGGTATGGCGGTTGACGCCAATATTCTGATTTATGAACGCGTTCGTGAAGATCGGCGCAAGGGCTATTCCGTTGTTCAGGCAATGGAATCGGGCTTCTACCGTGCGCTTTCCACGATTGTTGACGCCAACTTGACCACGATGATTGCAGCGCTCGTGCTGTTCCTGATGGGGTCAGGCCCGGTTCATGGTTTTGCGCTTACCGTCACAATTGGTATTCTGACGACACTGTTCACGACGCTGACTTTCACGCGTCTGCTGATCGCCCAATGGGTGCGGACTGCAAAGCCGAAGGAAATTCCAAAGCGTCGTCTGAAGCTGGTGCCGACGGTTACACATATTCCGTTTATGCGTTTGCAATTCGTAACGCTTGCGATTTCAGTCCTTGCTTCAGCAATCGTTGTCGCGCTCTTCGTCAATATTGGCTTCAACTACGGTATCGATTTCCGTGGCGGCTCAATGGTCGAATTGCAGGCGCGCAGCGGTGACGCAGATCTGCCAGACATTGAAGAACGCATGAGCGAGCTGAACATCGACAGCGCGCGTGTGCTGCCTGCAAAGTCGCCACGCTCAGCTCTTGTTATCATCGGCAGTCAGGAAGTGGGTGACGATGCCGAGCAGACCGTTGCAGTGAAACTGCGTGGCGAGTTCGAGCAGGATTATTCGTTCCAGCGTGTTGAAGTGGTCGGCCCGACAGTATCCGAGCAGCTTTCACAGGCAGGGCTTCTGGCACTGTTTTTGTCTCTCGCCGGTATTTTCGTCTATGTCTGGGTGAGATTCCGTTGGCAACTGGCGTTGGGTGCGGTTCTTTCCACACTTCACGACGTGATCATTCTGGCGGGCGTGTTCATCGTCTTCCGAATGGAATTCAATCTGTGGAGTGTTGCGGCGGTTTTGACGATCATCGGTTACTCGCTCAACGATACCATCGTGATCTATGACCGCGTGCGTGAAAACCTGCGCCGTTATAGCAGTGCTCCATTGCCCGCGATTATCGACGCCTCGATCAACCAGACCTTGTCGCGTACCCTGCCGACAGCCTTTGTGACTTTCATTGCGCATATTCCGCTCTATATGTTTGGTGGTGCCGATATTCGAATGTTCGCACTGGCACTGAGCGTGGGTATCATCGTTGCGACGTATTCTTCGATATTTATCGCAGCACCTTTGCTGGTTCAGTTCGGCCTCAAACCGCGAGAAGCAGACAAAGATGCAATGAGTGATGATCTTGAGCAGTCGCTCAATCTGGATAATTAGAGCACATCCCGAAAAGTGGGAACCGGTTTTCGGAACAAGATGTGCGCAAAAATGGACAGAGCATTTCTAATGACTCAACCTAAACTGGAAAAGCTCTGGCATGGCTAAGGGTATAGAAATTCGCGAAGCCCATTTTCCGGGCCGCGCACCGATTGATGCCTATGGCAATGGTGGTTTCCGCTTTGCCGATATGTCGCATATCGGGTCAATCCTTTGCCTGCCATCCGGGATTCATGGATGGGAGCCCAAGACGCCGCCGATTATTTCGGTCAATGATCTGGGTGCTATTCTGGAACAGGCGAGTGATATCGAAATTCTGCTCGTTGGAACTGGCATGGATTTGCGCCGCATCCCGGAAGATGTGCGCGCTATGCTGCGCGAACACCGTATTTCGTCCGACCCGATGAGCACCGGCGCTGCGGTGCGCACTTATAATGTCCTGCTTGCGGAAGATCGTGCGGTTGCAGCGGCGCTGCTTGCGGTAGACTGAACTTATGAACCAGAATGAAGAACATTGCCTGGCGCTTTTGCGTGAGGCTGACCGGGATCGCTATCTTTCAGTGCTGTATGCGCCGGAGGACAAGCGCGGAGCATTGGCGGCCCTCTACGCCTTTAACACCGAAATCGCGCGTATCCGTGATCTGGTTCATGAACCATTGCCTGGAGAAGTTCGTCTGCAATGGTGGCGCGATCTTATCAATGGTGAAGCGCGCGGAAGTGCGGAAGCGCATCCATTAGCAGCCGCGCTGATCGACACGATTACGAAATATGATCTACCTCGCGCGGCTTTCGATAATTACTGCGAAGCACGTATTTTCGATCTCTATGATGATCAGATGCCAAGCCGGAATGATCTGGAAGGCTATTGCGGCGAAACGGCCTCTGCGCTGATCCAGCTTGCAGGGCTTATTCTTGATCGTGATGCAGCACAGGCGCACACAGAAACGATCGGCCACGCCGGTGTTGCTCAGGCGGTGACGGGTCTTTTGCGTCTTCTGCCGATCCATCGTCGTCGTGGACAGCTTTATGTGCCCGCGGATATGTTGCAGGCGGTTGGCGTGTCGCGTGAAGCATTTCTGGCCAATGATGACAAATCTGCCCATGAACGGGTTGTCAGTGTGATGATCGCGCTTGCGCGCGAACATCTGGCGATTTTCGATAAAGCAAAGAAAGATTTGCCGAAAAGCCTCGGTCCGGCATTTCTGCCGATGGCGCTTGTTCCAGCCTATCTCAATGCCATTGAGCGGCTCGGCAGCAAAGCCGCCGATCAGGTTGCAGACCTTTCGGCTATACGCAAACAATGGCTGATGTTTAGAGCTGGTTTTTAAAAAATAAGGCGGTAACCTCATTGAGAAAGCCGCCTTATCTCTTTGTTTTACAATATTTTAAAACTAAGCGTTGTTGCTCAGCCATTCCTGAAAATCAGCAAGTGCACGCGCAGACATTGCGCGCTTTTTCGCAATCGTCTTTTCTTTGCCGCGAAGACGCTTACCTTCGGTTTTTGGGACTTCAATCGGCGGGAACAAGCCGAAATTCACATTCATTGGCTGGAATGAACGCTTGCCCGGCTCTGCATCATCAGCAACGATGTGACCGCCAGTGATGTGGCCGAGCAGTGCGCCAAAAGCAGTGGTTAGCGGTGGTGCAACAGGCGTTTTGCCTAGCTTTTCGGCAGCGGTAAAACGTCCGGCCAGCAGACCAATGGCCGATGATTCGACATAGCCCTCGCAACCGGTGATCTGACCCGCAAAGCGCACGCTCTCGCGTGATTTGAGACGCAGCACATTGTCGAGCAGCACTGGGGAATTGAGGTAGGTATTGCGATGCAAACCGCCCAGACGTGCAAATTCTGCATTCTCAAGACCGGGGATCATCTTGAAGATGCCAGTCTGGGAACCGTATTTCAGCTTCGTTTGGAAACCGACCATGTTGTAGAGCGTGCCAAGCGCATTGTCCTGACGAAGCTGCACGACCGCATAGGCTTTGACCGTCGGATTATGCTCATTGGTGAGGCCCATTGGCTTCATCGGGCCGTGACGCAATGTTTCAGCACCGCGTTCTGCCATGACTTCGATTGGCAGGCAGCCATCAAAATAGGGCGTGCCTTCCCATTCCTTGAAATCTGTCGTGTCGCCTTCGATGAGGGCCGCAACGAAAGCCTCATACTGCTCCTTGTCCATAGGGCAGTTGATGTAATCCTTGCCGGTGCCTCCGGGACCAACCTTGTCATAACGCGACTGGAACCAGCAGACATCCATATTGATCGAATCAAAATGCACGATCGGCGCGATGGCATCGAAAAACGCCAAAGCATTCGCGCCGGTTTGCGCCTGAATAGATTCAGCCAATGATGGCGCGGTCAGAGGACCAGTTGCAACAATCGCCTGACCCCATTCTTCCGGCGGCAAGCCGGTGACTTCTTCGCGCTCTATGGTGATGAGCGGATGCGCTTCAAGCTTTTCGGTCACTGCCTGCGAAAAGCCGTCACGATCAACGGCCAAAGCACCACCAGCCGGAACCTGATTAGCGTCGGCGCAAGCCATGATCAGCGATCCTGCGAGGCGCATTTCTGCGTGAAGCACGCCAACAGCATTGGTTTCGGCATCGTCCGAGCGGAAAGAGTTTGAACAAACCAGTTCTGCAAGATGATCTGTCTTGTGCGCATCTGTGCCGCGAACGGGACGCATTTCATGCAGAACAACAGGCACGCCAGCTTGCGCAAGCTGCCAAGCGGCTTCTGAGCCAGCGAGGCCGCCGCCGATGACATGTACGGGGGAGAGATTTGTATCTTTTGACATGGCAAATCCCTTACCTCCTTTGCATGCCGCCTTCAATGGGAGAAGAGCGTCGCGAGAGGGTAAACAGGTGCCAGAAAAACTAATGGCATCCATCGCGGGAGGAGGTGCGATGGATGCCATTATTGTCAGACCGGAATTGGGAGGAGGAGAGTCCGGTCCTATAGTATCGCAAAGCTTGGGAGGAGGAGTGCTTTGCGACGAACCGGGCCTGATGGGAGGAGGATTCAGGCCCAGCAAATTTGAATTCGTTTTAGAGCCGGTTGGGCTTAACGACCCTTAGACTGACGCGCTACATATGGGATGTCTGCGCGGGAAATGCCAAGGTCGTTGAGTTCGCGAGTCGAAAGCTGGTTAAGCTCGTTGACTGTATCGCGGTAACGGCGCCAATTGCTGTAAGAGCGGATAAGGTTCATGGTGGTATTCCTTCATCGTTGAGGAACTGATTATCAATTCATCTTGTTTGCTGCCCATGATATAACGCATTGTTTTCACTACTTGCAGACCCAAGTTTGCATAGCTGCTTTGCGGGTTCCGCACGACGCTCTAAATCGATTAGAAAAGCATCGGCCCAAAAATCGATTTTGATTTTTGGAAAGCACGATGCTTAGAGTAAAAAGCTAGAGCGTCCTTTGTGCGTCCATTCGGACGCACGGCGCTCTAGTAAGGCACGAAATTGCCATAAAGCGCCCGAAGGTAATTGTTTGCCGGCTGGCGAGTTTCCTATATGTTCTCAGCCACTTGGTGGGTTGATACCGTCAACGGATAGATTCTTCGGGAGTTGTTTTGTCGTTTTCAGTTTCAGTAGAGCGCCTAGTGGCGCGCTGGCAGCATGAAGGCCTTATCGATGCAGAGACTGCATCACGGCTCAACGCTGACCTCGAAAAACGTGGACCCCGGTTCAGCCTTGGTTCGGTTCTGGCAACGCTGGGTGGGCTTTTGCTGGGAGCAGCCGTCATCATGCTGGTGGCTGCGAACTGGCAGGATATGCCCCGCATGGCACGTATCGGCCTGATCTTTGCGCTAATATGGGTTTGCTATGTCGGTGGTGCATGGCGGCAGACCCGTGGTGATACTGTTTTGCCCCAGGCTCTCTATGTAATTGCCGCAGCATCGTTCGGTGCCGGTATCGCGCTTGTTGGGCAGATGTATCATATGTCGGGCGATGTGCATTCTGCGGCCGTTGTCTGGGCAGTTGGTGTTTTTGCAGCGGCTTTCCTGCTCCGCTCATCGGTGCTTACGGCTTTTGGTGCGGCAGTCGCCTGTTTCTATCTTTCAACCTATATGTTCGATAATGATTATGGCAGTCTGAGCTATCGCTGGATCGGGCCTTTGTTGGTTCTGGTGGGAGCTATTGCTGCACGCTTCACACAATCCCGACATGCGGCGCATATTCTGTGCCTGTTCGTTTTGGGCTGGGCCACGCTTCTCTATTCAGAAAATGAAAGCCGTGTGATCCTCGGTTTGATGTTGGCCTCCGGCGTTGCGCTTATGCTTGCCGACGCCTTTGCGCATCAAGCGGTGCAGAAGCTTACGCGCTTTGCGCACCCATTGGCATCATACGGTCTACTGCTTGCATTGCTGGCGTTGGGTATTCTCCAGCTCGACACCATGCTTTCAACGATCTTCGACAAGGACGTGACGCAAGATGTGGTCTTTGGCATTACCATTCTGGCGCTCTCCGTCGGCGCGCTTGCACTATGCGGGCGGGATAATGGCAGTTTACGTTCGATTGCCTATGCGGCTTTTTCATTTGAAGTACTTTATCTGGCCTTCACAACCGTCGGCTCAATGATCGGCACATCTGGCTTCTTCCTGATTGCCGGCGTTCTGGTTCTTCTTCTGGCGGCCTTCGTTCGTCGCATGGAAAATAGGTTCGGACGAAAGCGCCAAGGGGAGTTGAAGCTATGAGCTTATTAAAGAGTAAGTGGCTTTATGCCGGTGCTGTAGTTGCAGCCGTACTTCAAACTGGCATTCTTTACGCGAGCATCGAGGAGCGTGCTTCTGTGCTGCGCTCCGGCCATGAGGTCGTGCTTCAAACGCGCGCTATTGATCCTCGCGACTTGATGCGCGGAGATTATGTGATCCTTGGCTATGATATCACGTCGATTGACCGCAAGTTGATCAACGGATCGCCCGTCGATGGTTCGCGCACTGTTTATGTATCTTTGAAGCCCGGTGATGGAGGCGTTTGGCATGTTGCGCGTGCATCTTTCGTCCCCTTCACGGACCTTGCTTCTGATGAAGTTCAGATTCGCGGAGAATCGACCTACGCGATTACTGATTATCCGGATGCCACGCTCAATATGCGTTACGGCATAGAGCGCTATTATGTGCCTGAAGGTGAGGGGCGTGTGATTGAGGATAGCCAGCGTGATTTAGAAATCACCGCGGTAGTTGCTGTGGATGATGCAGGTACCGCTGTAATCAAGGCTTTGCGCGACAAAGGTACGCAACTTTACCAAGAGCCACTCTATTAATCAGACTTTGAATAAAAAGAGCTTGGCTAAGGCGATAAGATCGCTATATAGGGGCGGAAAGCACGAAAGCGCTTCGGCTCGAAAGAGCTGAAAATCAATCTAGTTAAAACGGCTTTTTTCCTTTGAACCGGGAAATTTGAATGTTATAGAGACGCGCGCTTTCGAGAGGCGGTTCAATATCTGAGACGATACTGTGCATTCGGTGGAGTGCACCTCGGTTCAGAAGCGGATATGGCGAAATTGGTAGACGCACCAGATTTAGGTTCTGGCGGGAGACCGTGGGGGTTCGAGTCCCTCTATCCGCACCATCTGCCTCTAGGCAAAAGAATTTCTCTCCCGCAACGAGGCACAAACGCCAGTAACGGCGGGACAATGATAGAAGTGAAGGTTTGAACATGCAGGTTACCGAAACGCTTAATGAAGGACTGAAGCGCGAGATTAAAGTCGTGGTTCCGGCCCAAGATCTTGAAGCTAAGCTCTCTGAGCGGCTCGAAACTTCGCGTGGTCGCGCTAAGATCAACGGTTTCCGTCCAGGTAAGGTGCCAACATCGCACCTGCGTAAGACCTACGGCAAGTCCTTCATGGCTGAGATCGTGAACGAAATCCTCAACGATTCGTCGCGTTCGATTCTTGCTGACCGCAACGAAAAATCGGCTACGCAGCCAGTTGTTTCGATGTCGGAAGACGAAAAAGAAGCTGAAAAGGTTCTGGACGGCAAGGCCGATTTCGTTTTCTCGCTGACCTACGAAGTTCTGCCAAAGATCGAAGTCAAGGATTTCAGCAAGATCGCTGTAACCCGTGAAGTTGTCGATATTTCGGAAGAAGAAGTTGACGAACAGGTTAAGCGCATTGCTTCATCGACCCGTACTTATGAAGCGAAGAAGGGCAAAGCTGAAAACGAAGATCGTGTAACGATCGACTATCTCGGCAAGCTCGACGGCGAAGCATTTGAAGGCGGCGCGGACACAGATGCGCAGCTCGTTCTCGGTTCGAACCAGTTCATTCCTGGCTTCGAAGAACAGCTCGTTGGCCTGAAGGCTGGCGATGAGAAGGTTATCAACGTAAATTTCCCTGCTGAATACGGCGCAGCTCATCTTGCTGGCAAAGAAGCGACCTTCGACATCACTGTTAAGGGCGTTGAAAAGGCTGGAGAACTTGTTCTCGACGACGAAACTGCAAAGAAGCTCGGTATCGAGTCGCTTGAGCGTCTGCGTCAGGTCGTTCGTGAGCAGATTGAAAGCCAGTACGGCCAGATCACCCGTCAGAAGGTAAAGCGTCAGATTCTCGACGCGCTCGATGGCGATTATGCTTTCGAAA
The DNA here is from genome assembly GCF_037479515.1 of Ochrobactrum sp. MYb379. Lineage (NCBI taxonomy): Bacteria > Pseudomonadati > Pseudomonadota > Alphaproteobacteria > Hyphomicrobiales > Brucellaceae > Ochrobactrum > Ochrobactrum sp. MYb379. The sequence goes on from NZ_JBBGYW010000001.1 coordinate 436,787, forward strand.
CCCCTGAAAAGCTGGTTGAAGCCGAATTCAACAACATCTGGCAGCAGATCAACTTCGACCTGCAGCAGGCTGGTCGTACGTTTGAAGACGAAGAAACAACTGAAGAAGCTGCTCGCGAAGAATATCGCAAGCTTGCTGAACGCCGCGTTCGTCTCGGTCTGGTACTCTCCGAAATCGGCGAAAAGGCTGGTGTAGAAGTAACTGAAGAAGAATTGCAGCGCGCAGTTTACGATCAGGTACGTCGCTATCCAGGTCAGGAAAAGGAAATCTACGAATTCCTGCGCAAGACGCCGGATGCAGTTGCTAACCTTCGTGCACCGATCTTCGAAGAAAAGGTCGTTGACCATCTGCTCGCAAACATCAACGTGACCGATAAGAAGGTCTCGAAGGAAGAGCTGACTGCAGAAGACGAAGACGGTCTGGAAGCAAAGCCAGCCAAGAAGGCAGCAGCCAAGAAGAAGGCTGCTCCTAAGAAGAAGGCAGAAGAAAAGTCCGACGAGGCTTAATTCTCTCTTTGATATGAATATGGAATTGGCCGCGCATTGCGCGGCCTTTTCTGTTTGACCACGGCTGATTGACTGGCCGAAAAGCTTGCATCCTATGGGGGTTTGCTCTAGCCAGTAATCAATCAGTTTTTAGCTCAATCCGAATATTTGCGAGCCAGCATGACCCTTATTGATACGCGCACACCAGAACCGAAACGCTTTATCTCTGGCGCCACTGGCGACTGGGAAGTCGTCATTGGCATGGAAGTCCACGCACAGGTCACATCCGAATCGAAGCTCTTCTCCGGTGCTTCCACATCGTTCGGTGCAGAGCCGAATGCTAATGTGTCGTTGGTCGATGCGGCTATGCCGGGCATGTTGCCGGTTATCAATATTGAATGCGTCAAACAGGCAGTTCGTACCGGCATTGGCCTTAACGCGCAGGTCAATCTGAAGTCGGTTTTCGACCGTAAGAACTACTTCTATCCTGATTTGCCGCAGGGCTATCAGATTTCGCAGTTCAAGCAGCCGATTATTGGCGAAGGCAAGATCATGATCTCGGTCGGCCCCGACAATAAGGGTCAGTTCGAAGACGTTGAGATTGGTATTGAACGTCTCCATCTGGAACAGGATGCGGGCAAGTCGATCCATGATCAGCATCCGACCATGTCCTATGTCGATTTGAATCGTTCTGGCGTAGCACTGATGGAAATCGTCTCCAAGCCAGACCTGCGTTCGTCTGACGAAGCGCGTGCTTATCTGACCAAGTTGCGCACGATCGTCCGCTATCTCGGTACGTGTGACGGCAACATGGACGAAGGCTCGATGCGCGCTGACGTGAACGTTTCGGTTCGTCGTCCGGGTGGTGAATTTGGCACGCGTTGCGAAATCAAGAACGTCAACTCGATCCGTTTCGTTGGTCAGTCGATTGAATATGAAGCACGTCGCCAGATTGCTATTCTGGAAGATGGTGGCTCTATCGATCAGGAAACACGTCTATTTGATCCGGTGAAGGGTGAAACCCGTTCGATGCGCTCTAAGGAAGAAGCGCACGATTATCGTTATTTCCCGGATCCTGATCTGCTGCCGCTTGAATTCGATCAGGCATTCGTTGATGCACTTGCTGCTGATCTGCCGGAACTGCCAGACGTCAAGAAAGACCGTTTTGTCGAAAAGCTCGGCATCTCGGTTTACGATGCGTCGATTCTGGTGAGTGAAAAGGCGATTGCCGACTATTACGAAGTCGTTTGTGATGGTCGTGACGGCAAGCTAGCTGCAAACTGGGTCATCAACGATCTTCTTGGCGCGCTGAACAAAGCAGGCAAGGACATTGAAGAATCGCCTGTTTCGCCTGCGCAGCTCGGTGCGATTATTGATTTGATCAAAGACGGGACAATTTCCGGCAAAATCGCCAAGGAACTGTTCGAGATTGTCTGGAACGAAGGCGGTGACCCGAAAAGCCTCGTTGAAGAACGCGGCATGAAGCAGGTTACCGATACCGGAGCGATTGAAAAAGCTGTTGACGACATCATAGCAGCCAACCCCGAAAAGGCCCAGCAGGCCAAGGAAAAGCCAAGCATGGCTGGTTGGTTTGTTGGTCAGGTCATGAAGGCAACGGGTGGCAAGGCCAACCCGCAGGCTGTTAATGATCTGGTTAAATTCAAGCTTGGGATTGAAGAATAATGTGGGTTCGCAGCGCCAGTGAAGCCGATCTGAAAGCCGTGCACGAGCTGCTGGTTTTAACCTGGCATGCGACCTTTGATGATATTCTTGGTCAGGAGACGGTGAATGCCGTAACTGGCAAATGGCACTCGGTTGCAGCTCTTAAAGCTAATCTCAAGAAGCCATATTCTGAATTCATCGTTGCAGACAACGGCGAGGGCGGTATCGACGGTATGGCTTTTGCAAGCCAGACCGGAGAAGGCAAAGCGTCGCTGCATCAGCTTTACGTTCGGCCTGAGGCGCAGGTTCAGGGCATCGGTACGATGTTGCTTGCTGAAATTGAAATGGCTTTTCCGGGTGTGAGCACCATGCGGCTTGAAGTTATCGAGCGCAATGCAAAGTCTATTCGCTTTTACGAGCGTAAAGGTTATGCGCAGGTTGGCCGCAACGAAGATTGGGGCGATCCCAATTGCAAAGAACCTGTGCTGATTATGGAAAAGTCTCTCGAAGGCTGGAGCATGTAGCAACTCTTTGCTGTTGCATCATACTCTTGTGACAGCGGCAACTTGCCCCTTGCCTTGTGCCTTTGATGGGGCCATAAGCGTTCAAAACCCGGCAGTTATTCTGCCTGTGGCAATAACGGATCTGGATAGGTCATGAAAACATTTATTACGCAAGTCTTCACATGGTGGAATAGCCAGACGCTTGGCACCCGCCTTCATACCTGGCGCAAGGGCGAACGGGTTGGCGAAGATGAGTTTGGTAATATCTACTATCAGGGTGGTAAAGACTCTGAAGGTCGTACTCGTCGTTGGGTCATTTTCAATGGCTATGCAGAAGCAAGTGCTATCCCTCCGGGCTGGCATGGCTGGATGCATCACCGCGTTGATACACCACCGACCAAAGAAGATTACAAGCCGCGTGACTGGCAGAAGCCACATTTGCAGAACCTGACCGGCTCACCGCTGGCTTATCGTCCAAAGGGTTCGATTGCTATTCCTGGAACTACGCCGGGCGAACGCCCACGCGTTACGGGCGAATATGATGCCTGGACACCGGGCAACTAATTAAGCAGAAAAAACGGCATGAACATTCATGCCGTTTTTTGTTGCGCGCGGTTTTCTTAAAAGGGTGAGGATATTTGCCTCTGGAGTGCGACGATACGGCATTGTTGCTTGCGACTGGGCAACGAATCGTCACATTTGATCCCTAGGAATTACTAAGGCGCTATAATTAACCAGATTGATACGGATATCCGTTTTGACGAAGTACTCTCCCGGCACTGCTATTCGTGAAAAGAACTGGATCAAGAAGGCAGCGAAAGTGGCTTTTCTTACAGTTCTTGCCGGTACATTCAGCTTTAACGCAGCCTTTGCAGAACGTATTTCAAATCCCGTTGCAGAGTTTTCTGGTTTGGATAAGATCACGGGTCGTATCACGTCATTCGATGTCTATATTAATGAGACCGTGCAGTTTGGTGCGCTTCAGGTGACGCCGAAAGTCTGTTATTCGCGCACAGAAAATGAAGCGCCGCGCACAGATGCTTTTGTCGAAGTCGATGAAATCACGCTTGATCGTAAAATACGTCGTATTTTTACGGGCTGGATGTTTGCGGATAGTCCAGGTTTGAACGCCGTCGAACACCCGATTTATGATGTGTGGCTTAAAAATTGTAAGCAGGCATCTGATGTTCCGCCGCCGAGCCAGCGTAACTAATCAAGCTTTCAGAATATCGCGTTGCCCTGAAGCGCTTCATCAAGAAGAACTTCATATTTTTTGCGCTTAACTTCAATTGCGCCAAAACGCTCCAGATGCGCTGTCGTAAATTGCGTATCCAGCAGCACAAATTCCTGTTTCTTCAGATGCTCGACCAGATATGTAAGACAGACCTTTGATGCATCGCGCTTGCGTGTAAACATGCTTTCACCGAAGAATGCACGTCCGAGTGTCACACCATAAAGGCCGCCGACGAGCTGACCTTCATGCCATGCTTCAACAGTATGGCAGTGACCAACTTCAAAAAGCTTAGCATAGGCCTCGCGAATTGGCGCGTTGATCCATGTCCTTGCACGCTCCCCAGAGCCATTAGCGCAGCCGTCGATAACGCCCTCGAAATCACTGTCGAGCTTAATTTCAAAAACGGCTTGTCGGATGGTTTTTTGCAGGCTTTTGGGAACATGAAAGCCATCAAGCGGGATGATACCGCGCTTATCAGGTCGAACCCAGAAAATCTCGGGATCGTCTGCTTCTTCTGCCATTGGGAAAACCCCGGTGGCATAGGCACGCAGGAGCAATTCCGGGTCGATTGTATAGTCGTCCGGGGAAGCTCCTGCGGTCACTTTATTTATGCACCCATATTCTTATGCATTTGGGGTTTCTGACTGCTTGGCCAGATATTTTTCAAGCCAATGAATGTCATAATCGCCATTTGCAATGTCCTGATTGGAAATCAGGTCCTGAAACAGGGGCAGGGTTGTCTTGACGCCATCAACCACAAATTCATCAAGCGCACGACGCAGACGCATCATGCATTCAACACGGTTGCGGCCATGAACAATGAGCTTGCCGATAAGGCTGTCATAGTAAGGCGGAATGCGGTAGCCGGAATAGACGCCCGAATCCACGCGAATGCCAAGGCCACCTGGTGTGTGGTAATGGGTGATCAGGCCCGGTGAAGGCGTGAAATTGCGCGGGTCTTCAGCATTGATGCGGCACTCAATGGCATGGCCAGAGAAACGCACGTCATCCTGTTTGACCGAAAGACCGAGACCAGCTGCGACACGAATTTGCTCGTGAACAAGATCGATGCCGGTGATAGCTTCGGTGACCGGATGCTCCACCTGGAGACGGGTGTTCATTTCGATGAAATAGAACTCGCCGTTTTCATAGAGAAACTCGATCGTGCCTGCACCGCGATAGCCCATATCGGCAACAGCATTGGCACAGATCATACCGATTTTGTGGCGTGCTTCTGCGTTCAGCGCTGGCGAATTGGCTTCTTCCCAGACCTTCTGGTGACGACGCTGCAACGAGCAGTCACGTTCGCCCAGATGGATTGCATTGCCTGCACCGTCGCCCATGACCTGAACTTCAATGTGACGTGGCTTTTCGAGATACTTCTCGATGTAAACGGCATCATCACCAAAGGCTGCACCAGCTTCAGTACGCGCTGTTGCGAGCGCTACGGCCAGATCGTCTTCGGTCTTGGCAACCTTCATGCCGCGACCACCACCACCGGCGGATGCCTTGATGATAACCGGATAGCCGATTTCTTTTGCGATGCGCTTGGCTTCGCCTTCGTCGGTCACGCCGCCGTCTGAACCTGGAACGACTGGAATGCCAAGGCGCTTTGCGGTGCGCTTGGCTTCGATCTTGTCGCCCATGGTGCGGATATGTGCGGAGGTTGGTCCGATGAAGGTAATGCCGTGTGCTTCAAGAATTTCAGCAAATTTGGCATTTTCCGAAAGAAAGCCGTAGCCCGGATGAATTGCATCCGCGCCGGTGATTTCACAAGCGGCAACGATTTGATGAATATTCAGATAGCTGTCGCGTGAAGGAGGCGGTCCAATGCAAACGCTTTCGTCCGCAAGGCGAACATGCATCGCATCGGCATCTGCCGTCGAGTGTACTGCAACCGTCTTGATGCCGAGCTCTTTACAAGCCCGGAGCACACGAAGAGCGATTTCGCCACGATTGGCTATGAGTATCTTTTGAAACATTGCGCTTGTCTGCCTGTTCATTGAATAAGCCGAAATTCTAAAGCATGTCTCCCAAAAGTGGGAACCGGTTTTGGGATAAAGACATGCTTAAAAACAAAGAGATAGAGCGAGCGTTGTGGAAAGCTTCAGGTGCGACACGCTCTAATGACCAGATGGTCATCTTATTCGATGACGACAAGCGCTTCGCCAAATTCTACAGGCGCTGCATCTTCAACCAGAATAGCCTTGACCGTACCGGCGCGTGGTGCCGAAATCTGGTTCATGGTCTTCATGGCTTCGATGATCAGAAGAGTTTGGCCTTCTTTTACCTGCGTGCCAACTTCGATGAAGTTGCGTGCGCCGGGTGCTGGGGCCAAATACACTGTGCCGACCATTGGCGAAGGAACAGCATTTTTGCTGAGTTCTGCCTTGGTTGGCTCTGCTGCTACAGTCGCAACAGGTGCTGCAACTGCAACAGGTGCCGCCTGCATGACGGTGGCCGCAGCCTGAACCGTTACATTGCGCGAAACGCGAATGCGGAGTTCACCATGTTCGACTTCGATGTCGGTCAGGTCGGTTTCATTGAGAATGTTCGCAAGATCGCGAATTGTTTCTTTATCGATGACGGAAGTTTTGCTGGACATATAAGGCCCCTTTACGCTTGCCCGTTGTTTTCTTCTTCTTTGGCAATTGCCGCGAGTGCGCGCAGGCCGAGCAGGTATCCTTCCGCGCCAAAGCCGCAGATAACGCCTTTGGCGACTGCGGAGACATAGGAGTGATGCCTGAAAGCTTCACGCGCATGAATATTCGACAGATGCACTTCCACGACCGTGACCTTGGCCGAGCGGATGGCATCGTGAATAGCAACCGAAGTATGACTGTAAGCAGCAGGATTGATCAGGACATAAGCGTTTTTATCGCCCGCTTCCTGAATCCAACTCACCAGATCGCCTTCGTAATTCGTCTGACGAAAATCGACAGTAAGGCCCAGTTGTTCAGACTCGCGTTTGCAGCTCGCTTCGATATCATCGAGCGTTGCCACACCGTAGATGCCCGGCTCGCGCTTCCCAAGAAGATTGAGATTGGGGCCGTTTAGAACAAAAACCGTTTTTACCATGTTCATCCGTTATGGATTACGGGCCTATGACGAAATTTCGATTACACTTCGCATTCCATATAGAGAGGTTGGACGCAAGCTGAAACCCTCTAAATTAATGCTAATGTTATACCACAGCGTTTTTCCCGCTATTCTTTGTGGAATGAACGCAATTTGTGGCAAAAATAGTCACTTATTTGTTTTGATGAATTGAGTACGCTCTGATGGAAAATCACCAGAGCGCGCTCTCAATCCGTTCAGCCTTTGTCTGCTGTACGTGCAGCAGCGATTCTTTCGATCAAGCCTTCGGCACCAATTGCACCCGGAACCAGATCATTTCCGATGATGTAAGACGGCGTTCCAGTGATGTTAAGCTTTTGAGCGAGCTGATAGGTTTCCTGAAAAGCCTTGGTGATTGCGGGATCTTTCATCTTCTCGCGCAGCTGGGCTTCATCCGCACCAAGCTTGACCGCGTCTGCAATTGCCGAAGCCTCGGTTGCGCGCTCCTGTGCGCTCAAGAGAACTTCATGATACTCGACATATTTTTCTGGCATCAAAGCTTTGAACGCCTGTGCCACCACATGTGCACGCATGGAATCCGGGCCAAGGATCGGGAATTCCTTCATAACGAAACGAACATTCTTATCGTTTTTGAGGATAGCTTCCATATCGGGCAGGGCGCGTTTGCAATAGCCGCAATTATAATCGAAAAACTCATAAACTGTGACGTCGCCTTCTGGATTACCGAAAACTGCGTCATGTGCAGGGTTGAAAAGTTGATCCTGACTGGAAGCCAAAACCTGCTTCACCTGTTCCTGAGCCGCATCCGCCTGCTTGGTTTCAAGCGCAGTCTGCACTTCGACCATAATTTCCGGGTTCTGCAGCAGATAATTACGAACGATGCTCTCAATAGCTTGTTGGTTCAGCGCGGGAGCCGCAGCCGCCTCAATCGGAGCAACGGGTGCTGGCTGGTGCTCTGTCCCTGCATAATAGCCGAGTGCGAGCGCTCCAGCACCAATGACGCCGCCCGCTAATCCACCTAAAATCACATTCTTCATATCGATCACTTTCTTACGTTCTGAAAAACCGCTCAAACATTCTCAATTGGAATGTCCAGGGATTATTTTTTCTTCGCTTTGGCGTTGATGATGTCTTGCGCGCGCAGCCAGTCGGGCGTTCCCCGTTTCATCTGCTTTTGAGCGCGAATGGCAAAAATCTGAGCCTGCTGTAGGTTGCCGGAATAGTAGTTCATGTCCGCCGTTGCAAGATCAGCGCGCGCCATGTCGCCAGACTGGCCATAAGCCTGTGCGAGATAGCCATATCCTCCGGGAAATTCGGGGTCGGCTGCAATCCCTGCTTTTAGCTCCTTGATTGCATTAGGCATATTAGCTTTGGTGCCAGTCAGCATCAAAGCGCGACCATAGCTCATCCGCAGTAATGGTGACTTGCGCGTATCCAATGCAACGGCGCGCTGAAAGGCCTTTGCAGCGCCTTGCGCGTCATTGGCTTTAATCAGCACTTCGCCCATCATTTCATGGAAATACGGGTTCTTTGGCTGTTCTTTAATTAACGCTTCGAACTTTGGAATTGCAGAACGCGCCGAGCCGTTCAGGTACGTCGTGATTGCACTGCCATAGCGCGCTGGCAAGCCACCGGGATTGGCTTTGAACATGCGTTGCAATGCGCCCATATTGTTGGAATAGGCAGCGATTTTAGCACGCGCCATATCATGTCTGAGTTGGAGAGCGGCTGAGTCCGTTTTGTTATAATTCGGACTCTTTTTTGCGAGTTCTTCCAGATTGGCTATGCGTTCGCGCGGCAAGGGATGGCTGATACGATACTGATCGATCTGCGTACCGGAAAGCGAAAGCGCGGAAGCAAACCGCTGAAATGTATCGAGCATTCCTTTGGTGGATTGGCCGGTTGCGTTGAGATAATTCACCGCAAGACGGTCGGCAGTAATTTCTTCGGTGCGCTGATAGCTTAACAAGCTGCGCATTGCCATTTCATTGCTGCCCATGGCAATACCACCGCCAGCACCCGCAGCGCCGCTGCTGCCTGACGCAGCACCCGCAACACCGACGCCAACGCCAAGCAACATGCCGATAACGGCCATGGTGCGCGCACGGCTCAATTGCTCGCGTAAACGGTCCTGATGGCCGCCCGCGATATGGCCAGTTTCATGCGCAATCACGCCGATGATTTCATTCGGTGTTTCAGACTGCATGATCGCGCCGGTATTGATAAAAATACGGCGTCCATCAACAAAGGCGTTGAAGCTTTGCGAATTGACGAGAATGACGCGAACACCGCGTCCACCAAGGTTCGCTGCTTTAAGGATTGGACCAGCATAATCGGCGACGAGCGCTTCAATTTCCGCGTCGCGCACAATCGGAACGCCGCCGCCACGTGACTGAGCCTGTGCAGGCAATACGCCAGTAACGCCAATAGCAAGAGCAGCAAATGCGGCCACGGAACGGCGCATCAGGCGGCGGAAAGAAAATGCTTCCGCCGGAAAAATTGCAGACATGCTCCCCATTATGCCTCTCATCCTGCTTAAAAGAAAATGATGCGAATCTTAAAGGTCAAATCTACTTTAAGGGCTTTATCTCAATCTTCATTGCTGTTTTTACCAAAGCCGCTGTTGCTTTACCAATCCGGCGATTATAGGGCGAGGGACGTACATTGTATTTCCAGCATTTTGGAGACTAAGTTGAATACTCTTTCAAACCGAAGCGCGGTCGAACCGTTTCACGCCATGGATGTTCTGGCTGAGGCCAATCGTCGTCGTGCGGCGGGCCATCCGATTATTTCGATGGCAGTGGGCCAGCCGGCAGACCCTGCACCGCAAATTGTCCGGCTGGCTGCGGAACGCGCCCTGAAAGATGGTAGCATCGGCTATACCGATGCACTTGGTCTCATCGAACTGCGTGAGGCGATTGCTGCACATTATGCGCAGAGCTATGGCGTATCTGTTTCGCCGCAACGTATAGCGATTACCACGGGCTCTTCGGCTGCCTTTAATCTGGCATTTCTGGTCTATTTCGATCCGGGCGACCGTGTTGCAATTACGCGTCCGGGCTATCCGGCCTATCGCAACATTCTGACAGCGCTTGGCCTTGAAGTGGTGGAAATCGCCAATGAAGGCGGCGCATCAGGCGCGCTTACTGCTCAAGCATTGGCTGCTGCGCATGCTGAAAGGCCACTCAAAGGTGTGCTTTTTGCAAGCCCGGCAAACCCAACGGGCGCCGTGATCGACAAGCCAGAACTCAAGGCAATCATTGAAACAGCGCATGAACTGGGCATTCGCGTTATTTCGGACGAGATTTATCACCGTCTTTCCTATGAAGCGGAAGATGTGACGGCATTGCAGATTTCTGATGATGTGACCATCATCAATTCATTCTCGAAATATTATTGCATGACCGGCTGGCGCATTGGCTGGATGGTTTTGCCGGAAGCTGATGTGCGGGCAATCGAGTGCCTCGGTCAAAGCCTTTATATTTCAGCCCCCGAACTGTCACAGCGCGCAGCAATTGAAGCATTCAATGCGACTGCGGAACTGGAGCGCGTGAAAGATCGCTACCGTCAGAACCGTAGAATTCTACTCGATCATTTGCCAGTCATGGGGTTGAACCTTGCAGCACCAATGGATGGCGCATTCTACGCCTATTGCGATGTTTCGCGCTTCACCAATGACAGCATGGAATTTGCGCAGCGCATGATTGCTGAAACCAATATTGCAGCCACACCAGGGCGCGATTTCGATCCAATCGACGGTCACCGGACAATGCGCTTTTCCTATGCGGGCAGCATCGAGGAAATAGAGGAAGTGGTCCGTCGTCTTGAAGCTTGGCTGCCACAGCAAAAGGCCTCAACATAAAACAAAAGAGCGTTTCGCACTTTTCGAGTTACGCTTTAAACTAAAAAGAAAACCGGCGTTTCCGCCGGTTTTCTCATATTTTACATCAAAGTTTGGCAGGGCTTAGAAAAAGCCCTTTTTCTGCCACCAGCCGCCGCGCTTCGGCTTCTTATCTTCCGTGTCACTTGACGTAACCACGGCCTCTGCAACTTTCTGCGGCTCGGCTGCTTTTTGTGGCTCAGCAACTGGTTTAGCTGCAACTTCCGCAACAGTTTCTTCCACTTCGGCCTTAACTGCGGCCTTGCGAGGTGCACGGCGCTTCGGCTTATCGGCTTCCGCATTTTCAGCGCTAGCAGCCACTTCTGCCGGCGCTTCTTCATCCGTAAGCTTCTTACGGCCACGTGGCTTACGAGCAGGCTTGGCTTGCTCTTCTGCGGTCTCGCTTGCGACCACATCATCAGAAGCAACTTCTTCGGTCTTCGCAGTGCGACGACCACGCGGTTTACGTGCTGGCTTCGCGGCCTTGTCGTCTGCTTCGACAACAACAGTTGGTTCAACTGCGACTGGCGCTTCAACCGTTACGGCTTCGACCGCCACAACTTCGCTGACAACGACTTCAGCGGCCTTTTCTTCAACACGCGCAGGAATGACAGGCGTATAGCCAACAAACTCAGGATCAGGAACTTTCTTAGCGTGAAAGTCGTCCTCACGACGGTTTTTGCGACCTCCGCGGCGACCACGACGACGCTTTTTGCGACGATCTTCTTCGCTCAGCGAGCCATTGCTCTGTGCGGATGTATCTTCATCATCATCTTCGTCAGATGCTTCCGAACCCGAATCCGTCTGTGCAGACTGCTCGCCACCTTCACGATCGCGACCACCACGACGACGGCGGCGCTTACGGCGCTTGCGATCACCTTCTTCGCTGCTTTCTTCGCGAGCAGGTGACTCAGCTGTGATTTCTTCTTCAGCTTCATCCTCATCCAGCGGGATTTCCGGATCGTTCAGATCGTCTTCATAAACGATTGGCGCAGCAGGATGAATGGTGATCGGACGCGTCGATGGCGCACCCTTATCGATGACAAAATGCTGATGACCCACGCTATCGTCGGCATCAATGCTGATTGAAGCGCCGAAACGACCTTCAAGCTCTGCCAGCAGTTCGCGCTTATTGTTCAGTACGTAAAGCGCTGAAGCAACCGGCGTGCGAACAGTGATGTCATAGCCTGAATGGCGTAGGAGATAATCTTCAATGCCACGAATGATATGCAGCGCCATGGACGAGTCGGAGCGAACATGACCGGTTCCGCCGCAATGCTGGCACACCTGCATCGTGCTTTCGAGTACTGACGCACGGATACGCTGACGCGACATTTCGAGAAGGCCGAAATGCGAAATGCGTCCAACCTGAATACGGGCGCGATCGTCTTTCAGACAATCCTTCATCTTCTTTTCGACAGCGCGGTTGTTGCGCTTTTCTTCCATGTCGATGAAGTCGACGACAATCAGACCGGCAAGATCGCGTAGACGAAGCTGACGCGCAACTTCTTCGGCCGCTTCCAGATTGGTCTGGAGTGCAGTGTCTTCAATCGAATGCTCACGGGTCGAGCGACCGGAGTTGACATCGATTGCAACCAGAGCTTCGGTCTGATTGATAATCAGATAACCGCCAGATTTCAGCGTAACCTGTGGCACGAGCATGCGATCAAGCTGTGCTTCCAGACCATAACGCGTGAAAACCGGAACCTGTTCGCGGTACGGCTGAACAACCTTCGCGTGCGTTGGCATCAGCATACGCATGAACTCTTTTGCTTCGCGATAGCCGGTCTCACCCGCAACGAGAATTTCCGAGATTTCCTTGTTGTAGAGATCACGGATCGAGCGCTTGATCAGACTGCCTTCTTCATAAACGAGCGAAGGAGCCGTTGATTGCAGTGTCAGTGTGCGGACATTTTCCCACATACGCATCAGGTATTCGTAGTCGCGCTTGACTTCCTGCTTTGTGCGATTGGCACCAGCGGTACGCAAGATCACGCCCATGCCCTGCGGCACTTCGAGTTCTTTGACGATATCCTTAAGACGCTTGCGATCCTGAATATTGGTGATTTTGCGCGAAATACCGCCACCGCGTGCAGTGTTCGGCATCAATACCGAGTAACGACCAGCAAGTGACAAATAGGTCGTGAGAGCTGCGCCCTTATTGCCGCGCTCTTCCTTAACCACCTGAACCAGAATGATCTGGCGGCGCTTAATCACTTCCTGAATGTTGTACTGACGACGATTGGTGCGAACATGCGATGGAAGCTCTTCCATAGCGTCTTCGGAACCAACCGATTCCACCATGTCTTCTTCGTTTTCGACTTCGTTATCGTCGTCATCATCGCTATCGTTGGCTTCAATAGCTTCTGAAACAACGTCGCCGGCCTGCTTCATCAAAGCGATGGCAGGTGTACCAGCGACATAATTTACGAACGCCGGACCGACTGGTTCTGCAGCAGGCACGCCGTTTCTTGCAACGTTTGCTGGCTGTCCACCGTTCTGACCGTCGCGGCGTCCACGACGACGATTACGGCGCGAACGATCATTGTTCTTCGCCTTTGGTTCGTCGTCTTCGTCCTCATCTTCGGCGCGCGCAGCCTTTGCTTCAGCTTCAAGAAGAGCAAGGCGATCAGCAACCGGGATCTGATAATAATCAGGATGGATTTCAGAGAATGCGAGGAAGCCATGGCGATTGCCGCCATATTCCACGAATGCAGCCTGAAGGGATGGTTCGACGCGGGTGACGCGTGCGAGATAGATGTTTCCCTTTAGCTGCTTCTTATGTTCCGACTCAAAGTCGAATTCTTCAATTTTGTTCCCGCGCGTTACGATAACGCGGGTCTCCTCCGGGTGGGAGGCATCGATAAGCATTTTGTTGGACATAATTGTCTTTCTTACCGGCACTAAGACGCAAGCCGCGTGCGCCGGACGAAACCCTGAAGGCTGTCGTCCTGGCTGGGGAGCATCTGCCGGATGATAATGGGTTCGTCGGAACAAAAGCTGCTGTGTCTGCGCGCGATGGCCAATTGGCGATCACGGTCTTCAGGCTTGCAATGGTCAGTCTTGCTTGACCCATAGCTGTTCCGTTCGAAACGACCTCATATATGGCCCGAAAAAGCCGGGCCGACCTGTTTGCTCTTTTCAGAGCGCTGGCGACAGCGCGTATCCATGCGCAGTCGGCCGATTAAAAAACGGAGGCGGCGGGGATGCCGTGTTCCGCTGAATTCTGTGCGGGCTAGGGGGTAGTGAATACCATACACCACTGTTTTAGCTATCTTTCGTCGCGATCCGTATTGAAAACCGGCAAACGATTCTGACAGCTATTCCAAAGCCTATTTAAGCTTTTATGGCGTCGTTCGCGCTATGACAAGTATGAATATCAGTTGACACCGTGATCGCAATTTTGCCGAAAGGTGATTATAGAAAGGGCAATGGCCTGTGCTGCCGGTCAAAAGCCGGGATCAAAGCCTTTGTTAACCATAATTCGATACGGTTTGATTGATCAAATGTACGCATCCATATGCTTTGGCCTAAACGGCCAACTTTCGATGAATTTTTAATGTTTAGATCGCGAACACCTATGCATTGTCTGAGCCTGCAAAATATTGCCAGAAATAAAATGAACGCGCGGAATATGTTCGCGCTTCTGGTGATACTATGTTCTGCGTTCTTTCACATCGGTTCGGCAAAGGCTGCAAGTGATGCGCCGCTGTCGGCGTTAACGTATCGTATGGCGGGCGATGATCTGCGGATGCGCGTTGTCGTTATGTTTGATCAGGAGCCGAAGTTTTCGACGCTTACTCTCGCCAATCCCCATCGTTTGGTTTTTGATCTTCCTGAAACGCGCTTTGGTTTCGACGAAAACAGCTTGGCGGCGAGGGGGATTGTATCGCGTGTCCGCTATGGTTCTGTTGGCAAAAACCGCTCAAGGCTCATTTTGACATTGCGCGGGCCGTTCGATGTAGAAAACGTACAGGTAATCAAAAACGAAACGACCTCAGGTTATCGTCTTGTTGCAGACATCGTTGCGACCTCAGATCAACAATTTGAAGCGAAACTTGCTGCACCACACGAGGTTACTGGATCGACTGGCGTGAAAGCCGTATCGCCTGCGACAGACAATGAAACACGCCCTTTTATCGTGATGATTGATCCGGGGCATGGCGGCATTGATAGCGGTGCTGAAAGCCTGAGCGGTATTAAAGAAAAGGATTTGACGCTCGCTTTCGGGCAGGAGCTGCGTGATCGTCTCGCTAAGGAAAGCAACATCAAGGTTTTGATGACACGAGATGACGACACTTTCCTGCGCTTGTCGGAGCGAGTGCGCCTCGCGCGCCAGCACTCAGCCGATCTTTTCATTTCCATCCACGCAGATACGATCAATCAGGGTGATATTCGGGGCGCTACTGTTTATACAATCTCTGACAAGGCATCTGACTCGGTCGCGCGCGCTATGGCTGAGCGTGAAAACAAGTCGGATAGCATCGGTGGCGCTGCTCCTGAAGAACTTCCTGAAGTCGCTGATATTCTGCTCGATCTCACACGTCGCGAAACGCATACGTTTTCGCTGAGCTTTGCTGAAAAAGTGATCGGCGCTTTGCAGGGTGAGGTTAACCTGATCAACAATCCGCATCGTTTTGCGGGTTTTCAGGTGCTGCGTGCACCGGATGTGCCATCGGTGTTGATTGAAATTGGTTATCTTTCCAACGCGGAAGATGAGAAGCTCATCAGTAATCCGCAATGGCGCCGTAAACTCGCTGATCGCATTGCAACGGCGATAAAGGCTTTTGAAATGCAAAAACACCCTGGGGCTTTGTCCCGGGGTTAAAATAATGTAATGTTTAGTGGGGGTTGATATTTCTCCCAGCTTATAAGATGCATGCATGCAACAGTTTTACGTATTTTTATGGTCGGTACGTGTTTGTATGACTTTAAATCGGTAAAAACATGGAAACGATCTTGCCTTTGACGCATTTGCTGGTCACTAAACCAGTTATTGCCAACACGGCACAGATTGATGAGCATAATTTTAGTGGCTCTTTAGTTTTTCGAACGATCTGAAGGCGGGAATCCGGATTCATGGTAAGGCTTATCGGATATTTCTTCGGTATAGGTACAGTTTTCGCGCTCATAGTAGCCGGCGGAGTGGCTGTTTATATCGGGGGCGTGACTAAGGAATTGCCTGATTACGAAGTGCTCGCAAAATACGAGCCACCAGTCATGACACGCGTTCACGCGTCTGACGGTAGTCTGATGGCAGAATATGCGCGCGAACGCCGGATGTATCTGCCAATTCAGGCGGTGCCAAACCGTGTGAAAGCAGCCTTTATTTCTGCCGAAGATAAAACCTTCTATGAGCATCACGGTCTGGATTTTGGTGGTCTCGCTCGTGCGGTTCTTACCAATGTGAAGAATCTGGGATCTGGTCGTCGCCCGGTTGGTGCTTCGACGATCACGCAGCAGGTTGCAAAGAACTTCCTTCTTTCGTCAAATCAGACTTACGATCGTAAGATTAAAGAAGCAATTCTAGCGATGCGAATTGAGCAGGCTTACTCGAAAGACCGCATTCTTGAGCTTTACCTCAATGAAATTTTCTTTGGTCTCGGTTCATACGGTATTGCCAGTGCTGCGCTGACCTATTTCGATAAGTCGGTTGGTGAGTTGAGCATTGCGGATGCAGCTTATCTGGCGGCTTTGCCAAAGGGGCCGAACAATTATCATCCATTCCGTTACCCGGACCGCGCGATGGAACGCCGCAACTGGGTTATCGATCGCATGGCTGAGAACGGCTATATTACGACGCAGGAAGCTGAAGAGGCCAAGAAGCAGCCGCTTGGTGTGAACACACGGACGGCTACTCATTATCTCTTCGCATCTGAATATTTCAGTGAAGAAGTACGTCGTCAGATTATCCAGAAATACGGTGTTGATGCGCTTTATGAAGGTGGTCTGTCTGTTCGCACGACGCTCAATCCGACGATGCAGACCGAAGCACGTAAGTCGCTGCAAACTGCTCTTTTGCGCTACGATGAAGCTCGTGGCTGGCGCGGTCCTTTGAAACATGCAGAGCTTGGCAGTGACTGGGCGGCAGCATTTGGCGACATGCAGTCATTTGAAGACGTACCTGAATGGCAGTTGGCTGTTGTTCTCAACGTCTCTGCTGCTGGCGCAGATATTGGTTTGCAGCCTGCTATCGGTGGCTCCGGTTTCCGTGGAAAAGAGCGTACGCGGGCGTTCATTGCTGCCGATGATATGAAGTGGGCTATGCGTGTTACGAATATCGACGGTAAGCGCGGTAGCGCCAAGTCGCCGGAAGGTGTCTTGAAGGCCGGAGATATTGTTTATGTTTCCAAAGCTGGAGACGGTGAATCTCGTTTCCGCTTACAACAGCCTCCGAAACTTCAGGGAGCAATGGTTGCTATGGATCCGCATACAGGCCGCGTTCTCGCGATGGTCGGCGGTTTCTCCTATGGGCAATCAGAGTTTAACCGCGCAACACAGGCTTATCGTCAGCCCGGTTCCTCATTCAAACCTTTTGTTTATTCTGCGGCTCTCGACAATGGCTACACACCAGCATCCGTTGTTTTGGATGGTCCGCTGGAAGTCAATCAGGGCGGTTCGCTCGGCGTATGGGCACCAAAGAACTACTCCGGTAAGTTCTCCGGTCCTTCGACACTGCGTTATGGTATTGAGCAGTCGCGCAACGTCATGACCGTGCGCCTTGCGCAGGACATGGGCATGAAGACGGTCGCTGAATATGCGGAACGTTTTGGCGTCTATGACAAGATGCTCCCGGTCCTGTCGATGTCGTTGGGCGCTGGCGAAACCACCGTTCTGCGAATGGTGACAGCTTACTCGGTCATCGCGAATGGCGGACAGAGCATAACACCTTCGATGATCGATCGTATTCAGGATCGTTACGGCAAAACCGTTTTCAAACATGACGGTCGTCAGTGCGAGGGCTGCAATACGCAGCAATGGTCTAATCAGGAAGAACCAACACTGATCGATAATCGCGATCAGGTGCTTGATCCGATGACTGCTTACCAGATCACGTCGATGATGGAAGGTGTGGTTCAGCGCGGTACAGCACAGTTGCTTAAGAGTCTTGATCGCCCGCTTGCTGGCAAGACCGGCACCACGAACGACGAAAAAGATGCGTGGTTTGTAGGCTTTACACCAGACCTCGTTGTTGGTGTCTTCATGGGCTATGACACGCCGACGCCGCTGGGTCGTGGTGGTACTGGCGGCGGTTTGGCAGCCCCGGTGTTCAAAGACTTTATGACTCAAGCTCTGGCCGGTACTCCGAAGGTTGATTTCCGTGTACCGGAAGGCATGACGCTGATTGCGATTAATCGGAAGACAGGGATGCGCACCAATCAGGGTGATCCAAACCTGATTATGGAAGCATTTAAGCCTGGAACAGGGCCGTCTGATACCTATTCAGTTATCGGTATGGATCAGTTCCGGGAGGGGTCACCCGTTCAGCCACAATCACCACAAGCAACCCGTGCAATCAATTCGGGTTCGGGCGGACTTTACTGACCTCTCCCTCTTTACACTGCGTCGCGTGCTAACTATGGTCCGCGGCGCTTGGATGGCTATTTGCCACTCCTTTTAAAAGTGTGAGGCTTGCTCTGATAGGGCTTAGGTTCTCTCCACATATATGCGGAATAATTGAAGGAACGATTTGCCCATGCGCGCGGAAATCGAGACGCTGGTTGACGAAATCCAGCAGGCCATAAGCCTGCTGAGGAGGCATCTTTGACTGGGATCAGGCAATCAAACGTCTGGGCTATCTGAACCAGAGAGCTGAAGATCCGACCCTTTGGAATGATGCACAGGAAGCCCAGAAGTTGATGCGTGAGCGTCAGCAATTGGAAGATAGCATAAACGGCATCAATGCGCTGAGACAGACGCTGAACGATAGTATCGAACTCATCGCCATGGGCGAAGAGGAAGGTGACAAGTCGATCATCACTGATGCGGAAAATACCATTCGCGAGCTGAAGTTGGATGTTGATCGACGCCAGATCGACATGCTGCTTTCGGGTGAAGCCGATGCGAATGACACCTATCTTGAAGTCCATGCTGGCGCAGGCGGCACCGAAAGTCAGGATTGGGCGTCAATGCTTTTGCGTATGTATACACGCTGGGCCGAGCGCAGTGGGCGCAAGGTCGAAGTGATGGAAGTGCATTACGGCGAAGAAGCTGGCATCAAGTCTGCGACGATCCTGATTAAAGGCCATAATTCCTATGGTATGGCAAAGACGGAATCGGGCGTTCATCGCCTGGTGCGCATTTCGCCTTACGATTCGAATGCGCGCCGCCACACATCGTTTGCTAGTATCTGGGTTTACCCTGTCGTGGATGATAATATCGATGTTCAGGTAACAGAAGCCGATGTTCGCATTGATACGTATCGTGCTTCGGGTGCTGGTGGTCAGCACGTTAATACTACGGACTCAGCGGTGCGCATTACGCATATCGCCAGTGGCGTGGTTGTGCAGTGTCAGGCCGAACGTTCGCAGCATAAGAACCGTGAAAAAGCCTGGGCTATGTTGCGCGCTCGTCTTTACGAAGAAGAGCTGAAAAAGCGCGAAGCTGTGGCGGATGCAGCCAATGCCAGCAAGACAGATATTGGCTGGGGACATCAGATTCGTTCTTATGTTTTGCAGCCTTACCAGCTGGTCAAAGATCTGCGTACCGGCGTTGAAAGCACCAACCCGCAAGAAGTTTTGGATGGTGCGGTGTCGCCGTTCATGGAAGCCGCTCTTGCACACCGTATTCATGGTGGCGCTGAACTTATCGAAGACATTGACTGATCTTCGTGTTGATAAAGATGCTAAAAACCCGGCTATATGCCGGGTTTTTTATGCAGCCTATTCTTGGATCACTCAGGAGTCTTTTGACGCTGCGCGCTCTACAATGGGGCGTGGCTTGTGTGTACGTGGGCCAGTGATGATCGTGTCGATTTTCTGAATTGTCAGCGCATCTTGCGGTGATAAACGCTCTGGCTGAACGGACATGCCGGGCGGTGATTCCGATGGCATCTCAGGCAGTGGTTGCATCACCAGTGGCTTTTTAAAAAGCGATGCGAGCTTGCTATTTGATTGTTGTGATTTTTCAGTGAGGTTTTCAAACGTCGTATAAACGCCGCCACCCACAGCGAGAACGAAAGCTACAGCACCAAAAACTGACGTTCGTACCCATTTCGTGGACCAGTGCCGGGCGGCCGGTTCATTCAGATGCTCAATGCATCCGTCGTTTCCTGGCTTGTTCCACTTTTTTATCATGCTGGTCGTCTTTGCATCCCAGATATTTGATTCTATTGCACCTTATCATGGTTAACAAAGCTTTTCCGAAGCTTTCGCAATACTCGCATATACGAGAATTTATAAGGGCAATCCTTTTACACGCATTGCCCTTATTGTCGGATCAAAGCGCGCGTGCAGCCTCTAATACAGCTTGCGCATGGCCATCGACTTTTACTTTTTCCCAGATTTTCGCAATACGACCTTCTGCATCGATCAGAAACGTCGTTCTTTCAACACCCATATATTTGCGGCCATACATGCTCTTTTCGAGCCAGACACCGTATGCTTCAAGCACGGTCTTGTCTTCATCTGCCGCCAGATCGACGGTCAATTCGTGCTTTTTGCGAAATTTAGCATGCTTTTCCGCGCTATCCGGCGAGAGACCAATGACACGTACATTCAACTTGTCGAACTCAGGTTTGAGCTGAGAGAAAGCTATGGCTTCTTTTGTACAACCAGAAGTATCGTCCTTTGGATAGAAATAAAGAACGACTGGATTGCCTTTGAGAGATGACAGACTAATGCTGTCATTATCTGATGGCAAAGTGAAGTCCGGTGCCAGATCTCCAATTTGGGGACGAGCCATATCTAAGCCTTTCTTTTGTAGATATACGAGTAAACTGCCTGTTACACTTAAAGCTATCGCACTCGCATCAGTCTTGTGCAACGTAGCGAAACTAAGGCAGCGACCGGTCTATCTTCTGGGAGAGGCTAAAGAAGCACAAGATCGGTCTACTGATCGAATATAAGTTAATAAAAACAGTATATTATTGAGTTCTCATGATTCATTTTATGAGATGTTTTAAATAGAGAAATCAGGTGGTCGGCTGGAATATTGACTGAGAAAGAGCACAAAATACGCTTTTCCAAGCGCGAGATGAAGAGAATCGAGCGTCTGGCAGCTGACGGAGATGATGGAGGCGTGTTCGTAATCGGACGTCGCAAACGCTCATTCGTTTCCTTGTGCTCTCATGCATTTCTGTCACTGTGTATTGTACTTGTTCTGATCGGCGGCGTCGGTTTTGTTGTTTTGCGTGGCGGCGTGACCAGCAATATGTTGCGTGAAGAAGCTCAGAAAACTTTGACCCGTGTACTCGGTGATCAAGCATCTGCTTCAATTGGAAGTGCTGGACTTTCACTTGATCAGAATAGTCTGGTGGCCTTAGAGGCTCGTGATGTCTCAATTTCTGATCCCAAGCAGCGCATTGAAATCCAGAATATTAAGTCTGTACGCCTCGGGCTTGCACCACTTCCACTTTTGACCGGCAATGTGCGGGTTGCGGAATTGGAAATCGATGGCGCAGCTTTTGATTTGCCAGAACAGGAAGGCGCAGGGTTCTGGAAGTCTCTACCCTATGACAAGCGCGGTTTTGTAGATTTTGACGCGCTTTCCGATGATCTTTTTTCCGCGATGCGCCGAAATCTTGAACTGTTACATGACCAGAATACACAGGCCCTGAGCCTGATGAATACAACGGTGCGGTTTAAGGCTGGAGATAATCAGCAGAGCATCGAAATCAGAAAGCTGCGACTGGTTGAAGATGCAGGCCACATTAAACTGGATGGCACTGTTGTCTGGAACGGCAAGGTAATTGCCCTTGATGGCAATATCGATCGTAAGGGCCAAGATAATGAACTTGATGCGTTCAAGGTCATTATTAGCAATATTCCCCTCGACTTGGGTTCACCTGCTGAAGTCGCGCCAATTATCGATGGCAATCGGGTTAATCCTGCCCACTTTGAACTCAAAGGCAATGCCAGTCTTTCGCTCTCTGGCAAAACGGCTCATGCTGAGGAACCAGATACAATCGGTGCTGAGTTAGCCGTTAATGGTATCGACATGCAGCTTGGACGTGTTGAGGATGTGCGTGGCTCGGCTGTGCTGAGGCTGGAACACTCCGTTGGTAGTCAAAAGATTGAAGTGTTGCCGTCGCGCGTTCAGTTGGGTGGATTGCAGGCTCAGTTCAATGGTGCCTTCGGCCCAGATTTTCAGGCCGAAAATGCAGCTTCGGACCCGAGTTATCGTTTTGAAATACTGACCACTTCAGCGACGAGTATGCCAGCTGAGTCGAACGACCCGCAGCTGTCGTTTGGAGTGCGTATTGCTGGAAGTTTCTTTTCGAAACAGCAGCGGATCCAGTTCTCAAATCTCGATGTTCAAACCGAAAATGGTGAACTCTACGGTCAGGGAAGTATTGGCTTTGGCAGCGGTTCGCCCGAAATGATTTTCATGCTGCGCATTCCGGATATGCTTGTCGCTGATGCAAAGCATCTTTGGCCTATCGACGTTGCTGACGGTGCACGTGCCTGGGTATTGAAGAATTTGTATGGTGGTCGCCTGAAAGATAGCCGTATCGACATATCCTTGGCGGGCGGTCGCTTTAATGGTCCCGGACTTCCTCCACCGCTCACGGGCGAAGAAATAAAAGCTGATTTTAATGTCGAACAGACGCGCTTTGATGTCATTGGTGAATTACCGCCTGTTCGCGATGTCAATGGAACTGTGAGCGTTCGCGGCGCACATACGACCATCAAGCTTGATAAGGGTGTTGCTTACACGCCCGACAACCGGAAGGCAGATGTTTCCGAAGGCACGCTGATTATTCCTTGGGGCCCACAACGTCCGGTTATTGCAACTCTTGATCTTCTTGTGTCAGGACAAGCCGCAGCTATTGCGGAAATCGCCGGAAAAAAGCCGATTGATGTTCTTAAAAACGTGCCTTTCATGCCGCAGGATGTCACTGGCGACGTAAAATCGCGTGTTAAAGTCAGTTTTGCAGTGTCGAAAGATCCGCCACCCGGAACCCTCAAGTGGGAAGCTGATATTGGCTTCAAAAATCTTTCTATCGATAAGCCGGTTGGCGGCTCGAAGGTTACTGATGCTGATGGCAGTATAAAGGTTGATCAGACGGCTGCGATAATTACTGCCGATGCAAAGCTTGATGGCATTCCGGCCAAAATTACAATGACAGAGCCAGTTGATCGTTCAGGTCCTGCAAAGCGTGACCAGAAAGTTCGATTGGAAATCGACGACAAGTCGCGTGACAAACTGCTGCCCGGCTTGAAGGACGTCTTCTCAGGACCAATTTCGATTGATCTTGGAATGGAAGAAAATGGCAAACGGCATGTTGTAGCGAACCTTGACAAGACTCAGGTTGATTTACCTTGGCTAGGTTGGCGTAAAGGCAGCGGTATTGCCTCAAAAGCGGAGTTTGACCTCGTTAAAAGCGCTGGCAGTGATGGCAAGATCGATATTCGCAACCTCGTGCTGACTGGTGATGCATTCGGCGCAAAAGGCAGCCTGTCTATCGCTGGTGGTGATCTCCAGTCGGCAGATTTAACTGATGTACGGCTTAATCGTTCTGATCGACTTGCCATAAAAGCCACTAAGGGGACGGGTGGATACCGCGTTAATGTCAGCGGTTCAAAGTTTGATGCACGTTCGCTGATCAAGCAGTTTTCTGATGTTGGCAAGAAAACTGGTGGCTCCAAAGGCGACACTACACGCGTTGTTGTGAGTGCGCAGATTGATCAGGTTACAGGGTTTAATGACGAGGCCCTGCGCAATGTTGCCGTTTCTTATGAAAGTGCAGGAAGCAAAATCTCTGGTGTGTCCGTAAACGCCCAGACGTCTTCCGGGGAGTCATTTGTCGCAACTAATAATGAACAGGGCGATGCGCGTTCTGTTTCGTTGCAGTCCAATGATGCTGGTGCAATCCTGCGCTTCTTCGATTTCTACGATAAGATGCGCGGCGGAAAAATTACCGTTGGCTTGGCGGGGCAGGGCAATGGTCCGTTGAGCGGTCAGATTGATGCCAGAAACTTTTCGATCATCAACGAGCCGCGCCTTGCAAAAATTGTTTCTTCTTCGCCATCAACAGGTGGCACAAGCCTTAACCAGGCCGTTAAGCGTGATATTGACGTATCCCGCGTTGATGTGGAGCGCGGCTTCTCACTGATAGAAAAAGGTATGGGATATCTGAAGCTTTCGAAGGGCGTGCTTCGGTCGCCAACTGTCGGAGCAACTTTTCAGGGCACGCTTTATGATCCGCAGGGAAATATGTCGATGACCGGCACATTTATGCCCGCCTATGGCGTGAACCGGATATTCGGTGAAGTGCCGATCTTTGGTGCGCTTTTGGGCAACGGACGTGATCGTGGTCTTTTAGGCATCACGTTCAAGCTTGAAGGCACTGCTAAAGCACCACAAGTGATTGTCAACCCGATTTCAATTATCGCGCCGGGTATTTTCCGCTCGATCTTTGAGTTTTGATGGATAATAAAAAAGCCCGGCTTAGCCGGGCTTTTTTATTACTGTTTTACTGCATTAAGCAGGGCGGATTAGCACGTGGCGCTTCTTGCCAAGCGAAACCTTGATAACACCTTGTTCGTTAAGCGCTGATGCATTGATCGACAAACGAGGGTCGGTCACGATTTCATCGTTAATGCGAACTGCACCGCCTTCAATGTGACGACGTGCTTCGCCATTGGTGGCGCAGAGTTCTGCAAGCACCATTAACGCAAGCACACCGATGCCATCATTAAGCGTTGCCTTGTGAACGCCGACGGTTGGAAGGTTTTCCGACAGTTCACCGTCTTCGAAAGTCTTGCGAGCGGTGTCAGCAGCTTCTTCTGCAGTGTCACGCCCATGCAGAATTGCGGTAATCTCGGTCGCGAGGATTTTCTTCGCTTCGTTGATCTCTGAACCGCCGAGAGCGGCAAGCTTTGCAATTTCATCCAAAGGCAGCGTTGTGTAGAGCTTCAGGAAGCGTTCTACGTCAGCGTCTTCTGTATTGCGCCAGTATTGCCAGAAGTCATAGGCACTGAGCATATCGGCGTTAAGCCAGATAGCACCGCCCAGCGACTTGCCCATTTTCTGGCCTGAAGCTGTGGTCAGCAAAGGCGAGGTGAGGGCGTAGAGCTGCGGCGTACCCATACGGTGACCGAGATCGATACCGTTGATGATATTGCCCCATTGATCTGAACCGCCCATCTGCAAGCGCATGTCATAGCGCTTGCTGAGTTCTACGAAATCGTAGGCCTGCAAGATCATGTAGTTGAATTCGAGGAACGAAAGCGACTGTTCACGATCAAGGCGTGTTTTGACCGAATCAAAAGACAACATGCGGTTGACTGAGAAATGGCGGCCCACATCGCGCAGGAATTCGAGATAATTAATATCGCGCAGCCAGTCAGCATTATTGACCATAAGCGCGTCTTTCGGACCTTCGCCGAAAGTCAGGTAGTTTGCGAAGACGCGTTTAATACCGGCGATATTATCCGCGATCGTATCTTCGGTCATCAGCTTGCGTGCCTCATCCTTGAAGGATGGATCGCCAACCATGCCGGTGCCGCCGCCCATAAGGGCTACGGCGCGATGGCCAGTCTGCTGGAACCAGTGCAGCATCATGATCTGGATCAGACCGCCAGCGTGAAGGCTCGGCGCTGTCGGATCAAAGCCAATATAGGCCGTCACGGTTTCCTTGACCAACAATTCATCGAGGCCGCTTTCATCAGACATTTGATGAATAAAGCCGCGCTCGGAAAGCGTGCGAAGAAAATCGGATTTAAAACCGGACATGCCCTTTTCCTGACTGATTAGGCGAGAATGGAAATAACGGTAAGTAAGTGCTTACCGCCTTATGATAATTTGCCTTTAGCATCATTCAAGCGGGAATAACAAGGAAAGTCCGGTATGGCCGATTTGAAACGCGCAATTGGGTTGATGAGCGGTACTTCGATGGATGGTATCGATATTGCTCTTGTGACCACTGATGGCGAGAATTTGGTCGAACGCGGACCGTCGAGTGCTGTGTCTTATTCTGATGGATTTCGCGCACGGTTGAAGGCAGCTCTTAATGATGCGCGTAGTATCAGTGATCGCAATGAGCGCCCCGGTATTCTAAAGCAACTTGAACGCGACCAAACCCTTCTTCATGCGATTGCCGTTCAAGACTTTCTCTATGAACATTCGTTGAAGCCGGAAGAGATCGATGTGATCGGGTTTCATGGTCAGACCGTGCTGCATCGCCCGCGTGAGGCGCTCACGGTACAGATTGGAGATGGAGCATTGCTTGCGGCAGAAACCGGCATTCCAGTCGTCTACGATATGCGTGCTGAAGATATGCGACATGGCGGCGAGGGCGCGCCATTGATCCCGGCCTATCACGCGGCACTCGCTGCCAACTTGCCTTCAGGTCTCGAAGGGCCGGTCGTCTTCGTTAACATTGGTGGCATCTCCAACCTCACTTATGTCGATGAAGCAGGTAGGCTGATGGCTTATGATAGCGGGCCGGGCAACATGCTGATTGATCAGTGGATGGAACTGAATGAGCAGGGCAGTTTTGATGCCGGCGGCATAACGGCCATGAGCGGTGTCGTGGATGACGCTCTGGCAGCTCGCTATCTCGATCACGCGTTTTTCAAAGGGAATCACCGTCGGTCCCTTGATCGTGGCGATTTCGTTGTTCCTGCAAAAGGCGCTACGGATTTGGCGACAGGTGCACGCACGCTCGCCTATGTGAGTGCTGCGGCTATTCTGCGCTCTGCATCGCATTTGCCGTCACAGCCCCGAACCTATGTGGTGAGCGGTGGCGGGCGTAAGAATGCGGCCATTATGTCTGAGCTGAGTGCGCTTGCTGAACGCGAAGGCGCGCGTGTCGTTGATGCGGATAATGTGGGTATCGACGGTGACGCAATGGAAGCGGAAGCATGGGCCTATCTGGCTGTGCGTTCCATGCGCGGGCTTCCACTGACATATCCTACAACAACAGGCTGCAATCAGCCGCTGTCGGGCGGCGTTCTGGTTTTTCCGCCAAAATAAAAGCCCGGTAGCAAAACGCACCGGACTTTCATAAAGCTAATTTATAGAGCGTTTAACGCAGGCGCTTCTGGCGCACTTCAACCAGTTCGCCAGCAAGACGGCGGTCCAGATATTCGGTGCACTCGTCGATCAGAAGATCACCTTGCCCAGTAAAGAAGTGGTTTGCACCCGGCATTGTGTTCTGGGTGATCGTAATGCCCTTCTGCGTCTTGAGCTTATCGACGAGCACCTGCACGTCCTTCGGCGGTGCAACCTTGTCCTGATCGCCATGGATAATCAGGCCTGACGATGGGCAAGGAGCAAGGAACGCGAAGTCATAGGTATTTGGCTGCGGTGCAACCGAGATAAAGCCTTCGATTTCTGGGCGGCGCATCAAAAGCTGCATACCGATCCATGAGCCGAAAGAATAACCAGCAACCCAGCAATTCTTGGAATCGGGATGCAAAGCCTGAACCCAATCAAGCGCGCTTGCTGCATCGGACAATTCGCCCGCGCCATGGTCGAACTCGCCTTGGCTGCGGCCGATGCCGCGGAAGTTGAAGCGAAGCGTGGTAAAGCCGCGGCTCTGGAACATGTAAAACAGATCATAAACGATCTTGTTGTTCATGGTTCCACCGAACTGCGGATGCGGGTGCAGGATGAGCGCAATCGGTGCGTTCTTTTCGCGTGAAGGCTGATAGCGGCCTTCAAGGCGTCCGGCTGGGCCGTTGAAAATGACTTCTGGCATGTGTACTCCGCTGGTGATCGGAAGATCGGCTCTCGGTTGGCGAACTTGACGTAACAGTGCGCCGCTTCTAGAACCGATTTGAAATTTCGTTAGACTGGACCGTAGTTCAGTACCTAGTGTGGCTTAATAGGCTTTTCCTGACTGAAAATTCAAGAAAATTGCGCTTATCGCCACTTAAAGGCTTCGCTTAGGAGATAGTATCGGTGATCGGAACCGGCAAGAGGCTCTATCTGGACTATAATGCCAGTGCGCCATTGCTCGATGAAGCACGCAATGCGGTCATCGAGGCATTAGGCATTACCGGCAATCCTTCATCCGTACATCGTGAAGGACGAGCCGCACGTGCGCTCGTCGAATCGGCGCGGCGCAGCGTGGCAGCGCTTGTGAATGCTAAGTCGGATCATGTCTTCTTCACATCGGGTGCTACGGAAGCCGCATCCACACTTCTGACGCCAGTTTACATGATGGGTCGCTCGCCGGTGCGTCTTTCACATCTCTATATAAGTGCGACCGAGCATCCATGCATGCTGGCTGGTGGGCAGTTTGCCCCGGAAAACATCTCCGTTATTCCCGTTGATGAAAACGGTATTCTGCGTCTTGAAGCTTTGGAACAAGCGCTCAAAGCGCATGACAAAAGCGCCGGCTTGCCGCTTGTTGCCGTTCAGGCCGCAAACAATGAAACTGGCGTGATCCAACCAATTCGCGATATTGCAGCAGTTGTCAAAGCGTCGGGCGGTATATTCGTTGTTGATGCGGTACAGGCCGCAGGTCGTATTAAATTAGATATTACCGATAATTGCGGCGATTACTTAATAATCTCATCACACAAGATTGGTGGGCCGAAGGGGGTCGGTGCAGTTATTGCGATTTCCGATCTGATGATGCCAAAAGCATTGGTTCGCGGTGGCGGTCAGGAAAAAGGTCATCGGGCTGGCACCGAGGCGCTGCCCCTTATTGCTGGTTTTGGGAAAGCTGCTGACATTGCGGCAGAACGATTGAATGGCGATGGCTGGTCTTCGCAATCGCGTGACAGGCTGGAAGCCGGGCTTATGGAAATCACACCCGATGCAACCATTCACGGCAAAGCTGTTGATCGCCTGCCGAACACCACTTTTTTTTCGCTCGATGGTCAAAAAGCCGAGACAGTGCAGATCGCATTCGATCTTGGCGGCATAGCATTGTCGGCGGGGTCAGCTTGCTCTTCAGGCAAAGTGGGGCCGAGCCACGTGTTGGCCGCTATGGGGCAGGAAGATGGCCCCGGCGCGATCCGCGTTTCGATTGAGCCAGAAACTTCGACGGATTCCGTTGACCGGTTCCTGGACGTTCTGCGCAAAATCGTCGCCCGTCACGAGCGCGCTAAAACAATTGATGGCCATGTGTGATTTTGAAGACCCCGGATTAGGCCGGGGAATTCAGCTACTTTAACTAGCTCAACTCCACTTGATGTCGTCTGAGCATTTCTCGCATAGAAGTCGTTCTCAAACAGGTCTGCGGATCAACCGGACCGCACTTGGTCCAAATATTATATTTTTCACGAAAGTAATCGATCACAAGCAAATCAGCCTCTACTCGATCATGACCTTCCTGAACGAGGTTCAAAAGTGCGTCGACCGAACTTCCTTCATTTTCAGGAAGATTTTTTCGCTTTCCGGTGTTCCATATCGCAATCCCCACGCGCTCCAGATGACCTGATATCCAGGGGTCATCGACGGTCCACATAACGTCAGGGATTTCATAGAACAGATCGTCAAACCATTCCGGACGTACTAAAACGCCAGCAAAACCGGAAATCTGATCAGCATACCCGCTTGAAGTAAGATTAGGTTTTGTCAGAAAAAGGCTTAGAATCCGCTTCATTCTATAGTTTAGATCTTTATTTTTCCACCGGCTTCGCGGCAGTCTATCTTTTGGGCGACAACTATCCGAGATATCCGGAAACGTTTCTCCAACTTCAATAATGCATGTATTTGGTTTCAGGGAAGCTTCAGTTTTGAACCGATGGTGCCATCCGCGATCATATATTTTATCATCGTCGCAAAACAAAATGTCGACGTCTTGGCCTTTAAGGTCTTGTGCTGCAGGGAGTACCTTTGTTGCAGGCCCATAATCCTTCTCGCAACGGTGAATTGTCACGCCCTCTGGCACCTCAGGAAGCTTTCCGTCCCAATCAGGAAATCGTCGATAGCTTGTCGGAATGTATAGCCTAACCTCTGAAAACTTCAGACTTTGCCGCAAAAGTGATTTGAGTGTTGGCTGAAGCAAATTAAACCGTGAAGGTATTGAAGAGAGGGTTGCTATAGTCGGGCAGCTCAATTGAATTCTCCAGCCTCATTTATATCTTGATCTTTGATCAACAATAATAATTCTGTCTCGGCTTATATTAAGGTGCCTTAATATAGATGCTCATCACAAAAATGGCAGATACTGACTTTGAGCTAAGTTTGCAATGGATACTTATTTAAGTGCCACTCGCAGTTGGTATGAATGTGAATATGGGCTGTTTGCCAGACGAAAATAATGCCAAGAACCTGAGTAGTAGGTGCGATTGTGGTGACAATCCGCGCTGGGGCGATAAAGATTCCCAATTTCCTCATAATTTTATCAGCAAATTTAAAGCTGGGCTTGAAATTGAGTTTAGAAAGGTTTTAAAGAAGCGTCACGCACACTATATTGTGGCGACGATAACGGCTATCATCGCCCTGACGTTTGCAACTGTCGAACCTTGAATTCGACGAGGATGGAGAACGCCAATGCCTGCAGTGCAGGAGACCATTGATCAGGTTCGCGGCTTGGACGTGGACCAGTATAAATACGGATTTGAGACAACCATCGAATCCGAAAAGGCCCCGAAGGGTCTGAACGAAGACATCATTCGCTTCATTTCCGCTAAAAAAGACGAACCGGAATGGATGCTGGAGTGGCGTCTGAAGGCCTATGAACGTTGGCTTACTATGGAAGAGCCAACATGGGCGCGCGTCGATTACCCCAAAATCGACTTTCAGGATCTTTATTATTACGCAGCACCGAAGAATCAGACCGGCCCGAAATCGCTGGATGAAGTCGACCCGGAACTGCTTCGCACCTATGAAAAGCTTGGCATTCCTTTGCGTGAGCAGGAGATTCTTGCTGGCGTGCGCAAGCAGGGCGACCCAAGCGAAATCGACGGCAATCCATCGGACAATGTCTATGCATCAGGCCGCGTGGCTGTTGATGCGGTGTTCGACAGTATTTCGGTTGTTACCACGTTTAAGGCAGAGCTTGCCAAAGCTGGCGTAATCTTCTGCTCGATCTCCGAAGCTATTCGCGAGCATCCTGAACTGGTTCAGAAGTATCTCGCTTCGGTGGTTCCTGTTTCGGACAATTATTATGCGACGCTAAATTCGGCCGTCTTCACAGATGGTTCGTTTGTTTACGTGCCTAAGGGCGTTCGTTGCCCGATGGAGCTTTCGACCTATTTCCGTATCAATGAAAAGAATACGGGCCAGTTCGAACGCACGCTGATCATCGCGGAAGAGGGCGCTTACGTCTCCTATCTCGAAGGTTGCACTGCACCACAACGCGACGAAAACCAGCTTCACGCGGCGGTTGTTGAACTGATCGCGCTTGATGATGCCGAGATCAAATACTCGACCGTTCAGAACTGGTATCCCGGCGATGTCAACGGTAAGGGCGGCATCTATAACTTCGTGACTAAGCGTGGCGATTGCCGTGGCGACCGTTCCAAAATCTCCTGGACACAGGTTGAAACCGGCTCGGCTATTACCTGGAAATACCCGTCCTGCATTCTTCGCGGTGATGATTCACGCGGCGAATTCTACTCGATTGCTGTTTCCAACGGCTATCAGCAGATCGACAGCGGCACCAAGATGATTCACCTCGGCAAAAACACGTCGAGCCGCATCATCTCCAAGGGTATTTCGGCAGGAAACTCCAACAATACCTATCGCGGACAGGTTTCAGCCCATCGCAAGGCGACCAATGCCCGTAACTTCACCCAGTGCGATAGTCTCCTGATCGGCAACGATTGCGGAGCGCATACTGTGCCTTATATCGAGGCGAAGAACGCCACGGCACAGTTTGAGCACGAGGCAACCACCTCGAAGATTTCCGACGACCAGCTGTTCTACGTTATGCAGCGCGGTATTCCACAAGAAGAGGCAATTGCCCTCATCGTCAATGGTTTCGTGAAGGAAGTCATCCAGGAACTGCCAATGGAATTCGCCGTTGAGGCGCAGAAGTTGATTGGCATTTCGCTCGAAGGCAGCGTCGGTTAATCCGACGCTTGCCTGACTGCTTTATCGCATCCGATTTTCTGGCCAGCTCTTTAACTGGCTTATGCAGTTCTTCGCGAAGACTGCGCTGAGAGACAAGGTTTATACCCATGCTTGAGATCATCAACCTTCATGCAAAGATCGCTGACACGGATACTGAAATTATCCGTGGTCTGAACCTGACTGTGAACAAGGGCGAAGTCGCCGCCATTATGGGCCCGAACGGTTCAGGCAAGTCGACACTGTCCTATATCCTTGCAGGTCGTTCTGACTACGAAGTGACCGAAGGCGACATTCTTTACAATGGCGAGTCGATCCTCGAACTGGATCCTGCTGAACGCGCTGCCAAGGGCATCTTCCTTGCGTTCCAGTATCCGATGGAAATCCCAGGCGTTGCCACAATGGAATTCCTCAAGGTTGCGATGAACAGCCAGCGCAAGGCGCGCGGCGAAGCTGAACTGAAGATTCCTGAATTCATCAAGCGCGTTAAAGATGCTGCTGGCGGTCTTAACATCGACATGGCTATGCTGAAGCGTCCGCTGAATGTTGGCTTTTCGGGCGGCGAAAAGAAACGCGCTGAAATTCTTCAGATGCAGCTCCTTGAGCCAAGCCTTTGCGTTCTCGACGAAACCGATTCTGGCCTCGACATCGATGCGCTGAAGATCGTTTCCGACGGTGTGAATGCCCTGCGTTCGCCAGACCGCGCCGTGATCGTGATCACTCACTATCAGCGTCTGCTTGATTATATCGTGCCGGATAGCGTCCATGTTCTTTACAAGGGACAGGTCATCAAGTCGGGCGACAAGACACTCGCAAATCACCTTGAAGAAAATGGCTATGCTGACATTATCGGCGAAGTAGCCTAAGGAGGCGGATTATGAATATCCAGACCTCAAAGCCAAGGACACCCGCTGAAAGCGCGCTGATCGAAAGCTTTGCCACCCGTATGGGCGAGCTGCCGGGCAATGGCGATGTCGTCATTGCGCGTGACAATGCGCTGGAAGAATTGAAGATCAATGGTCTTCCTTCGCGCCGCATTGAAAGCTGGCATTACACGGATTTCCGGACGCTGCTGAAAAGCGTACCGGATTTCAATCCGACCGTTGGCACCAATGCGCTTCCAACGCTGCTTGCAGGCTCGACCGTTCTTGCTGCAAGCAATGGCGCGGCACTTGCTGCCAAAGCTCCTGAAGGCGTGACACTGACGGCTGTGCGCGATGCACTTGCTGATGGCTCGCTCGTTCCACAGCTTAGCGTTCGTGGCACTGACGACACTATTGGCCAGATCAACGCTGCTTATGTCAGCGATGGCTGGGCTGTTTCGATTGCTGATGATGTTGAGCTTGAAGCGCCGCTTGAAATTCAGAACATCCAAAAGTCGGGCCAGGGCCATACACGCTTTCCGGTCGAAATCGGTTCGAACGTCAAGGCGACGATCATTGAGCGTCAGACTGGCGGCGAAGGCGATGCGTTCTCGACCTCGGTAAGCCATGTGAGCGTCGGTGATGGTGCCGATGTCATCTGGGTAATCCTGCGCGATTTCGGTCATTCGACGCAGCTAGCGCAGTTCAATGCAACGATAGGCGCAGGCTCTAAGCTCACGCTTTACATCGTCAATGCCGGTGGCAAGCTGATCCGTCAGGAAGTGCATCTGACCGTTGCGGGTGAGGATTCAGATTTCGAACTCCGTGGTCTCAATCTGCTCGCAGATGATTCCCACACCGACATCACCATGACTGTTGCGCATCTGGTTGAGAACACACGTTCGACCCAGATCATCCGCAACGTGGTCAAGGATCGCGCACGCGGCGTTTTTCAGGGCATGATCCGTGTCGCACAGATCGCTCAGAAAACCGATGCGCGTATGGCCTGTAACACGCTGTTGCTGTCTGATGACGGCGAGTTTGATGCAAAGCCTGAGCTGGAAATCTTTGCAGATGACGTGGCTTGCGGTCACGGTGCAACGGTGACTGAGCTTTCCAAAGACTATCTCTTCTATCTGATGGCGCGCGGCGTTCCTGAAAGTGAAGCCCGCGGCCTGCTGATTAAGGCATTTATTGCCGAGATCATTGAAGAGCTGGAAAATGAAGCTCTGGTTGAGGCACTGGAAGAAGTGCTTTCAAACTGGCTTTCAGCCCACGCTTGATTGAACAAGGCGGAGTAAGATTTACTCCGCCTTTTCTGCCTCAATGGTAGAAGGAACGATCATGGATCAGAAGAATCCACTTATAGCGCGCTATGATGTCGAAGCGATCCGCAGAGATTTCCCCATCCTGTCACGACAGGTTCATGGCAAGCCGCTTGTTTACCTTGATAATGGCGCATCTGCCCAGAAGCCGCAAAGCGTCATCGACGCGATTACCCATGCTTATTCAAATGAATACGCCAATGTGCATCGTGGTCTGCATTTTCTCTCCAATGCTGCCACAGACGCCTACGAAAAATCGCGCGAAACAGTCCGCCGCTTTTTAAATGCCGGTTCGGTAGACGAAATCGTCTTCACGAAAAATGCGACCGAAGCGATCAATACGGTCGCTTATGGCTACGGCATGCCGAATATCGGCGAGGGTGATGAAATCCTTCTGTCGATTATGGAACATCATTCCAATATCGTGCCATGGCATTTTATCCGCGAACGTCAGGGCGCAAAGCTTGTCTTCACACCGGTCGATGACGAAGGCGTGTTCCATATCGAGGAATTCGAAAAGCGTCTGACCGAGCGTACCAAGCTCGTAGCAATTACCCATATGTCCAACGCACTTGGCACAGTGACGCCGATCAAAAAGATCGTTGAGCTGGCCCATGCGCGCGGCATTCCAGTTCTCGTTGATGGCAGTCAGGGTGCTGTGCATATGCCTGTCGATGTGCAGGATCTCGGCTGTGATTGGTATGTCTTTACCGGTCACAAAGTCTATGGTCCGTCAGGCATTGGCGTTCTTTATGGTCGTGCGGAAATGCTCGAAAAGATGCGTCCGTTTCAGGGCGGCGGCGAAATGATCGAAGAAGTGAGCGAAGAAAACGTCACTTACAATCATCCGCCGCATCGTTTTGAGGCTGGCACGCCGCCAATCGTTCAAGCGATTGGGCTTGGCGCTGCGCTTGAATATATGGAAAAAGTCGGCCGTCACGCGATCGCTGCGCACGAAGCAGACTTGCGAGACTATGCGCATGAGCAATTGGGCAAGATCAACAGCTTGCGCATTTATGGCAATGCACCGGACAAGGGCGCTATTATTTCGTTTGCGTTAGAAGGCATTCACGCGCATGACGTTTCGATGGTGATTGATCGGGCAGGGGTTGCGGTGCGTGCAGGCACGCATTGCGCACAGCCGCTCTTGAAACGTTTTGGCGTCACCTCTACATGCCGTGCTTCATTCGCACTATATAATACACGCGCTGAAGTCGATGCATTGGCAGAAGCCTTGGAAAAGGCAAGGAAGTTTTTCGGATGACCGAGATCGAACAAAAAGTTCAGGAACAGACTGAAACCAAGACGGACGATGCAAGTGCATCTGCGGAAGGAAAGTCAGTTTTCTCCGCCTCTGCTATTCCTCAGGAAGAATTGCTTCGACTGACTGATGACATCATCAGTGCATTGAAGACGGTGTATGATCCCGAAATCCCAGCGGATATTTACGAGCTTGGTCTGATTTACAAGATCGACATCGAAGATGATCGCACGGTCAAAATCGAGATGACGCTAACGGCTCCTGGTTGCCCAGTTGCTGGCGAAATGCCGGGCTGGGTTGAAAATGCCGTTGGCACAGTCGAGGGCGTTTCCATGGTCGAAGTATCTATGACCTTTGATCCGCCATGGTCTGCCGACCGTATGTCGGAAGAGGCGCAGGTCGCTGTCGGCTGGTATTAAAAAAAAAGCCCCGCATTGCGGGGCTTTTTATTTAGTGGCCGGTGGTATTGGCATAATGCATGGAATTTTTGCCAAAGCAGCCTTGTAAAAGACCAACCAATCCGCCGAGTGCTGTTGCGGAGGAAACAAGGCCCTGACCGCCACGGAATGGAATGGAAAGGCTAGCACCGATAAATTTAATCGCACGTCCTACAATCTTTACAGGCAGCTTTTTCAGTGTTTTGTTAGGGTTCTCCCGATAACGGGCGCCAAATTCTGTAATGTTATGATCACGGTTACGGCGATAATGATAACTCAGCGTCAATCTGGATGAGGGCACTGTTTCATAAACAATCGCATCACAGGCCCAGCCAGTTTTCGCTCCAAGCGATTTTGCCTTGGCCCACAGATTCCAGTCTTCGCCGCCTGTTAGTCCAAACTGGGAATCAAACCGTAAGCCGGTGTAGCGGAAGAAATCTAGTTTCCCCATCCAGCTACCCGTAGCCACCTTGATAGAATCGCTGCGTCCGGCCTCACATTTAAGCCGGCACTTGCGTTCCGATTTATAGCCACTGCGCTCAATACCCGACCAAACGAGCTTTTGCAGGAGCGTCAGATTTTCGTCAAAAGGTTTTGGTCTGACTGGCGAGCCAACAATATCAAGATCAAGACGATCCCGTTCAGCTAACAGATTGACCAGCCAATCCTGCTCGACGAATTCATCATCATCGACATAAACCAGAAAATCAAAGCCATGCTCAATCGAATGGTTCAGCGCACGATTACGTGCCGATGATATTCCCAATACCTCTTCGACAACATATTCGATATTATCATTTGGCATATTTGAACGGAACTGGCTGATAGTTGTTTCAAGTGTTGGAGAAGCGTTATTCTCGACAACTAAAAATGAAATATCAGCATTATTTGGTTTTTTGATCGTCGCAAGCGACGAGAACAACATGCATAGCATGTTTGGTCTGTTGCGTGTAGCAACTGAAATGCAGATTCGCCGTTGAGACATGATAGATTGCGCCCAGAAATATATCTAATATATTATGCAAGCTTAATATTTAATAATTATGAAGACAATAGTTGTGATGCATGATTAAATGCAACCCGAATTGCATCTATAAAATAAGTTCGCTTTTATTTAAGTAAGGATTGGTTTTTTTGTGCCGTGCACCAAAATAAATAGTGGTGCCCCCAGAGAGACTCGAACTCCCGACCCCCTGATTACAAATCAGGTGCTCTACCAACTGAGCTATAAGGGCAGCACAGGCGTGGAATTAGCATAATTTTCAGCTGTGTAAAGCGAAAATTCACATAAAACGGCAATGGTAAGCAAGTTTTGCATATGGTAGCCATTTTGCCTGTGGAAATTGCACCGGCTGGCGCATTGGAATGGAATAATATGGACGATAAATCCCTGGCGATTCACTTCCTTTCTTCTGGAACAGAGGAATCACTCGCAGCTCAGAAGGAGTTGGTGAAGCGTTATGGTCATGTAGCAGCCGAAGACGCAGATGTTGTCGTATCGCTCGGTGGTGATGGCACGATGTTGCAAGCGCTTCGCGATTTTATGAACAGTGGCATCCCCGTTTATGGAATGAACCGTGGGTCGGTCGGCTTTCTTATGAATGAGTTTAGTCTTGATGATTTGCCCGCGAGAATTCGTGCGGCTCAGAAAGAAGTGATCCGTCCGCTTGAGATGATTGCTGAAACAGAGCACATGGCTCCCTTCAAGGCGCTTGCGATCAATGAAGTTTCGCTTTTTAGGCAATCCTATCAAGCCGCAAAGGTTCGTATAACCATCGATGGTAAGGTGCGGCTTGAAGAGCTGGTCTGTGATGGTTTAATGGTGGCAACGCCCGCAGGTTCAACTGCTTATAATCTCTCAGCTCAAGGGCCAATTTTGCCGTTGGAAGCGCCTCTGCTGGCTTTGACCCCGGTTAGCCCGTTTCGGCCAAGGCGTTGGGGTGGGGCACTTTTGCCAAAGCATGTGACCGTGCGCATGGATTTGCTTGAAATTGAGAAGCGTCCAGTGAATGCCGTTGCAGACAATAATGAAGTGAAATCTGTTCGGGCTGTGACTGTGCGTGAGGCGGTCGATAGTCAGGTTGCCATCTTGTTTGATCAAAATCATTCTTGGGATGAGCGAATTTTAACAGAACAATTCAGACATTAGTTGGCTTTGCTTTTAGTAAAGCCTCACGTAAGACAGATGTGAAAGATAATAAAATACAAATAAATAGGCGTTTTTATATGTCTCAACCGTATTTTAGTTGACTTTTGTTCCATGTAGACGTAGGCGATGCTGCAAGAAAACGCTTTTTGCGTTGCAGACGCCTTTTCTGCCTTGGTTCCTGCGCCTGATGACGTGGCGGCAATGACAGGATGGGTGGAATTCATTTCCAAACAGAGAGCTGCGCCTCCATTGACAACATTTGCCGAACTCGGTCTTTCCCCGAAAGTGCTCGCCGCCGTTGAAGCTGCGGGATATGCCTCGCCTACACCTATTCAGGCTGGAGCTATTCCTCCTGCGCTTGAGCGCAAGGATGTGCTTGGTATCGCCCAGACGGGTACGGGTAAGACTGCATCTTTCGTTTTGCCGATGCTGCATCTTCTGGAAAAGGGCCGTGCACGTGCTCGCATGCCGCGCACGCTCATTCTTGAACCAACGCGCGAACTCGCAGCGCAGGTCGAAGAAAATTTTGTAAAATACGGCGTTAATCATAAGGTCAACGTGGCGCTTTTAATTGGCGGCGTATCCTTTGATGAACAGGAACGTAAGCTGGAGCGCGGCGCAGATGTGTTGATCGCGACGCCTGGTCGACTTCTCGATCATTTCGAACGTGGTAAGCTGCTTCTGACTGGCGTTGAAATTCTGGTTATCGATGAAGCTGATCGTATGCTTGATATGGGCTTCATTCCTGACATTGAGCGCATCTGCAAGATGATACCGTTTACCCGTCAGACATTGTTCTTTTCGGCAACCATGCCGCCGGAAATTACCAAGCTAACCGAACAGTTCCTGCATTCACCAACGCGGATTGAAGTGGCTAAGGCTTCTTCGACAGCAAAGACTGTCGCGCAGCGTCTGGTTAAATCGGGCCGTAAGGATTGGGACAAGCGCGCAGCTTTGCGTGATTTGATCCGTTCTGAAGGCGATGCGATTAAGAATGCGATTATCTTCTGTAATCGTAAGAAAGACGTATCGGAGCTGTTCCGCTCACTGGTCCGTCACGAGTTTGACGCCGGTGCTTTGCACGGCGACATGGACCAGCGTGCGCGCATGACCATGTTGGCGAACTTTAAGGAAGGCAAGTTGCGCCTTCTCGTGGCATCTGACGTTGCCGCACGCGGTCTCGA
The DNA here is from genome assembly GCF_037479515.1 of Ochrobactrum sp. MYb379. Classification (NCBI taxonomy): domain Bacteria; kingdom Pseudomonadati; phylum Pseudomonadota; class Alphaproteobacteria; order Hyphomicrobiales; family Brucellaceae; genus Ochrobactrum; species Ochrobactrum sp. MYb379. Next base: position 475,986 of record NZ_JBBGYW010000001.1, read on the forward strand.
TATCCCTGATGTGAGCCATGTCTTCAATTATGATATTCCGATTCATGCTGAAGATTATGTGCATCGCATTGGCCGTACTGGTCGTGCAGGCCGTTCGGGTCAGGCATTCACTTTGGTTACGACCGGCGACGCAAAGTATCTTTCGGCAGTCGAATCTTTGATTAATGAAAAGATTGAATGGCATGACGGCGATCTTTCAACCTTGCCAGCAGCTGACGAATCTGACGATACGTCGCGCAAGGGCAGAAATGCCCGAGGCAAAGGCAAAGATGCCAAGGGTAAATCGAAAGATAAACAGAAGGTCGAGGCACCTGTGATCGTTCAGGCCGATGAACCGCAGCCAATCATTCACGAAATTAAAGAGCGTCGTGACCCGATCCGCACATCAAATGATGAGCGTCGTAATAAGCCACAGCACGATCATCACAAGCGTCGCCGTGATCGCGATGATGATGATGGTCCGGCACCAGTTGGCTTTGGTAGCGAAATTCCAGCATTCATGCTGATCCCAACAGGGGTTCTGGCATAAGAAAAGAAAACCCGACCCGAACATTCAGGTCGGGTTTTTACTTTTGAGGTGTGGAGCGAACACTTGCTGCAAATGCAAGTTTTGCCCAATCTGTCATGATGTCAGGATCATCAAAAGCATCATCCGGCACACTCCAATAAGGCATGGCAACCGGCTTTCCGCTCTTTTTGCTATCATAAGCCCATTGTCGCGACCCAGCATCAATGAAAGCGGGCGCGCTTTGAGCATCAGCTTTTAAAAGCAACTCATCTCCAACGACGAGCGCTATAATAAGGCCCTGATGATAAATACCTTTGCCGCCGAACATGCGGCGAATGCTGATTGCACCTAAGCCCGCAAATAATTCTCGTAGGGTCTCGTCATCCATTGCTGAAAGCCAATTGGTTAAGCAGCACCCTGCATCTGGCGAAGGCTTTCTGGTGAGGCAGGAGTTAGTTCAACCGATTCACCGCAGCCACAAGCAGAAGTCTGATTGGGATTGTTGAAAACAAAACCAGTGCGTAGCGTTGTGACTTCAAAGTCCATTTGTGTGCCAAGCAAAAACAGAACGGCTTCCGGCGCGATATAAACCTTCGCACCGTCTTTTTCGACGCAATCGTCGCCAGCCTTTGGCTCTGTGGCGAGATCAATCGTATATTCCATACCCGCACAGCCGCCTTTTTTTACGCCAACGCGAATGCCGAGCGCACCTTCTCTGGATGCCATGATTTCACTCACCCGCGCTGCGGCTGCATCGGTAAGCGTCAAGACTGAGAAACGGCCCATTTTCATCTCTTCCGGTGTTCTGCTGGTCAGAGACTGAAGAATCATTCAGTCTGCTCAAAGCAATCGCTTTTTCGCGAGATTGCCACGTTTTTACTATAGTTAGTGTTGTAACATCATTACTGCAAGACACCAAATCGAGAGCGCATCCAAAGCCGCTGTGCAGATTTCTGGGTATTGCAAAAAAGAATTGCTGGAAGAGGAGATGCGAATGTCGATTGAGCGCATGAAGCCTTTGATGCTTGCAAGTGTTGCTGGTTTATTCAGTACAATAGTTTTGATGTCTGCCGCCGGTGCGCAAGACGCTCCGAAAAAGGCTGCTGCGACACAAGAAGAGGCAAAACCCGTCGAGGAAACAAAACCGTCTGAGCAGACGCAAGATGCGGCTGATGGTGTGATTGTTCCTGATTATCGCGATGACCGGTCAACACCGCAGGCGCTGATTGAATCTTACTACAACGCCATCAACCGCAAGGAATATTCCCGCGCTTATGGCTATTATTCGGAAGAGGGGCGGGACCCCGATTTCAAGACTTTTGCCAAAGGCTACGACGGCACAAAGAGTGTGAAAGTGGCTGTTCGCAAAACTGAACCCGATCCGGGGGCAGGGCAGATTTACTGGAGTTTACCTATTGCCATTGAATCAGAAGACAATGATGGCAAAACTCAAGTCTATACCGGCTGCTACACGCTAAGGCTTACAAATCCTGCGATGCAGGAAGTGCCTCCCTATAAGCCAATCGAGATTATGACAGGTTCACTGACAAAATCGCCCCTCGACATCGAGAAAAGCGTCCCAGAAAGCTGCGATGCTCCATAACGCATAACATGCTTGACCTTACCACGATGGGAAGCTGTAAGGTCTTGGCAGAGTTTAGGTAAGGAGTGGTTTAATGGTTACGTTTTCAGTTCCCAAGATGAAATGCGGCGGTTGCGCTCAGAGCGTTACGAATGCTCTGCACAAGATTGATGAGGCCGCTATTGTCGATATTGATCTCGATAAAAAAGAGGTGAGGTTTGATAGCTCAGCTTCACAGGCTGATGCGCTTATTGCTCTTGCGGCTGCGGGCTATCCCGCGACCATCACGCAATAATGTGAACGGGGTGTTCTGTCTTTTGATGGCAGTTGTCTTGTAAGATATTTATTGAAAGCTTAATTGCCGGATGCGAATGCGTCCGGCATTTTTGCTTGCAAATTAAATGTGAGGGTCACGCAGAGGCGACCAAGTGTTGCAGTTGGGCTCGCAATTTCTGTGTCTGATTGACTGTAAGGTCGATTTTTGCCACATCAACGGCAAATCTCGTTTATGGTGCCCAAAATGGCAGTGAACTGCGATTGTCACGGCTTTGTCGTATGGTCATGGTTCTTGTTATCCGGGATGCCGAAAGCATAATAATCGCCTATGCGCGATATAGAAGGATGTAGGGCATGGCTATGTCAGCCGATTATCAAGATCTTCGCACAAAGATGGTCGACAATCAGATCCGTACGACGGATGTAACAGACCTGAGCGTCATTGACGCTTTTCTGGCTGTTCCACGCGAAGCTTTTGTTCCGGCAAACCGTCAGGTTCTTGCTTACATTGATGAAGATCAGCTGCTTGAGAGCGAAGGTAAAGCACCGCGCTACATCATGGAGCCATCGCCTTTTGCTAAGCTCGTACAGCTTGCCAAGGTGAACAAAAACGACGTCGTTCTCGATATTGGTTGCGCTACGGGCTATTCTTCGGCAATCTTTTCAGAACTTGCGGGATCGGTCATTGGCTTGGAGAGTGATTCCGCGTTGGCGGCTGTTGCAACGGCTCGTTTGCAGGAACTCGGCCATGACAATGTTGTGATCGTTTCAGGTGATTTGAATACAGGTTATGCTTCTGAAGCACCTTACGACGTGATTTTCATCGAAGGCGCAGTTGATTTTGTACCCGAAGTACTTTTCAATCAGCTCAAAGAGGGTGGCCGTCTGGTTGTCGTTGAAGGGCGTGGAAATGCCGGAGTTGCGCGACTTTACGTAAAAGAAAATGGCACGGCTTCCGGTCGTAGCGTTTTCAATACGGCAGTTCGTCCTCTGCCTGGCTTTGAGCGTATTGAGCAGTTCGAATTCTGATTTGGTGCGTGGGACAATTCTGCAACCCTACTAAAATTGTTTGTGATAGTGGCTGCGGAAAGATGGAAATAACGAAATTTACACGTTATTAAGTCCTTCCGAACTGATCGGTTCGATTAGAGATTCGTTTGTTCTTATATGAGGTATACGGTGTTCAAAGCGTGCAAAGGACTTATGGCGGCGGCAATACTCCTGTCTGGCACCGTTTTATCGGGTCAGGCTGCTTTGTCGGAAACGCTTAACGGCGCGCTCGTTAAAGCCTATAAGAACAATTCAACCTTGAACTCTTCACGCGCAGGCGTTCGCATCGAAGACGAAAACGTTGCGATTGCAAAGTCGGGTTACCGCCCTCAGGTGACAGGCTCTTACAATGTTGGACGCAGCAAAGCGCCGACATCGGGTTATCGGACGACTGGCACCTATGGCATTGAACTCAATCAGATGTTGTTCGATGGTTTTCAAACAAAGAATAATGTAGCTGCCGCTGAAACAACCGTTTTTGCGCAACGTGAAAACCTCCGTAATACTGAACAGAATACACTTTTTGCGGCTGTTCAGGCCTATATGAATGTTTATCAGTTCCGGCAAATCGCTGTTCTGCGTGAAAAAAACCTTGCTGCCATGAATGAGCAGGTCCGTGCCTCGCGTGCGCGCCTTGATGTTGGTGAAGGCACCCGTACGGATGTTGCGCAGTCAGAAGCACAGCGCTCGACAGCAATCGCCGCTCTCAATTCAGCGCGTGCTGATGTAAAGTCGGCGGAAGCTTCTTTCGTTCAAGTTGTTGGCACGCAGCCAGACAGGCTTGCGGTGGCGCCTGCCGCTAGAAATCTGCCAAAGAGCCCAGATTCTGCTTATTCGAATGCGGTTAATATTCATCCGGGCATTCTCGCTACACAATATGCAGTTAACGCGCAGGGTTATAACGTCAAGGCTAAGGAAGGTGCTTTGTTGCCGACCGTTGGCTTGACCGCAAGCGCGAGTCATCTTGATACCTATGCAGGTACGAGTGTTGGTGATGGCAATTCGGCATCTGTGGGCTTAGGCGTAAGCATTCCGATTTATACTGGTGGTCGCTCATCAGCTCAGGTCCGTCAGGCTAAAGAACAGCTTGGACAGGCACGAATTGAAGTCGACGTCATTCAGGATCAGGTGCGTCAGGCAATTGGTTCGGCATGGTCGCAGCTCGAATCTGCTCGTGCTTCTGTCAAGGCAAACCGTGATGGCATCTCTGCATCGCAGCTGGCTCTGGACGGCGTGATTGAAGAACGTAAAGTTGGCCAGCGTACAACGCTTGATGTTTTGAATGCGCAGAATAGTCTGGTCACTATCCAGATTGCGCTCGTTCAGGCTGAAGCTGATTCAATCGTCGCAAGCTATGCGCTTCTTGCTGCAAGCGGTCGTATGACAGCGCAGGACATGCAGTTGCAGGTTGCGCAGTATAAGCCTGAAGAGCACTACAATGCTGTTAAGGACAAGTGGTTTGGTCTGCGTACACCTGATGGTCGGTAATTGATCGACATAGAGTTTTGAAAACGGCGCCATTGGCGCCGTTTTTGTTTGATTCGTGCGTCGCGCATCAATTCTTAATAAAATGATAAAGCTGTGGGTTTGGAATACACTTGCCTGTGCAGGGATTCTCAAAGCGCTGCATGTCCGATACCCTTGAACCAATGATTCTCTGCCTGAGTGAGTTATTGGCAATAAGGGAAAGACGGACAGCTATGGCACAAACATCGAGCGCAGCACGCGAACCGTCAATGGAAGAGATACTCGCCTCCATTCGCCGGATTATTGAAGACAGCGATGTTTCACGTCATCCGATGCCTGCTGCGTCCGCTTTTCAAGCGCGTAGTGATGTAGCTAAGTTCCGGGCGCCTACTCATATTCAGGATGCGGCACCGAAAGCAGAAGAAAAGCCTGTTTTGAAACCTGTCGTCTTCAAGGAAGAACCAGTGTTGCGCGGCGCCGTTTCCGAGCCTGCTCTTGACGTGCCGGTTGCAGATGAGGAAACTGAAGAAGACGATGAAGATTTTTTCGTTCTGAATGCTCAGAACGATGATAATTTCAGCGAAGTTTCAGAACCTGTCGCCGAGTTAAACAGTGCGCCATCGCTTGAAACGCAGATTGCCAGCGAGTTGAATATAGCGCAGACTGAGCAGGTAGCTGTCGTGCCAGCAGAAGCACCGACTATTGCGAAGGAAGAGCCTGTTAACTTGAAACCTAGCAGCACAGATCATATTTTGTCTGAGGGTACTGAGCGGAAAGTATCAGCGGCGTTTCAGGATTTGAACCACGCCGTTCACTTAGAGCCGCGCCGGTCGTTCGATGATATTGCTTCTGAGATACTTCGCCCAATGTTGCAAAACTGGCTTGATACCAATTTGCCGCCACTCGTTGAACGTCTTGTTCGAGAAGAAATCGAACGTGTGGTGCGTGGCGAACGCTGATAGATAAGTGCCAGATTGGACCATTTGACCCGTCTGTCTCGCAGGCGGGTTTTCACTTTTAGGGTGATTTGTTGGCTGTTAGTTGCTATTCAGCCGTCAATCAATTCATTCCGTATTCAGACCGGATAGTTCCATGCTTGAAAAGACTTATGACGCCGCGGCTGTTGAGCCGAAAATCGCTGAACGCTGGGAAGAGGCTGGCGCATTTAAAGCGGGTGCAGGTGCAAAGCCTGGCGCTGATCCATTTGCCGTTGTCATTCCTCCGCCGAACGTGACCGGATCGCTGCATATGGGCCACGCGCTCAACAATACGATTCAGGACATTATGGTCCGTTTTGAGCGTATGCGCGGCAAGAATGTTCTTTGGCAACCGGGTATGGACCACGCGGGCATTGCAACGCAGATGGTTGTTGAGCGTCAGCTTGCTGAACGCAAAGAGCCAAACCGTCATGCTATGGGCCGTGAAAAGTTCATTGAGCGTATTTGGCAGTGGAAGTCGGAATCGGGTGGGCTGATCTCTAATCAGCTTCGTCGTCTTGGTGCATCATGCGACTGGTCGCGTGAGCGTTTCACCATGGATGAAGGTCTGTCGCGCGCCGTTCTGGAAGTGTTTGTTTCGCTTCACAAGCAGGGACTGATTTATCGCGACAAGCGTCTGGTCAACTGGGACCCCAAGCTGCTGACCGCAATTTCTGATATCGAAGTCGAGTCCCGTGAAATTAAGGGGCATCTTTGGCATCTGCGTTATCCGCTGGAAAACGTGCCTTTCGACCCTGAAAACCCGCACACCTTTATCGTTGTCGCTACAACGCGTCCCGAAACGATGCTGGGCGATACTGGCGTTGCGGTTAATCCGAAGGATGAGCGTTATCATGCATCCATCGGCAACAATATCGTGCTGCCGCTCGTTGGGCGCCGTATTCCGATTGTAGCAGATGATTATGCTGATCCAGAAGCAGGCTCGGGTGCAGTCAAGATCACACCTGCCCATGACTTCAATGATTTTGAGGTTGGCAAGCGCAATGATCTGCGTGTGATCAATATTCTGACCCCAGAAGCGGCGATCACGCTGAAAGACAACGTTGATTTCCTTGAAGGTCTGGAACTTACACACGAGCTCACTGCACTCATCAAAGAGTTTGAGGGTCTGGATCGTTTTGCAGCGCGCAAGCGTCTGGTCGAAACGCTTGAAGAGCAGGGCTATCTGGAAAAGATCGAAGATCACACACATGCGGTCCCACATGGTGATCGCGGCGGCGTGCCGATTGAACCATATCTGACCGATCAGTGGTATGTGAATGCAGCCGAACTCGCAAAGCCTGCCATGGCTGCGGTTCGCGATGGTCGCACGCAGATCGTGCCGAAGAACTGGGAAAAAACCTATTTCGAGTGGATGGAAAATATTCAGCCTTGGTGCGTTTCGCGTCAGCTTTGGTGGGGTCATCAGATCCCGGCATGGTATGGACCAGATGGCGAGTGGTTTGTTGAAAAGAGCGAAGAGGAAGCCAAGGCTGCGGCTCTTGCACATTACGGCAAAGAGGTTGCTTTGGAACGCGATAGCGACGTTCTGGATACCTGGTTTTCGTCGGGTCTTTGGCCATTCTCGACACTTGGCTGGCCGGACAAGACGCCGGAACTTGCAGCTTATTACCCAACCAGTGTTCTGGTAACAGGCTTCGATATTCTGTTCTTCTGGGTTGCCCGCATGATGATGATGGGCATGCATGTCATGGAAGAGATTCCGTTCCACACGGTTTATCTCCATGCGCTCGTGCGCGATAAGCACGGCGCGAAAATGTCGAAATCCAAGGGCAACGTTATCGATCCGCTTGAGTTGATGGATGAATATGGCGCGGATGCTCTTCGCTTCACGCTTGCCATCATGGCGGCTCAGGGGCGCGACGTGAAGCTCGATCCAGCGCGTATTGCTGGCTATCGTAATTTCGGCACCAAGCTCTGGAATGCGACCCGTTTTGCGCAGATGAATGGCGTTAGGCTTGATCCGAACTTCAAACCGGACGATGCCAAGCTTGCAGTCAATCGTTGGATTCTGACAGAACTCACCAAGGCAACCAGCGCAGTGACTGACGGCATTGCTAACTACCGTTTCAACGAAGCGGCAAGTGCTGCCTATCGCTTTGTCTGGAACCAGTTCTGCGATTGGTATCTGGAACTACTCAAGCCGATCTTCATGGGCGAAGATGAGCTTGCTAAGACAGAAGCCCAGGCCACCGCTGCTTATTGTTTGGATGAAATCTACAAGATGCTGCATCCATTCATGCCATTCATGACCGAGGAGCTCTGGACGCTGACCGCAGGTGAGGGCACAAAGCGCGATACGGTTCTCGCTTTGGCAGAGTGGCCGCAATTGTCGTTCGCGGACGAAGAATCTGCGACCGACATCAACTGGCTGGTCGATCTCGTTATGGGCATTCGTTCCGTTCGTGCGGAAATGAATGTTCCAGCCGGTGCAGTGGCTCCAATTGTTGTTCTTGAAGCTAATGCTGCAACTCTTGATCGTTTCGCGCGCCACGATGCTGCAATCAAGCGTTTGGCACGCGTTGAGACAATTTCGTTCGCTGAAGAAGCTCCAAAAGGCTCCGCTCAGCTCGTCCATGGAGAAGCAACAATCTGCTTGCCTTTAGGCAGTTTGATTGACCTCAAAGCCGAAGCTGCTCGCATGGCCAAGGAAGCAGGCAAAATCGCTGCTGAAATGGAAAAGATCGAGAAGAAGCTTTCAAACGAAAAGTTCGTGGCGAACGCAAAAGAAGAAGTCGTTAAGGCTGATCGTGAGCGTTTGGCCGAACTGAAAGAAGCAGCTGCCCGTGTTGCGACCGCTGAAGCACGTATTCGTGAAGCCGGATAATTAAAAACCGCTTCAGGTTTTGCGCGAATCATAAGCATCCGCTGGTTTCATCAGCGGATGCTTTATTTATTGGAGTTGTATTCGGATCGCGTTTTTTAGACTTTAGCACTCATCGAACCAGCGTTTCGATTGTTTTTTGACGTTGTTGCGCTTTGGCAACAAGACGATAATTGGGCCGAAAAACGGCGAAAAACGGCTTAAATTTTGTGAAGTCAGCTTAGAAGTTTAGAAGTTTTAGAAATTGTACCTATCATTTTGGGATTTTCGTCATATCCATGTTTCGCTACCCAATCACACATAAATTAAAGCACCTTGCGGGTTTAAACATTCCTGATTTACGTTTGCGTCAAAGTAAAAATTATCGGGATCGCTACATTGTGTTTGGGAGGACATTTTATGAAGGTTAAGAGCCTGAAAATCGCCGGTATAGCCACTGCTCTGCTGGGGAGTGCGGTCAGCGCACATGCGGGTGGCTTCGAGCGCAGTTCGCAGGATTTTGATATTCTGTTTGAGCAGGGTACTGTCATTGATACGACGGGTACTTTTGTATCTCCACAGCGTAAGTTGAAGAACATACGTGGTTCCGCGGTAGGAACGTTACCCGCGCCTTATGGAACTGGTGGTATCAATCCAGTTACGAACCAGCCATATTCGACAGAAGTCGATGAGGCTAAAGGTTATTGGGTGCCTAAGTTTTCGGCTAAAGTCGATCTGACAGATGATTTGGCATGCTCCGCCCAATATCGTCAACCTTGGGGCATTCATACGGACGTCGGAACTGATACAGTTCGAATGTACACGGCGATTGAGCAGAAAATTTCATCAAACGATTATGGTTTGAACTGTTCGTACCGTTTTTCAGCGGGTGAAAAAGGCTTCTTTCGAATTCTTGGTGGTGTGAGCTATCAGGAATTGAAGGGTGAACAGACACGTATGATTCCTGGGATCAGTCCGCTTAATAACCCGACTAACTTCCCATTTCCTGGCGGACGTCGCATTGCTTCACTTGATGTAGAAGACAAAGCTGTCGGATGGCGCCTGGGTGCTGCCTATGAACTCCCTGAATATGCAATTCGAGCGAGTTTAGTTTACCAGTCAGAAGTAAAATACAATTTGTCGGGCTCTATCGACAACCTCGCCGTAAATCCTTTTACCAATCAGGCTATTTCCATTCCGGTTGAAAGTGATGTCGCGACACCGCAATCTGTAGAGCTTAAGCTCCAGACAGGCATAGCTCCTGATTGGCTGGCTTTTGGTTCGATTAAATGGACGGACTGGTCGAGTATTGAACGTGTTTCATTCAATGCGTCCACCAATGTTCAAGTTGTACCAGGTAGGGTGGTTCCGAAGGGAGCAAACATTACCAATTTGAATATGTACTATCAGGACGGCTGGACAGTGAGTGGCGGTATTGGTCACAAGTTCAACGAGCAATGGTCGGCGGCCGGAACTGTGACTTGGGATCGTGGCACCACCACAGGTCTTACATCACAAACCGATATTTGGCTGTTTGGCCTTGGCACCAATTATAAGGCGACCGATAATTTCGAAGTTCGCCTGGCTGGTGCGGCAGGTTGGCTGACGTCTGGCGAAATGGATGACACGGTTATCAATGGTGTGGCAAACCCTAGTGGTTCTAAAGGCGACTTTGGCAATGACTTTGTTGGGGCATTGTCACTGACTGCTAAAGTCAAATTTTGATCTTGGAATCGTAAAAAGAAAAGCCCGGCATTGCCGGGCTTTTCGCGTTTTGGACTGCAGACTACTTTTCGAGGCGTGCTAGCAGAGATGACGTATCCCATCGGCCACCGCCAATGTTCTGCACTTCCTTATAAAACTGGTCGACAAGGGCCGTTACGGGCAGTGATGCCCCGTTTCGATCAGCTTCATCAAGGCAAATGCCAAGATCTTTGCGCATCCAGTCAACGGCAAAACCGAACTCATATTTGCTTTCATTCATAGTGCTGTGGCGATTTTCCATCTGCCATGAGCCTGCTGCGCCCTTAGAAATAACGCCGATCAGCTTTTCGATATCAAGGCCAGCTTTCTTGCCAAAATGAATGCCTTCAGAAAGTCCCTGTACCAGACCCGCAATGCATATCTGATTGACCATTTTTGCAAGCTGACCTGAACCAACAGGCCCCATCAGTCCTACGGAACGGGCGTAAGCTTCAATGATAGGCTTCGCGCGTTCAAATACACTTTCGGATGCGCCAACCATCACGGTCAAGACGCCATTTTCAGCGCCGGCCTGTCCACCCGAAACCGGGGCATCAATGAAATGAAAGCCACGCTTTTGAGCTTCCGCATCGAGTTCACGCGCAACTTCAGCTGAAGCCGTTGTGTTATCGATGAACACGGCATCTTTCTTCATTGTTGAGAAAGCACCATCTGGACCCGTTGTTACCTGACGCAGATCATCATCATTGCCCACGCAGCAGAATATAAAGTCAGCATCACGCGCAGCTTCAGCGGGAGTAGCTGCATGTTTGCCACCGAATTGCTCAGCCCATTTGACAGCTTTCGCACCTGTGCGATTGAAGACGGTGACATCGTAGCCGCCCTTAACTTTCAGATGGCCAGCCATTGGATAGCCCATCACGCCGAGGCCGAGAAAAGCCACTTTAATTGCTGTCATTGTCTGATACCTCCAGAGGGGATTTGTATGCTTAGAAATAGGGATGAAAGTGTCGCGATCAGGTGAGGGGTGTCATCACGGCTTTGCGATAGGCATCGCGTTGCGTAAGGCGCTGATACCATTCTTCAAAATGCGGCAAAGAAGGACGCGTCATCGGAAATTCGAACCATGCATAGGCATAGCAGCCAAGCGGTATATCACCGATTCCAAAAGCTTCGCCTGAGAGCCATGGTTGAGTGGAAAGCATTTCCTCCACAATTTTGAATGATCGCGTAAGCCCATCAATACCGCGCTGCAAAATCGCCGGATCACGCTTGTCTTCAGGCAAACGGATCAGGTGCATGATGATGTCACGAAAATCGTTGTAAAGCGTCGTCGAAGCCCAATCCATCCACTTCTCCGCCTGAGCGCGCTGCGCTGGGTTTTCGATCCACAATCCACCATTGGGGTTGCTTGCCGCCAGATAACGCACGATGACGTTTGATTCCCAGAGTGTGGTGTCACCATCTTCCAAAAGCGGAATGAGTCCATTGGGATTACGGGCTAGAAAATCGGTATTCTGCAACCCGCCAAACTGCCCGCCGACGTCGATCTGTTCGTATGCGAGACCAAGTTCTTCGGCTGCCCAAAGCGCCTTTTTTACGTTGGTTGAATTAATTCGACCCCAGATTTTTAGCATTTTTGGCCTGTCATCTTACTATGGAATTGCGTTCATGACGCTTTAGATCAGCCGTGCATTTAAAGCAGATCGCCCCCGGTGGCTGCAAGGCTACCGGGGGCGATTAGTTTTCTTTTATTCTTTAATTTAGCGGACCAAATGTCTGGTTAATCGTCTTTCGAGGAAATCCCAGATGTGTCGCAAACACTCGACGATAAGCAAGTAGATAACCGCCGCCCAGATATAGGTCTGGAAGTCGAAGGTCCGTGAATAAGCGCGGCGTGTTTCGCCCATCAGGTCGAGGACCGTGATGATCGCAACGATTGCCGACCCCTTGATCATCAGAATGATCTCATTGCCATAAGGGCGAAGTGCAACAATCAAAGCTTGTGGAAGAATGACCTTCCAAAAGGTGACACGCTTTGAGATACCAAGGGCAGCAGCACCTTCCCATTGGCCGAGTGCTACACTTTGAATGGCGCCGCGCAGGATTTCTGCCTGATAAGCAGCTGTGTTGAGTGAAAAGGCAAGGATCGCACAGTTCCACGCATCGCGGAAAAACACCCACAGACCGATGCTCTCAAGGAAGGGCCGGAATGTGCCAAAGCCATAATAGATCAGAAAGGTCTGAGCCAGAAGCGGCGTACCACGGAAGAAATAGACATAGCCAAACGCGAGACTTCGCAGCCAACGGTTTTTTGACATTCGCGCGGCGGTGATTGGCAGCGATAAGAGCGCACCAATCACAATCGAAACCGCAACCAATTGTAATGTCACGAGCAGGCCAGACCAATAGCGTGGTCCGTATGTCTCGAAAAGATCGATGCGCCATGTATTGTAGAGGTAGAGTGCCAAGCCTATGAAGAGCAATGCCCATATTGCAACAATGATATGACCTGCAATGCGGGTCCGTGTCCATGTGCGCACAACTGGCGGTGGTGCAATCACTTCTGCGACGTTTGATGGAGCGGTATTACTCATGATCAAGCTCCTCGCGATGCGTTGTTACCGGCATCCGCCCAACGAGCGATACGGTTGATGAAGTAAGAGGAGATGATCGCAAGAGCGAGATACAACAGACAAGCGACGCCAAAGAACAGGAACGGCTCTTTCGTTACACGCGCTGCAATCGAGGTCTGACGCAGAATGTCGGAGAGCGTAATGACTGATACCAGCGAGGTGTCTTTCAGGAGCACAAGCCAGAGATTGGCGAGACCGGGCAAAGCAATCTTGATGAGCTGCGGCAGGATGACTTTGCGCATTGTTTGCCAATGCGAAAGACCTACAGCATAGCCACCTTCATATTGTCCACGCGGAATGGCACGGAATGCAGATAGGAAGACTTCACTGGAATAAGACGAAAAAACAAAACCCAGCGCGATCATACCCGCCACGAACGCATTGATTTCAATTCTCGCGCTGATGTCGAAATAAGCGAGCAACTGTTGAAGCAGAAGCGAAGCACCAAAATAGACCAAGAACAGCGTCAGAAGCTCTGGCAGTCCGCGAAAAATGGTCGTGTAAATATTGCTTGCAAGTCGCATTGAGGGTTCTGAGGATTGCTTTCCGATCGCAACCAGAAATCCCAGAACTAATCCTAGCGGTAATGTAGCCAGAGCAAGCGAAATGGTGACGAGAAGTCCCCAGGCGATGCTTCGGCCCCATCCTTCCGGACCAAAGCTCAATAAGGTGGCGTAATGTTCCATGCGCCTAATCTCTTCCCTTGGATCTGTTTGCTACGCCTGTTTTAAAGTCGCGGCTTCGCGCCTTTTACAGATCTTGAAATTTATGAACAGTCCAAATAGTCGCGCCGGTTTACTTGGGAGTAAACCGGCGCATAAAAGTTAAATTATCTTAGTTTTCTGCACCATATGCATCGAAATCAAAGTATTTGTCGTTGATTTCTTTGTATTTACCGTTCGTGCGGATTGCCTTGATCGCGTCATTAAACTTTGCAATCAGCTCAGGGTTTCCTTTTTTGAAGGCAACGCCTGCACCTGGACCGTGAATTTCAATCACTGGCGGGAAGGTGCCAACCATCTTACAGCAAGCGCCATCTGGCGACTTTAGCCATTCAGCCAAGGTCACGCTATCGTCGTTAACGGCATCAAGACGACCGTTTGCCAGATCAAGGCGATATTCTTCCGCCGTTGGATAAGCCTTGATTGTGCTGTCTGTGAAGGTCTTTTCAGAATAGTTGGAATGCGTGGTCGAAACCTGAACGCCAATTGTCTTGCCAGCGAGATCTTCCTTGGTCACGCCCTTGATGTCGGTGTCCTTAGGCGCTGCAACACCGGGAGGTGTGTTGTAATATTTGTTCGAGAAATCGACCTGCTTCTTGCGTTCGTCAGTGATTGACATGGATGCAATGAAGGCATCAAACTTGCCAGACTGGAGGGCAGGGATCGCGCCGTCCCATTCCTGCGTAACGAATTCACATTCCGCTTTCATTTCGTCGCAAAGCGCTTTGGCGATATCAACGTCGAAGCCCGAAAGTGTGCCATCTGGCTTGATGAAGTTGAATGGAGGGTAAGCACCTTCCGTACCAATTTTAAGCTTCAGGGGTTCCTGAGCATTGGCAATACCGGCGGTCATGCTGCCGAATGTGATTGCAAGTGCTGCAACGGATGCTGCTGCAGCTATACGCTGAATAACGCGCATTCTTAGTCCTCTCGTTTCGTTGTGGCTGGTTCCCTGATTCTTTTTCTGGTTCAGCCGCTTAAAAGGATGCTGTCGACATGTTTATCATTAGCAGGTCTGACAGTGATCCCTCATTCACTACAAATAGATGCTGGAGATAACAACGCGCAATATTTTTTCTTGTAAATGCCCAATCATCTACCCAGAAGCTGATAATCCCACCAATTCCCGGTGGATTGCAAGACGGTCCACGTAATTTAATTGTGCATGTTGAATAGCGGTTTAAAAGGGATTTTTGCGTTTTATGGCAATGTTTCCAATTTTAGCACTACCAAATCTGAAAAAATAAGTGAAATCCTCACAGCTTCATGACTTGCTGCACGAAGTCTGCAATATCTGCAATCGCGTCCAAATTAAACACGGGTAATTTAGCGTCGTGGTTGATGTGATCACTGGCGATAGCAACGATGGTTGGGTCGTCGTCCGAAAGTGCTGGACCTTCATGTCCGCCCGAACGCCGCAGCTCAATTTTGTAATGAGATTCGCGTTTATAGCCTTCTACGAGAATCAGATCACAGGGTGAGAGTTTTGCGACAATCTCTTCCAGTGAAGGTTCTTTTTCGCCCAGATTTTCATGCATGATCGCGTAACGCGCAGATGAGACGATTGCCACTTCACCGGCACCGGCGTTTCTGTGACGCCACGAATCTGTGCCGACGTGATCAATGTCGAAGTTGTGGTGCGCGTGTTTCACGGTCGAGATATTGAAGCCGCGCTTGGTAAATTCCTGCACAAGCTTTTCAGTGAGCGTTGTTTTACCTGAGTTTTTCCAACCTGTGATGCCGAATATTTTCTTGGTAACAATGTTTGCTTCGGTCATTGCAGCGCCTCATAGAGCTTTCTTGCGTTGTGCAGGTCTTCGGCTGTGTTGATGTTGAAAAATGGATCGAAGGTTTCGGTGGTCTTCGGCAATGCTTGGAGCGGGAAATCAACTGTCTCAAACCCGATGGTTCGCGCGAAAGCCAGTACACTGGCTTTTTCAGTGTGCTGCAACCACGCATTTAATGGCTGTAGGAGATCTGGCTTCCAAAGAGCGAAAATTGGATGAACCCGGCCCTTGGAACTTGCCATAACAATGCGCGCATCGTTTTTTTGTTGGCGTTCATAGAGGCGCGCCATCAGGTCGGACGGAATGAAGGGGCAATCTCCGGTAACGCTGAGCACAAATGAATAATTCTGTGCGTATTCGAACGCCGTTTTTAGGCCGATAAGCGGCCCGCCATAATGCGATTGAACATCGGCAATTATCGGTAAGCTCAAGTCAGGAAGGTCACTCTTGTCGGTGTTTGTATTGATAAACAGGTGATCGACCTGTGGTGAAAGCTGAGCGGCCACCCGTTCCAGAATTGACTTAGAACCCAGCAATTGCAGGAATTTATCACGAGCAATGCCATCTGCACGCATGCGACTGGATTGTCCTCCAGCAATAATAGCGCCTGCGATCTGCATTGCTTTAGGCATTAAATGGTTTCCAGCTTACGCAGTTTCTGTTCGCGTTTTTTACGGATGTTTTCGCGGTAGACCATGTAAATTCCACTTCCTACCACAAGAACCGACCCGGCGATTGTATAGGAATCTGGTGCCTGATTGAAAACGACGGTGCTTAGCATTATCGCCCACAGCAGGCTCGAATAACGGAATGGCGACACAAATGAGATTTCACCTTCCCGCATTGCCATGATGATAAAGTGATAGCCAACCAGCAAAAGCCCTGCGGCTAAAGCCATCAGAATAATTGGTTCAAGACCAACGGGTTGCCAGCCACCCATTGGCTCGATCAGCGCGCCGCCTGTGATCATTATAGATCCGGCGGTGAGTGTCGAGAGATAAAGCGTCGGGATATTGGCTGGAATCCGTCGCGTTGCAATATCGCGCATGGCCGTAAAGCATACGCTGGATAAGAGAACGCCAACCACTGCAAGGTCAGTGGCACTGTCTGCACCGGGACGGATAATTATAATGACTCCGATAAGTCCTACTGAGATACACATCCAGCGCTGCCAGCCGACTTTTTCACTAAGGAACAGCACTGCGCCGAGTGTTACAACGAGCGGCGTTACCTGAAAAACTGCTGAACAGAATGCCTGAGAAAGGTGGCCGAGTGAGTAGATATAAGTGATTGTCGCCAACACTTCGCCCAGCACACGAAGCATCGTCATTGGATCGAGTGAGAGGTTGCGAAACGCTCCGTTGCGCCATGCCAGCAACCCGATGGCTATCGTGGCAAATATTCCACGAAGAAACATGTACTGACCGCTGTTCATATGGACGAGCAAATATTTAGTTATGGAATCGCCGATGGTAAATGTACCCATGGCGAGAAGCATAAACATGCTTGCACGAAAATTTGCTGACTGCGGCACAATATGAAATCCGGTTTATGGTTTCATATCGCTAGCTTATCGTTTGGATTCGGTCCAATCGATACTTGTTGTGAACGTATTCAAATTATTTATCCGCCCGTGAGGCTCATATGACGTGCAACCGCTGGGCGGTTGTGGTCACGATCAATAATGAAATCATGGCCTTTGGGCTTGCGTGAGATAGCTTCATCAATCGCGTCATTGAGCACGCCATCGCTTTCGCTCGCACGCACCGCAGCACGAAGATCGGCCTCATCATTCTGACCAAGACACATATAAAGCATGCCCGTACAGGTGAGACGCACGCGATTACAGCTCTCACAGAAGTTATGCGTCAGCGGAGTGATGAAGCCAAGACGACCACCCGTTTCAGCAATCTTTACATAACGGGCAGGCCCACCAGTTTGATAAGGAATATCAGAGAGCGTGAATTGCTGGCTAAGATCAGCACGGAGCTTTGAGAGCGGAAGATATTGATCTGTCCGGTCAACTTCGATTTCTCCCATCGGCATTGTTTCAATGAGCGTCATGTCCATGTCGCGGCTATGCGCCCAGCGGATCAGCTCTGGTATTTCAAACTCATTGAATTCTTTGAGCGCGACTGCATTGATTTTGACACGGATGCCGGCTTTTTGCGCCGCATCAATTCCTTCAATAACCCGATTGACGTCGCCCCAGCGGGTGATCGTGCGGAACTTTTCCGGATCAAGAGTATCGATGGAAACATTGATGCGCTTCACACCACAGTCAGCCAATTCATCTGCATAGCGGGCAAGTTGAGACCCGTTGGTGGTGAGTGTCAGCTCATCCAGCGCGCCAGTTTGCAAATGCCTCGAAAGACCGCGAATGAGGTGCATGATATTTTTGCGGACCAGCGGCTCACCGCCAGTCAGGCGCAACTTGCGCACGCCCTTAGCGATAAAGGCGCTGCAAATCCGGTCGAGTTCTTCGAGTGTGAGCAGGTCTTTCTTCGGCAGAAAGGTCATATGCTCTGCCATGCAATAGGTGCAGCGGAAATCGCAACGATCGGTAACAGAAACACGCAAATAGGTAACCGCGCGTCCAAACGGATCGATCATCGGTCCATTCGGAGAAACATCAGGCAGTTGAAAGAGCCGTTGCGTAATATTTGCCATATGTTCCCATGTGTCGCGAAGTTTGCTCGCTAATTATGAATAGAGATAGTTTTCCGCTTTAAGTTTGTCCAGTTCGTGTTCAATCAAACCACCTTCAACAAAATGCGAATAATAAGAATAGACGCTAATGGACGGCATGTTTATTGAAGAAACATACGCTTTCGAAGCGACGGAGAATGAATATGAGTGATGTCTGGCCCACTGAACTGCGTGTCTCAAAGGATCGCAAGCTTTTGACGGTGGCTTTTGACGGTGGCGAACGCTTTGAACTGACGGCGGAATTATTGCGGGTTTTGTCGCCTTCTGCCGAAGTGCAAGGCCATTCGCCGGAACAGCGCGTGACCGTTGGCGGCAAACGCAATGTCGAAATCATGCGGATGGACCCGGTGGGTAATTATGCCGTTCGTATTACCTTTGACGACATGCACGACACGGGCCTGTTCTCGTGGACCTATCTCCATAAGTTAGGCACAGAGAAAGAAACGCTCTGGCAAACCTATCTGGATGAGCTTGCTGAAAAAGGTCTGAAACGCGATCCCAGATGAAGAAAAGGGCGGTTTCCCGCCCTTCACATTACCCTAGATTGAGTTCTTTGAAGAAGTCATTGCCCTTGTCGTCAATGACGATGAAGGCCGGGAAATCAACCACTTCAATACGCCAGATGGCTTCCATGCCTAGCTCTGGATATTCAACGACTTCAACTTTCTTGATGCAATCCTGAGCAAGGCGGGCGGCAGGTCCACCAATGGAGCCGAGATAAAAGCCACCATGCTTGCCGCAAGCTTCGCGAACTTGTCGCGAGCGATTGCCCTTTGCCAGCATCACCATCGATCCGCCGAATGACTGGAACTGATCGACGTATGAATCCATACGGCCAGCGGTCGTTGGGCCAAATGAACCCGAAGCATAACCGGTTGGTGTCTTGGCTGGGCCAGCATAATAGATCGGATGGTTCTTGAAATAATCCGGCATAGATTCGCCGTTTTCCAGACGCTCGCGGATCTTTGCATGCGCCAGATCGCGTGCAACGATAATCGATCCAGTCAGAGAAAGCTGGGTTTTGACCGGGTGTTTCGACAGTTCCTTTAGAATGTCTTCCATCGGCTGATTAAGGTCGATTTTGACCACATGCGATGACAGCTTTTCCTCGTCAATCTCTGGCATATATTGCGCTGGATTGGTTTCAAGCTTCTCAAGGAAGATGC
The DNA here is from genome assembly GCF_037479515.1 of Ochrobactrum sp. MYb379. Classification (NCBI taxonomy): domain Bacteria; kingdom Pseudomonadati; phylum Pseudomonadota; class Alphaproteobacteria; order Hyphomicrobiales; family Brucellaceae; genus Ochrobactrum; species Ochrobactrum sp. MYb379. Next base: position 495,394 of record NZ_JBBGYW010000001.1, read on the forward strand.
CTTCTTTGGTGATCTTACCCTTTGCTTGACGATCTGCCGAGCAGGAAACACCAAGACCGATTGGCAGTGAGGCACCGTGGCGGGGCAGGCGGATAACACGCACATCATGGCAGAAGTATTTGCCACCAAACTGTGCGCCTACGCCGAGCGACTGCGTCAGCTTGTGAATTTCTGCTTCCATTTCAAGGTCGCGGAACGCATGACCTGTTTCCGAACCGTGTGTCGGGAGTTCATCAAGATAACGCGTAGACGCGAGCTTGACGGTCTTGAGGTTCATTTCGGCAGATGTGCCGCCGATAACAATCGCCAGATGGTAAGGCGGGCAGGCGGCAGTGCCGAGGCTGAGAATCTTGTCTTTCAGAAACTCAATTAGCCGGTCATGGGTCATCAGCGACGGCGTGCCCTGAAACAGAAACGTCTTATTTGCCGAACCGCCGCCCTTGGCAACAAACAGGAATTTATAGGCGTCTTCGCCTTCTTCATAAATGTCGATTTGCGCGGGCAAATTGTTCTTGGTGTTTTTTTCCTCGAACATTGAGAGCGGCGCAAGCTGCGAATAGCGCAGGTTTTTCTTGTTATAAGCATCAAGAACACCAGCGCCGAGCGCATCGGCATCGCCGCCTTCGGTCCAGACGCGACGGCCTTTTTTACCCATAATAATCGCCGTACCGGTATCTTGGCACATAGGCAGGACGCCACCAGCGGCGATATTCGCATTTTTCAGGAGGTCATAGGCCACGAAGCGGTCATTATCGGTGGCTTCAGGGTCTTTCATAATATTTGCGAGCTGTTGCAAATGACCGGGACGCAGCAGGTGGTTGATATCTGCAAAGGCAGCTTCCGACAGAATGCGCAATCCTTCAGCGTCAACGCTCAGAATTTCCTGTCCCTTAAATGTGTCAACAGAAACATAGTCAGACGTCAATTTGCGATAAGGGGTCTTATCTTCGCCCAAAGGGAAGAGATTGGCGGCGCTTGCTTCTGCCATTGTGGTACCTCGCTTGCTTGCCCGTATATAAACTGTCGGGCTTGTAACGCGATGCGGGATGAAATCCACTGCGGCACTTTGCGCAACCTCGCAGAAAACAGCGCGCGAAAGTGTATCCGAGAAATCGCTTTTCAATAAAAATTGATGGAGCCTGGCAAAAAAAAATAGGAAGATGCGTTAACGTTAAAAGATTCTATACGAGATTCATCAATTCTATGGGCAAAGATTGACGCGGCCTCACTCAAAGGTGGTCGCACTGAATTGGCGGTTGGAATGCAGTTCTCCAGAGAGTTTTATCGCGACACGAATAATCATCGCAAAAGCGGTCCTTATGTTCGTAGTGCATTGGCAGTTGCGTTAGCAGCGTCGACACTCTTCACGGCCACACAGGCACAGGCCGCAAATTCTTTGCTGGAGCTTTTCCAGCAGCGTCGTCAGCAACAGGCTCAGCCAGTTCAGCCACCTGTTCAGGCTATACCTGCTACGCCTGCGCAGAGCGGCACAAAGACCGTTTCTATCCCACGGGCCACCGTACCGCCAGCGCAGCGCGTGACTGTCAAAGGTCCGCAGATTTACAATTACAAGCCCGACGCACTGATCAAAGTTGATTTCAGCGCTCTCGATATGCAGGTGACTGCTGCTGTTGAACCGTCGTCGGTTGATCCGCTGACTTCGGGTATGTCACCGATTGGTCCGGTTAAGAGGACTAACGAGACGCGGGGCGAATTAGCATTCGATGCTACTTCTGATTATCTGAAGACAACAGATGTGCAGGCTGAGAAGCAGATCGCAGAAGCAATCGTGAGCTTCTATTCGCAACAGCGTAGTTTCATCTGGTCTGCTGATAACAAGGCGCTCGATAAAGCGCGGGACGTTGCGGCTTTCTTCGCTCAGTCTGATGAAGATGGTCTCAACCCGGAAGAATATGCGGTTGCTATTCCCGGTGAACACTTCGACGTGACACAGCTTTCAGAACATCAGCAGAAGCTCGCTGACTTTGAAATTAAAATGTCGGCGCGCGCTTTGCGTTATGCAATTGATGCGGGCGAAGGACGGATCGTTGCAGATAGGTTGAGTGGCTTTTATGATCTTCCGCGAAACCGCGTTGATCCAAAAGCTGTTCTTGAAAAGCTCGCCGCTGAAAGCGATCCGGTTGCTTATTTGAAAAGCTTCCAGCCAAATAACGAAGCTTATGCCACGTTGAAGCGTGAACTTGCGAACACGCAGGCACCATCCAGAGAGCCAATCCGCATCTCGCTCGATAAGGCTATCCGTCCGGGTGATACCAATGATGGGCTTGGTAAGGTTGTTGCGCTTATTACGCGTCACGCACCTGAAAAATACATGACTGAGCATCGTGATGTGTTACAGGCACATGCCGATGCAACCATTTATGATCCGGAGCTTGCGGCGGCAATTAAGGATTATCAGAAACTGTCAGGTAGCACCCCGGACGGCATCATCGGGAAGAACACGATTGCAGCCCTTCAAGGTGAGCAGAGTTCGGTGAAGCGTGATCGCATCCTCTATTCGATGGAGCGCCTTCGCTGGCTGCCACATGATTTTGGTTCGCGCTATGTGATGGTCAATCAGCCGTCTTATCGTGCAGAATATTTTGAAGATGGCAAAGAAAAATTGGCGATGAATGTGGTGATCGGTTCGCCGACACATCAGACCTATTTCTTTTATAACAAGGTTCAGACCGTTGTTTTCAATCCTTCATGGGGGGTGCCACGTTCGATTATTCTGAATGAAATGCTGCCAAAGGTCATGCGTGATACCAGCTATCTCGACCGCAATGGCTATGAAGTCTATGTCGGTGGTAAGAAGGTTTCGGCAAGTGCTGTGAATTGGAGCGCTGTTGCTGCAGGTAAGGCACATGTGGGTATTCGCCAGAAGCCAAGCCTCGACAATGCATTGGGCGAATTGAAGATTCTGTTCCCGAATGCGCATGACATTTACATGCATGATACTCCGGCGAAAGCTTATTTCAGCCGTGATATGCGTGCGCTGAGTCATGGTTGCATTCGCTTAGAACGTCCGCGTGATATGGCAGCCGCCGTGCTTGGCAAGCAGGTTGATGAGCTTGGAAAATATTTCGGCAAGGATGAGCGCGGCATTAAGGTTGCCAATCCAGTGCCCGTCTACATCGCTTATTTCACCGCCTGGCCGGATGCGAGCGGTAAGGTGCGTTTCTATAACGACGTTTATGATCGCGATTCAGGAATGCAGAAGGCATCTGACAAAACAGCTGAAACGCGATTGGCTGCACTTTAAATAGCTGTTGCATAGAACACTATTCATAAAAAGGCGGGCATTTTGCCCGCCTTTCGTTTTAGTTCTGAATGTAGCACGCTTTATCTTGACCGCGTGCTGGATCACCGAATGTACGGTTGTCGCATCGTACGCCATCACGGACAACGCGTTCTACAAAACGACCTTTCGCGCCGTAACGCACGGTTTTGCGGCCGTAAAAATCGCAGAAACCATTTTCTTTTGCACATCGCTGCCAGTCACCGCGCCTATCATCACGACGGTCGTCACGCCAATCGTTCCGGCGGTCATCGCGGCGGTTGTCGCGCCAATCATTGCGGCGGTCATCCCGTCTGTCTTCATAGCGTTCACGGACAACAAAAGAGCATGTTTTACTTTTGCCGGGTGCGGGATCGCCAAAAACTTGATTCGAGCAACGAACTTCTGGTCGGTCTACAAACATTGAAGTGGCTTGCCCATTAGCCCCATAAACTACTTCGGTGGGGTAAGGTAATTGGCAAATACCCTTTTCAGAAGCGCAGCGTTGCAAACGCGCCGCTTCTGCGGGTGCTGGCGCAAGCATATACATGGATGCGATGAAAGCTGATGCGCCTGCTATCAGGCTGAGTTTGTTAGACAGAAAAGCTGTCATGGTGAACACCATTGTTTGAGCGTTAATATGCTTAATTCTATACGTGGTAGACATTGAATATAGAATGAACGGCTCTCCACGTCTTTAATGATCTTAATTTGATGCAGTTATCGTTTATCTGAGCGTAAATGTCATAAATTGGCAGTGTCGTAGTTCCCTTTTTGCCTTGAATCCGCAAGAGTGCGCCCAGATGTTTCTCGTCAGCAAGGTCGTATGAAAATGCATGGTGAATATAAGGTCCACGGTGGTAAGCTGGTTGTTCTCGATCTGGAGGTTCTAGATAATAAACTGCACCAGGTTCAGGTTGCAGGTGATTTTTTCTTAGAACCGGCTGAGGCCCTTGATGATATTCGCGATGCTTTGAACGGCTTACCAGCAACTGCATCTGCCGAGGAGATCGCTGACGCCGTGCGCAAAGGACTGCGTCCTGATGCGTTCATGATTGGTTTCAGCCCTGAAGCCGTTGCAATTGCTGTTCGCCGTGCGCTTGGTGTGGCGCGGACGTGGCGCGACTATGAATGGCAGATTATCGATATTCCACCGCTAACGCCCACAATGCATTTGGCGGTAGATGAAGTTCTGGCGCGCGAAGTTGCAGCTGGACGCCGCGCGCCCACTTTGCGTTTCTGGGAGTGGGAGCGCCCATCGATTATCATCGGTGCTTTCCAGTCGCTGCGTAACGAAGTTGACATGGAAGCGACTGAAGAAATGGGCGTCGAGACAGTACGCCGTGTCACGGGCGGCGGTGCAATGTTTGTAGAACCGGGCAACTCGATCACCTATTCACTCTATGCGCCGGGTGAACTTGTCCGTGACATGAGCTTTGCCGACTCTTACGCATTTCTGGATGAATGGGTGCTGAAATCGCTTAATTCTCTGGGTATCGACGCCTTCTATAAGCCGCTCAACGATATTTCGAGCTCAAAAGGCAAGATCGGTGGAGCAGCGCAAAAGCGCTATTCAGGTGGAACCGTTCTGCACCATGTCACGATGGCTTATGACATGGATGCGGAAAAGATGGTGAAAGTGCTGCGCATTGGCCGGGAAAAGCTTTCAGACAAAGGTACTGCGAGTGCCGCCAAGCGTGTTGATCCAGTTCGAAGCCAGACAGGCTTGCCACGCCGCGAAGTTATAGACCGCATGAAAGATATGTTCGTGTCGCTGAATGGCGGTGTAAGTGGAGCGATCACTCCTGAAGAGTTTGCTGCCGCTGAAAAGCTCGTTGAAGAAAAATTCGCAACCAAAGAATGGCTGCATCATATTCCTTAACGGAGCTAATCGGCATTGTGCCCCGTGACAGCGCGGACAAGCCATGCCATAGGGAGGCCACGTTTTCACAAGGCCTCCCACGACCATGATCCGCATCGATAATATCAGCAAGTCTAACAGCCATCGTATCCTCTTCATCGAATCCTCTGCTGCGTTGAATCGCGGTGAGAAGATCGGTCTGGTTGGACCAAATGGTGCGGGTAAAACCACGCTTTTCCGTATGGTCACCGGCGAAGAACTGCCCGATGAAGGGCAGGTCAATGTCGAAAAAGGCGTGACAATCGGCTATTTCAACCAGAATGTTGGTGAAATGGGCGGACGTTCAGCTGTCGCCGAAGTTATGGACGGGGCAGGGCCGGTCAGCGTTGTTGCTGCCGAACTGCGCGAACTCGAAAGCGCCATGTGCGATCCTGATCGTCTTGATGAGATGGATGCAATTATCGAACGCTATGGCGAAGTGCAGGCGCGTTACGAAGAGCTTGATGGTTATGGTTTGGACGGTCGTGCGCGTGAAGTGCTGGCCGGTCTTAGCTTCAGTCAGGAAATGATGGACGGCGATGTCGGCAAATTGTCCGGCGGCTGGAAAATGCGCGTGGCGCTTGCCCGCATTCTTCTCATGCGTCCTGACGTTATGCTGCTTGACGAACCAAGCAACCACCTTGATCTTGAAAGCCTGATCTGGCTCGAATCCTTCCTCAAAAACTATGACGGCGCATTGCTGATGACCTCGCATGATCGCGAGTTCATGAACCGTATTGTAACCAAGATTATTGAAATCGACGGAGGCTCGCTCACAAGCTATTCCGGCGATTATGCCTTCTATGAAGGCCAGCGTGCACTCAATGAGAAGCAGCAGCAGGCACAGTTTGAACGCCAGCAGGCCATGCTTGCCAAGGAAATCAAGTTCATCGAACGCTTTAAAGCACGCGCATCCCATGCATCTCAGGTGCAGAGCCGCGTGAAAAAGCTTGAGAAAATCGACCGCGTGGAACCACCGCGTCGTCGTCAGACAGTCGCCTTTGACTTTCTGCCTGCGCCAAGATCCGGCGAAGATGTGGTTAGCCTCAAGGGCGTGAACAAGTCTTATGGCAGCCGCACCATATATGACGGACTGGACTTTATGGTCCGCCGTCGTGAACGCTGGTGCATCATGGGCGTCAATGGTGCTGGCAAGTCAACGCTTCTCAAGCTTGTTACCGGCACGACAGAACCCGATCAGGGCATTGTCAATCTTGGTGCCAGCGTAAAGCTCGGCTATTTCGCGCAGCACGCCATGGACATTCTGGATGGTGACAGCACTATTCTTGAATGGCTGGAACAGCGCTTTCCAAAAGCTGGGCAGGCACCTCTGCGTGCGCTTGCGGGTTGCTTTGGCTTTTCGGGCGATGACATTGAGAAGAAATGTCGCGTTCTTTCCGGTGGTGAGAAAGCCCGTCTGGTTATGGCGGCGATGTTGTTTGATCCGCCGAACTTCCTCGTACTTGATGAGCCAACGAACCATCTGGATCTCGACACCAAGGAAATGCTGATCAAAGCGCTGTCAGCCTATGAAGGCACCATGCTTTTCGTATCGCATGATCGCCGCTTTTTGTCCGCACTTTCCAACCGCGTGCTCGAACTCACACCGGATGGCATTCAGCAATATGGTGGCGGTTATACTGAATATGTTGAAAGCACCGGACAGGAAGCCCCCGGTCTGCATGTGGGATAAAAGAAAGGCGGGCTTTATGCCCGCCTGACTAAACTTAGCGACAACGAGCCGTGTAAATATGGCCCTTGCTGTTGCGGTATTGACAATTTCCATTGCGAAGATTGCGCACCAGCAAGCCACCTACAGCACCAGCACCAGCACCGATAAGTGCGCCGCGGCCACCGCCGGCAATTCCACCAATTGCAGCACCTGCTACTGTGCCAATGCTGACGTCTTTTTCAGTTGAAGTACATCCCGAGATCGCCATCAAAGCAATCAGGCAAAATCCAATTTTACGCATTTTCCGTCCCTTTATGTTGCCGATCAACAATGATGAGCTAGTTAAGGACAGATTGCCAGCTGTCAATGAAATACTACTAAAAACTTGTAGTTAATTGAAACTAATCGCTCAGTGATAGTAATTTGCGATGATTTTGAAATAGTATCAAATGCATGAAAGAAAGCGGATAGATTGAGCGACCTTAAACGAGCGTGGTTTCGAGGTCGGTTTTGTGCCGTCTTATCATTTCTGCTGAATCATAGCCTGATCAACGCGACAGGCGTTGTTTGATCAAACGAACCCATGTGTTGTTGAACATAACTGCACCAATGATAAAGGCTACTACGCCGAGAGCAATCATACCCCATGCAACGCCCTCATCACCAAATTGTTGGTAGAGCCAGCCAGAATGCTCAACGGCTTGCGCTGGTTTCCCAAGACGAAATGTGCCTTGAACGAAGGCACCCACGCCGACAATTAATAACATGATACTTCTAATCATTTTCACCAATTATCGGTCTTGGATTTTGCAAATCCAGATTATGCGAAGCTTTTTATGATGAGTTTTTGGCGCACCCGACTGGATTCGAACCAGTGACCTCTGCCTTCGGAGGGCAGGGTACCCATCTCAAATTATTGATTTTTAATGATATTTTCTAATGAATTGCACTCAAAATACCCTTTATGTTCTCGTTAAGTTCATGTTTTTATGTGCAAGTGAACCACTGGTCACTGTCTGAGTCAGAAGTCTAACGCTGATGCCGCTTTACGTAAATAGTCTGGCGAGAAGCGTGCATATACCTTGAATGTCACCGCTGTGGATGAATGACCCAAGTACTGCGCAATTTCGTCCATTGATACGCCGGCTTCGGCCATCCATACGGCCGCACTATGCCGCAAATCGTGAGGCACAACATCTTTCAAACCAGCTCGATGCACAGCTCCGGCGAATCCTTTTTTGATATCCAGCACACGTTCACCGCCATATTCCACGACATATGGCGACTGCCTCGCCTTGTAGGCAGTTCGTAACGCTTCAAGTGAGATATCCGTCATAGGGACCACTGCACGTCCTTTGCGATTCTTGTCGCCGACAATTCCAAGCTTGATCAGCTTACGATCAAAATCCACCCGATCCCACGTAAGCTGTAGAATTGCCGTCTTGCGAGCGGCGGTCGTGAGAGCCAACACGCAGAACAAATGCATGTGAGGCGAAGCGCAGCCAGCTAACAGCTGCTTAAATTCAGGCTTGGTGAGATACCTGTCTCGGGGAGGCGGAGCCGAAGGCGCTTCGAACCGCGCGCCGCTTACGCCGCGCCAATTCAAGGCTTGCCGAATGACGTTTATCTCTTTGAGCACAGTCGCCTCTTTTCGACCTGACAAATAGCGAGCTTGCGCGTATTCCGAACAAATATCTTCGGTGATTTGATCGGGCCTGAGATGTGCGAAGTGTTCTTCAGCTTGCTTCCAAGCATACCGTAGTCGGTGAGGATCGGCGATTTTCCCGTCCTTTGCATCGATGTATGCAGCGACTATGTCGCCGACGAGAGATCCCGGCGGCGCTGCAAAGTCTCGCTTGAAGTCTGCTAGGCGACGTTCGGCCTCATCACTATCAGAGGTGCGGAGGCTGCGGCGTTGGGTTGATTTTCCGTCATACCAAACTGCGTACCATTTTCCGCGGAATAGTTTTTGTCGGATATCGTGGGGCATTCGTATTCCAATACAGCTTCATAAGGGACGCGATAAAGCCTGCCGACGCGGAATGACGGCAGTCGGTTCTTATTGACCAAGTCTCGTATATGCTGCGGACTGCATTGCCACCTTAATGCGAGGGTTTCTGGAGTGAATGCGATATTATCATTTGAATTTTGTGATGTCATCACTCACCGCCTTTCTTGCAGGGTTATCTGACTGATTGTGAAATTACTCCCAAAGGTCGGGAACCAATAATTCCGACCCACGTTGTTGCGGCAAGTTCCCTTCGCAAGGATATCGAAATGTCGGTTTTCAACAGCACGGTTCATAATTTTTACTACCTCTCCGAGCAACAAAATGGACTTTGGGAAGTAAGAGAAACTGTCACCAATCAGCCGGTATCTCTGAACGGTCAATTCTGCTGTTCGCTCAAAAAGCGAGACGCTGAAGAACTGATTGAATATCTGAATGGTTTAGATGCATCGCTAGCAGCGTGACCATCAGTCACCGCCTTTCAGTGCTTGGCGACCTCTATATTTTAGGTTGGCTGTGTGCGACCTCCACCAACATAACGCACCTCACCACCAACGACGACGGCCCGACCTGTTGCCGCCAGACGGCGAGCAACGGGCAGGGGAATCCCAGCCCATCCAATGGATGCCCGGCCTACGCGCTGCGGGCCTAGCCGCAACGCGTTGAGGTATGCAGCGTCGATACTGTTTCCTCGAGCGTCCATCACGCCGCCCTCCGCTTGAAAGGACGGCGATTGTCGTTAGCCGGACGCATGCGGCGCATACGGATCTTCTCGCCCGTTTTGCGCGACACGTCATATGCAATGTCTTTGATCTTTGCGGCAGTCGCCGGGTCGCTCACGCGATACCAACGGGCAATCGAAAGGATTGCTGCTGCTGTGGTGCCCTGAGCAATGAACTCGTCGGCGGTAAGGATGTGCGTGTGTCTATTAGACATGAATAAGTGCTCCTCGTGTGGTTTTGGTAAGCGTGACGACCCGTGGCGTGAAAACGCGCGGATCGTCGATTTTTGGGAAATCTTGGGGCGCTCCGCCCCGTCGCTATCTTTCGCGATAAATCATGTGACGCCCAGACCCACAGCGCCGATGGTCACAAAGAACCCAATGACAACCGTCATCTCGACAGCTTCGCGCGCTGCGTATCGTATCCAAGGCATGGGGCGAGCGTGCTTCTTTGCGCGGTAATCAGGGCGCCGCATCGGCTCATCGCTGCCTGCACGCGCTGCGTCTGCGTGCAGATCGGGTTCCATATCTGCGAGCATTTCCAGTAGGGCGCGGTTCATCACGCAGCCTCCGCCAGCTCGGGGTCTCCGCTCGTGACAGCCTCAACGCTGGCACCGGCCTCGCGGAGTTCGGCGAGAAAGACATCATGGTTAGACGAAGCAATCGCGCCACTCGTCTGGAAGACTTCAAAAGTTTCGCCCGGGCAGAGCTTGGCGAGGCGCGTTGCCTCCGCCAGTGCTTGTTCAAACGATCCGTGTTCATATGGTAGGCTAGTGGCAACACTAACGCGGCCGGTTAGTTTGCCGCGGCGGAATACAAAGAATCCGCCGCCGATTACTTCGTTTTTGCGAGGTGCTGGCGATCTTCTTCTTCTCGGTGAAACTGACGTCATAATTGGTACTCCTCGTGTTTGGTGGGTTCAGCAGATCAAGCTGGTGAGGCTGTCTTCGTGCCGTTGAGGAGATTTATACGATAAGCGTATTTTTCTGTCAATATAAAAATACGAAAAGCGTATATGACACAAATATACGATTATGCGATATATCGGGTATGGAAACGGAAATTATAAAATGGTTCGCTGACGCGCTTGATGCTTGCGGTCTAACGCAAGAACAAGTTGCAAAAGAGCTCGGATTAAACCGACAGCCTGCGATAAGTGAAATTCTAAAAGGCAAGCGACAGCTGAAGGCCAATGAAATGGTCATAATGAGTAAGCTAAGCGGCATGCCGCTCCCGGATCGTAGCACAAAGATACCTGTGCTCGGATATGTCGGCGCTGGCGCGGAAGTTTATCCAATCGACGATGGTGATCCGCTCTACGATGTCACCATCAGTAGTGCACTTCCTAAAGATACGGTCGGTGCTATCGTTCGAGGCGATAGCATGTATCCCATTTTTGAAGATGGAGATCTTGTGGCCTATTCAGGAATCGAGATGCTACCCGAAGACGCGCTTGGTAAGACTTGCATGGTCGAACTGCAGGATGGTCGTGTCCTTATTAAAACCGTTCGCCGCGGGGCTGTTCCTGGACTATACACATTAACGAGCACGAATGCCCCCGATATCGAAGATGTAGAAATCGTCTGGGCCCGAAAGTTTGTTATGCGGATGCCTCGGGAGTTTTGGCGTTCACTCTAATACGATTATCGTTTGAATATTCAAGGTCGCGCAAGCGGCCTTTTTTATTGCCAAATACATAAATACGAAAAACGTATCGTATACCGTTGACGAAAATACGAATCGCGTATATCTTGTTCTCCATCAACCGACACGAAGAAGGTCGGGCCAATAGAAGGAGAATGAGTTGCAAAAAGAGAAGCCGGAGCTTCCGCGACCGGACAGATAGTAAATCTGCCAAGTACTAAAATCCTAAGACGACCAACCAATGCACGAGGAGAAAATCATGACCAATACGATCAGAGCGCTTTTCGCCGTCAACGACAAATACCCACCGTAGACCAACAGGAGCGCTGGCCTCGCACATGAGGCTGGCGATGTTGCGCGTGCTTATTATTGGGTGCCGGTGGGGATTGAGCTGGTTTGTAACGCCAGCCTAGAAATCGAAAGCCAGTTGTGCCGGCCACGAACGCCAATGAGCACTGACATGCTCTGAGCGTCCAAATCGCAGGCGAACGTAAGCACGTACTGCGACCAACTTAGGTTTCAGCATAAGCCCATACCTCCAAGCTCTGACGGTTGAAGCCGTCTCTCAGCTAACGCAGTGATGCGCCGCTTGCCCTACATGAGAACAGCCGAAGCTGCAGAGTGGCTATTTGCTCCCCACCGACATCTACCAATAAGCATGCCAACAAACAAAGTACAACCAAGAGGAGAAACGATATGCAGATTGTACAGGCCAGAGGCCGCGAAATTCCTGTAGTGACCCGTCATAAGAGATACACGCCTGAACGCGCTCGCGCTGAGGCACTGTTTGCCAAGCCAGTTCAGGTCACCAAGCCGCGTGTTCTTGAAGATGCACCAAAGATGAGCACGAAGGCGGCAGCACGATCGGCTGCTGTCGACGAAACAGAGCATCAAAAAGTCTTCCGTCTCGTGCGTGAGCGGCGATTTGAAGATGCTGCGCGTATTGCGGTGCGCCTTATTAACGGTGGGCGCGAAGAAGGATTCTATATAGTTGCCGGCGCAGAGCTAACAAAAGCCGACGCATGGCACAAAGGGTGGGTGACTGATAAAACCGTACGTGCGAACGTGCATTACATCACCCCAGCGCGGGCTCAGGTGTTGCTGATGAACAATCTCAGCAACCGCAATGTCAAGGCGGCAAATCTTGCTAAGATCATGCGCGACATTGCCGATGACCGATTTGTCCTAAACGGCGAAACACTCGTTATCGCCGATGACGGTACGGTCAACGATGGACAGCACCGCTGCTTTTCTGTCCTTCTTACGGGTATCCAGGTTGAATCGTTAGTGGCGTCAGGCCTGACAAAACAATCAATGCGCACAATCGATATTGGCATCAAACGTGAAGCTAAAGATCGCCTCGCGATAGCTGGCGTCAGTAACTATGTTGTTTTGTCTGCACTTTCTTCACTCGTTTTTGAGCTCACAAATAGCCGCAAGCCAACCCCATCAGAGTCTGAAGACTTTTACTTCGACAATGCCGATGGGTTCCAGCTGGCACTAAGTGCTTGTGGCACAGGTTTCAAAGGAATCGGCCAGGCTCCAATGTCTGCCGCATCTTTCTATCTCCTGCGTAACGGTGAAGATGCAGATGAAATCCGTAAGTTTTTTGCCGCCGTTCGTACGGGGGAAATGTTGACCAAGCGTGACCCGCGAATGGTCTTGCGACGGGCGATTTTCGAAGATGGCAAGAAAGTAAAATTGCCCCGCGAGAAATGGGTGTCGGCGTTTGTTGCCCACTTTGAAAAATACAAACAGCGCCGGTCTATGACTGACCTTGTTTTTGATGTCCCATTGAACTGGAATTAAAATATGAGCCGCAGGCCATTCGATATCGAAGACATCTTCATTGGCGAACGTCATCGCCATCCTGACATGAAGAAGGTTGAGGAAATTGCCCGTAGCATTTCCGATATAGGTCTTCTGAATGCGCCTGCGGTTTGCATGCGTGATGATGTAACGATGCCCGACGGGGAAGTATGCGATAGCGCTCCTGTCTTGATATTCGGTAGGCACCGATTGTTGGCTCTACAATCGCTAGGACACACAGTAGTCGAGTGCGAAGTTTATGACGTCGACGATCTCCGTGCCGAGTTGATGGAGATCGATGAGAACCTAGCTCGGTCCGAACTGTCACCAGCTGAAGAAGCGGCTCATATTGCGCGGCGGAAGGCAATTTGGGATGAAATGAATGGAGATAATACTGAACGGAATCCGTCCAGTATTCAGCGTGGACGAGGGCAACCAAAGCAATTCGCTTCCGAATTGGCAAACATTACCGGAGACAGCAAGACGCAGATCAATGTCAAGATTGCCCGCGTCCGTGGGCTCGGCCCCGACATCCAAAGGATTGTTGGAACCAGCCTTGATAAAGGCGTCGAAATGGACGCTCTGATGTCATTACCTGCAGAGAAACGCGAAGAGCTTATTTCTCAAGCAGAACAGGGTGAAAAGGTGAGCGCTCGAACAACGAGTGACCCTACCGAACGTAAATCGCGTCAACGTCAGATGTTTTGGGACATGTGGGCAAAGCTCGATGATGACGTGCGACAGGAGCTATCCGCTGTCATCGTTGCTCAGCACAAGCATTAAAGCAGGCTGTTGTGAGCCGGCACCACCCGCTGCTCCAGCCTGCTCGTAATACCCCGGCTTACACGAGGAGGGCTTGCGCCACTTCTACACCGGGGGTTCCTTCGCGAGTACCACCCCGCGCAGGACAACAGATGGCTTCACCAAAGCCATTTGTCAACCAACACCACGCACGAGGAGAGCATGAAAGATTATGAAACCATAGAAGAAGTGCATCGCATGCACGAGGTTGGCGCCAACCCGACCGAAATAGGAAATGCGCTTAGCCTACCCAGATCGACGGTAGCTTCAATTCTACGTCGCCCGATCCCAAAATCTACTGCAGACCGCATTGTTGTGCGGTGCGTTTCTAACGGTGGATGGTCGACGGCCAATCACTGCGTCAGTTATATCGCTATGCCACGCATCCGTGCGCTGGAAGCCGCGAACGACAATTACGAGCATTATTCAGAGCACAAAGAGCCGGGCGCAATCGCAGCCTGAGCCACGTTGGCCCGCATCTGCCGGCCACAGATCAACCTCCTGACAGGAGGAATATCAATGAAATCTCCTAACTTTCGTGAGTCACACAAGGCTTACCAAACCAAATTCACGCGGACTGGTGAGCGGGACACAACAAACCGCAAGCCTTATCGAGCAGCCGCGCAGAAGCTGCATGCCCGAGACACTGCCGTCCTTAAAGACGGTCGGTACGTTTCGAACGCTCCTGTGTCGTTCAGCAGAACGAAGCGGGGTGCAGCGTGACTTGCGACTGCGGCGATTGCTGGGATCTGCCCGGCTCAATTGTGACCCACAAGCTAACAGGCTGGAAGGGGATCATCATCGGCGACCGAGACGGCTGCATGTTCCTCACGGTGCGGTTCTGGATACCAGGAACAGGACTTGGGACGATCGAAGTTTCGCGCTTCGAAGTTGAACCACCTGCCAGTGATGGTGGCGGCGGTGGCGGCTCTGAGGTCGGAACAGAAGAAGACAACGTCATTCCGGTCGATTTCACCAAGGGCGTGAAGCTCACCAAAAACACCAAAACACGAGGAGTAGCTTGATGGGTAAATTTAAAGTCGGAGATAAAGTTAGAAGCCTTGTGACGCAGATCGACGTTCGCGCAGGCGAATTGTACGAGGTAAAAACCGTCGATGATGGTGATGTTTGGGTCATCGATGACGTTGGCGACACTTGGTTGTTGCTTTCTACCGAGTACGAAATTCTGCCTGTTGTTGCGGAGTCGGCGAAAGACAAGCCAGCTTTCAAGGTTGGCGATCGGGTGCAAATTATTGTCGATTCACTACCTTGGTACAGGACTGGTGAAATCGCAGAGGTCATTAGGGCTGATGGGGGCGACAATGATTGTTACGTTCGATTTGATACGCATCGAATGGATGATGATTGCTGGTATGCGAAATGGGATCATCTCAAACTAGTTTCCCTCAAAATCGAAGCAGGCAAATACTACCGCACGCGTGACGGCCGTAAGGTTGGGCCAGTAAGGTCGGAACTGAATTATTTTGTTGCGGCCGATTGGCATTATAACGCGGATGGCGCGTGTGGGTATGAAGGTCGCCATGATCCGTCTCATGACTGGCGTGACAAGCACGATCTCATCGCCGAATGGGTCGACGAGCCTGTTAAAGCAGCTGCACATGTTGCAAAACCCGCCATCGTTGCGCTGATTGAAAGCGGTCAGCCAAAACCGTCAACAGCTCCATATGTTCATGCAAATCAACGTTGGCAGCGAAGGAAGCCAAGCGTTTGGCCGGTATCCATAAGGGCCAGGCGTTCGGGGTGTACGTGCTGACGCAGAAGGTGAGTGAGCCTGCTCCATCTTATAAGCACGAATGGCAACGCTTCGCTGCAAAGGGTGAGAAGATTTCAGCGATCAAAGAGCTGCGATCTGTGACGGGTCTCGGATTGAAGGCGGCAAAGGATGCCGTCGAACACTGGATCGCGCACGACGAGCCGTACTCGCGCATCGCCGCCTAACCAGTAAATCCCACCGATAAACCAACCAGCCCCGCTGCAATCGCGGCGGGGAATGAGGAGGTACTATGCTCAGATTTCATAAGGACGGTGCCGAATGACGGCGCCCTTCAAAGACTACGTCGTCAAAGACGACCGCATCCTAGAAACACCAACTTCCAGCGTTCTCGGCCTTGGTGATCACTTCGTCATGGGGCTGGCAGTGGTCGCGGCTTTAGCTCTGGCCATCGGCTTTTACTCATGGGTGCTGTTGTGAACGCCGTCACGCCAGCCGGTAATGGCACCGGTAAGATCGCGCGCTCCCTAGCTCTGACGGGCTTTACCCTTGGGTTCTTGCTGATCGTGGCAGGCTTCATTTTCTGGAATGCAGTGCTGCCGTTCTACGGACTGCTTTATTTGTGGGGTGGCCAATGACCTACCCACGGTTCCCCACACTGGCCACATCGGCGCCAGTTTGGCTGATTGGATCGCTCATCTTGCTGGCCATGATGATCGTCATTCAACTTACCCACTAACCACCGAACGAACACGCACGAGGAGTTAATTATGGCTATTAGCCTATCAAGCCTCAAATCGACGAAGAGAAACGACCCGCCAGTGATGCTTTTGTATGGCGTCGACGGTATCGGCAAGACCAGCCTTGCCGCTGAGTTTCCAGATCCGATCTATCTGGCCACAGAAGGCGAGCGACCGCCGTCTGATGTTGAAATGGCAACGCCAGGCACGATTGAAAGCTTTGACGACTTGCTCAACATTATCGGCGAACTACTGACCGTTGAGCACGATCGGCGCACCGTGATTATTGACAGCGCCGACGGCCTCGAACCGCTTGTCTGGGCTGCTACATGTGCCCGCCTTGGCATCAACAGCATTGAGGAAGCTGGGTTTGGTAAAGGCTACGTGGAAGCTGACACAGAATGGAATGAGCTCATGTCGGCCCTGTCGGCGCTCGCTCAAGCTGGCATTTATGTGGTCATCCTTGCCCATCCCGAGATTGTGCGCTTCGACAGCCCCACAACCGACCCGTATTCCAGATACCAGCCTAAGTTGCATAAAAGGGCAAATGCACTTGTGCGTGAGAAGTCTGACGTTGTGGCGTTCATGAACTACCGAGTTTCCATCAAGGAAAAGGAAGTCGCGCGCCAGACAAAGGTCGCTCATGCAGAGGGCGGCAAAGAGCGCCAGATCCATCTGAATGAAGGCGCGGGCTTCAACGCCAAGAATCGGTATTCGATGCCCGACGCCGTTCCATACCGCAAAGGGCAGGGCTTCACCGAATTGGCCAAATATTGGCCGGTCACAGAGCAGGAGGCTGCTTGATGGAAAAAGCACTAGCAGGACTGGTCACGATTGCCGCCATCCTTTTCTTTGCACCGCTGATCGGAGTTCTCTTTGGCGCGTTTTCGGGATGGGTTGTCGGCTTCTTCTTCACTGAAACAGTGCAGGCATTCCTCACCGCTTTAGGCATCAATGCTGGCCACATGTCACTTTGGCAGATTGGTGCTGCGCTTGGCTTCATCGGTGGGTTTCTCCGACCCACTGTATTTCGGGCGAAGTCTTAATCTGCGCATTCACCACACCACCAACACGAGGAACTAATACATGGCGAGACTTGGAACGGCGTTTGACGCCACCCAGCACGACACGACGCAGTCGGATTACTCCGAACTGCCGAACGGCACATACAAGATGGAAATCGAGGCGGCCGACGTGGTGCCGACTTCGACTGGCAGCGGCACTATCCTGAAAACAACGTTGAAGGTGCTGGAGCCTGCGGAATACGCTGATCGAAAGCTGTTCAACAACTACAACATCGAGAACAAGAACCCACAGGCGCAGGAGATCGGCCAGCGTCTGTTCGCTAGCCTTTGCCGCGCGCTCGAAATGTCTTCCGTCGAAGACACGGACGACCTCCTCTTCAAGTCGTTCACGGTTCGCGTTGCGCTCGGCAAGCCTTCAAAGGACGGCCAGTATCCAGCACGCGCCGAAATAAAGAAATACTTTTTTCCCGACGAAAACAACGTGCCTGAGCCGAGCATTGACGCTCAGCAGCCAGCGGCGGCGGCGCAGCGACCAGCCAATGACAACCGTCCTGCAGCCGCAAACACCAACAAGCCCGCGCAGCCTGCAAAAGCTGCGGGAAGCCGCCCTTGGTCTAAGTAAGCACCAAAAAGCTGCCGGTGCTTTCGCGCCGGTAGCCCACCGAACCAACACGAGGAGTTTTGTATGGCTTACGAATCCGAGCGCAGACAGATCGATGGTGCGCTTCCAGTACGCTTTGACGGTGCGTTTGTTGCGGGCGGCGCAGTCACAAGCGTATTTACCGGAACTGAAATCAATGACGTTGATTTGTATTTCAAATCTCGCCGCGCATTCGAGCGAGCTGTTTATGACGCATATGAGGAAGGCCTATGGTGCGTGGCTGCCAGTAAGCGCGCCGTGACCTTTACTGACCGGAGCAACAATATTGCCCAGCTGATGTATTTTGACTTCTTCCCAAGTGCACAGTCTATTTTTGACGCCTTTGATTTTACAGTTTGCATGGGCGCGGTGGATCTGGACGCTGGCGCCAACAGTGCAGAATCTGGGTTTGCCTTTCATCCTGACTTTCTGAAGCACAATAGCCAGCGCTTTCTGAAGTTCAATGCTGGCACACGCCATCCACTCGCATCAGCTACCCGCGTCCTGAAATACCAACAGCGCGGCTACACCATTGGGAAAGGCGACATCATGAAAGTTGCCTTGGCCGTTCGCGGCGTGAAAATCGAAACTTGGGAAGACCTCAAAGACCAGATCGGCGGCGCTTACGGTGACAAGGTTGTGCTTGGTAACGAGGACAAACCCTTCACCATTGAGGCGGCTATCGAGGCGCTGACTGTGGACGATGCGGAAAGTGAACCATGGGTGCAACCGGCCAACGATAACACGCCGGGCAATGCAGTAGCGCTGCTGGAACACCTTGCCGATCTCAATGGCATCGAATTTGTTCCGCCTGATCTTGACGAAGAGGGCTGGCCCTTAGCAGCCTAAACCAACCACGGCGCGGTCACCAGCCGCGCCTAACACCAACAACACGAGGAGAAACCCATGCGGGTAACGCTTGACCGAGCGCAGCTTGCGCACGCCTTGTCGACAGTGACAAAGGCTGTAGAGGCCAGAACGACAATTCCCATTCTTGGCAACGTGCTTTTGTCCGTGGACAAAGGACAGTTGAGCATCACTGGCACCAATCTTGATCTGGAAATCAGCACCGGCTTGCCGGTTCTGGACAGTCAGGACGGCACTGTTACGGTTGCAGGCAAGCTGCTTCTGGATATTGCCAAGAAGGCAACCGGCGACGTTAACTTGGAAGCCGACGGCAATCATCTGGTCGTTAAATCCGGCAAGAGCCGTTTCAAGCTGGATACGCTGCCAGCTGCTGACTTCCCGTCCTTCAATTACGGAAGCTTCGACACCACGATCGAAATCGATCTCGCTTCGCTCGTGCAGGAAGTGCAGTTCGCTGTTAGCGCAGAAGAAACCCGCTATTATCTCTGCGGTGTCTATTTGGAAGCAAAGGACGGCCATATCGTTGCCACGGCGACAGATGGGCATCGCCTTGCGTCGACACGCATTGAGCAGGAAGCCACGTTTACGCCCGTTATTCTGCCGAACAAGCTGCTGTCATTGCTGCCGGCCGGACTTGTGTCGGTTTCGCTGTCGTCAAACAAGTTAATGGTCGAGAGCGGTTCGACCGTCATCGTGTCGAAGCTAGTCGACGGCACATATCCGGATTACGAGCGCGTTATTCCAAAGCCCTCGGAGCGTGTCGCTACGCTTACGGCTAAAGCACTGCGCGAAGCTGTCGGACGAACATCAGTTATCGCCAGCGAGCGTGGGCGCGCTGTGCGCTTCTCATTCGCGTCGGATGCTCTGACGCTGACCGTAGCTAATCCAGATCGCGGCGACGCGACCGAGGAAATGGAAGTCAACTTCAGCAGCAAGCCGCTGACGATCGGTTTCAATGGTCAGTATGTCACGGACCTTATGGCGGCGTTTGGTGCGGATGAAATCACAATGTCGATGGCGGACTCCGGTTCGCCTGCGCTGATCACGTCGGCGAGCAGGCCGGGGTACAGGTGCGTAATTATGCCGATGCGCGTGTAGGTGGTGAGATGAAGTTTAATTGCGGGCTAACACCAGAAGAACTTCGGGAAGAGAAACGCAAGAAATGGTGCGTGTGGCATAAATGGTTTGCTTGGCATCCTGTGCGCGTTGGTAGATCGGATTGCCGATGGCTTGAAACGGTTGAGCGTAGAGCTCAGTATGTTTCTGTCGGTATAATTCTGGAAGCCAGGCCCTATGAGTGCGAATACCGCGCTGTTGAGAAGCCGTCGTAATGGCGCCAATCCCAAAACCAACAGCAAGCACTATTTCCGCGATTTATGCTGCTTACGAGGCCCGGGCGAAATCCTGGGACACGTGGGGCATCAGCGTGGGCGAGGCCGGCACGGAATGCGACAGGTCGCTTTGGTATGGCTTCAGGTGGGCTTCCGCCCACGAAGTCCATAGCGGCCGACAGCTTCGCTTGTTTGAAACGGGTAACATTGAGGAAGACCGGCTCGTCGCTGATCTCGAGCGCATCGGCGTCGACGTTTACGGGCAGCAAGACAAGATCCGGCTGGTGTCGGGCTTTGTGCGTGGAAAGTGCGACGGCAAAGCAATGAATGTGCCGGAGGCGTCTAAGACTGAACACCTGCTTGAGTTTAAATCGAGCAATGCCAAGGGCTTCGCGCTGATTGTTAAGGACGGCTGCCAGAAAGTAAAGCCGTTACACTATGCGCAGTGCCAGCTTGGAATGCATGCCTTCGGTTTAAGTCGGTGCCTTTACCTCGTGTCGTGTAAGGACAGCGACAGCCTTTATTCAGAGCGCATCGAATACGATCTGGAATTCTGCCTGCGACTGGTCGCGCGCTGCGAACGCATCGTGTTTTCGGACATGCCACCGAGTAGAATTAGCGAGAACCCGCAGTTCTTTGGATGCATGTTCTGCAAGCACAAAGCCGTCTGTCATCACGACGCACAGCCGCGAGTGAACTGCCGAACTTGCCTTCATGCTCAACCTGAAAACGGTGGCGATTGTCATATCTCATGCGCTCGATGGGCAAAGCCTTTGTCGATCGATGAACAGCGCGATGGCTGTCCGGCGCATTTGTATTTGCCGGGCATGGTGAATGGTGAACAGATCGACGTCGACGAGGACGCCGAAACGATCACTTACAGGATGAAGAGCGGTGAGGTTTGGGTGGATGGCGAGGAAAGGAAGGCGGGGGATTAGTGAGGGTCGATTGGGTCGAATTGCGTGGAAGCGTACGCAGTTCTCAAATGCTTCTCACCGTCCAATTTGTATTTAAAAGTGATGCCAATTGGAAAGCCAAAAGGGTCTTCCCCTTGTGCATAACCCACATTGAAAATGGATGTTGAGATTGCCGGCAATTCTGAACTGAAGCGGCCAGAAAGGCGTAGTGGCACATCGAAAGAGTAGATCTTTTTGTTAGTGACGATAGTGTCGTAAAGGGCGTGTAGTAAATCTCTCGTGTTTTTACTTTCGCGGTAGACAACAGCTTCAGACGGATATTCCAGACGCAAAGAATACAGAAAAAGTGGGAGGCGGTTATGATTGACAATCTCAACAGAAAATCGATTTCGATAGTCTTTTCCATTGTCGGGTAGCTGGTATGCACCAAACAACGGAGGAACATCACCTAGAACAGCATCCGCCTGCCTCTTGGCTTGGCTTGCCGCCCACCACGCAAAACCTGCCGCGGCAATCGCCCCCGAGGCAGATACTAGCGCGATCCATTCACTCGTTTGCATATAGAGGCTCAAAGCGTGCTCCAACTACGAAACTACCAGTCAGAAGCAATAGACGCCGTATTCGACTATTGGCAAGAGGAGGCAGGCAATCCGCTTGTTGATCTTGCGACCGGCTGCGGCAAGTCGTTGGTTATGGCGTCATTGATCCAGCGCCTCGTTGAAGGCTGGCCTGATATGCGCGTGATGGTCGTTACGCACGTCGCGGAACTTATCGAACAGAATTATCTGGAATTGCTAGGCGTCTGGCCGTTCGCGCCTGCAGGTATCTATTCAGCTGGTTTGGGTCGTCGTGACGCTCGCAGTCAGATCGTGTTTGCAGGCATTCAGACGGTTCACAATAAGGCTCAGCAAATCGGACACGTCGACGTCCTTATGGTCGACGAGTGTCACCTCATCCCGATCAACGGCAACACGATGTATCGCAAGTTCATTGATGCGTTGCTCGAGATCAATCCGGACATGAAAATTCTTGGCCTGACTGCCACGCCTTATCGGCTGGATAGCGGGCGCTTGGATGAGGGCGCAGATCGCCTGTTTGACCAGATCGTCTACACCTACGGCGTTGCTGATGGCATCCGCGACGGCTTCCTTGCGCCGCTCACAAGCAAGCCGACGGCGACAGAGTATGATGTTAAAGGCGTGGGAAGGCTTGGCGGAGATTACAAGCAGCGCGCGCTGGAAGAGGCGATTAACCGAACTGATCTGAATGACGCGGTGGTTTCAGAGATCATCGCAAAGGGTAACGATCGTCGTTCCTGGCTTTGTTTCTGTGCCGGCGTAAAGGCTGCGCTGGACGTGCGCGACGTGTTCAGATCGCGCGGCATTACGTGCGAGGCTGTAACGGGCGATACGCCGAAGGAAGAACGCCGCCGCATCCTTGAGGACTTCAAAGCATACCGCATCCAGTGTGTGACGAACAATTCAGTTCTTACGACAGGATTCAATCATAAGGGCGTTGATTTAATTGCATTTATGCGCCCGACACTGTCCTTGAGTTTGTACGTCCAAATGGCGGGACGTGGCACGCGTCCGCTTTATAAAGCAGGTGCGCCACTAGATACGGTTGATGAGCGTTTGTCAGCTATCGTGGCAGGCCCCAAACGTAATTGTCTGGTTCTCGACTTCGCGAAACTCGTCGATCGGCACGGCCCTGTCGACATGGTCGAGCCAAAAGCGCCAAGCGCTGGCAACGGAGAACCGCCAATCAAGATCTGCCCGACAGTGCCCGATGAAAACGGCGCGATTGGCTGCGGTGAGAAGGTGCACATCTCGCTGATGAAGTGTCCATGCTGTGGCTATGACTTTCCGCCGAATGAAGATGAGAAGCTGACCCGCCAGGCTGCCGACGTTCCGATTGTCAGCACCGCCGAAGCAGAATGGCGCAAGGTGACGGGTCGAACGTTTCACTTCCATGAAGGTAAGGGCGATAAGCCACCTTCGGTCAAGTGCAGCTACATCGCAGGCTATACGCAGATCAATGAATGGCTCTGCCCGCAACACAGCGGGTTTGCACAGACCAAGGCGCATCGATGGTGGACGCAGCACGGTGGTCAGCGGCCTTTCCCTAAAACGGTAATGGAATGGCTGGAACGCCAGCGCGAGTTGCTAACAACCGACGAAATCAGCGTCGTGCCGAACGGCAAATATTGGAATGTGAAAGACGTGCGGGCTGGGACCATAGCCGATAACGACAACGCTCCGGAGCCAGCGAATGACAATATTCCAGACTGGATGGCAGAGATTGACGACGAAATACCGTTCTAACCCCAAAAACAAGAACGCCCGCTGCACTGGGAGGAGGAGTGTGCAACGGGCTGATCTGGAAAGCGCGACTGGGAGGAGGAGTGCCGCGCTTCGAGTTCAACCTCTGGGAGGAGGAGTGAGACTGAACATCCCCAAAATAGGTAACTGGTATGATGATTACAATGGGCAATGTCGCACATCAGTTATGCAAAGTTTGCATGGCCCTAAAAATGGAAAACCGCCCGGCAGCGCCGAAGCGCGCGCAGGCGGTCTTATCCTCCCAGGACGAGGACCGTTTAGCAGTATTGGTTTAGTAAAGCAACAAGTACCGATAAGTACATAATCCCATAGATTTGGTATGATTATAAATGTACTTGCGGCAATTTGGAGTGTCGTAAATTTGTTGCAAATTATCTGTTGCGCCGACTGACGACCCCACCACAATAAGCATTACCCGGCCTCACCAGCCAACCACACGAGGAGCACAAATGAATAATCCTGACACAGAAACATACAATCCGTATAATGCGAGAACGACAGCGCAGGCAGGACACAACAACCCGCCGACCTCTGCATATGAAGAGATCAAGCAGGAAATCGAAGACCTGTACGGAGAAGCTAAACTGTTTGCGGACGGCGAAGCCATCGACAATCAGGCGCTTGCCGATGCTGTGACCGAGCTCCACGATAAGTTGCATGATGCAGGAAAGCGTGCCGATGAGGTTCGCAAGGACGAAGCAAAACCGCACGACGACGCCAAAGCTGAGATCCAGACGCGCTACAACAAGCTGATTGGCAATACAAAGACTTCAGGCAAGGGCAAGGTCGTGCTTGGCAAGGAAGTGCTGCAAGGTCTTCTGACTCCATGGCGCAATAAGGTTGCCGCCGAAAAGGAAGCGGCTGCCAAGGCAGCGCGTGAGGAAGCCGACCGCGTAATCCGCGAAGCGCAGGAAGCCATGCAGGCGAGCGCTGGCAATCTTGAAGCGCGCGAGCAGGCCGAGGAACTGGTCAAGGAAGCGAAACAAGCTGACAGGTGGGCTAAGCGCGAAGACAAGGCAGCGACAAACGGCACAGGACTGCGCTCAGTCTGGCATTGCGAACTGGTTGACGAGGGCGCTGCGCTTGATTGGGCGTATGGCCGTGCTCCTGAGCGTTTCAAAGCTGTTGTGCAGGCAATGGCCGAGGAAACCGTGCGCGCCGGCGTGCGTCAGGTGCCGGGGTTTACGGTACGGGAGGAGAGGGTGGCGCGGTGATGGCTACTTAGACCAGTCAAAAAAACCACTGAGACCTGTAAGCGATCGGGGCGACACGGCGAGGCCGCTTAACATGGTTTTTAGTTCCTTGGCTGGTATGCTTCCCTCGTTGAATAAATCGTATGTGCCGTCATCCTCCATATTCTCAGAGATGTGGAACAATATCCTCCAGATTACGTAACATTTTGCCGCCTCCTGATGTTGAGCAATCGGAGAAACACCGCCGTACAGCAATTTTGCCAAGCTGTCCTCTATGTGCAGTAGCGCATCACGTTTGGTTGCGCTGATGATTGAGGACAGCATTGGGTTTATGAGAGAAAGTGAGGGAAGATACGCCGAAGTTGAGGGAAAATAGTCACGGGTCCGGTCGGGAGCATAGTGAGCTATCTGATAAGCTGCATCTCTGAACTCATCAGATATCAGGCTACATGCGATAGTTGATTGGCGCTTTCGTGCCTCTTGGTCGTTAACACGCGCAATGTGTGCAGTCCTGTTGGCTGCAAACATTACAAAGGCACCAGCGAATAGCGCACATATTCCGGCAATGAGAGTCTGCCACTTCGACGCCCACTCGAGAAGAACTAACTTGCGCAGCCAAATTAAGGTCTCTGTGACGCATGCATATGGATCTGCAGCGCAACCCAAATCATAAATTTTGATACCGACAAAAGCTGTCAACCAAACCGCGAACAGCGCGACAAGCGCCCAACCCAACAATTTCATCTGCCACCACCCTTAGAAAACTTGATTGGCAGAAATTCCTACAACGATCAACACCCCGCCAGCCACCAACTGGCGGGTTACCACACACGAGGAGAGAATGAATGCATGCACCGCTACCTAGCGGTCCTTTCGGCTGCGTCCTTGCGGACCCGCCATGGTCTTTCAGAACGTACGGAAAAAAAGACGTTGCACCGGCAAGAGGCCGCCAGCCTTACGGGGTGATGTCGCTAGACGATATCAAAGCGCTGCCTGTCGAACAGGTATGCGCTCGCGACTGTCTGTTGTTCATGTGGACGGTTTCGCACCTGCAGGCCGCTGCAATCGATGTGGCTGCCGCGTGGGGATTTAAACCTGTCAGCGTTGCTTTTGTCTGGGACAAAGGCCGCATGGGCATGGGTTATTGGACACGGCAGGAAGTTGAGATCTGTCATTTGTTCAAGCGCGGCAAGCCTCGCCGTCAATCCAAAGGCGTGCGCTCACTTATCAAGGCTCCACGCCGCGAGCATTCCCGCAAGCCAGACGAACAGTACGGACGCATCGTGAAGCTAGTCGACGGTCCTTATCTCGAGCTCTTCGCTCGTCAGGCGTGGCCCGGCTGGTCTTCATGGGGCAATGAGTCTGAGAAGTATGTGGCGGCCAATGATAACCAAGATTTGCTGGGGAGGGTGGCTTAACATGGAGTATTACACATACCTATGGAGAGACGCGGGCGGTGTTCCATTCTATGTCGGCAAGGGAAAAGGCAAACGCGCATGGCATACATACAAGAGGTCGGTGGCGTTTAAAGAAGTGTACGCGCGAGGTGGTTGTGCTGTCGAAATTGTTGACTGGTTTATCCACGAAGCTGAAGCGCACGCCTATGAAATGGTGCTTATTGAAAGGTATGGCCGTCGCGATATCGGCTCAGGCACATTAGTCAATCTCACAGATGGTGGAGATGGTTCCTCTGGTCTTTCAAAGGTAGTGCGGGCGAAAATTGGCGCTGCCAACCGTGGAAATAAGTATGCGCTCGGATTGGTGCGCAGTGTCGAAACGCGAGCAAGAATATCAAAATCTAAGTTAGGGCAAAAGACGAGGCTTGGGGCAAGTCTAAGCGAGGATACCAGAAAGAAAATATCAGAATCTTTACGGGGGCGGCCGCTAACTGAAGATCATCGCATTAAGCTTTCGGCAATCTCTAGAGGCAAACCTAAGCCTGCGGCACAT
Organism: Ochrobactrum sp. MYb379; assembly: GCF_037479515.1. Taxonomy (NCBI): domain Bacteria; kingdom Pseudomonadati; phylum Pseudomonadota; class Alphaproteobacteria; order Hyphomicrobiales; family Brucellaceae; genus Ochrobactrum; species Ochrobactrum sp. MYb379. The sequence continues at coordinate 521,966 of NZ_JBBGYW010000001.1, forward strand.
ATTGTTAATGTCTCAGATGCGCTGCATTTATGCCCACCTCGAAACGACAGTACATCTGGCCTAAAAGGCGTTTCAGCCAATAGGACAACGTGGGTCGCAAGGATTACTGTTAACGGCGTCAGGCAGACGATAGGCTACTATGCAAAAATAGAAGACGCGGCTCGGGCTTACGATGCGGCGGCAATTGGTGCTTGGGGTATGGGCAATTGCTACCTTAATTTCCCTGCTGAACTGGCGGCATAGGCCATGCAGATACAAGGAAGTGTTCTGCCTTTCAGGCCCACTCAAGATGAGAATGGATCACCGACAGTATGTAAGTGCTGTGGAATGTTAGCCATAGGGCTGGGGCGGTCAGATCAAAATGACAGAAGTGGAAGTGCTGACCCCGGGTTCATGTGCCGCAAATGCATTGATGCTGTGGGAGATTTGAAGAAATTGGACAGAGTTTCACTGTACGAAGTCAAGGCGCTTGAAGCTGGAGTAGCAACCGTCGGAGAGTATCTTCGCTCAATCGGAAAAACAGATCTCGGAGAATGTGATGAGCTTGAGGCGACTTTATTGGTGCGTGCGGCATGGGAAGGGTGCGCACGTGGCGTAAGGGAAGCTTTGAAGGAGGCGCCGTTTTGACCGCCTACTACAATGAATTTGATCCGAAAGCTGCCGCTTGGCTGCGCGAGCTAATCAAAGCGGGGCACATAGCTCCGGGAGATGTTGATGAGCGTTCAATTGTCGATATTCGACCTGCCGACCTCGTCGGATACACACAATGCCACTTCTTTGCCGGGATCGGCGTCTGGTCCTACGCTTTGCGTCGAGCCGGATGGCCCGACGACCGTCCTGTCTGGACAGGTTCTTGTCCCTGCCAACCTTTCAGCGCGGCAGGCAAAGGAGATGGGTTTGCTGACGAGCGGCACTTATGGCCGCACTTCCACTGGCTTATTCAAAACTGCCGACCTGCAGTCGTCTTTGGCGAGCAGGTTGCGAGCAAGGACGGACTTGGCTGGCTCGACCTTGTACAAGCTGACCTGGAAGGATCGGGCTACGCCAGCGGGGCGGTCGATACCTGCGCTGCGGGCTTCGGGGCGCCGCACATCAGACAGCGCCTCTATTGGGTGGCCCACGCCGACAACGCGGGATCACAAGGACGGCAGCAACCCGGATGTAAACGTACCCTTGAACGCACTTCTGGGGCGGGTGGTGTGGCTGACAGGTTGGCCGACGCCTCGCTGCGGGGGCAATCCAGACGGTTATGGGAACGCGGACAGGCCGAGTGGTCCGAAGGGGAGACTGGAAGACACAGTACCATTGGCAGGCTGGACAACAGCCTCAGCATCGGACGGATCGCGAGCGGGAACGGGTATAACGGCCAACATGACGGGCAGCAGCTTACCTCAAATGGCAGCAATGGCGGGCCCAGCCCGACTAACGGCCTCTGGTCAGATGCTGACTGGCTCTTCTGCCGGGATGGAAAGTGGCGGCCAGTTGAACCCGGCACATTCCCGCTGGCTCATGGGTCTGCCGCCCGAGTGGGACGATTGCGCGGTTACGGCAATGCAATCGTTGCGCCAGCCGCGCAAGCCTTCATCGAAGCGTATCTCGAAACCGAGCTAGTGGGCGCCAACGACAATCACTGCAACGGCCCTTTGCGTCTATCGGCATAGAGGCTGTTCAGCAAATCGACCATGTCATCGGCCTCCTGAATATCAAGGTCGGTGATGTATGTCTCGTTTACCTTTACTGCGAGGCCGGTGAAGATATCAATCACTGCCCACGTTCCGTCTGGCATCTGCTTCATATCATAGCGAGTTTCAGCCATGGCAGCGCTCCAAGGATTATTCATGCAGAATATCACAATTCTGCGCGTTTCAGAAGATCCAACGCCGCTTAAGGCAGTCGACCGTCTCCGCCTTCGTGATGCCGTTCCATGTATTTTCGACAGAGTTGAACAATCGCTTCATTGGCCTCTTCTTCGGACAGGTTTGTCTGAAGATGGCCTTTGAAGGTGATGGGCTCTCCCTTGAACACATCGATCACTGACCAGCTGCCGTCGGCCTCGTGTCGTGCTGCATAACCATTATCAGCCATAGTTTCCTCCTTCAGGAGTTCACATGCACCATTTACAGACGCAGCCTGCAATTGCAGATACCGACCCAATGCTCGACGTTGCGCTGTCGTATCAGGCGCAAAACTGGCCAGTATTTCCCTGCCGCCACCGCGATGACGAATATGTCGATCACGACGGGTGCATTGAAATCCTCGCTACTAAAACGCCTCTGACATCAAACGGGTTCCGCGGTGCGACGCTGAATGAGCGCATCGTTCGCGAATACTGGCGCCGCAATCCATCCGCTATGATCGGCGTGCCGTCAGGTGCACCTATTGGCGCATGGGTTCTTGATATCGATCCGAAACACGGCGGTGACGAAACACTTGCAGCGCTGGAGGCCGCACACGGCCCGCTGCCTTCAACGCTGACCGCAGAAACCACGAGCGGCGGCCGTCACTATTTCTTTCGTCATCGTCAGGGTGTTCGCAACCGTGGCGCGCTTGGTGCTGGCGTCGATGTACGTGGTGACGGCGGTTATGTCATTGCGGCCGGGAGCGTGCCGGAGGTCGGCCTACCTTATCGCTGGGTATCGGAGCAAGAGCCGGTCGACGCGCCAGACTGGTTGCTTGAGCTGGTGCTGCCGCGCTCATATGAGAGCACATACACAGCAGCGCCATCTGTGAGTGGCAAGATCAACGACCGTTATGTCGAGCGTGCAGTTCAATCCGAGCTGGACGATCTTGCGCTTGAACCGATGGGCAACCGCAACAACCGGCTGAACGACGCTGCGTTTCGTTTGGGCACTTTTGTCGGGGCAGGTGCTCTGGCTGAATCCGAAGCGCGCGCTCTGCTGCAAGACGTGGCGCGAGGCTGGGGTCGAGATTGGCCGCGCTGCGTCAAGACCATCGACAACGGCCTTGCTGCTGGTGCCCGCAGCCCACGCAGCGTGCCGCAGAATGACAACGACAACACACGTCTGGTCGATATCAGCCGCATGATTGCCAATGGCTTGGCAAAAGCTGAGGCGCGCACTGACGTCGTTGCAGAGCCAGTTGCGGACTTTGATTCATCTATCAGCGAACCGAAACAAGCTACTGAAAACAAACGCGCAATCATCGCCACGCCATTTGTTTGGAAAGACCCGTCGACCCTGCCACGGCGCGAGTTTGCGTTCGGTAAGCACTTCATTCGCAAATATGTTTCGGTGACGGTCGCGCCGGGTGGTCTTGGCAAAACTGCGAACAGCATCGTCGAAGCATTGGCAATGGCATCGGGTAAAGCGCTCAATGGAACGAAACCACCGAAGCGTCTGAAGGTCTGGTTGTTCAATGCCGAAGATCCGCGCGACGAGCTTGAGCGCCGCATCATGGCAGCCTGTATTCATTTCAATCTGAAGCCTGCGGATATCGATGGCCATCTGTTTCTGGACACCGGCCGAGAACAGGAATTGGTCATTGCGATCGACGACAAGAAAGGCGTGCGCATTCAAGAGCCGGTCGTTGAAGCCGTAGTTGAAACGATCTCGGAGCTTGGCATTGACGTGATGATTGTTGACCCGTTCGTGTCGACGCACCAGGTCAATGAAAACGACAACGGCGCAATCGACAAGGTCGCCAAGCTTTGGGCGCAGGTTGCTGACCGCACGAATTGCTCAATCGACATTGTGCATCATCTGCGCAAGGTGAGCGACCGTGAAGCAACCGTTGAAGATGCTCGCGGTGCAGTTTCGCTTATCGGTGCGGCCCGCTCGGTGCGCGTTCTTAACCGCATGTCGGAAGCGCAAGCCAGTGAGGCTGGCCTTACACACGAAGCGCGGTTTTCATATTTCAGCGTGGTCTATGGCAAATCGAACTTGTCGGCGCTGTCGCACAAGGCTGACTGGCGCAAGCTGGAAAGTGTCGCGCTGGGGAACGGGCAAGGCCTGACCAAGCCTCAAGATCATGCGCCGGTCGTGACGTCATGGGCATGGCCAACGAGCGAGGAAGTGGCTGAGACATTGTCCGAGGACGAACGCGACGCAATTCGTGGTGTTGTGAACGGCGGTATGTATAAGCCGGCGCCACAGGCAAAGGATTGGGTAGGGCGTGCCGTTGCGTATGCGTTGCAGCTGGACGTCGATGAAGAGACCGACAAGAAGCGTGTCGGGATGATCACCAAGGCGCTTTTCGTGGAGGGCTTCTTAATGAAGGTCGAAGACCGCGACCCTGTTCAGCGCAGGGCCACGACATTTGTGAGGGCGATGTGAAGAGAGCGCCCTAGGGGCGCTTTTTTGTTGCGCCATGTAAATTATGGCGGCGCATTGAAAGCCTGTGATGCGACACTACTTCCTTTGCAAGTCAACATATAGGTGTCGTGATGAAATATAAGGTTCTTGCTCTTCTATCGCTCGCTGCACTGGTTGGTTGCGCAAGCTATAACAAGACCACGGCAAGGCAAGCGGGCGTGGTTCCGGTTCGCAATTTTGATGCCGATCGCTATCTCGGTAAATGGTATGAGCTGGGCAGAATTGAGAACCGCTTCGAACGCGGCATGACACAGACGACAGCGAACTATTCATTAAATAAGGATGGTTCGATCAAAGTCGTCAACGGTGGCTTTGACCCTGCAAAGGGCAAATATCGCGATGCCGTGGGAAAAGCTAAGTTTGTCGAAGGACCAAGCGTCGGTGCCCTCAAGGTATCCTTCTTTGGGCCGTTCTACGGCGGCTACAATGTTGTTGCACTTGACGACGATTATCAATGGGCGATCGTTGTTGGGCCAAACCCTAACAAGTATTTCTGGGTTCTTTCCCGTCAACCTAAACTTTCGACGAGCCTGAAAAATAGGGCACTTGCGGTCGCACGCGATCTGAACGTTGATCCCTCCAAAATACTTTGGGTGCAGCAATCCAAAAGATAGCATGGAGCGACTGCACGTCTGATATTCATGAAAAGAATGAAGGCGGTAAAAATTATGTGGTCATTTTGGGGTTGATGTTGCAATTTTACTACAGACATTCGGTATGTTAGCACTACCTTAAATAATATAATTAGCTTTAATGTTCAGAAAATCTGGGAGATGGGATATGAATTTAAAGACAGTCTTGCTCGCTTCAACTGTTGTTTTCGTTGGGATTTCTGGCGCGAAAGCCGCTGATGCTGTTGTTTATGAAGAGCCAGTTGCCGTTGTCGTTGAAACTCCAGTCTTCTCTTGGACAGGTGGATATCTCGGTGGCCAGGTCGGTTATGGCTGGGGTAAGTCGCGTTTCAGCGATGATTTCATTGCGAACCTCAAGCCAGACGGCTTCCTCGGCGGACTTTACGCTGGTTACAATTTCGACATGGGCAATAACTTTGTCTTGGGCGTTGACGGTGATGTGACTTACAACAATCTGAAGGATAGCTATTCTGTTCTGGCTCCAGACGGTCTAACAGATAGCATCGAAAGCAAACTTCGTTGGTCGGGTGCCGTGCGTGCTCGCGCAGGTTTGGCCATGGATCGTTTCATGCCCTACGTCGCTGGTGGTGTTGCATTCGGTAGCGTGAAAAATACGCTTTCAGTCTCTGACGGTATAAACGAGGTCAGCGCATCGCAGAGCAAAACCCATACCGGTTGGACAGCTGGAGCGGGCGTTGATTACGCCGCAACCGACAATGTAATTGTTCGCCTTGAATATCGCTACACCGATTATGGTCACAAAGACTATGACTTTGACTTGGGTGCGGGTTCTGTCCGCGAGAAGTTTAAGACCAACGAAATTCGTCTCGGCGTAGCTTACAAGTTCTAAGATTCTACCTCACATAAAACTGAACCGCTCGGAGCAATCTGAGCGGTTTTTTTGTTGCGCAAAAGGAAATTTATGCAACCCACTGTCACAATCAAAATACAACCATAGGTAACGCGTAAGTCATACTGCGTAAGTCTCAAAAAACCTAAAAAGACTTGCGCAAAAGCACGCTGCTTTTAGTGCGTAAGAGTTCTTATATAGAAACTTACGCACAAAGCGCGCAGCGCGTAGTTCTATGCGTTTGAGAACTACGCACTTTTTAGAAATTTTCCTGATTGAAAAATACAACCTGAATTGAGGTTGGTTTAAATTATGCCGGTTGACGCTTGACCGACCTTTAACTCCCGCCATGATGTGAATTGTCAGCCCACCAAGCTGACGCACAATGAACACGAGGAGAGACCATGACACGAAGACGTGCGCTGAAAGGCGCGTCATCCAGCAAGATCAGTTCAAACACGCCTAATTCCAAATCAGCGCCCATCACAAGATCAACAACAAAAGCCACGACGCAAACCGTCCGCATCAATGGCGTCCGAACAATCATCACGACACGCGATGGCAAGGTAACGACAAAAGCAGCCCTGCCTCTGGAATGGGAACTGCAAGCTGCACAAGTTCGCAGCCTGCGTAAACTGCCAGAATACGTTCACACAGCGCGCCACGTTCGACCGGGAACGTTCACACTGGCCGGAGATCAAAATGCAGCCAAGCGCGGCCCCAAGGCAAGGGCAGAAGCATTAGCGGCAGGATTGACGCCGGGAGAAGCAGACGTCCGGATCTATCTCTACGGTGGCGTGCTTCGCCAGATTGAAAACAAGGTCGGCAAGGCCAAGCTCGAACCAAGCCAGATAACCCGCCATCCGTTACTTGATGCTCTTGGCTTCCCCGTTGTGGTCGTCAGGGCAGTCACTGAAGACGATGCAGCAGAGCAGGCAGTGAGGCTGGTTAAAGGCTGGTTGCTGGAAGCTTCGAATGATAACCAACCAAAAACACACGGGGAGAACATCAATGACGCAGCTTAATCTGAAGCCACGTATCGCAACTAGCGCCATTCATGGAACGCACACGCCTGAACGCACACCAGAACAAAGGAATGCAGCCAGAGAGCTTATGCGGCTTGAACGTGCGCGCGAAGTAAAGGCTTTGGCAAAGTTGCGCCGCCGTATCAATAAGCGACAAGGTATGGGAAGCGATTGGGATGGTCGTGCTGCAAATGACAACATCGCTTGGCCGCTGGCTACAGCACTGATCAAAGAGGGCAACACCGATCTTTTGAAGTACGCGATGTTCTACCGCCGTATTCACACCGCGGCGAAAAGCAATGCACTGCTGGGTGGGTCGACTGTGACACTGGGTGAAGGAATGGCTCTGGATCGCCATATCCATGTTCGTCCGAATGGAAGCATCGCCTACAAGCATGTCAGGCAATCCACCGCAGCCAGCATTGATATCCCGTCTCGCAAGAAAAGCATCACTGATTCAGAGACCCAGTTGTCGTCTGAGAAATCCGAAAGCGGATACACCAACGTGCCGAAGCCATGGAAGGGCGATGCGCCTGTCAATGAGATGATTGACGCAAAACGCCAGTTAGCGAGCCTTCAAATATCCCTTGGCTATCTTTGTGAGCCATTTGAGATGGCATGCATCGATGCAAAGACCCTGGCAGAGGTCGGAGAGACAGTAGGCATTTCGAACCGGACAGGAGCACAAGGTGCGGGCAGGGCGCTGGTTCATACTGCGCTTGTAACCCTGCGAGCCATCATCGGGGAACTGAAACGCCGAGACCTTGCCGCCTGATGCATGCACTGATCAGCCAGAACGTTGGTAATAGTGGGAAGGCAATCTTCCAACTCATTCCACGTTCTGTGCGCACAGGCTGTTGCCAGCGACAGACGCTCGGTCAGTGATGAACCGGGCGTAACTACCCGACGACGGTATTTAGTCGTCAATCTGAAAAGCAAGCGCAACCCCCTGCAGTCATTGGCTCGCAGACATAGGCAGTGCACGCCTGCATTGCGCTTGCCACTCTTTTCGAATCCCCGGCGCCGTTTCTCCTCCGGCAGACGGGATGCGGCGGGTTGAGGTTGGCAATGATAAAGCCAGTGCCTCCCCGCCGATCAATTCGCGAGCTTGCGCTGTTGCCAGTAGCGATTACGTAAACGTGGTGCGAGCCACCATGCGATAGGTGGGCTGGCAATTAAGCTGATGGCCACAGCAATCGGAAGCAGCATCGCTGCGTTATCAACGAGTGCGGGAACCGATAGAACGGTGATGGCGCCGACGCCGAATACAACGGCATTCACAACGATACTGAGCAGAGCTGCGATTTGAAATCTAACTGACATGATCGTTCCTCCTGTGAAAGGAACGTCTATTTCCGTTGTCGGTTCCCTGACCAATTCAATGCGGAGTGGAGAAGTGGTCATCTCGTCTGGTTCATACCCAGAAGACCGTCGGTTCGAATCCGACCTGCCGCAACCAATTGATCTGTTCCAGGGCCCGGCCCGCGAAATCGCCATTGCGGTTGCAGATCAACCAAACAAGACCAGCAACACTTCTGTCTTACGTGCACATAAGCTGGTTACTAAGTGAAGGCCAGACCATGACACAACGCACATGGCTCCGCCTCTATAAAACAGCCCGATGGCAGCGACTGCGTGAGCGACAACTGACCGACCAACCGCTGTGCATGTTCTGCTTGCAGGTTGGCGACGTTGAACCAGCGACGGTGTGTGATCACGTCATCGCTCATAAGGGCGACGAGTTCCTTTTCTGGGATGCTGGCAACCTCCAGTCACTTTGCAAGACGTGCCACGACCGAACCAAGCAGCGCTTGGAGCGAGGTCAGGACATCGTGACCTTCGGGGCCGACGGGTGGCCGGTTTGACCCCCGTACGAGTATTTTTTTTATGAGGAGAAACCCCGTCTGTAGGTCCAAAAAAACTGAATTTTTCATGCTGCCCCTCATCGAAAGTGTGACATTTATGTCACTTTTTCGAAACGTTGCAAAAATGTCACGCTCCGGGGGGCATCAAAAAGTCGACGAAGGTCGAAAGCGCCGGAACGGCGAGGGTCCATCGCGCACGCATCTCCAATTCAGAATATGACCCCTTATAGGATTTCATGCCATGGCAAAGCCGAGAAATCCCCTCGGCAAAGCTAAAGTCGAGGGGCGAGATAAAGTTCACGCAGGTCGCTTCAAAAACCGCATCGATGTCAAGGCTGACGGCCCGCTCGGCAATCCTCCCGCATGGTTGAAGGATACTGCGGAGCTAAAAGCCAAGGCTGCATGGAAGCTGTTTGAAAAAGAGCTGCCATGGCTGAACCAGTCGCACCGCACGCTGGTCGGAATGGCAGCCAATATTCAAGGCCGCATCATGGCTGGGCAGGAAGTCGGCGTGCAGGCGATGAACTTGCTGCGTCAGATGCTTGGCCAGATGGGTGCAACGCCTGCGGATGCATCGAAAGTTGCGACTGGCGAAGACGGCGATGAGAAGGACGATTTGCTTGACTGATATGCCTGCGCTGGAGCGTGTGAGCGCTTACGCAAAAGCTGTCCTTGACGGCACTGAGATTGCAGGACCGCACGTTCGGAACGCTTGCCAGCGTCATTTCGACGATCTGGCGACAGGACATGAGCGCGGGCTCTGGTTTGACGACGAAGAAGCGGATCGAGTGTTTCGCTTCTTTGAAGAGCGATTGAAACTCTCAGAAGGCCAGTTTGAAGGCAAGCCCTTTAAACTTCACGCATCGCAAGCCTTCAAGCTCGGTTCTCTGTTCGGTTGGAAGCGTGAGGACGGTTCCCGCCGTTTTCGTCGTGCTTACATCGAAGAAGGCAAGGGCAACGGCAAATCTCCATTCGCCGGCGGAGTTGGCCTGTTCGGATTGATCGCCGACAAGGAAGCAGGCGCGCAGATTTATGCCGCCGCTGCCAAGAAAGAACAGGCAGGAATCCTATTCCAGGATGCTGTGAAAATGGCGCGAGCTGCACCTGCTTTGATGCAGCGTGTGAAATTCAGCGGTGGTATCGGGCGCGAATTCAATATCGCGCACCACAAATCGCAGTCTTTCTTCCGTCCGATCTCTAAGGATTCGGGAAAGTCGGGTTCTGGTCCGCGACCCCATTTCGCGCTTTGCGACGAAGTGCACGAGCATCCAGACCGATCGACGATGGAAATGCTTGAGCGTGGCTTCAAGTTTCGTCGCCAGCCACTGCTTTTGATGATTACGAACTCTGGCAGCGACAAGAACAGCATTTGCTGGGAAGAGCACGAGCACGCAGTTCGGGTTGCAGCCGGCACGCAGACGCCAGACGAGGTGTTTAACTACGTCGGTGAAGTCATCGACGACTCGACGTTTGCATGGGTTTGCGCGCTCGATAAGGGCGATGACCCTCTGAACGATCCTTCTTGCTGGAAAAAAGCTAATCCACTTCTCGGCGTGATTCTGACGCACGAATATCTTGCGGGAGTTGTTGCTCAGGCCAAACAGATGCCGGGCAAGCTGAACGGCATTCTTCGCCTGCACTTTTGCTGCTGGACGGATGCCGATAAGGCGTGGATGCCGCGTGAGACTGTCGAAAGCGTCATGGACGACTTCGACCCCGAAGATGAACACGCTGACAAGCCTGTTTTCATGGGCGTCGACCTTTCGGGCAGTAAGGATATGACGGTTCTTGCCTGCGTGGTTCCTACGGGTTTCATGGAAATGGAACGCGAAGACGGAGCTACAGTCAGTCTGCCGACCTTTGACGCGTGGGTTGAGGCTTGGACGCCACAGGAAACGCTGCAAGCTCGAGCGCAGGCCGACAAAGCACCATATGAGTTATGGGTGCAGCAAGGCTGTCTTAACGCCACGCCGGGTAAACGTGTCCGATATGACTTCGTTGCAGCACGACTTCAGCAGTTGGATCAGCAGTTCGAAGTCAAAGCCATAGCTTATGACCGCTACGCATACGACAAGTTCCGCGAAGAGGTCGACGCGCTCGGCATTGAAGTCGATCATGTTGCACATCCACAGGGTGGCAAGGTCAGGGCTAAGCCCGAGCCAGCCAAGGTTGAATCCGCAAAGGCTGCTGGCCTCCCAGCGCCGCAAGGATTGTGGATGCCGGGATCGGTGCTGGCGCTAGAAGACATGATCATCGACGGGCGCATTCGCTTGAGGCGAAACCCGGTGCTGATGACAGCACTCATGGGCGCCACGTTCGATCACGACCCGCAAGAAAACCGATGGTTTGTCAAAACGAAAGCATCGGTTCGCATTGATGCTGCCGTCGCGCTTGCAATGGCTGTTGGTGCAGCGATGGACACCCCGATTGAGCCGGAAGAAAACCTAGATGACTTCATCAATAATATGGTGGTCATCGCCTAACTCACGACGGAGCGAATATGGGCTTCATTGATAGATGGGTCGGAAAGCCCATCAAGCTCACCGACGGCGAGTTCTGGCGCGGCTTCTTCGGCCTTGGAACGACGTCAGGTGAAACAGTCACTTATGAAAAGGCTCTTGAGCTCGATGCCGTATGGGCGTGCGTCAATCTAGTAGCTAATTCTGTGAAAACGCTGCCATGCAACGTGTTCAAGGACGACGGCGTCACCATCGATCGTGAAAACGTTCTGTATGAGCTACTCCACGATATGCCCAATCTTGACGACACCGCGTCCGATTTTTGGGCCATGGTTGCGATGTGCCTTTGTCTTGACGGCAACTTTTTCGCCGAAAAGAAGATGAACGGCGGCAGGCTTACTGCTTTGAACCCGTTTCATCCGCTCGCCGTTAAGGTCTGCCGCGACGATCGGAACAATCGCTATTACGAAGTGACTGAAACGTCTAAGGGCAAGTCAGGCACGATCCGACGTATCAGCGAAGACAAGATGTTTCACGTTCGCGGAATGGTAATTCCCGGCTGTGATCGCGGTCTTTCGCCAATAGGTGTGGTCAGGAACACTGTCGGCAATGCGCTTGCGGGTGAAAAGACGGCTGGCAAGATGTTTGCCAACGGCATGCAGGTTGCTGGCGTCCTTTCATCTGACCAAATCCTGAAAAAGGAACAGCGTCAGCAGCTTGGTGAAGTGCTTGGCCAGTTCGCCGGGTCTGAGAAGGCCGGCAAGATTGCTGTTCTTGAAGCTGGGCTTAAATACCAGCAGCTCACGATCAATCCGCAAGACGCACAGATGCTCGAAACGCGCCAGTTCAGCGTTGAGCAGATCTGCCGCATCTTTGGCGTTCCCCCTGTCATGATTGGCCATGCGTCAAACGGGACGACGACGTGGGGCAGCGGTATCGAGCAGCTGATCCTCCAGTTCACCAAGACCTGCTTAACTCCGTTGCTGAGAAGCATTGAATCGGCAGTCTATCGCGATTTGCTGGACGCAAAGACGCGCAGAACGACTGTAGTGAAGTTCAACATGGAAGGCCTGTTGAGAGGCGATAGCCAAGCGCGCGCTGACTTCCTGCAGAAGATGGTCAACACCGGCATTTATACGCCAGATGAGGCCCGCAGTTACGAAAACAAAGCCTCCAAACCGGGCGGCGATCAGCTCATCGTCAACGGGACAATGCAACCTTTGCACGGCATCGGCCACAACGGCGGACCATCGATTGATGACGCGCCCGAAACGCGAGCTGCTTAAGGATACTTTATGAAATTCGAACACATTTTGTCAGCCTTTGAGGCTGAGCCGTGGGCGATTCAGCGCGAAAAACTGGCAGTTCTTGCGGATGTTATCGCAGCTCGTGCTGCCGGTGATAAGTTTGTGACGTCTGAATTTGCTGCTGCTGTTTCTGATGCTCGATCGAAAGAGATCGCGGAGACCGACGGTAAGGTTGCAGTTATTCCCGTTTACGGGGTGCTTTCTGACCGTATGGACATGTTTTCTGCGATGAGCGGAGGCACTTCATACGCCGGCATCAAGCGACAACTTCACAAGGCGCTGTCTAATGATGATGTAAAGGCCGTCGTGCTTGATGTTGATAGCCCTGGCGGTTCTGTTCCCGGTACGGATGAATTGGCAACGGAGATCCGCAAACTTCGCGGAGGCGACAAGCCGATCATCGCGCAGGTGAACAGTCTCGCCGCAAGTGCCGCTTATTGGTTGGCTTCATCCGCGGATGAAATCGTCGTTACGCCTTCTGGTCGAGCAGGTTCAATCGGTGTCTACACAGCGCATGATGACATTTCCGCTGCATTGGATAAGGCGGGCGTCAAGCGGACGTATATTTCCGCTGGCAAGCATAAGGTCGAAGGCAACGAAACTGAGCCGCTTGGCAAGGAAACGCTGGCCTATATTCAGGAAAGCGTGAATCGTTCGTATGAACGCTTCCTAACAAGCGTTGCCGAAGGTCGCGGCATCACCAAAGCGCGCGTCGAAGCCGACTTCGGTCAGGGCCGGGTTTTCTACTCAGAAAAGCTCATTGAGCTGGGTATGGCCGATCGTGTCGCAACGCTTGATGAGACGCTGGCACGCTTTGGCGCCGATACCGAACCAACATATGTGCGACGGGTGAAAGCATCCAATGCCGCAAAGGCAGATGCAGCCACACTGCTTGCATCGAAAATGGCAACAGGCGAACAGATTACCAAACGCGAATTCGAGAATGGTTTGAAGGGTCTTCTAAACCTGTCGAATTCTGAGGCAGAGCGGGCCGCTCGGCTCTACCTCAAGGAAGGTCAGGGGGCTCCTGACGTCGAGACGGATGCTGCTGCTTTGGCAGCCCTAAACCGGCTTTTGGCCGAAGCAAACACACCACTCATTAAAATCTAAGGAGCCACACATGGCTGATAATGTACTTGCCGATAAGATCGGCGAGCTTGGTACTTCGCTTGCCTCCATTAAGGAACAGGTCGGCAATCTCGCGGTAGACTTTACGTCGAAACTTGCTGCAAACGGCGAGGTTTCTGCCGAGCTCAAGGAAAAGACCGATAAGGCTCTGTCTGAACTCGGTGACATGACCACACGCCTTGGCGACCTTGAAAAGCGTGCCGCCCGCGAAAAGGAAGAAGGCGCGAACGAACAGAAGTCGCTTGGCGATCTGGTTATCGACTCTGCAGATTATAAGGCGGGTATGCTGACAGGTTCGTCTCGCGGTTCAATCAAGGTGACGGCAGATCGCGCTGCTATCACTTCGGCCAACACTACGGTGGGCGCTGGTCGCAGTCAGGGTACGTCTCTCGTACCTGGTGCACGCGTGCCGGGCATCTTTGGTCTGCCAGAGCGCACCCTGACAATCCGCGATCTTGTGCTGCCGGGCCAGACTTCTTCGAGCTCTATCGAGTACGTGAAGGAAACCGGTTACACGAACAATGCAGCCCCTGTCGCTGAAACGACTGCGAAGCCATATTCGGACCTGACGTTCGACATGACTTCTGCGCCGGTTCGTACGATTGCGCATCTGTTCAAGGCTTCGCGCCAGATCCTGGATGATGCACCGGCTCTTCGTTCCTATATCGATGGCCGCGCTCGTTACGGTTTGCGCTTTGCGGAAGAAAATCAGTTGCTTAATGGCTCTGGTACCGGTCAGAACATTCACGGTCTGGTTCCGCAGGCGACCGCATTCAATCCGGCGTTCGCCGCGGAGAATGAAACTGGCATTGACCGACTGCGTCTGGCCATCCTTCAGGTCGTACTCGCCGAGTATCCGGCAACGGCATTTGTTCTCAATCCGATAGATTGGGCGAAGATCGAGCTAACCAAGGATCTTGGTGGAAATTACATCATCGGTAATCCGCAGGGTTCGCTAACGCCAACTCTCTGGAATCTGCCAGTAGTCTCTACGCAGGCTATGGCTGCAGGTGAATTCCTCACTGGTGCGTTCAGCTTCGCTGCACAGATCTTCGACCGTCTCGATATCGAAGTGCTGCTGTCGAGCGAGAACGTCGACGACTTCGAAAAGAATATGTTCACGATCCGCGCGGAAGAGCGACTGGCGTTCGCCGTCTATCGTCCAGAGTCGTTCGTAACCGGCGACGTCGAAGGCGCTTAATTGGGGTGGGGAGCTTCGGCTCCCCTTTTCCAGATTGGAGAGAACATGACCGATTTTCTAGAAGTCAAAGCCCTGAAGACCTTTGCTCTCGGCAAAGAGCTGAAAACCCGCAAGAGCCCATCTTTCAAAGTTGAAGCGGGCGAAGCTCGACAGTTGGAAGCGCAGGGACTTGTTTCTCTGGGCAGCAAGACTGACGTGATCAAGAAAGCGGACGGCGGCGCGCCAGATAACGGCACCAAGCCCAAGCAGAAGGCGAAATTAGATGGCAGTATCGACAAAGACGCGTAAGAGGCGGGTAGCGAGCTACATCGGCGCTGGGGTCGTTATTCCAAATCCTCAGCCCGAACCGGAGCCGGAAGTGCCACCTGAAGGTGGTGGCGATGGCTCTGATTGATCTTGCTGTATTCAATCGTCACCTACGCGTTTTTCACGACGACGAAAACGACGAGCTGACGCTTTATCTGCTGGCCGCAGAAACTGTTGTCACCGAATACCTCGACCGCGAGGTCGTAGCGGCGGGTCAAACGCCGTCGCTTGCTGACGGTATCGTCATTAATGCCGCTATTTCGGCGGCCATTCTGCTTGTCGGTGCAGACCTTTACGAAAATCGCGAGCCTGATACGGCATCTAGCGGAGACCCAGTGCTACCTCGGCATGTTCGTGCGCTGCTTTCAGCGTACCGAGTTTGGCGGGACTAAATATTCAGCTGGGCAGAGAAAATGGGCAGCCAATATTTGCTTTTGCCCATTTGCCCCAGACCGTCTCAAACCGATCATGCGGAAAGGCCTGCCGGTCTTTGTAAAATGACGCATCGGCGTACAGAAGTTTGGTTCTCAATAGCTCCATCATGAAGTTGAGAAGCAAATGCTTCCTTTTAGTGAGCAAATCGACGACCGGCTTATTTAGATCGGATTCAGCGAATTGACCGGCTTTGTTCGGCAGATCAAAAATCCTGACGCGTACAAGATGCCTCATGATTGGATCTGGATTCAGTCTCCAGACTGATCCACCCGGCTCATCGTAAAACGGCTGAGTATGTTGATGATTATCGATGACTGCTTCGCAACACGTAAGAATATTGTTGACGATGTCGGAAAATGCATCGGTCACAACTGAAGTATGCGTGTTGTTCGGTAAGCTTAGAACAAGATTTGACCATCCATGCTTTCTTACAAGCAGGGATATTTGAAACTCATCAAAAATTTCGTTTTGTTCTGCAATCATCGATACACACGCGCGGTTGATTGGCGTTTTAATTTTGCTCTAACCGCGCTTCTCCAGTCTTTGTCGTCATATGATCAGACTCGCTCGTGAGTGTCGAGCGAAGGAGGGAAATATGCCCCACGTTCGCTTTTCCGAAAATTTTGATTGGTCTCCACGCTACGGCGTGACGATTGCCTATGAAGCCGGCTGGTCCGGCCTTGTCACCACGCGGTGCGCAGACTCAGCAGTTAAAAAAGGCAAGGCAGAGAAATTGCCAACACCGAGACGTGAGAGTGTAAATGGCAAATCGTAGTGGCGCGGGGAGCTTGAACGCCAAGGTCACATTCCAGCGTCGTGAGAATTTGGATGACGGATACGGCGGCACCCGCGGGGAATGGGTAGATCAGTTTACTGTCGCTGCGCGCTTGGCTCCGAAGTTCGGTGGCAATGCAGAAAGCCTTGTTGCATCGCGTCTGGTCTCACAGCAGCCATATAATCTCACTGTTCGTGCAAGTGGCCAAACCCGACAGGTTTCACCAACATGGCGTGCGTATGACTCGCGTGCGGGGATCTCAGCTGGAAGCAACGGCGAGCAACGACCAAACCGTGTGTTCGGCATCAAGACCGTCGTTAATCCTGACGAGCAGAACGCCTATCTCGAGATGTTGGTTATTGAAGGCGAGGATGGCTGATGACGAGCATTGGTAAAATCATCGGCATGGAAAAGCTGAAACGAAAGCTTGCACGCATACCTGATGCCATAAAGGCTCGCGCTCAGTCTGATCTCACACTTGCGGGGCGTGAGGTGAACATGCAGCAGCGTTCATTCGTCCCTGTAGATGATGGCACATTGCGTGGCTCTATTCGCACCGAGTCGCTGACAGACGGCACTATTGGCGTGTCCATAGTCGCCGGCGGCCCAGCAACCCGCAAGGTCGTGCGCAAATCTGCCAAAGGAAACGCGCCATCATACGACTATGCTCTAGCGGTAGAGTACGGCACGAAGAATATGGCTCCGAAAGCTTTCTTTTGGCCAGGCTATAAACTGGGGAAAAAGAAAGCCATGCGGCGCGCAAGACTTGGTATAAGGCGGGTACTCCGACAGGTGATGGCCAATGGCTAGTCCTAATCTAGCGATTCAAGCAGGACTTGTATCAGTCATTCGCAATATGAATACCTCTGCTGGTCATCGTGTTTTTAGCGAGATACCTCACGACGCGCAGTATCCCTATGTGCAGGTTTGGTCGGGGTTTGAAACTCCGATTGACGAAGAATGGTGGGATCGCACCGAAAGCACGATGCAAATCGATGTGTGGGCGGATTCACTGACATATGCGGCTTCTAAGGCTGTCGCGGCGGCAATCCGTGACAATCTTCACGAGAAGACCTTGGATGTGGTCGGTCACACGGTTGATCGCATCCGAGTTGAAACGATCGTCTATTCCGACGATCCGCCGCATTACCGAGCGCGCATGTCAATCGCGATCGATACCCAGCCGAAATAATCTCGACAAGCAGCCGCCATTGAGCGGCTTTTTCTTTGAAAGGAACAGCCGACATGGCCGTTACCAAACAGCTACTTATTCAGTTTTCAGAGGGCACCGCACCTACCGAGTGGTCGCATTCTTGCACAATCAACAGTTCACAAGAATTCTCGATTGAAGCAACGACCACGGACGCCAGTGAGCCCAACTGCGAAAATCCAGATGCTCCAAATTGGGTGCTGCGCTCTGTCGATACACTTTCGGCGGGTATTAACGGTGCAGGCACAATGGACCCTGTCAGTTATGGCGTTTTGCGCACGAAGATGCTGGCTGGTGAGGCATTTGCAGTTCGCGTTACGCTTGGCGGTTTGACGTCCGCGCTTGGTGGCGGTCATTTTCAGGGTAATTATGTCATGACCAACCTTGGGCTTGCTAAGGAAGGCAAGGGGTATGTCACTTCAACCGTCGCGCTTCAGAGCGATGGTGAAATCAAATGGGTGCCGGCAACCTAATGACCCAGACATATGTAGATGAACTTGGCGGAGCGCAGCGCTCGTTCCGCCTCGGCATTGGCGAATTGCGTACCCTGCAAGAGAACTGCAAGGTTGGACCTGCAACAGTGCTTGCACGTCTCGTGTCGTTTCAACCGCAGGCAGCAGACCACAAGCGGCCAGATCCTGTGACCTATAAACTCGGCGCTGAAGATCCAGACTTTCGGGCAGATTTTAACGTCTATAGCATGCTGCGCAGCTTTGGCGGCGACTGGCGTGTTGACGACGTGCGCGAGCCTATTCGGTTGGGTCTTATCGGTGCTGGCACCACGCCAACCGAAGCAAGTATTTTGGTGCAGGCCTACGTCGACAACCGCCCTCTTACAGAACACATCGGTCTCGCCGCCCAAGTCATCATGAAATCGCTTTCTGCTGACGAGCCGGTGACTACGGGGGAGCAGAAAGTGGAGACGACGACGGAAACCTAGTCTTCTCCACATATTACGGCATGGGTGCTGTAATGGGTTTCACACCGCGCGACGTCGACAGTATGACACTTTGGGAATTGTCTGCCGCTGCCAAAGGCTGGTCAAAGGCAAATGGTGCGGAAGAAGAAGTTGCCCCGCCAAGTTGGCAAGAGCATCTCGCGATGGTGAAGGCAGCGGGGGTTAGTTAGGTAGCTTGCCAGTATCGAAATAGGTGATGCATTCCTTAAGTCGATCTACGCGTTCATTGCTCGACATTGAATCCGCATATGCTTTGTCATATTTTTTGTTGGAACTAGTTATCCGCCAGCAATTATTTTCGAAGGATGTTCGCTCTAGCGCTTGCGCGTTTTTCGCGCGAGCCTGTGCATCTGCATATTCATTCCAAAAGAAATAGCCCACGAAGGCTATGACGGCGACGCATGTCGCGCCGATTAACAGTTTCATCCCCATCTCCAAGCTCGCTCACGCGGGCTTTTTCTTTATCAGGATAAATCATGGCCGTCACTGTGGAAGAGCTCCGCGCAGTAATGCGTATGGAGATGAAGCCGTTTATGCGCGATTTGCAGCAGATGAATGGCGTAAGCGCCAAAGCCGCAAGGCAAGTCGAACAGACGTGGCGGGCTGCGAATAAGCGTTTAGACGGTATCGGTAAAAACATGGCGCGCAGTCTAGTTGCGCCGATGGCCGGAATTGGCGCGGTGCTCGGCGCGGATCAGTTGCGGAAAATGACTGACCAGTGGACCGATATGACCTCCCGTGTAAATCTCGCGGCGGGATCTATCGACAAAAGCACTGAGGTGATGGGCCGCCTGGGCGAAATGGCCCGTCGAACATATTCTGATCTAACACAGACAGCTGACAGTTATCTTGGTAATGCCACTGCCCTTAAAGACCTTGGTTATAATACAGATAAGACGCTCGACTACACTGAGGCGTTGAACAACGCGCTTGTCGTTTCTGGTGCTAAAGGCGATCGAGCAGCGAGCGTTATAGATGCACTTTCCAAGGCAATGGCTCTTGGAAAACTCTCAGGCGACAACCTCAACACTGTCATTTCTACGGGTGGACGTGTCGCAGAAGCACTTGCTGCTGGCCTTGGAACAACGACTAATGGTCTGCGCCGCATGGGTGCGCAAGGCAAAATTACCGGCCAAGATATCGTTAGGGGTCTAACCAGCCAGATGCAGCTTCTTCGGAAAGAAGCTGGTGACATGCCTGCTACCATTGGTGACGGCTTCACGCTCCTCAACAATGCGATTCTGCAATATGTTGGCAATGCCGATACTGCTACAGGTGCCTCGCGCAAGATCGCTGATGCATTGATCATTATCGCTGACAACTTCGATAAAGTTGCGGATGCTGGTTTGCAGGTCGCAGCAGTGTTGGCGGGGGCGCTTGTTGGCCGATCACTTGCCGTCATGATTAGCAAGCTTGGCTTAGCAGGTGCGGCGCTTATTAACTTCACGAAGGCTCTGGCTGCGGCACGCACTATTGGTGGGCTAGCGACAGCTATCACAGGGGTCGGAGCTGCTGCTGGTCCGGTCGGAATGTTGGTTGGTGGCGCGCTTGTTGGGTCGTTGCTGCTTTATAACCAGACAGTCGGTAAATCGAGCGAAGGCTCTGAGGTTTACGCCAAAGCTCTCGAGAAGGTCCGAAATGCCGCTGAGAAAACTGGCAATGAAGTTGAAAACGCATCGGAAAAAATAGCTAGAGGTTTACCAGAAAAACTAGAAGCAGGTGTCACATATTCTCTTAAGGAGATAGAGGACGCAGTTCTACGCGTTGTGGATGAATTCGATAACCTGCGGAACGTCAGTTTTGAAGGAGTGCCTCAAGATGAGGTGGATAAGGTAAAAGAGCTTGGCGAGCGATTTAAGTCCGGATCCATATCGGCTGCCGATCTTGCGAAAGAACTAGATAGCATTACCCGTGCAAATCCTACATGGGATAATTTTACTAGTTCAATCGAAGTGTTTATTGGCAAGCTGAAAGAGGCCGCAGCCGCTAGCAGAATTCTCAAGGCAGAATTAGCCGACACTTTAACGTCAAACGGCCGCTCAGCCAAAGACGACCGGCTGCCCATCGACGTAAACAAGATCGCTGCGGATTCCTACGAGAAGGAAGCTCTCAGAAAAGCTGCACTGAATAAGAAAGAGCATACGCTTGAGTTGGAGCGCATTAAGGTGCGCAATGATGCACTCAAGGATGGCACTAAGCTAACTGAGCAGCAGATCGAGACCATATCTCGCGCTAATATCGCTGCAAACGAGCGTTGGAGTACCGAAGGCAAAAAGCCGAAGGCTGAAAAAGCACCTAAGAAAACCGAAGACGACTATTTCTTTCAGATTACACAGCAGGTGAAGGATCGAACAGCGGCGTTGGCTGAAGAGGCCAAGATTACTGGGCTGACCTATATCGAGCAGGAAAAGCGCCGCACTGCGATGGAACTTGAGCAGGATGTGCTTGCACGACTGCGCGAGGAGGCTCGCAAAAAAGGCGACAAGGATTGGGAAAGCGTCAAGCTATCTTCCGATCAGGTTGCCTCGATCAATGCTGTGTCGGAAGCCTATGCGCGTCAAGCAGACGAACTACGCGTTGTGCAGGAAGAGCAGGGCAAGACAGAACAAGCCGCCGCTGAATTCTACGACACATTTAAATCTGGAGTGGTTGGCGCTATCACCGGAGCAAATAGCCTGCAGGATGCTCTGGTGGGCATTCTAAATAAGCTGGCTGAGATGATTCTGAATAGCGCTTTTGATGCTATCTTCGGAGGTGCGAATGCTTCACGCTCAGGCGGCTGGCTCACGGGCATGATGAAAAGCATTGGCTTCGCTGAGGGCGGCTATACGGGTCCTGGAGGCGTTAATCAGCCAGCCGGCGTGGTTCATAAAGGCGAGGTAGTATGGTCGCAAAAAGACGTTGCGCGCGCAGGCGGCCCGTCTGTTGTTGATGCAATGCGTCGTGGCGTCAGTGGATACTCTGTCGGCGGCGGCGTGGCTATGTCCATCCCGCGTATTCCGAAGATGCCCGTCCTGAAAGCGCCTTCATCGAAAAGCAACGCTGCGCCTGGCTCCCCCGGAACCATCAAAATCGATGTGTCAGGTGCGCGTGGCAACGCGGAAATTATGAAGATGGTTTCAGCGGGTGTCGAGCAGGGGCTCACTCAGTACGACCGCGAGTTGCTTCCCCGTCGCTTTCGCCAGATCGCGCAAGACCCTTATGCAGTGGGATGAGGAATAATGGCTGATCCAATTCCACTTTCGGTGCTTTTTGACTTATTGCCGGTCGTCAGCGCTCCATGGGTTCTCAAAGAACAGCTGGAGTATTCTGGCCTTGGCACAGGCGAGGTTCTGGCTGCCAAACTTGCGCCTTCTCGATGGTCTGCTGATGTGGTTCTTGCACCGATGGTTCACACCAAAGCGCGAGCCATTCAGGCAAAGCTTGAAGCGCTAGACGGTCCGATTGGCAATTTCTATTTTGCCAGTTGCACAAACAGCTATCCCGCCAAAGACCCCGGAGGCGTTAAGCTTGGCTCTGCATCTCCTAGGGTCGATCTTAAGGGTGCAAACAACAAGTCACTGTCAGTGAAGGCAATTCCGGCAAACTACAAACTGAGTGCTGGCGACATGTTGTCAATTGATTACGGTTCAAATCCGGTTCGCCGGTACTTGGGCCGTCTCGTATCGGATGCAACGGCGTCGGCAAATGGAGTCACGGGTCTATTTGAAATTCGCCCGCACCTTCCGGCTGGCATTGTCGCAAACTTGGCGGTGAACTTTCTCAAGCCCGCCGCCAAAGTTTTCATCGTGCCGGATAGCCTGCAAGTGGCTCATTCTGGCCGCTTCAGCACAATCTCATTTTCGGTGATGCAACGCCCATGAAAGCTTACGATCAGGCGACACTCACGGCTTTGCAGAACCGCGAGGCTATTGCGCCATTTAATCTGCTGTGGATTGAAGCCAAGAACCGCGAAAATGGTGGGCTTGAAGCAATTGGCTTCTGGAATGGTTTGGACGCTCAAGACGTAACCGTAATTAATCCAGAAACCAATCTCCCTATTGTACGGACTTATCACGGCGCAGGCTCATTGCTCGATATTCCTGCCATCCCGCAGGAAAGCGATTTGACCATTCGCTCGATCCGCATTCTGCTTAGTCAGGTCGATGCTGCCACACAGTTAGCCGTTCGCGGCTTTGAAGTGCGTCACGCACCAATCCAGATCCATCGTGGCTATTTCGACGTTGATACCATGCTTCCGGTCGCGCCCGCGCGATCCCGGTTTATTGGCTGGGTCAATAACATGAAAATCAACACGCCAGCTGCGGGTGGTACGGGCAATATCGAACTGACATGCGTTTCTCACACGCGTCAGCTCACAAAGACAAATCCATTGCGCCGGTCGGATGAGCAGCAGAAACGCCGCCAAGGTGATCGGTATCGTCGCCATACCGATGTGGCCGGTGAATGGCTTCAAAACATATTCTGGGGGGAGGCAAAGAAATGACGATCAAGCGTTATCACGATTGGCGCACGCGCCTTTCAGCTTATCTCTATGAGGTCGCGCATAAACCCTTCCAGTGGGGCGTGCATGATTGTGCCTTGTTTGCTGCCGGTGCAGTTGAGGCCATGACGGGCGAGGATTTTGCAGCCGACTATCGCGGAAAATACAAGACGCTCATAGGAGGTCTGCGCAAGCTGAGAAAATCGGGCTTTGACGATCATGCGGCGATGGCCGCATCGCTCTTTGAGGAGTGCCACCCTTCATCCGCGCATGTTGGTGATCTGGCTGCGATAGAGACAGATCAGGGCATAGCGCTCGGCGTGGTGCAAGGGCAGCGCATTTACGTGCTTCGCCCGGATCAGGCCGGTATCGGCACGGTGGCGCTTTTAGATGCCAAGCGGACGTTTCACGTTCCTTTTCACTGACAGGTAAACAGCATGAAAATCTTGCGCATGGCGGCGTGGGTGGTTTCACTCACGCTCTGCATGATGCTGCCTGCTTTTGCGGATCCGGTTACAGCGGCTATTGGTGCTATTACGGGTCTGCTAAAGGCTGGTGGTATTGCTGCGACCCTCATTAAGCTGGCATTCGGCATTGCGTTTCAGCTGGGTTCAAGCCTGCTTGCGAAAATGTCTGCCAAAAAGCAGACACAGCCAGGCATCGTTGGTCAGGTGCAGTTGGGCGGCGACAAATCCCTGTCGTTTATCGTCGGCACCTACGCCACAGCCGGCCATCTGGAATTTGTCAATTCATTTGGCAAAGTCGATGACGTTGAGAATGCCGTTCTGACACAGGTTATCACGGTTTCTGATTTGCCGGTTCAAAGCATCGGCAACCGCGTGTTTGTGAATGGTGAAACCTGCAATCGCGATCCCAGCATTGTTACAAGTTCGGAAGCCGCCAAGCTTGGCGCAACCAGCTATCCAATTGCAGAATACAAATACTCGCGTTGGTGGTTTACGTTTCTCAAATACTATTTGGGCGACCAGACTACGGCTGACGCTACTCTTGTTGCAAAGTTTGCAGGTGATGAGCGCCCATGGCTCGGCGATATGATTGGTCGGGGTGTTGCCTACGTCATTGCAACGGCTGAGTTTGAACGCCACCTCATGACGGCTATTCCTGCCTTCCGTTTTGAAGTGCAGGGCATCAAGCTCTATGATCCGCGCAAGGATAGCACCGTTGGTGGCAATGGTCCGCATCGCTGGGGCAATGAAGCGACATATGAGTGGACCGATAACCCTATCGTCATCGCCTACAACATTTTGCGCGGCATTCATTATGAGGGTGAGTTCATCTGGGGTGGAACCGTAAAGCTTTGGGGTTTGCCGCTATCCGGCTGGATGGCTGCGATGAACGAATGCGATATTCTCGTCCAGATCGAGAATGGCCAACTCGAAAAACAGTTCCGCTGCGGCTATGAAATCCGCACGCTCGATCAAGATCCGATGGACGTGATCGAAGAACTGCTCAAATCTTGCAACGGTCGCATCTCGGAAAGCGGTGGCATTTACAGCGTTCGCGTCGGCCCGCCCGGATTGCCAGTGGCGTTTCTCAGCGATGGCGAGTTTGTCATCACCAAAGAGCGTGAGTTTGACGCGTTTCCGGGTCTGGAAAACACGTTCAATGGCGTGACTGGCACATGGCCAAGTCCTGATGCTGCATGGGAAATGAAAGACGCGCCACAGCGTCGTTTCCCTGAATATGAGGCTGAGGACGAAGGCCGCATTCTGCTGGCTGATGTTGAGTTTAACGCGGTGCCATTTGCCAATCAGGTGCAACGCCTGATGATGGCGCTTGCCAAGTCAAATCGTCGTTTCCGCAAGCATATAGTGACATTGCCGCCGTGGGCTGCTGTTCTTGATCCTTTCGATGTGATTGCGCTGACAAGCCAGAAAGAAGGCTATCAGAACAAGCACTTTGAAATCATGGGGATCGATGATCAACCGAATGTCACGCAGGTGGCTTCGATTACGGAAGTTGATCCTTCCGATTATGATTGGAATGCCAATCGTGACACGTTGCCGTGGTCTGTTGGACCTCTCACTCCGAATTGGCCAACTGCGCAGATCATGGTCGGCTGGGGTGTGCAGCCTGCGGAATTAAAGGACACTGACGGCATCTCGCGCCGTCCAAGCATTGAAGTGTTTTTTGCTGCAAACATGACTGACGTGCGTTCTGTACGTGTAAAGGTACGGCTGGCAAGCACGCTGGAAATTGTGTTCGACGGCGAAATTCCTTACGGCGACCCGGATTATGACAATCCAAGCCGCTCGGTCATCCTCAACGGCATTTTCCTGCCTGATGAAGATTATGCGGTTCAAGGCGTCTACGTTCCTTATTCCGGTCGTCAGGTCATTCCATCCGCATGGATGCCGGTAAAAACGCCGCGTAACCTTCTGATTGATAAAGACATTGGAGAGGGGGCAATCACGGCTGCGAAACTTGCGGCCGCGTCGGTTGAGTTCGACAAGATTGCGAATGAAGCGATCCGGCTCAATCATTTTGCAAACAGCATCACGCCGATTGAGATTGGCGAACAACTGCCCACGCAGGGCAATTTTGACGGCAGGCAGTTCTACAATACTGCTGATGGCAAAATGTACACGTGGAATGGGACCGCATGGACTGCGGCCTCGTTTGATCTGGCCGATGGATCGGTCACATCGCAAAAGCTGGCTGATAGTGCCGTCACCGCTTCCAAGATCATGAATGAATCCATCACGGCGATCAAACTAGCCAATGAAGCCGTGACTTCAATCAAGATCGCGGACGGTGCTGTTATCGCTGGAAAGCTTGGCGATGCTGCGGTCACGGCGCAAAAGATCGCCAATGAAGCCATTACGCTTGGTAAATTTGCAATCGGGCTTCGTCCGGTAGAAGTTCTTGCCGCACTTCCTGCGACCGGCAATGCGCTCGGCAGGCAGGTGTTTCTAACAACTGACAGCAAGCTTTATCGCTGGAATGGTACTGTCTGGCTTGCGAGTGTTGCCTCAACGGACATTAGCGGTCTGATCAATGATGCGCAGCTTGCAGCGATCAATGCAGTAAAGATCACAGGACAGATCAAAGGTACCCAGATCACCGATGGTGCAATTTCATCGCCAAAGCTCTTGGCAGGTGCTGTCACTGCTGGAAAGCTTGATGCGGGTGCGGTACAGGCGGGCAATATTGCGGCGGGTGCTGTAACCGCTGGAACGATTGCTGCAAGTGCTGTTTCAGCGGATAACCTTGCTGGGAATTCGGTAACTGCTGGCGCAATCTCGGCAGGTGCAGTCAATGCAAGTGCGATAGCGGCGGGAGCCGTCATTGCGGATAAAATTGCAGCGGGTGCGATCTCAGCCGAAAAGTTGGCTGTTGGTCGTGCTGCCAACTGGTTTGAGAATAGTGATCTGACGGCTGGGCTTACGGGCTGGGCCGTCAACGGCAATCTGGTGATACAGCCGCTCTCTATAAGAGCGGATGGTTTTGCACCCCCCGGTGGCGCATTGCAGGTGTATCAGACGGATGCAGCATCGAGTGGTCGCGCGGATGTTTTCCAAGTCACTCCGCAAGGGACCGCGAAATATTTCGATGTTTCTGAAGGCAGCAAGTACGAGTTCTCGGCCTATCTGTTTTCAAATCGCTGCGACGCAGATTTGTATATTCAATGGTTAAATGCGGCAGGTGAAACTGTTTCTCATTCTGGGTTAGTGGTAGTTTTAAGAAAGAGCGGTTCGGCAAACTTCAAATTGTCCGAATATCAGAGGCCCGCACTCATTGCCACAGCACCTGCTGGAGCGGTGAAGGCCCGTCCTTTCGTAAGAAAAAACCCGACAGTGTCTGGAACCAACAGTTACTTATGGTTGACCCGCATGCCGTTTGGCGAAGCTGGACAAAACCAGACAGAGGCATCGGTCTGGTCACCATCTGGTGTGACACTGATTGATGGTGGCAACATCGTCACCAATGCCATTACCGCATTGCATCTGGCTGCTGGTTCAGTGACAGCGGCTGCTATTGCAGCGAACTCGATAACTGCCGTAAAAATTCAGGGCGGTTCCATCACGGGTGACAAGATAGCCGCCAATACGATTGCTGGCAACAAAATGGTCGCAAACTCTGTAACAGCGCGTGAACTTGTCCTTACCGATTATACCAACCTCGTAACCAACGGATCATTTCTTCAGGATATGGCCGGGTGGACTGAGATCAGCTCCAACGCCACGCGCATTGCCAGAAACATAAACAGCAATACTAATGCCATCAAAACGATGCCTTCAGCTTTTGCTGTTCAGATGGTACCTGCTGACACGACCACCACGATCTTAGGCTTCAGAGACATTCCTGTCCGATCCGGTGAGCGATTTCATGTGCAATTCGATTATGCATCAGGTGGCGCTGTTGGCGTTGGATTTGGTGTTTATGTGCAGTTTAGTGATGCGGATGGAAACGTTGCGGGATCAGTGCAGGCGGTTCCGCGAACGACAAATTTGTACAGTTGGCAGACTGCTGTTGGGGAGATTGCGGTTCCTGCAAATGCCGTTTCCATTCGTTACATCTATGCGCGTAGGCAGTCTTCTTTGACTGGTGGTACCGTGTATGTGACGAATATTCATGTGCTTCGGAAAAATAACGCTGAGTTGATTGTCGATGGCGCTATTAACGCTAACCATATCTCTGCCGGTTCGGTAACCACCGACAAACTTGCAGCCAATGCCATCACAGCCGGTAAGGTCGCTGCCGGTGCAATCAGTGCCACGCAGCTTGCAGCGGGAGCGGTAACAGCAGACAAGATCGCTTCGGGTTCTATTGCCACCGACAAGCTTGCAGTCGGCATATCGCGAAACGTCCTGCAGAACTCGCAGTTCACGGCAGGTTTGAGCACATGGACTGCGAGTGGTGCTCCGACGAGTTGGGCATGGAATTTCAGCTTGGTAGCAGCTGGTGGTTCATGGTCGGGTCCGCTTAATCCAACACTTCGTGTTTATCAAAGCAATGCGGTTGAGACGGGCTATATCGACGTTCGCCAGAACAGACCCGATCAGACTGGATGGAAAGCCAACTGCTATCCGGTTAATGCAGGCGATACATGGGAGGCGTCGGTTTATACGTCTGCTCATCGGTGTAACATTCAGTTGCGTATCGAGTGGCGTACCGCTGATGGGGTATCTTCCTATTCATCGGCAGATGTGAATAGCGCCAGTTCCGCCGGTAGTTCGACAAACCCTGAGACTTGGACGAGGCTTGTGGTTCGCGCTGTCGCTCCCGCCAATGCAGTGGCGGCAGGCATCCATATCCGCAAAATGGGAACGCGCGCGGGAAGCACGGACAGCTACATGTTTCTCTATAAGCCGTTTCTAGCAGAGGTTCCGCCCTATGTGTCTGAAGCCGCACCATGGAGTGATGGCGGGTTTGTGCTGATTGACGGCTCCGGTATCGTGGCCGGTGCAATCACAGCTGACAAGATGAACGTCAACAATCTCGCCGCCCTCTCGGTTAACGCCGGAGATATCAAAGCTGGAACGCTAAGCAGCCCTGACAACAAGTTCGTTATCAACTTGAACGAAGGCTATTGGGATTTGTTTGTGTGAGGTCTGCATGCGCGTACGAATGGGAATAAAGCCGGGCGTCGGTCCAATTCTTAAGGTGATGAAGAATGATAACGATAATCCATTTACAACCGCCATAGGCGACTATGACAAGTTCTACTTCGATTCAGAGTCGCAGCGGCTTTCATACGATTACGCACATAGATCCTATGGTGCGTTGAATAAATCCCGGTTTCCAACCGGGAGCTATTCTCTTGATGGCAAGCCGTTAAATCAAACGCTTTGGGGTCTCAGGTCCAATTATGGCCCCACCCAAAGCTATGATTATTTCTACCCGATTGCTTTTTTGGGCAGAATGACAGATCTGCCGTTTCCGCCCATCACAGATGCTCGCGTTATCGGGAGTGACGGGTGGGTAAGGGCATATGTCGGCTACTTTCCTAATTCAAATGGCGGTCCGCGCGCTTGGGGTGTCATGAACTCCTGTATCGTCGCGAATGTCCAATCCGGACGAACAGGACTGCCTGAATACCGAAACATACACGCTGACTTTCAGTATAACGGTTGGGCAGGGTGTGCTGATACGCAGGGCAGTCCATATTCTGCTGTCGTATCGACGCCCGGAGATAACATTACATTTGCTGTTTGGGATCTGCCTTCAGGACCTGAAACAGAGCCTGCGCCACCCTCACGTGTGTCAGGGCAAAAAGCGATATCCATGAGCAAGACACGGATCGCGGTGGCAAAACCGGGCGATGACACGAGAACCGCTGCTCGCCGAAACATGATCATGGATAGTGATAAGTCTCCGGTAAAATGCGTTCTCTTTGGCGAGACGCCGATGATCTTGCCGGGGCAGACATATTTCTTTCCCAAAGAAACATCGTTTGACCTTGATCCCACCATGCATATGGAGCTCTTTCTGAAATCAGAAGGTTCTAATATCTTCCAGTTGCCGCCTGTGTCTTACCCGACCCCCGGCAACGATAGCAGGCGTGTGGAATTCTTTTATCGCGTCGATGCTGATGGCGTCCGGTTTCGAGCAACGGGTGCCTATGGGCATGCCGCTAAGTTTGTCTTGTTTGCGAACGGCCCGGCAGCGTTCACAACGGGTGGAAGTAAGATGATCCGGCGCTTATCGAATGGGTTCCAGATCAAGCGGCCCGGTTCAAGTGACATAGCACCCAACTATAACGATATTCTCTTGGATACGAGATTGCCGACTGCCTATGTCGTGCAAGATGAGTGGGTTCCTATCAGCCGGTTCACTGCGGGCAACGGGGGGGTGTATTTCGATATACCGCTGCCGAATAAGAATATGTTCTTTTACCCAAAGGTGATGGCTGATTTCGGCGATGTTCGGCGTCATGCAAATTACTGCGTGAATGTGCGCCTGCAATACGTCAACGGCTGGGGCAATGTCGCCGTCTATGACACATCCCGGCAGATGTTTGTAATCCAGAACCACGAAACCTTCTATCGCGCACTTCTGTATCCAGACGCGCCGGGCGACACCAATCTGCCCGGCCCAACGGGCATTCGTTACCACCTTCTCGGAATTACCAAGCCGTAGGTTCGCGCCATCGGCTTGGCGTAGCTTTCAACCTCAACGGAAAACATCATGAAAAACTTCAACGTGTCCTTACGCTCTGGCCCTACGCTCACGCTCTCGGCCGCAAAGTTTCAATCAGACGGATCAGGCGTTCGTCTCTTTGACGATAAAGGCGATCTGGTAGCGGCATGGGCTGACGGTCAGGTTATTTCCTGCGTTCCAGCTGATGCTGTGCAGGTTAACCCTGATGATCAGTCGCAGTCGGAGGAATAGTAATGTCGGCTACCGTCATCAAAATGCTTAAAGACCGCATTGCTTGGCAAGAAGGTCAATTGGAAGCGTATGCAGAGGCTGTTGATACGATGGCTTCGCAGATCAATGCTGCTAATGCGCGTATCGCCAAACTTGAAGGCGAACGCCTCGACGAATGTGAGATATTGGAAGAATAGTAAAATCGCGTCAAACTTCGTGAGGTCTAATTTGATCGCCAGATTAAAAAGCAGACGCACATAGTTATCACAGCGGCCATAGTAAAAACTGCGATTTCGTCTTCAAGAACATCAATCAAAAACATGTGCCCCTCCGCATGATCTGCTGAGTATATCGGACTATCATGAAATGAAAAACCCCAGACGCTGACGGGCTATTCTGGGGCTGCGCTTAGACAGAATTGCGGGCTGTCTTCGCACTCAATAGGATTTAGCGCAAAAGTTGAAAAAGAAAAGCCCAGCAAAAGAGGGGCAGGACGTGTCTCTGTCCAACGTTCTTACCGAGTGGTTTCCTACCAGCGACGTCGTCTTGGCGCAAAATAAAGCAACAATAACGTAGCGATGATGGGTACTGCTACGCCAACAACGTATTGGCCCATGTGTGTAGAAAAGAACTGTACTAACTGCGCCATGCCACCCCGTGTTGAAATTTGCCACAACGAAATATTCCCCTCTCGTCGGGGCTATGACAAAGCAACAAGCTTAATCATCGCAAAGCCACATTGCATTTATAGCTACGCATTCGAAAAAGAAAACCCCGACTCAGAGGTGGATGAGCCGGGGTTATGCGAGTCATCCAGCTGCGTCGTTAAGGTTGACCCGCAATGTAACATAATCACTTTGGTGACCACCAAAGAAGAGTGCATGCGAGAGCCGTTGCTAGTACAGCCCCTGCAATGAGCAATCCATGATCTGAAAACGTGAAATTGAAAACTGTCATCTGAGATTGTGCTCAGACCAGATCATAAAGCCAATCAGCGCAAGCAATGCGGCTGTCATAAATCCAATGAACCAACCCATAGCATTTCCTCCGCGTACTAAACGCGCTAAGCGGGAAAAAGGTTCAATTCACCCTTTAAAATAGAAAACCCCGGAAAGGTGCGGGTGCACTCCGGGGTCTTGCACCAAGGCAACTATGACGGGCGGCCTTGAGTGCGTCTCAAGTATTACAGAACATGCTAAAAAAGAAAAGCCCCAGCGAGAGGGATCAAGCTAGGGCCGCACCAAAGCATTTATTTTGGACGACTTTGAATGCTTCAGATCTGTTAACGAACGGTCCCAAAAATGGAAAGTCCCGGATGGAGGGGTGTCACATCCGAGGCTGCGTGAAGACATTCGCACAACATACCCACGCAACCAGAAAACTAGTGTGGCGCACAAAAAAGAAAAGCCTTGTCATTGCCCCCACCATGACAAGGCTGCGCGTGGACAAGGACTGTAGCATGTCTAGCGCCTCTGCAATCTAGCCGAGTGCTCTGAAAAGAAAGGCCCCGGACGACTGGTGGTCGATATGTGCCGGGGCCGCGCTGGATAGATTGTCACACCTCACCTGCGCCAGAAAATTGAAACACAGATAGGCACCAAAATAAAGCCCCGGGCGCTTGCGGACGCTACCGGGGCCGAGCTTTTCTGAAACGGGGGCTTCATTTGCTCCCAAGCATCATCTCACAAAAAGAGAAAAACACAAACAAAAACCCCGGCGATGAGGCCGGGGCTATGGTTTAGCGTTGTAAATTACGTCGGTGGTTCATGTAATACCTGATCTCTTTCCAGCCTAGCTTAACTATCACGCAGGAGAGCGTAGCAAGGATAGCTGCTTCAAATATCAGAAACCAAATCATGATGCGCCTTCATGCCTGAACTAGGCCGCCCCCTGATTTCTTGCCCTTCATCCAAGGTAGTGCCACTACAGGTTCTTCGAGAATTCCCTTTTTTTTGGCAAAGCCACGAATAGCGCTTTCAGCTACTTCCACTGGTTTAATGCCGTCGTGACTGTCGCAGCACGCTTTCCAGGCAGTTTCGTATATGAGGCCACGGTCGTGTTCCGGCCAATCATAAAGAAAATCTAACGCGTCTCCGACGCTTGCAATTTCCCGAACAAGGTAGGGGCCGTCCTTCACAAAAACAGGACTGTCAAACAAACGGTCGCTCATCGAAACCTCCATTTGATCGAACGTTAAATGTTGGAATGACGGCTTCGATTTAGTAACTAACCTACGGGTTTCAAGATCCTGACAATCAAAAAATTCGAAAACACAATGGTACGACGCAGAAATGCGGCGGGGCTTTCGCTCATCTAAATTCAAGGACAATCAAATGAACAAAACAACGTTCTTCGCTTATGCGAGGCGCGCGCCTTTTGGCGGCCGTTTGAGCCAGGCTCAGGTTGATGGCACGTCTGCTATCTTGGCCGAAGCGCAGCGTAGGAATCTACCTGACGAGCAGATAGCTTACATTCTAGCGACTGTGTTTCATGAGACAGGCGGCAAGATGCAGCCAGTTGTCGAGGATCTTAATTATTCGTCTGCTGCGCGTATCAGGCAGGTTTGGCCCACGCGATTCCCAACTGTAGCCAGTGCACAGCCATATGTCCGTAAGCCGCAGGCTCTTGCGAATAAGGTCTATGGCGGACGAATGGGCAACGACAGCGTTAACGACGGCTGGACCTATCGCGGACGAGGCTTGCCTCAGATTACTGGCGAGGAAAACTATAAGAAGTTCGGCATTGCTGACGTGCCAGAGGAGGCGCTGGAGCTGGCTACTGCTATCCGCATCCTCTTTGAAGGCATGGTGTTGGGCAAGTTCACAGGCCGCAAGCTGAGTGACTTTTTCGGCAAGGGCAAAGCAGATCCGGAAGGTGCGCGAGTTATCGTCAACGGCACCGATAAGGCTACACTAATCGCCGGATATTACCGCAACTTCCTCGACAGTCTTATTGCTGCACGCGAAATGAAATCCGCTGCTCTTGATGACGCCAAGCCTGACGACGTGCCTTTGCTCAAGGACAAGACAGTGCAGACCATCGTCGCAGCCGGTGGCGGTACATTCCTAACCGGCCTTATCAGCGCCGTGTCGAACCCGTGGGCATTCCTGACTGTCGCCTTGATCGTGGTTGCCTTGGGTGGCGGCTTCTGGCTTTGGCATACAGGCAGGCTCGAACTGAAGAGGGTGGCGGCATGACGTGGCTATTAACGTTGCGTTCCAGGCTGACAGGCTACGCCGTGGCAATCGCTGCGGCACTTGCCGTCCTTGTCGGCGCATACATTAAAGGCCGGTCTGACAGTAAATCAGCCCAGACCGCTCGCGACGCACAATCGGCAACCAAAGCACGGAAGATAGAAAATGAAGTCAGCCGTCTTGATGACAGCGCTGTTGACGCTCGGCTTGCTCAGTGGGTGCGCGACAAGCGGTAATTACTGCGACGTGGCGCGAGCGATCTATGCCAGCCATGACGACACGTCGGAAACCAAGCGCCAGATCCTGGCCGAGAATGAGAAAATGGAAAAGCTGTGCGGGGTACGGCCTTCAGGTTAATTACCCAACGGCTCCGTTACTCTCGGAGTCTGACCTTGGGGCATGATCGGCCGTCCGTCTTCGTATCGCATGATCAGTACGACAGCAGCTAGGGCCACAATTACCGGCAATGCGATGCATAAAACGCGTAGCACTGCGCCGACAATTTCTCCAATCAAACTATTCGATACCTGTCTCATGCTGCAATCATATCAGCAAAGACGTTAAGCGAACACAAAGGGGCACATTAACTATGTTTAATCTCAAGAGACCCGAAGCATGACTGGCACAGAAATCATGGGCGTCGTCGGCTTCATCGTGATGTTGTTCGGCTTTCTCTTTGGCCTTTGGAAATACATCGAAGGCCACATCAAGACTGTACGATCCGAATGCGGAGCTAAAGCAGACGCAGCCACTGCGCTTGCCGCACTGACCCGGCAGGAGCTTTCAGACTATAAGCTGCGTGCGGCCGAAACATTCGCCACAAAGGCAGGGATGCAGGAACAGACCTCGCAGATCATGCGTGCCATCGAAAGCGTTGCAAACCGCATTGATGGGCTTACCGAGCGCATGGATCGTGTGTTTGAGCAGAAGACTACGAGGGCGAGGGGGTGAAATAAAAAGCAAACTCAACGCCAATTTTTTAATTGCATATTAATTAGTTCTTGCTATGTTCCACTAGGGAAGATTCAAGGTGGCGGAACATGGCGAAGTTCAAATTGCGGGCATGCGCATTTTGTGGCGGTGCTTTCAAAGGTCCGTTTATAGAGTTTAGCCCGAGTTCTTATTGCAAAGAGTGTAGTGGCGAGCGTCGACGAGTTGCGCGATTGGCTTTCGCAAGCGTCACTACTGGAATAGCGGCTGGCGGCGATTACGTTGCACCTATTGAACTCTTAATTCGCGCGGAAGAATGCTCTTAGCTCACGTTCTGCTTGGACTCTGCCTACGTTAGACGACCCGCCTAACTGGCGATTTCGTCCATTGATGGTCAAGGCTTCGCTCGCCGCGTTCCAAGAGAAGTGTCGAACAGAATGTCGAGAATAACTTACAGTCTGCCTTCGACCTCTAATTATTCGCTCCCATGATATTTGATTTTCGCCGATGTTGCACGCCCAAGGGTTGTCAACATTGATGGCACCTAGAAGCCTTGAAACTTCTCTCATGTCATTAGGTCGAGCCGCACTTTCATCACTTAGCATACGATTGACCAGTCTCCGCCAGCCATCGGAAATGTGAGGAAGCCATTTCAAGGTTTGAGCAAAGCCACCATTCTCAACTAGAAATCTAGGCTTAGTCTGGGCAGCATACCAATCGTGTCCGTGCAGCAGTCTGTATAGCGTGATACCGAGAGCCCATATATCTGATTTTACGCTGCAGACGCCCGACGTATAATATTCTGGAGCCAGATGATCTCTATAACCCGCACCTGCCGCATAGCCTTCTACGATGTCGTCTGTCACTAGACCAAAATCACTCACCTTTGCGACGTTGTCCGCTGATATTAAAACATTCCCGGGTTTAATATCTCGGTGGATCATCCCACGATCGTGGAGGGAGGCTAGACCAAGACAGATATGTTTTCCAAACCTTCTAAGTGCATCAGCTTTAATCGGTCCAGCCTTATAAGGTGTCTCTAGTGATCCACCAGGACAATACTCCATCGTTAAGTGGATGGACTCGCCTTCCTTGTCGGTTGTAACGTAGTGCACCGTAACTACATTTGCATGGGCAGCTTGGTGAAGCCTGTTGCCTTCCCGCACCAAACCATCTCTTCGTGCGGTCCATTCCGCCTCTGCTTCTCCTTCTTGACGCTCCATAATCTTGATAGCAAGCAGGTCACGAAGAACATCTCTACCAACATGTACACGACCAAAGTAGCCGCGACCAATTTCCTCGCCAACGATCAATGTCGACTCAACAGCAGTCATTTGCGGCACCTAGCAATTATTCCAAAAGCAGCTTCTCTACTTCCTGCTTTTATATCACCTCGGAAATTATCGTCCCAGAAACCGTCGTCTTCGACATATTCTTGAACGTTTCTGTCGCCAAAATTTCTGCTAAGATTAGATTTTGCAACCGTTTCAGTGGTGCACACAGTGCTTAGTGCCGCAATGGTAACGCCACGCAGCTCTGCAGAAAGGAGGTGGGACAATTTCCCTCCTCCGCGCTGAAGCGCGGCGCTTGCCTTAACAACGGCTTTTTCAATGCGAGCTTCTCTCGCGTAATCCGTGAGTTCTTTGAAAAACACCGAGTATGCTTCTGCGCGGTCTCCCGTCTGAAGTTTCAATGGAAAATCTCGATTAATTACAATTGGGTCCGTCTCATCATCCGATACCGTAGCATCGACGATTATAGCCTTATCTCCAGAAACGGTTACCCCGAGCCACCGTGTAGGCATATCGCACCCCCCGCATGTTACAATTAGAAGTATATGAAATGAGTCGCTCGAATGTGTCGAGTAATCAGCATATCCTCTTCCATGGATATCACTTGACGCCCCTTTCACTTCCACCACAATGACAAATTGCGGGCTACCAACCCGCAAACCAACCAACACGAGGAGACTGTATGTCCAATGACAGACAGCGGGCGAACACGCGCCTTTCAAAACAAGAACTAGCCCGCCGTGTTGCTGCGTATCAGCAACACGGCACGATAACGAAGGCTGCGCACGCGTGCGGCGTCAAGAAGTCTGCATTTCACGACAGCATCAAACGCGCGGCTGAGCTTGGCTTGATGGGCCCGAAGGAAACGCTGCCCGGCTATGCAATCAAGAGTCTGACCGAGACTCCTAACGGCACGTACATGCGCCAGACGAAAGAAGCTGGCCCTGTCTATGAGGCGACTGCCGGCCTTGCCGTTAAGGGCAAGACGACGCTAGTTAACAGCGAAGGGCGCATCGTCACTCAGCACATCATGGAGCGTGCGGACGCTGACCAACAGCGTGCTGCAATCACGGCCGTGGTCGCCGCATTAAAAGAAGATCTGCCCCGCGTATCTATCATGCCAGCGCCGAAGGACTGTCGCGAGGATCTGTTGAATCAGTTCACGATCACTGACAACCATTTCGGAATGATGTCGTGGCGCGAAGAAACTGGCAGCGATTACGATCTGCGGATTGCCGAGCAGCTATTGCTTGATTGGTTCTCTGCGGCTGTGGCGCAGGCTCCCGACGCTCACACGGCCATTCTGGCACAGCTCGGCGACCTTTTGCACCACGACGCGCTTGAAAGCGTCACTCCTGCCCACAAGCACGTTCTGGACGCTGATAGCCGCCTGCAAAAAGTCATTCGAATTGTGATCCGCACGATCCGCCGCATCATCGATATGTTGTTGCAGAAGCACGAGCGCGTTCATGTCGTGATGGCATCGGGCAACCACGACCCAGCCTCATCTGCATGGCTGCGCGAAATGCTGGCCGTTATGTATGAATACGAGCCGCGCATCACTGTCGATAATTCTCCCAGCCTCTATTACGCGTTCGAATGGGGCAGCACGATGCTTGCCTATCACCACGGGCATAAGCGAGGTGTGGGGAATATCGAGGGCACGATTGCTGGCATGTTCCGTGGAATGTTTGGCCGCTCGTTGCAGGCCTACGTGCATATCGGACACAGACACAGCGATGACGCCAGAAAAGGCACTCTGATGTATGTCGAGCAGCATGAAACGCTTGCAGCACCAGACGCTTATGCCGCTGGCGGTGGCTGGCTGTCAGGCCGATCAGCTAAGCGAATAACCTATAGCAAGCAATTCGGCGAAGTCGGTCGTGATATCCTCCGGCCCGAGATGGTCGCAGGGAAGTATGCCGCGGCAAATGACAATTTGGAAAGTCAAAGGGTTGCAGCCTAACCGTCATCCCTTTTGGGACGCTAGATAGTCTACAACGGCCGCTCGGATTTCAGTCTCAAGTTGATTGGTTTGTGCCAAAATTTCTTTGGTGGCCAGATCTACATTATCGATGAATGGGGAATGCATTTCTCCGTCTAATGGCGGAGCTATTGGGCCATATTCCACGACCACTTTCTTTCCAGAGAACTGCACGGTGATGGAAGCTGAGTTCCCAATGTACTTGGCATCTAATATTTGCATATCGGCCTCCCTGATTGTTTCTCAGTGTAGGCTTGGAAACCGCATTCAGACAATACCAACAACGCCACCCACCAAGCGGCGTTTCACCACAACACGAGGAGAGAATATGCTTGAAGAAGCAGAAGACAAAGCCGCGCGCGCGGCTGTTGAGGGGCGGCAGTTAAGAACAGGGGTTATAAGGTGGCTGCCAAAACCTTATAACGATAATATGCCTATTGCCACGCAACCGGCGCGAAAAGGCGACTGGCTGCAAACCTTCACAGGACGCCAGTTCTGGCCGATGGACCCGCGCGCTGATGAAATCTTTATTGAGGACATTGCTCATTCGCTATCAATGCAGTGCCGCTTTGCTGGCCACTGCAAGCGGTTCTATAGCGTTGCTGAGCATAGCATTCTGCTTTCCCGCCAAATGCCAGAGAAGTTCAAATTGTGGGCATTACTGCACGATGCAAGTGAAGCCTATCTTGTCGACGTTCCTCGAACTGTTAAGCCATTTTTGCCCGGTTACAAGCAGGCCGAGAACGCTGTTATGGCGGCCATTTGCGAGAGGTTTGGCCTCGTTAATGAGATGCCGACTGAGCTTAAAGCTGCCGACCGAGCGATTATTGGCGATGAGCGTTCTAATATGGCGCCTTGCGTTGCTGAATGGTATTCGACGGGACCTGGCATTGGAGCGCGATTGCAATATTGGTCACCAGAGAAAGCGGAGTCCACTTTTCTACATGAGTTTAGCAAATTAGTAGCCGGGAGCCCAGCAGGAGAAGCACATGAGCAACATTGAAACAGCAATCGCAGTGGCATCTGCGGCTCACATGGGCCAAGTTGACAAGAATGGTGAGCCATACATTTTCCACGCCATTCGGGTGATGCTGGCTCAGACTACAGCGGAAACGCAGATTGTCGGCGTGATGCATGATTTAATTGAGGACACAGACACGTCGCTGAATGATGTTTATTCATTCGGATTTGATGACGACATTGTGCTGGCCTTGAATGCAATCACACGTCGCGATGACGAGGATTACTTCGTCTATGTGAAGCGTGCTTGTTCTAACCCTATCGCAAGGCCGGTCAAAATAGCTGATCTGCAGGACAATCTTCGCGCCTCCAACGACGATGCAGACAGGCGCGCCCGCTATATAAAGGCGCTCGAAATGCTCGGGGAGGCTCTATGATTCAATTCCACGTTGGCCAGAAAGTGGTCTGCATCGATTCAGTCGTCGGCTTTGAGCAGTATCTTGAGGTGAAGGAAGGCGAGATTTACGAGATCGAGTGGATCGGACCTTTCGAGCACTATATTCACGGCTCCTACATCGGCGTGCGGCTTAAGGGCGTTGATCGCGGGACTTGCCCGCAATTTGGTTATGAAAACCCGCCTTTTGGAGCACGGCGATTCCGGCCTCTTGTAGAAGATAAGTTGTCAGCACTGCGTGGATTGCTGGCTGGCGGGCCTTTGACTGAGAAGTTCGAGGGGCCGAAGCGCAAGGTGAGGGCGGGTGTATGAGTAGTTGGCAGCGAATGGAATCTGCGCCCTTAAATGGGACTAAAGTCGATCTGTGGCGAGTGCATATTGAAAACGGTGATGCCGAACGAATTACAGATTGTTGGTACTCTGGAGGCAATTGGCTTTTTGACCGTAACGATATGATCGGTACTGTGGATGGTAGTTCTGACCAATTAGAAGCCTACTGGTTAATAACGCACTGGATGCTGCCGCCAGCACCGCCGGAGGATATGTAATGGTGCCAGATGCAAGAATTGACCGAGAGATCGCGCGTGGAGATTTGGAAAAACCTAAGCAGCCTATGCCGAAGCCTGTGCATCTAACTGATCTTGGCCTGCGGTCCAATAGCTCTATAAAGTCCGACGGTGGTTCAACCAGCTACTACGAGTTGCCCGCAGGAGCTAGCGAGCTAAACGATCTTATTGAGCACAAAGGCATGTCCTTTGCGCTCGGCAATATCTTTAAGGCTTGCTATCGATTCGGTGAGAAAGACGCGGCCAGTCGCCTTTACGATCTGAATAAGATCATTTTCTTTGCTGAGAGACTGAAGGCACAGGAACAACGCGCCGTCTAAAAAGACAACCGTCCTACAGAAAAGATAAACAATCAAAGCATATATAAAGAGGGCTTCGAATTTCTCCGAAGCCCTTATGATATGGCACTAAGGCTGGTGGATTTTTATTTGCGGTAAGCTAAACCACCCCAAATTCGACCTTCGTCGCGATGACGACCACCGTGCACGGCTCCGATGTAAGCGGCCACCGCAGCAACGAGTGCAGACGCCGCGAGCAGGAAGGCGGTAAGAATGCCAGTTATCCTAGCTTTTTCTGCTGCGTCAGCTGCCTTTGCTTTCACTTCTTCGGCAGTTTTTTCAGCCTGTGCCTGTATATCAGCAAGGGTCTTTTTAGCTTCGTCAACCTTCGTCTGAGCTTCAGTACGCAGAGCCTGAACGCGCTCAACTGTCTGGTTTACACGAGTTTGAGCATCGTTTTGGCTAAGGCCGGTTCGAGCCGCGATCTGATTAGTGAGCCACGTACGATCAGCGTCTGAGATTTCACCACTAGTAAGCAGGTTTCCCAAAATTCCGCTAACCTGACGTTGGAAATCCGCGATGTTTTGAGCTTCCTGTCCAGCAACAGAGTTGCCTTGACTATCCGTGCGTAACAGAGTGTCCGTGAGGTAGTCTAATGGATTAGTTTTCAACCCTTGCGGCAGCATCTGTTCGACCGATGGAGCAGCGGCTTGTCCTGCACCTTGAGCTAATCCCGACACTGCTTGCCCGGCGCCTGAAATGACACCTCCAGCTAACTGACCAGCTCCTTGAGCTGTGCCGCCGAGGACTGCTCCTGTGGTTTGAACCGCTGTTTCAGCCGCGCTTCCAACTGCTTTCGCTCCACCTGAAATAACGCTGACAAGCATAATAGCCGATACGATTGTACCAAGTCCCCAAACGACGAGGCCATTCAGACCGTCTCGAACGGTTGCTTCATCACGGGTTGCTGTTCCTGATGGTCGGCGCATTCTGCCGGTGATATACCCGCCGAGCATATAAGAAGCGACCATTGATATGATAATAAATAGGGCAGTAATGACGAGCCAGACTGCACTAATGTCTCCTCCATCATCAACTGAGAACGAACTCAAACCAAGTCCACCAGCAAATGTTGTGAGGACAACCATCACACCTGACGCGACCGTCGCGCCAGCAAAAATAGCAGCCCAATCGACGTAGCTGCGATTAGGAGCGTTTTCTACAACTGTTGAATCCACCATCAACGTAATCCCAGAAAAGAGAGAATGAACAACACGATAACGACTAGGCCTACTAAATAGATGATAGAGTTCATGTTGGTTATCTCCTTCAAAAAGTAAAAATGACGACGCAGCCGGCTAATAAGCTGTCCGCCTTACGCTCTCTTCGGGAAAACTCGTGAGCCAGTAAAAGGTTTCAGTGAACGCCAAATTTATTTATTTTATGGATACTTAAAACGGTCTGGATACGGCGATTTAGGTACTTGCATCTCTCATTTTGATTCTTTGGATCAACGGGAAAAGATCAGCCGATTGATCTCCACGAACCAAACCAAGGTCTGACCACTATTTTCTTTCCATCCATTTTAAGACGCCACAAATAGATAACCCCGCCAAGGCGGGGCTCTTAATTATTGATGCGTTATTTCCTCGGAGGGCCGACCCGTTCGAGCAGCTTGTAAACGATCTCTGCGCATTCGACTGTTGACTGATCTTCAGCACATTTCACATCGACCTTGTATCCCTTGTCCTCAACACGAATATGCGCGGACTTGTCAGGGGCGGGGCGAGGGCCACCACGTGGCGGCGGAGGAGGTGGTGTTCCCGGCGCGCCAGCTTCAGGAGGTGTGGGCGGCTTAGGTGGCTCCTGTGCAAGGGCCGAGCCGGAGATCATTGCGAATGCAGCGGCAGCAATAAGAACGTTTTTCATTGCATTACTCCAAAGGGTGTGTGCGCTGTGAAAACATTCTATTGATTATAAGGTTCCAGTTTGTATCGATGAATTTGTTCCAAAACTTTTGATTGTTGGTCAGATACGAAGCGTAAAAAAAAGCCTCACGATTTTTACGTGAGGCACTATTCGACTTAACTGTATGGCGAGTTGCAGATTGCACGGCGTCCCGCACTTGGAACGTAAGTATTGTCAGAAGCGCGGTAGGTGCGATAACGCGAAGAGCACCACTGATAATGACGATTGCTATAGCCTCGTGCCGCAGGACGTTGGTTATTTAACGCACCACCAAGTACTGCACCCGCGCCGAACGCTGCTAAAGGATACCACCAGCCATCGGAGTGTCGCTTATAACCCCGACGATGGTCACGATAGCCACGGTGTCCGTTATGCCAACCGTCACGATTAGAGCGTTTCCAGTTTCCGCGTCTGTCGTCTCTGTATCGTCTATGCTGAACTTGCTGAATTTGAGATTCGCTCAAGCTCAAATCAGAGGTCTGTCTGACCGGGGAGGCAACTGCCGGAGTAAATGAAGTCGCAGCGACAGCAAAACTTAAAGCGAGTATCCAAGATTTTTTGAACATCAGTTTTCCTTACATTAGCTCTGAGACTAACTTAAAAGGCCTTGTAAGGTTCCAATGCGTCTCAAATTGGCTTCAGTTATCTGGGTTCGCGATAAACAACAAATTCGCTTTGACCCTTCGCTGTGCAGGAGCCACACCTGAGTTTCCAGTGGTGTGGAAGCAAAGGCTCGTTCTTACCGATCTTTCGCACGGCTTCTTTTGTGTTCACATTGCTAACGTGTCCGCACCTTGTGCATAGGCCGCAAAGAACGGCCCATCGCTCGAGGTCGGCAATCCGTGTAAAGGTGTCAATTTTTTCATGCGAAGGTGGCCTTGCCATGTGGTCTACCGAACGACGGTTCGTTCCCAAACGCCATCACCAAAAGGTTTGCCACCATGCCGACTCATGAAAACGCTCATGCGCCTTTCGGATGGAAAACTGAACACGCAAAAGTCGATTCCAGATTTGCGTGCCATTCGATGAGGAAGGCGAGCACCAAGGCGTCCGGCATCTCGATGAACTTCACGTCGAGCGCATTTTAGTGCGTATGCTTCAGGAAGGGCGACTTGGAAAGTTTTCATCACGCAGCCCTCTTAAAAGAGTTGGTACGCTGGTTGTGGGTGAGTGCAATTTGAGACAGCTCAATTTCACGCGCAAGGAAGTCTCGGTCTTTCAAAAGCGCTTCGATGGAAGCTCGCACATCGCCTTTATGATAAGCTAATACCAGGTCAATTTCGGCGTCGTAGTTATTTAAAACTGCATTCATGGCGTTCTCCATAGTTTGATTACCGCCTGCCAATGTTCCTGTTATGTTCTAATTTAGTTTGTTAGTCAACCCATGTGATTCTAGAACGAGTAAACATCTATTCACGATGTTGAAAAGGCGCACTTAGGTTCATTTGAACCTGTGGTCACTGCCTGAAACGCTTGTAAGTTATTGAAATCGTTGGCGCACCCGACTGGATTCGAACCAGTGACCTCTGCCTTCGGAGGGCAGCACTCTATCCAGCTGAGCTACGGGTGCATCACCGGGAGACATTAAAGTCTCAATTGAGGCGTTTCTAGCTGAACCACGTCCCAGCTTCAATGCCCTATTTAAACAACAGACAGCAATTTGGCAAAATAGACGTAGAAATTTCTCAGCCCATCACCGCGGAAACGAAACCATATCCCCATAGAGCTCCCGCAGCTTCGCTTTTACAGCTGGAGAGTTTTGGTAAATTTCGATGAATTTTTTCAGCCGTGCATCGTCTCGCAATTCAGGACGAGTAACAAACTGAAACGCATAAATTGGTTCATTCTCGAAAATTAGACCGGATGACGCGTCCAATCCTGCAAGCTTGGCAAATGTAGGGTAGGTGGCAGCAGCATCGACGTCATCTAGTGAACGCGCAATTTGCGGTCCATCAAGTTGTACGATTTTCAGCGGCTTTTTCCATGTCACAACATCTTCAAGGCTGGCACGTTGGTCGA
The DNA here is from genome assembly GCF_037479515.1 of Ochrobactrum sp. MYb379. Classification (NCBI taxonomy): domain Bacteria; kingdom Pseudomonadati; phylum Pseudomonadota; class Alphaproteobacteria; order Hyphomicrobiales; family Brucellaceae; genus Ochrobactrum; species Ochrobactrum sp. MYb379. Next base: position 565,911 of record NZ_JBBGYW010000001.1, read on the forward strand.
TGCCTGGCTTCAGTTCAAGAAAGCCAGCTTGCTGCAAAAGCAATAAAGAGCGTGCGGTGTTGATAACATCGCCTGAAAACGCGATCTGTGCATTATCTGGAATATCTTCCAGCTTCGAATATTTCTTCGAGTAGAGGGCAAAAGGCGTACTGAATGCAGGCGCAACCGGCACAAGCCCATTCCCGGTATTGGCATTTGTATAATTCAAATAAGGAATGTGCTGGAAGAGATTCGCATCGACAGTTTTGTCCGCGACTGCCGTGTTGGGCGTATTCCAATCACTAAATTCGATTAACTCGACATCTAGCCCGTGCTCTTTGGCTTCTGTAGCCGCAACTTCAGCAGCCTGATTAGAAACACTGGTTGCAAGCGCGATGCGTAACGATTGTCGCTCTTCAGCATGAAGCATTGCCGGCATTAATCCTGCCGCGAGAAACAGTGCTGAAATTGAAAAAAAGCGCCGACGCGAATTAATTTTAGATGATGATATTTTCTTGCTCATATCGGTCGCCATGATAACTTTTAAAAGTTGAGTATTTTATTCTACTATATACACTTACATGCAAATAAAAAACAGTTTCTGCATGGCGCATCAATAATTTAGCACGCACTTGATTGTGATCAATGAGCCTCTATTTCGAGGGATTACAGTCTTGAGCATGTCATCTGCGGATGCAACATTTTCAGCCGTTAGTTCCTCAAACTTTTGTTAGTTTAAAAGCAGAAAAGGAGACATCATGTCAAACACAGCTAAGGTCGCCTTAGTCACGGGCGCAGCACAGGGTATTGGTCGCGGTATTGCTTTGCGTCTTGCAAAAGATGGTTTTGATATTGCATTGGTCGATCTGAAGGCGGACAAGCTTGAAACCGTGAAAAAGGAAGTCGAGGCGCTCGGCCGCAAGGCTTCAACCTTCTCCGCTGACGTCAGCAAGCGTGATGATGTCTATGCTGCAATTGATCATGCGGAAAAAGACCTCGGCGGTTTTGATGTTATCGTCAACAATGCTGGCATTGCGCAGGTGCAGCCAATTTCTGATGTGAAACCAGAAGAGGTTGATCGCATCCTTAAGATCAACATTGAGGGTGTTCTGTGGGGCATTCAGGCAGCCGCAGCCAAGTTTAAAGCGCGTGGACACAAGGGTAAAATTATCAATGCGTCCTCTATTGCTGGCCATGATGGTTTTGCGATGCTCGGTGTTTATTCTGCGACGAAATTCGCCGTGCGTGCGCTGACGCAAGCTGCTGCCAAAGAATATGCAAGCGCTGGCATTACCGTTAATGCATACTGCCCCGGTATTGTCGGCACGGATATGTGGGTTGAAATCGACGAGCGATTCTCGGAAATTACGGGGGCACCAAAAGGTGAGACCTACAAGAAATACGTCGAAGGCATTGCGCTTGGTCGCGCTCAAACGCCAGAAGACGTTGCTTCGCTGGTATCTTTCTTGTCCAGCCCAGATTCAGACTACATCACAGGGCAGGCTATTTTGACCGATGGCGGCATAGTCTACCGCTAAGCTCCTACAAAATCGAAAAGGCAGGTGAACCCTGCCTTTTTAAGCTTCCACATAGCTTTTGGGGGAGTCTGACAGAACAGTTCGGCGTGGCTTTTCTGTATTGAATGAGAGAGGGGGATTTTGAGACTCAGTTAGGCAAGTCAAAAATCAAAATGACTTGATCTCTCGATAAGAAAGACTTTCGCATTTAGCGTATTTTTTAAAAGCATTTTGTAGATTACTTACAGTAAAAGGCCACGTAATTACGGTAGAAAATTACTGCTTAGAATTTTATTTTTTGGAAAAGTTCGGGATGATCTTCATCCCAATATCGTCATTGTCACTAAAGATCTCGATCTCTTTTACTAATCATTCCTTTGAAAGGAATGGCGCGAGTGACGGGGCTCGAACCCGCGACCTCCGGCGTGACAGGCCGGCACTCTAACCAACTGAGCTACACCCGCGCATTGTTCCGATGCTTTCGCTTGGGAACGATGCTCATGTATGCGGGAACGCAGCCAGCGTCAATCGTTTCTATGCGTAAGACCATAAAAAAATGAGATAATTTGAATTTAAGCCCGCCCTTGTGGATAAACATATGGTTTTTTGCTCGTGAAAAGGGAAAACCAAGGCAATATAAAAATTATAATAGAAAGCGGCAGCTCAAATATGAGCGCCGCCCCCTTCAGAGATTCGTTTAGCGAACAGTTTCGCCGGTGTTTGGATCAATCTTAATCTCGACCTTCGCGCCATTTTTCATGAAATATTCGATTTCATAATAGCCGCGATCATTCCAATCGACTTCATCGATATATTGAACGTCCGCTTGCTGCTCGATCTTGGAAATAATTTCAGAGAGTTTTGCGCCTTCAGGAGCGGCTGCAAAAGCTGATGCGGATGTTGCCGTAAGAAGAATGGCGGCGATCATGGTGCGCATGTAGAACTCCTTTGATTGTTACAACCTGTAGGTAAGGCTGCAAAACGTCTAATCAAGGAGCGGCATCGCCAGATACCTTATTGCCACGAGCCAAAATGTGTCTGCACAAAGCAGCCAAACACGAGGAATGCCAATATGGCGAGGGCGATCAAGAGTATTTTCATTATATGATCATCCGCATAGTTCAGATCACATACAAGAAAACTGTATGTGATCTGAAATTGTCAGGTCGATCAATTAAAGGAAATGATTTCGATCAACGGTTACGATTGTCGACTGAAAATGCACCTGCGCCTGTTGCTACGAGTGTGAGGAATACAAAGCAGAACAGAATGGACGCATCGCCGCCGTTTGCGACTGGGAAGAAGCTTTTTGGGGCGTGCGCCATGAAATAGGCGAATGCCATGTGGCCCGAAAGGATGAAGGCAACGGGTCTTGTAAACCAGCCAAGGAAAATGAGCGCGCCGCCAATGATTTCCAGTAAGGCCGAGGCAAGCTGCAATGTCGAGAGGCTATCAGGGCCAGCAATTGGAAAGCTGAAAGCTTTCTGTGTGCCATGCTCGAAATAGAGAATCGCAGTTACGATACGAAGAATGCCGATTGCGTAAGGCTGGTATTTGTTGAGCGAGCTGTTTTCTGCCACGAGTTTCTCCAAACATGAGATTTAAAGTCAATAAATCCATGAAGCCAAAAACAGTCATAAATGCAAGCATTTGCTAATGAAAAATGCCGTTGAATATCAGCGGCATCGTGTTTGTCCGAGTTTCACGTCAAACTGACGTGGACCAACCATTCCGTTTTTCATCGGCTTTGAGATGATTGTCGCTCTAAGCGAGCAGGGACCAGCAATCACCTGGTACTTGTCGTCGTTTTGATAGATTACCTTGTCTATTGGGTATTGAGGTATAGCTTGGGCCGCTGCTTCAATAACGGCATTGAGCTCTTTTGCGCGTTGATAATTCGGAGCCAGTGCAGCCTCGGCAGCGCTTGCTGCTAAAAATAGTGAAACGGTCCCTAATACGAGTCCCAATCGATCCATACTAATCTCCGTCAAATATAATATTCAATAAAATGGAGCGGGTAGCGGTAATCGAACCCGCCCGTTGCATCGCAAAAGTATCATCATGATCGTCCAATAAGATAGAGAAATCTGGCTTCGATTTGCCCCGATGCACTGCAACAATGTTCGATCATTACGAACCGTAAGAAGATTTCATCGCGCGTCCCATTGATATCCCAAAATCGATCGCCATTTCCGGTGTTCAGTGAATTTGAATAAGCAATGGATAATACATGGCCTTAGCCCCACAGCGCCGAGCACTGCTGATCGTCAATCCGAAAGCCCGTAATGGCAAAGGGTTCAATGCGGAGATGCGCGCGATACTGGAGCGTGGTGGCATATCTATTGTAGAAAAAATGGCCAACGGAGATGAATCGATCTCCGATGTTATCCGCGGCAATAGTGATGTTGATTTGGTCATCGTTGGCGGTGGCGACGGCACACTCAATGCTGCCGCCCAAGGGCTTATGGAAACCAAGTTGCCTTTGGCTATTTTGCCGCTCGGAACCGCAAATGACTTTGCGCGCACAATAGGGCTTCCAGCAGACCCGACAGAGGCGACACGGCAATTGCTTACCTATCAGCAATTGCCCATTGATCTGGGAGAGGTGAATGGTCACCTCTATTTCAATGTGGCAAGCATTGGTTTTAGTGCTGAACTGGCCCAGAAACTCAGTTCTGATGCTAAGAAAAAGTGGGGCAAGCTCGGTTATGCGATTGCAGCTGCCAGAATTTTGGCGCGTTCGGAGCTTTTTACCGCCTATCTCGAACATGATGGAATAACCGAGCAGATTAAGACGCTTCAGGTATCGGTTGGAAATGGCAAGTTTTACGGCGGCGGAATGGCAGTTGAAAAAGATGCAACCATCGATGATGGTAAACTGGATTTCTACAGTCTCGAAGTCGATCACTGGTGGAAGTTATTGCGCTTACTGCCGAGCTTACGCCAGGGCACGCAATCGAAATGGGATGATGTACGTGCGTTTCCAACGACTGAAGTGATTATACGCACCAAAAAGCCACGGCCTGTTAATACGGATGGCGAGCTTTCAACGTGGACGCCTGCGCATTTCAAGCTGCATCGCAAAGCAATTGATGCTTTCAGACCCGCATAAAAAATGGCCCGCTCTAACAAGAACGGGCCTAAATCATGACGTTAGGTGATTGGCTCGGAGGTCATAAGAGCCGTATAAGTAACGGCGGAACTCCTCGATTGTTCCTTAATCAGAAGAAAAAGTACCAGATAAACAGCACTGCAATAAAAGGTACGCCGAGAAGCCATAGGATAAGTGCACGGAACATTTTTCTCTCCTTCGTGTTGGAAAAACAACGTGGAAGAGGCGTTTTGGTTCCCTGGTGGATGCTATGAAAATTTATTAACCTTCATCGACTCAAGTGTCCGATTTGCAAATTCTTTAATGATCCGTCAATAATTCAGTGACATCACTATTTGCTCAAAGAGATTTTGACCTCCAGGTTGCTTAAAGAGTTGCGGGTGTTGGCGTATGAGTTCGAACGGGTGGCAAAACCGGGATGAAAGCGTGGGGCTATCGATCAAGCGTGAAAAACGCGGATCGACTGCTATGTTGACATTCATGGCGCTCGCTCTTGCTTTGGCAGGCTGTGCAAGCGCTCCGCAGCCGAAGTCTTCTAAGAAGAAGCATCCGAAAGAGTATTTTGCTGAATCCAAATATGGTGTCAAAGCCAGCCCGCGCGTGACGAATGTGCAGGGCAAGCCTCTGCCGCGTGGTGGCGGTCGTGACCAGACGGGCAAACCTTATCAGGTTAAAGGCCGCTGGTATTATCCAAAAGAGAACAAGAATTATGCTTCGCGAGGCCGTGCCTCTTGGTATGGCAGCGCCTTTCATGGGCGTTTGACCGCCAATGGCGAGATTTACGATATGACGCATCTGACAGCGGCGCATCCGACGATGCCATTGCCAAGTTATGCGCGCGTTACCAATATGTATAACGGCAGTTCCGTTATTGTGCGTGTGAATGATCGCGGCCCGTTTGAGCGGGATCGCGTGATCGATCTGTCGCAGAAGGCTGCGGAAATGCTGGATTATCAGCATCACGGTACAGCTGATGTGAAGGTGGAATATGTAGGGCGTGCACCGCTTGATGGGCAGGATGATGCTTATCTGATGGCATCTTATAGTCCGGGTAACGGCGATCCAGTTGGCCAACCTGCAACGGGCGTGATGATGGCGATGAATGCGCCAACCCCGACACCTGCTGGTATTGCCGCTATGCCAGTTCCGCAATCATCACCGTTTGAAGTAAATCCGGCTTATGGTGATGGCGAAGCGCCTCTCTTACCGGCCAGCGTTCCAATTCCATCACCAAAACCGGCAATTGGTTTTGGTGTCGCCAATGCATCGCGGCTTGGAACTTTGGGCTATGCGTCAGATCGCATGGCCGTTTCTGCATATGCAGAAGAAAAAACATATGGCAGCATCCTGACCGCTAGCGCTGTTTCGGATGCATGGAAGCGCAGAAATTCGGAAGAGCAGCGTGAATATGTTGAGTTGGGCACGTTTAGCTCGCTTGAAGACGTCATAAAGCTTGAAAAATTGCTGCCGCGTTTCGCACGCGTTACTCGTATGAAAACGCCGACGGAAAATGGCGATATGTATGAGCTGACGGCCTTCTCACAAAAAGGCAACAATGACGATCTGCTACGCGCTGCTTGGAAGGCTGGAGCGACCGACGCCTTTGTCGTTCGTGCTGACTGAAATAAGCAAAAGCCGCGGCGCAAGCTTGTCAAAGCATGACAGGTGTATCATGGGGCGCTCTTCGATCAGCGTAAAGTTTGCAATGGCGGCGACTGTCGCTCTTGCATTGTCGTCTCCGGGCTATGCGCAGCCTGCTGAGGCTGCGTTTGCAACCAAAGCCCCGCAAGTTCTGTTGCTCGATGATAAAAGCGGTACGGTCCTCCTTTCTAAGAATCCAGACCTGAAAATTCCTCCTGCGTCGCTTGCTAAACTGATGACGGCAGAAGTGGTTTTCGAGGCGCTTCAAAAAGGCGAAACAACGCTTGAGACGACCTATCCGGTAACGGAATATGCATGGCGCACGGGTGGCGCGCCTTCTGGCACCTCAACAATGTTTGCGGCCTTGAAGTCGACGCCAACTGTCGCTGACCTTCTGCAAGGTATGATCGTGCAGGCTGCAAATGACGGTGCCATCATTCTTGCTGAGGGAATTTCTGGTAACGAATCTGCATTTGCCGACAAAATGAATGCGCGTGCGAAAGAACTGGGGCTTAAAGGGTCGAATTTCGTGAATTCCACGGGATTACCCGCTGACGGACAGACGGTCACGTTGTCTGATCTCATAAAGCTTGCACGACACATCTACAGCGCACATCCTGAACGATATAAATATTACGCACAGGATGCGTTTACCTGGAACAAGATTTTCCAGCGCAATCGAAATCCACTTTTGCGACTTGATATTGGCGCGGACGGCATGGGTACTGGTTATACTGAAGCATCTGGCTATGCACTTGTTGGCTCCGCCGAGCAGAATGGCCGTAGGCTTTTTCTGGCCATGAGCGGTCTTACCAGCATCAAAGAACGCGAAGAAGAAGCTAAAAAGCTTATTCAGTGGGCCATGACGTCTTTTGATGCTGTCAATATTTATGCGGCTAATGAAGAGGTGAGCACGGCACAGGTGTTTGGCGGTGCTGCCTCAACTGTTCCGCTGAAAGTTAAAGATCACGTCGAGCTGCTTTTGCCAAAAGAAGGCCGTGATAAGCTTATAGCGCGCATCTCTTATGAAGGTCCGCTGAACGCACCGGTTGCAGCCGATACGCAAATTGGGACAATTGCCTTTGAACTGAACGGCAATGTGGTTCAGCAAATGCCGCTTTATACGGCGCAAGCCGTACCAGTCGGAACACTTTCTCAGCGCGCAATGGGTGCAGCACTCGAACTTTCCACTGGATGGCTGCGTAAGTATCTCTAAACGCTCGACCTTGCGCATAAAGGCCGTTAAACAGATTGAAGCCTAAATAGGCACTAACTCTTTTTGCGGAAGTCAGCTTGACCGGATTGTTCATTACATTCGAGGGTGGGGAAGGTGCTGGGAAATCGACCCAGATAGCCTTGCTGGCAGAACATCTGCGCACTCTTGGTCTTGATCCTCTGATAACGCGCGAACCGGGTGGTTCTGCGGGTGCCGAAGCTGTTCGTCATGTGATTCTGAGCGGCAATGCCGAAAGCTATGGCCCTGCGATGGAAGCATTGCTGTTCGCTGCTGCCCGCGCCGATCATGTTGATCAGCTGATCCGTCCGGCGCTTGCCAATAATCGTATCGTGCTTTGCGACCGCTTTATCGATTCGAGCCGCGCCTATCAGGGCGTAACTGGTAATCTCGATGCCATCTATATGTCAGCCATTGAACGCATTGCGATTGATGGCGCCATGCCTGATCTCACCATCATTCTCGATATTCCTGCCGAGAAGGGGCTGTCGCGAGCGAACAAGCGACGCGGGAGTGATGTGGCAGATCGTTTCGAGAAAGAAGCGATAGCGGTACATGAGGCACGCCGCCAAGCTTTTCTCGCTATCGCCAAAGCTGAGCCTGATCGCTGCAAGGTGATCAATGCTGATCGCGATCTAGACGCTATTTCCGCTGATATTATTGCTGTTACTGATGAAATTTTGAAGAAAAGGGGACTTCTATGATCGAAGAACTCGACGTCCCAAAAGCCCATGATTCAATCGAAGGCGTTCCAGAACCTTCGGCCAGCGATTATATGACAGGACATAGTGAAATAGCTTCGTTTCTTGCACAAGCTTATCGCGAAGGCCGTATGCATCATGCGCTGTTATTTGAGGGTGAGCAGGGCATTGGCAAAGCAACTCTAGCTTTCCATCTGGCAGGTCACATGCTTGCGCATGGTGATCATGCATCTGCGCCTGAAACCATTGAAACACCTGATTTCAGCAAGCCACTCTGGCGACAGATTGCAGGCGGTATGCATCCAGCGGTGCTGCACATCAACCGGCCTTTTGACCAAAAGACGGGTAAGTTCAAAACCGGCATTCCGGTCGAGGAAATTCGCCGCGTCACGCATTTTCTGACACGCACGGCATCGGACGGCGCATGGCGCATTGTCATAGTCGATCCGGCAGATGACATGAACCGCAATGCGGCCAATGCTCTGCTGAAGACGCTGGAAGAACCACCAGCACGCGCGATGTTTATTCTGATCTCGCATTCGTCAGGCAGACTTCTGCCGACCATCCGGTCGCGCTGCCAGAGCATCCAGTTCAAGCCGCTGACGGATGAGCCACTCACCGATGCATTGAGGCATATCGGGCCAAGCGTTGGCCTTGATGCGGGCAACATCACGCCAGCACTGCTGACGCGCGCAGAAGGCAGCGTTCGCAAAGCGCTGCTGCTCGTTGCGCATGGTGGACTGGAAATCTCGGATACGGTCGATGCTATCTTGCGGGGGCAGGCGTTTGATCTACCAAAAGCACAGACGCTTTCAAATGTTCTCAATGGTCGCGAGGCTGAAGTTCAATATGAATTGTTCCGCGATTATCTGATGAGCCTTATTGCAGATGAAGCGCGTCGCTATGCAGATTCGGGGCAAACGCGTGAAGCCGATCAGTGGTCGCGCTACTGGAGCGAGTTGACCCGCGAAATTACCAATGCCGAGACCTATAATCTCGACCGCAAGCAGGCCGTTATGATCCTTTTGGAAAAAACGCATCGCGCTTTTCGATCTGGCGTGCCTCCGCTTACGTGACATGCCGTCTGACTTGCGTTATGTCACCGCTAACGTTTTTTGAACATCACACTTGAAGAAGCCGGATTTTAGATGAGCCGCGAAAAATTCTATATCACCACTGCGATTGCTTACCCGAATGGCAAGCCGCATATCGGTCATGCTTATGAGTTGATTGCGACCGATGCTATGGCGCGTTTTCAGCGTCTGGATGGTAAGGATGTTCACTTCCTGACCGGCTCGGACGAACACGGCATCAAGATGTTGCAGAGCGCGCGCAAGGAGGGCATCACGCCCCGCGAACTCGCAGACCGCAATACGGCTGCTTTCCAGCGCATGGGCGAGTTTCTGAACAGCTCACACGACGATTATATCCGTACCTCAGAAGAGCGTCATTACAAGGCCAGCCAAGCAATCTGGCAGGCAATGTCAGCCAGTGGCGACATTTATAAGGGCGGTTATGCCGGCTGGTATTCGGTTCGCGACGAAGCCTATTACGGCGAAGAAGAAACCGAAGTCCGTGCCGACAATCTTCGCTATGGTCCACAGGGAACAGTTGTCGAATGGGTTGAAGAAGAAAGCTATTTCTTCCGCCTGTCGGATTATCACGACAGGTTGCTTGCGCTTTATGAAAACAATCCCGGCTTTATCATGCCTGCAGAGCGTCGCAACGAAATCGTTAGCTTCGTAAAATCTGGCCTGAAGGATCTGTCGATTTCGCGCACGACATTCGACTGGGGCATTCCGGTTCCCGGCGATGAAAAGCACGTCATGTATGTGTGGGTCGATGCGCTGACCAACTACATCACAGCGCTCGGTTACCCTGATACGACTGACGAAAAATGGGCTTACTGGCCAGCCGATGCACATATCATCGGTAAAGATATTTCGCGTTTCCATGCGGTTTACTGGCCTGCATTCCTGATGTCGGCAGGCATTCCGCTGCCAAAGCGCGTGTTTGCGCATGGCTTCCTGTTCAACCGCGGTGAAAAAATGTCGAAATCTCTCGGCAACGTCATTGATCCGTTTGAACTGGTTGAGCGCTATGGTCTGGATCAGCTGCGCTATTTCCTAATGCGCGAAGTGCCGTTCGGTCAGGATGGCAGCTACAGCCACGACGCCATCGTCAACCGCACCAATGCTGATCTTGCCAATGATCTTGGCAATCTCGCACAGCGTTCTCTGTCGATGATTGCAAAGAACTGTGAAGGCAAGGTTCCAGTTCCGGGCGCGTTCTCGGATGCCGACAAGGCCATTCTCGATCAGGCCGATGCAGCACTGGAAACCGCACGTAAGGCCGTTGGCGATCAGGCATTGCATATCGCACTTGGCAGCATTTTTGCCGTTGTGGCCGAAGCGAACCGTTACTTTGCAGGGCAGGAGCCTTGGGCGCTGCGCAAGACCGATCTGGAACGCATGGGCACGGTGCTTTATGTAACGGCAGAAGTGATCCGTCGCGTCGGTATTATGGTGCAGCCGTTTATTCCGCAGTCGGCAGAGAAGCTGCTCGATATTCTGGCAATTCCGGCAGATCAGCGTCAGTTTTCTGACGTGAGCGCGCATCCACTTGTTGGCGGTGCAGAACTGCCAGCGCCACAGCCGGTTTTCCCGCGCTATGTGGAACCAGAAGAGCAGAACTGAGCCGAATATGCTTGTCGATAGTCACTGCCATCTCGATTTTGCGGATTTCGAGCCAGAGCGCGATGCGATTGTGCAACGCGCGCTTGATGCTGACATCAAACGCATGGTCACGATTTCAACGCGTGTGCGCAAGTTCGATACGATCCTCGCACTCACCGAGAAATACGAAAGCGTTTATTGTTCGGTTGGCACCCATCCGAACAATGCGCATGAAGAACTCGACGTCACCGCTGACGATCTTGTGAAGCTGGCAGAGCACCCGAAAGTCGTCGCCATTGGCGAGGCGGGCCTTGATTATCATTATGATTATGCGCCGCAGGAAGCTCAGCGTCAGGGCTTTCTCGTGCATATCGAAGCTGCCCGCCGCACACAATTGCCGCTTGTGATCCATGCGCGCAGTGCTGATCAGGATATGGTCGATATTCTGGAGGCTGAGATGGCTAAGGGTGCATTTCCCTTCATCCTGCATTGCTTCTCATCAGGCAAAGCATTGGCTGAAAAGGGCGTAGAGCTTGGCGGTTATGTGTCGTTCTCCGGCATTCTGACCTTTAAGAACTCTGCTGATATTCGCGAAATAGCCCAGATTGTTCCTCGTGATCGTCTGCTGGTAGAAACTGATGCGCCTTATCTCGCGCCGATGCCGCATCGTGGACAGCGCAACGAGCCATCATTCGTGCAGCACACGGCAGCGGTGCTGGCGGAAACCATTGGCGTAAGCCGCGATGAAATCGCGGACATTACCAGCGAAAACGTGTTCCGGCTTTTCTCCAAAATGCCAAAGCCGATTGAGGGATAGTGATCGTGGGTTCTCCTCGCAATTGCCTGCGGTTTACAATTCTCGGGTGCGGTTCATCCCCGGGAACGCCGCGCATCAACGGCGATTGGGGCAATTGCGATCCACAAAATCCGAAGAACAAGCGCCGCCGTGCTTCTCTTCTCGTCGAGCGGTTTGATGAAGCTGGAAACAATACAGTCGTTGTAATCGATACAGGCCCGGATTTCCGCGCCCAGATGATCGATGCTAATGTGCGTTCGCTTGATGCTGCCGTTTACACGCATCCTCATGCCGACCATATTCACGGCATTGATGACTTGCGCACCTATGTCGTTGAAAACAAGCGACTGATGGATGTTTACGCCAACCGTCTGACGCGCAACCGTCTTTACGAGGCTTTCGGCTATTGTTTCGAGACACCCGCGGGATCGAACTATCCGCCGATCTTGTCTATGCATGATATTATGGCTGAAACACCATTCTCGATCACTGGTGCGGGTGGACCGATCCGCTTTGAGCCATTCAGCCAAGTGCATGGCGATATTGAATCGCTCGGCTTCCGTATTTGCAATGTCGTTTACTGCACCGATGTCAGTGCGTTCCCTGATGAGAGCCATAAATATATCCGCCATGCGGATGTGCTGATTATCGACGCTCTGCAATATCGTCCGCATCCAAGCCATTTCTCACTGGAGCAGGCGCTGGAATGGATTGAGTTTTTCGGTCCGAAACGCGCAATCCTGACGCATATGCATGTGCCGCTCGATTACGACACGGTCATGCGTGAGACGCCTGATCATGTCGAACCCGGCTATGATGGGTTAAGCTTTGAAGTTCCCATGACATAAAAAAAAGGCCCGTTGCGGGCCTTTTTCTTTGCGTTTTGAGCTTGATTAAGCGACCGAACCCTTAACCGGGAACTGCATAACATTGCTTTCCTCAACTTCTTCTTCGTCAGCTTTTGCAGACTTGTCTTCAAGTTGCAGACCGCCAGCGCGAAGCAGGTCGGAGAAGCGTCCACCGCGTGCAGCTAGTTCATCGAAGCTACCACGTTCGACCAAATGCCCCTTGTCCATGAACAGGACGATATCAGCAGAGCGGACAGTCGACAAACGGTGCGCAATGATAAAGGTCGTGCGGTTATGACTCAGATCATCAACAGCCTGCTTCACCTTTTCTTCGGTCTCAACGTCGAGCGCACTGGTCGCTTCGTCAAGCACGAGGATTGGCGAATCTTTCAGGATCGCGCGGGCAATCGCCAGACGCTGACGCTCACCACCAGAGAGCTGCGAACCGCGTTCACCGACAACCGTGTCGTAACCATTGCCCTTGGCGAGAATGAAATCATGGGCGGCAGCAGCCTTGGCAGCAGCATGAACCATGTCGGAAGAAGCATCTTCATTACCGACGCGAATATTTTCTTCTACCGAGCGGTTGAACAGGCCTGCATCCTGAAACACCGTCGCAATAGCATGACGCAGCGAACGACGGCTGATGGTCCGTGTATCAGTGCCATCGATCAGAATGCGACCAGCTGCCGGATCAAATACGCGCTGAAGAATATTGATCAGCGTGGTCTTGCCCGCACCTGTTGGGCCAACAATAGCGACAGTCTGACCGGGCTTTACTTCAAACGATACGTCATAGACGCCCTGACCCGAATTTGGGAACTCGAAGGTCACATTGTCGAAAACAATATCGCCCTTAACATTTTCAATGTCTGTCGCGCCCTGCGGTTCCTGACGTTCAGCGGTCGCATCTTCCATCTCGAAGAATTCTTCGAGCTTTGCACGCGCTGTTACTGTCTGGTTGATAAAGGCGCTGATCTGGTCAAGACGACCGATCATAAGCTGTGCAAAGCCGATAAAGGCAATCACATCACCCACGCGCATCTGACCTTTGGTCACAAAATATGCACCGAGCAGCAGCACAATCACCATCGATAGTGTCGAAGCCATGCGGTTCAAACCGCTGGCAAGCGCCCACCAATTAAGAACTGGAAACTGCACGTTTTCGAGGTTCTTAGCATATTCACGTAGCGACTTTGTTTCCGAAGAAATGCGGTTATAGCTCTGCACGACGGAAACGTTGCTGATTGTATCGCTCACATGCTCAAACAGCTTGTGGTGATGCTTTTCAACCGCTGCCTGACCGTCTTTGGTCTTGCGCATGACGAGCTGGCCGATCATCACATAAATGACGCCGAGTACGATCAGCACCATGGACATGCGCATATCCATGGTCATCGCGACGGGAACAAGCGCAACGAGAGCCACAACAGTGGTCAGGTGCTGGCGCATGAATTCGAGCCAGAGCGTAAAGAGCGAGTCAGTTGCACGGATCAGCGTGTGCAGAGCATTCGATGTACCGCGCTTCTGATGCCATGACAACGGCATGGTGATGATGCGCTCATAGGAATCGATCATCACGCCAAGACGGCGACGATGGGCGAGGCGGTCAGCCCCACGCGCCACAAAAACCGCTGCAATGATGTTAAACCCACCAAGAGCTGCCCACATGGCGAGCTGCGTAACAATATCGCCCTTATCGGAGATAGCCTGAATAACCTGACCGAAAAGGATCGGCTCGGCCAGCATGACAAGGGCAACCAATACGCTTGCAATACACATGGTGATCGTTGCAGCTTTCTCCGCCGCAAGATATTCCATGGCACGCCAGTAGATTTTGAGCAATGACACCTTAGCACTCCCGCTCGTTCTATTTCAGAGGACTACATGGTGCAGTCGCCCTATTCTATCAATATGCAATGATGGCAAGAAGTGGCGAATAGGTGACAAGGTTGACCATAAATTAAAAACAGATGTAACCGAGCGTGAAGATTGTGGATCGCTTTTGTGACAATCGCACATACTTTTATGCCTAGTAATCCGGCGTTGGCACGTCTATTGACAGTCATAAAAGAGCGGCACGCAAGGCTTGTGCCCCAAAAAAGTATCGATCGGGTTTTTCCATGGCAGGCATTGAACAAAAAATAGTGGCTACAGACGAGGCGGGCATGCGTCTCGATCGCTGGTTTAAAGTCCATTTGCCGGGATTGGCTTTCGGTCACCTGCAAAAGCTGCTGCGTTCCGGGCAGGTCCGCGTTGATGGCGGTCGTGCAAAGTCAGACACACGCTTGCAAGCCGGCCAGTCAGTCCGTATTCCGCCCATTGGTGTAGAAGAAACACCAACTGGTCCAATGACGGCTCGCACCATCCGCAGTCAGGATGACGGTGACGTTCTCAAACAGATGCTGATCTATGAGGACGAGAAGGTCTATGTTTTCAACAAGCCTGCCAGTCTGGCAGTGCAAGGCGGTTCTGGCCTCGTTCGCCATGTTGATGGCATGCTGGAAGCATGGCGCAATAAGCGTGGTGAAAAGCCGCGTCTGGTTCATCGTATCGACCGCGATACGTCGGGTTGTCTTGTTGTTGCAAAAACACGCGGTGCCGCGCAGGCTTTGACGGCCTCTTTTCGCGAGCGCACTACCAAGAAGACATACTGGGCCCTGGTGAAAGGTGTTCCGCGCAAGCGCGAAGACAAAATTTCAACCTGGCTTGTGAAAGAGCAGACACCTGATGGTGACAAGATGCGTGTTTGCCAGCATGGTGAGCCGGATTCTGATCACGCAGTATCTTATTATAGGATCATCGAAAAAAGTGGTAATAGCCTGACATGGCTTGAGATGGAGCCATATACCGGCCGTACCCACCAGCTTCGCGTTCATGCGGCCCATATTGGTAATCCGATCCTTGGCGATCCGAAATATTTTGAAGGTGACGACAACTGGGATTTCCCCGGCGGTATTCAGCGAAAGCTGCATTTGCATGCACGCCGTATCCGTATTCCCAATCCGGCTGGCGGCATCATTGACGTCACAGCACCACTGCCGCCGCACATGGTGCAAACGTGGAACCTGCTTGGATTCGACGAGACTGAAACGGAAGATTAAAAATGTCAGGCATGGCGGGAGGGGCGACTCAAGGTCGTGCTGCATTTGATGGGGTAGCCATCGCGCTTGTCATGTTCATCATGTTCACATGGGGGCTTAATCAGGTTGCCATCAAGATAGGCAATCGCGGTTTTAATCCCATGCTTATGGCAGCCGGACGCTCTGCGTTGGGCGGACTTTGTGTCTTCCTTTGGTGTTATTGGAAGCACATTCCGCTTTTCAGGCGCGACGGAACATTAAAGCCCGGCATTCTGGCTGGGCTTTTGTTCGGTGTTGAGTTTGTTCTGATCTTTTTGGCGATGGAACTGACCAGCGTTGGTCGCGTCGCGCTTTTGATGAATGTTATGCCGTTTTGGGTGGCAATTGGCAGTCATTTTCTGTTGGGCGAACGCATGTCGATGCGCGCCTTTATCGGCATGTGTGTGGCATTCTTCGGTGTCGTCATCGTGTTTGCTGACAATAGCAGCAGACCCGGACCTTACGCGCTCTATGGTGATATCTTGGCTTTGATATCCGGCGTGTTATGGGGCTTGACAACGATTGTTATCAAACGCTCGAAGCTGGCACTCGCTGTCCCTGAAAAGATATTGCTCTACCAGTTGGCGGTTGCCGCACTGGTGCCTTTGCCGTTTATGTCGCTGAGTGGGCCGTTAATCCGCGAGCCTGATATGCTTTCGGTCTTGTCATTTCTGTTTCAGTCAATGTTCGTAGTTGCGGTCACATATCCTTTGTGGTTCTGGATGGTTCGCCGCTATCCGGTTTCCAAATTGTCGAACTTTGCATTTCTCACACCCGCTTTCGGTGTGCTGCTGAGTGGCTTGCTGCTCAATGAGCAAATGGGCTGGAAAATCTTTGCAGCGCTGGCTCTGATCGGACTTGGGCTCATTATTATCAACCGACCAGCAAAAGCCGGAGCAGCTTCATGAAAATCGTTCTCTTTGATTGCGACGGCACGCTTGTCGATAGTGGCGACACTATCCATCATTGTATGGCTGCAAGTTTTGAAGATGCTGGACTGACGCCGCCGGAAATTGAGCAGACCCATTCGATCATCGGTCTTTCATTGCCGATTGCCATTGCACAATTGCTTGGTCGCGAAGTTGATGAACAGGTGCATTGGCTAACACAGCGTTACAAAGAAAATTTTGTAAAATATCGTCAGAACCCTGATTTTGCAGAGCCACTTTATGACGGTATTCTGCCACTTCTGAATGAACTTGGCGGTCGCGATGATCTGTTACTGGGCATAGTCACAGGCAAGTCGCAGCGTGGCGTGCGTTCGATTTTTGAACGTCATGGCATCGGCCATCATTTCGTGACCGTACGCACGGCCGATGATTGTCCGTCCAAACCGCATCCGGCTATGGTGCTTGAATCCTGCGCTGAAATAGGGATAGAACCAGAGCGAACCATCGTGATTGGCGATGCGATTTACGATATGCAAATGGCCCGTTCAGCGGGTGCGCGTGCCGCGGGTGTTTCGTGGGGCTATCATAAGCCTGACGCACTGAAAGATGCAGGCGCCCATCATGTTATGAACAAGCCCGAAGAGCTCCATGCGATTTTGCATGAAATGGATGCCTTCGCATCCTGACCGACAACAATTGGACATATAATATGCGCGACACACTGAGCGATCCCCAAGCCGAAATGCCAATCTCGCAAACTGACCCGGTAAAGCGCTCACAAGAACTGATGCGCACACCTTTGCCAAAGCGTTTTTATGAAAAGGCAGAAGTCGCTGAAACTGAGGGTGGTTTCACCGTGCATCTGGACGGTCGCCCGGTTAAAACGCCAGCGCGTGCTGTTTTGCTTTTACCAACAGCACAAGCCGCTGAAATCATCGCCGAAGAATTTCGTGCGCAGGTAGAAGTGATCGACCCTTCCAAAATGCCTGCAACACGGTTGGTGAACACCGCAATCGACGGCATTGCGCAAGACCCGCAGGCTGTGTTTGAAGATATTCTGCGTTTCGCAGGCACGGATATGATCTGCTATCGCGCCGCAAGCCCGAAAGAACTGGTTGCTCGCCAGACAGAGCAATGGGATCCGCTGATTGATTGGGCGGAGAGCCTTGGCGCTCGTTTTGCGCTAGCCGAAGGCGTGATGCATGTCGAACAGTCTCGCGAAGCGATCTCAGCTTTCGGTGTTCATCTGACCGAATTCAAAAATCCAATAGCGCTTGCTTCGCTCCACACCATGACAACGCTGACTGGCTCATCGTTGATCGCGCTTGCAATTGCTAAGGGCGAAATCTCTGTTGAAGACGGCTGGAAGCGTGCACATCTTGATGAAGACTGGACGGTCGAGCATTGGGGTGAAGACGCTGAGGCACAGGCGCGCCGCAAGACGCGTCACGGTGAAATGCTGGTTGCAGATCGCGTGCTCAAAGCGCTCTAGTTATTATTCATCTAATAAGCATAATAGATTGATAGAAATAGAAAACCCGGCTTTCGCCGGGTTTTCTTTCGCGTGCATTTTGCACGTCGTTCCCCTCGGTAACTGTCTTAACCGATGCAGGTCGTTTCCGACCTGCTCTAGTGGTTAAACCGAGTAGTACATGTCGAACTCGACTGGATGCGGCGTTGTTTCATAACGCAGCACTTCAGCCATTTTGAGTTCGATGAAGCTATCGATCTGATCGTCTTCAAACACGCCGCCAGCCTTGAGGAACTCGCGATCCTTGTCGAGCGACTGCAGGGCTTCACGAAGCGAACCGCAAACAGTCGGGATCTTCTTGAGTTCCTTTGCAGGCAGATCGTAAAGATCCTTGTCCATTGCCTGACCTGGATGGATCTTGTTCTTGATGCCATCAAGACCAGCCATCAGCAGCGCTGAGAAGCAGAGATATGGATTTGCTGATGGATCCGGGAAGCGAACTTCAAGACGCTTCGACTTCGGCGACGAGCCGAAAGGAATGCGGCAGGAAGCCGAACGGTTGCGAGCCGAGTAAGCCAGCAGAACTGGAGCTTCATAACCCGGAACCAGACGCTTGTAGGAGTTGGTCGATGGGTTTGTGAATGCGTTCACAGCCTTGGCGTGCTTGATAACGCCGCCGATGAAGAACAGGCAGTTTTCCGACAGACCAGCATATTCATTGCCAGCGAAAGTTGGCTTGCCATCTTTCCAGATCGAGAAGTGAACATGCATACCCGAGCCGTTGTCACCGAAAATTGGCTTTGGCATGAAGGTTGCGGTTTTGCCATAGGCATTAGCAACCTGATGCACGACATATTTCTGGATCTGCATCTTGTCGGCATTGCGTACCAGCGTGTCGAATTTCGTGCCCAGTTCGTGCTGTGCAGAGGCGACTTCGTGGTGATGCTTTTCAACGGTGATGCCCATTTCCGTCAGAACGGTGAGCATTTCTGAGCGCATGTCCTGAAGACTGTCCACTGGTGGAACCGGGAAATAGCCACCCTTAACACGTGGACGATGACCCATATTGCCGGTTTCGTAATCGGTATCGTCGTTCGACGGCAGTTCGGTCGAGTCGAGCTTGAAGCCGGTGTTGAATGGATCAACCTTGAACTTCACATCATCGAAGACGAAGAATTCAGCTTCGGGGCCAACATAAACGGTGTCGCCGATGTTGAGCGACTTCATGTAGGCTTCGGCCTTCTTTGCAGTCGTGCGTGGATCGCGGCCATAAGCTTCACCCGAAATCGGATCAAGAATGTCGCAGAGAATGACCAGCGTGGACTGCGCGAAGAATGGATCAATGTGCGCGGTTTCTGGATCTGGCATCAGAACCATGTCGGATTCGTTGATGGCCTTCCAGCCGCCAATCGAAGAGCCGTCAAACATAACGCCGTCTTCAAACATTTCTTCGTCGACGAGGCCAACATCCATCGTGACGTGATGCAGCTTGCCCTTAGGGTCTGTGAAGCGGAGGTCGACAAACTTGACGTCGTTGTCTTTGATCTGTTTCAGAATGTCATTGGCAGTCGTCATTTTGGTATCCTGTTTGCACGGCGGTGTTCGGTAGACTTGGGTCGATAGACTTCGGTCGTCAGTTTGATTTCGTTAAATCGCGTCCACGCCGGATTCGCCGGTACGGATACGAATAACTTCTTCGATATTGGAAACGAAAATCTTACCGTCGCCAATACGGCCTGTCTGGGCCGCTTTGCGAATAGCTTCAATAGCGCCATCAACGGTTTCGTCGGCGACGATGACTTCGACTTTCACCTTGGGAAGAAAATCGACGACATACTCCGCACCGCGATAAAGTTCAGTATGGCCTTTCTGACGGCCGAAACCCTTGGCTTCAATGACCGTAATACCCTGCAAACCGACTTCCTGAAGAGCTTCCTTCACTTCATCGAGTTTGAAAGGTTTAATAATGGCTTCGATCTTTTTCATCAGAGAATTGTCTCCGCTCTTGTTCGGAAATGGACATTGTGCCCGTTTCGCTGAAATAGAAGCATGAACTGTGCCAACTCAATTTTTATTGGTCGACTTTTTTAAATCCAGCGCCGTTTTGGGAGATTTTTCCCAAATTTCTGCATATAAGCCGTTAGGAAATAGGCTTTAGGTAAGGCTAGCGCATTTTTAAAAATTGCAAGAGTTCAACTTCTTTGCCGCAGACTGGCATTATTATTAGCATCTGCACAAGCTGCGCTGCGTGAAAGATTTTTAATACGGTTTCGATCTCGTTATCGGTGATTAAAAAATAGACATTATGCAGTAAATTTCATCAGACTTGCGCAAAGTCATTTGCCGCGTAATTAATCACATTCATCGTAGAGGAGAATAGCGGCCATGTTTGAACTGCTAACGCCGGAGCAAATGTCACGTGCAGATGCGATGACAGTTAATAGCGGTACGCGTGATGGTTTTTCTCTTATGCTTGCTGCTGGCCATGCCGTTGCCGAGTTGGCTCGGAATATGTTTCCCGCACAAGGACCAATCGCAATTCTATGCGGACCGGGAAACAATGGCGGTGACGGTTATGTAGCGGCGCAATTTCTTGCCGAGGCTGGGCGCGATGTCATCTGTTTTGGCACGAAACAGCCAGCTCAAGGAAGCGATGCCATGCGCGCGCTGCTTTTTTATAAGGGCGAAGTTCGTCGTTTAAGCGCGTTGGTGCCAGAAGATTTCGTCGGTATTGTCGATGCACTTTATGGTGCGGGGCTGTCGCGTCGCGTAGATGGCGTTGAGGCGCGTGTTATTGAAACCGTCAATTCGTCGGATGTTCCAGTTCTCTCAGTCGATTTGCCGAGCGGGATTTCAGGTTTAAACGGGCAGGTACTTGGTACTGCCGTCAACGCACGCGCAACCGTGACCTTCTTTCGCAAAAAGCCTGGGCATCTTTTGCAGCCCGGGCGAGCGTATTGCGGTGTGGTGCACGTAGCAGACATTGGCATTTTAGATAGTGTGCTCGAAAAGATTGCGCCAAATACATTTGAAAACGCGCCTGAACTTTGGCGCAAGCAATTGCCCGCACTTTCAATCAACGCGCATAAATATAGTCGTGGTCACGCCGTTGTTTTTTCTGGCCCAGCACATTCAACCGGAGCAGCGCGGCTCTCCGCAATGGCTGCTGCACGGAGTGGTGCAGGGGCGGTTACCCTTCTATCGCCACCTGACGCGGTTGCAACAAATGCGGCTCATCTGACGAGCATAATGGTGCGCGAGACGCGCAGCATCAAAGATGTCGAAGCGTTTTTGATTGATCGTAAGGTTGCGGCCTGCGTTCTCGGCCCGGGATATGGCAGCGCTGCTTTTGCCCGTGACCATGCTTTGATGTTGCTGTCAGCCGCCAATAATCGCGCAGAACATTTAAAGGGATTGGTAGTTGATGCGGACGGCATAACCGCTTTCGAGGATAAGCGAGACCAGCTTTTCAATGCGAAACGCAGTGTTCATACGGCGCTCGTACTTACTCCGCATGAAGGCGAGTTTCGGCGATTATTTCCTGATATCGCTGCCGATAACGAAACATCAAAGCCAGATAGGGCACGCCAAGCAGCCAACCGTGCCAATGCTGTGGTGATTTATAAGGGACCAGATACAGTCATCGCAGCACCGGATGGGCGCGCCGCGATCAATGCTAATGGCACGCCACTCTTGGCGACTGCCGGATCAGGGGATGTGCTTGCTGGCATCATATGCGGATTGCTCTCACAGGGAATGCCAGCTTTCGAAGCTGCATGTGCTGCTGTCTGGGTGCATGCCGATGCTGCACGTCGCTTCGGCCATGGCCTTATTGCGGACGACTTACCGCTACAATTGCCTGCTGTCTGGAGCGCTCTCGAACGATCAGCGTCCTGAAATGCGGCTGTTGCCGCTACCGACGTCGACGGTGACACTGCCGGAAACCGACACATCAGTATTTCCGACACGGAAGTTTTTCCACGTTCCGCCTTGCTGATTATCAGGCTCGGGAGCAGGCGGTGGCGCTGATACAATCGGCGTTTGCGGCTTCACTCCGGGTAGGCCAGTTGGCCTCGGTTCATTTGCAAAAGCAAATGCTGATATTGTTGTCGAGAAAACAGCGGTAAGCATAAGTATTCTCTTCATAATAATACTCCCTTACACTTTATCTGCAACGGCTTCTAAAAGCTGATCCGCCATTTCGAGCGTAAACTCATCGTAATGCGAGATCACACGGCTCGGTTCATAATGCTGAACTGGCAGGTCAGTATAGCCAAAATCGACCGCCACGACAGGAATGCCTGCTGCCTTGGCCGTATCAATATCAGTACGGCTATCACCAACCATAATAGCGAGATCGCGATTGCCGCATGCAAGAGCGATGGTTTCCGTCAAATGACGAGGATCAGGCTTGCGGAATGCAAATGTATCCGCGCCGCAAATGGCAGCGAAACGATGCGCTTCACCCATTGCCTTCAGCAGCTTTACTGCCAGCGCTTCAAACTTATTGGTACAAACTGCCAGCGTATAGCCATTAGCAGTGAAGCGATCCATGGCTTCTAGCACGCCCGGATAGAATGATGAATGACCCGGCATATGCGCACTATAATGCTCGCGAAACTCTTCAACGAGTTCATCAAGCTTTACATCATCGACTTGTTTTTGCTGCGCTGCAAAAGCACGCTCAATCATGACGCGTCCACCTTGACCGACAAAGCGGCGAAGTGCGTCATTATCTGCTGTCTTCAAACCGGAAATTGACAGGCAATGATTTAAGCTATCCAGAAGGTCCGGTGCAGTTTCAACCAACGTTCCGTCGAGATCGAACACAATGATTGGTTTGGAATTGGCAGCGGACATAATGTTTCCTTCTGGAATTGATCTTCTCATTGCTAGTATGGCGAACCCGAAATTCGTATCGCTTTGAAGCAGTTCTCGGAGCGAATTTCGGGTTCTAAGCCATACTAGTAACTTTTGAATCTAGTGTGGTTTACGGATTTGAAGTTCCTAAACGTGAATGCAATACAAATGATAGGAACTTCAAATCCACCACACAAGTTGATCTTTCAGATAGGCTCAAGTTTGTGTCTTCTCAAGACAAAGCTGAAACAAGAGTTCATCGCAAAAATAACGATAAATTGTATTGAGAGCTTTGTTGCGTTGCGCACCCATGCTAGAGGCGTTGCCGGAGGCGGATTAAGAATCCGCGGGAAACTCAGGAACTCTAGCATGGATGAAGCACGCAAGCTGAAAATCGCCGCCGCTGCCGAGGCACTCACGCATGTCAAAGACGGAATGCGTTTGGGAATTGGAACTGGCTCTACCGCAGAAGAATTTGTGCGTCTGCTGGCGGAAAAGGTGAAGAGCGGTTTTAAGGTTATTGGTGTGCCAACATCTGAGCGCACCGCAGAACTCTGTGCGGAACTTGGTATTGCGCTGACGACGCTTGAAGAAACGCCACATCTTGATCTGACCATTGACGGCGCTGATGAAGTTGATCCGAACCTCTCGGTTATCAAGGGCGGCGGCGGTGCTTTGCTTCGCGAGAAAATAGTAGCGACTGCATCTGATTCGATGATCGTTATTGCCGACGGATCGAAAGTCGTTGAAACACTCGGCCGTTTTCCTCTGCCAATCGAAGTCAATCGCTTTGGCCTTAAAGCGACTTTGCTCGGTATTGAGGCCGCTGCATCGCAATGCGGTCTTGCAGGTCCGCTCGTCCTGCGGTTAAAAGATGGCGCACCATTTGTAACGGATGGTGGACATTATATCGTGGATGCATCTTTTGGCCGCATTCCCGATCCAAAGATTCTCTCTGACGCTCTCTTCGCCATACCGGGTGTTGTTGAGCACGGACTTTTTATCGGACTGGCACGCGCCGCAATCATCGCTGGCGCTGACGGTATCCGAACCATGAACCGGTCTTGAGTGGCCGACACGAATTGTTTGAACGGAGTACCGACCATATGATCCCGGCAACTGGCTTCCGCCGTCTGATTGCACCGTTTTCTGCACTTGTCCTGATGTCAGGCATCCATGCGGCATCTGCGCAGGAAATTTCTGCATCGCATCTTGATGCTGCCCGCGCGGCAATCGCTTCGATTCAGGCAACTGAACAGTTCGACGAAATCCTGCCAAGCGCTGCACGCGCTCTCAAGGGTGAGCTGATCCAGAAGGATCCAAACCTTGAAGCCCTCATCACCAAGACCGTTGATGACAAGGCTATTGCTTTGGCTGCACGCCGCGCTGATCTCGAAACCGAATCTGCTCGCGCTTATGCGAATGCGTTCAGCGAAGACGAACTCAAGGCAATCGCTGCGTTCTATACATCTGATGCAGGCAAGAAGCTTCTTGCGGAAGGCCCAATCGTAACCCGTGAAGTCGTGAAAGCTGCAAATATCTGGCAGAACGGCATTGCGCGCGATCTGGCGACCTCTGTCGCAGAAGTTCTCGCAGCACAGGCTGGCGCTACCGCTGCTCCTGAGCAGCCAGCGCAGTAATTCCTAACAATCACGTAGAATTTAAAAGCCCGGCGACTTGGCCGGGCTTTTTCTTTTGCTTACATATATCTCACGCATCAGATTTGAATGGAGAGTCCCATGGCCGGTTATGATTATGATCTTTTTGTTATCGGCGGTGGCTCGGGCGGTGTACGGGCAGGGCGACTTGCCGGTGCCCTGGGCAAAAAGGTTGGTCTGGCCGAGGAATATCGCATGGGCGGAACCTGCGTTATTCGTGGCTGTGTTCCTAAAAAGCTTTTCGTATACGCCTCCCAATTTCCAGAGCATTTTGAAGATGCAGCTGGCTATGGCTGGGATGTCGGCAAATCAAACTTTGACTGGACCAAGCTTATTGAAGCCAAAGACAAAGAAATTGACCGGCTTGAAGGCCTTTATCGCAAGGGTCTGGAAAATTCGAAGGTCGAGATTTTTGCAAGCCGTGCAGAGCTTATCGACGCACACACGATTGAACTCAAAGCCGATGGTCGTCGCGTAACTGCGGATCAGATTCTGATTGCTACCGGTGGCCATGCCAGCGTGCACGAATCTTTACCGGGCGCGGAATATTGCATCACCTCAAATGAAGCCTTTCATCTTGAAGAACTGCCAAAAGCCATCGTGATCGCTGGCGGCGGCTATATTGCTGTTGAGTTTGCCAATATTTTCCATGGTCTTGGCGTTGAAACCACAATTGTTTATCGCGGCAAGGAAATCCTGTCGCGCTTCGATCATGATCTGCGTCATCTGCTGCATGAAACCATGGAAGCCAAAGGTATCCGCATCATTTGCGGCGCGGTGTTCGAGAGGGTTGAAAAACAGGCTGATGGCGAGCTGAAAGTTTCGCTGACCAATGGTGAAACGCTGAATGTCGGCCAGGTGATGATGGCCATTGGCCGCAAGCCAAACACCAAAGGCCTTGGTCTCGAAAAAGCTGGCGTTAAAACAGACGCGCTTGGCGCGATCGAAGTTGATGATTATTCGCGCACAAGCGTTTCAAACATCTGGGCCGTGGGTGATGTCATCAACCGCGTTCAGCTAACACCTGTAGCGATTCATGAAGCCATGTGCTTCCTAGAAACAGCCTTCAAGAACAATCCGACCAAGCCTGATCACGACCTGATCGCTACGGCAGTTTTCTCGCAGCCTGAAATCGGCACCGTTGGCTTGCCAGAAGATGAAGCTGCCAAGAAATATCCTGAACTGGAAATCTATCGCGCACTTTTCCGCCCGATGAAGAACACGCTTTCGGGCCGCAATGAAAAGATGCTGATGAAGCTCATCGTGGATGCTGAAAGCCGTAAGGTCGTCGGCGCGCATATTATGGGGCCAGATGCAGGTGAAATGGCACAGTTGCTGGGTATTTCACTGAAAGCCGACGCAACGAAAGACGACTTTGATCGCACCATGGCCGTGCATCCGACAGCAGCTGAAGAGCTGGTGACGATGTATAAGCCGACCTACCGCGTTGTGAACGGCAAGAAGGTCGAGAGCTGAACTTTCGTATCCTTCCAATCCTGTTAACGATTCTTGCTGGTATAAAGTGAGCGTCTGCATTATATCAACGCGATCACGCGTGCTGGTTTGCGTGCACAGACATTAAATTGTCTTGCTCAAGCGCATTCCAGCTTTCGTGCAAGGAGGAATAAATCCGAGAGAAATCGCGCGGATAATTAAACAGGTGTGAAATGACGAAGAACTGGACCCCGAATTCCTGGAGAAACAAACCGATCAAGCAAGTGCCGTTTTATCCAGACGCACAGGCTTTGACCGATGTTGAGGCTCGCCTTCGTACCTATCCACCGCTCGTTTTTGCAGGCGAAGCACGCAAGCTGAAAACACAGCTCGCAGCCGTTGCCGAAGGAAAAGCATTTCTGCTTCAGGGCGGCGATTGTGCGGAAAGTTTTGCTGAACATGGCGCGGATAATATTCGCGACTTTTTCCGCGTCTTTTTGCAGATGGCCGTTGTTTTGACTTTTGGTGCTTCGAAGCCGGTTGTTAAGGTTGGTCGTATTGCTGGTCAGTTCGCCAAGCCGCGTTCGTCCGATATGGAAACACTCAATGGCATTGAGTTGCCTTCATACCGTGGTGACATCATCAACGGCATCGATTTCGATGCGGCTTCGCGTATCCCTGATCCGCAGCGCCAAGATATGGCCTACCGCCAGTCTGCCGCTACGCTGAACCTGCTGCGTGCATTCGCGCAGGGCGGTTATGCGAACCTTGAGAACGTGCATCAGTGGATGCTCGGCTTTGTTGGCAAAAGCCCGCAGGCAGAGCGCTACGCAGCTCTCGCACAGCGTATTTCGGAAACCATGCACTTTATGCGTGCTATCGGGATTACTTCCGACAGCAATCACGCGCTGCGTGAAACCGATTTCTACACCAGTCATGAAGCCTTGCTGCTTGGCTATGAAGAAGCGCTGACACGCGTCGACTCGACCTCTGGCGACTGGTACGGCACTTCAGGTCACATGATCTGGATTGGCGACCGCACACGTCAGGCCGATCATGCGCATATCGAATATTGCCGTGGCATCAAGAACCCGCTCGGTCTGAAATGTGGTCCATCGTTGCAGCCGGATGATCTCATCCGTCTGATCGATCTTCTCAATCCTGAAAACGAAGCTGGTCGTCTGACGCTGATTGCTCGTTTCGGTTACGACAAGGTCGGCGATCATCTGCCACAGCTCATCCGTGCAGTTGAACGTGAAGGCCGTAAGGTCGTCTGGTCTTGTGATCCGATGCATGGCAACACGATCACTGCTGGCGGCTACAAGACGCGTCCGTTCGACCGTATCCTCAAGGAAGTGGAATCTTTCTTCGCGATCCATCGCGCCGAAGGTTCGCATCCGGGCGGTATCCATGTTGAAATGACCGGCAAGAACGTGACCGAATGCACGGGCGGCGCTCGAGCCATTTCGGCGGAAGATCTGCACGATCGTTACCACACGCATTGTGATCCACGCCTCAACGCCGATCAGGCGCTTGAGCTGGCATTCCTTCTTGCAGAGCTGCTCAAGAAGGAACGCGATGCCGGGACAGAAAAGCAGGCTGTTAACGGCTGATTGGGTAATCCCACTTTGAAATAATGGCAGGGCGGAGAATTCATTCTCCGCCCTGTTGCTTTTCGGATGAAGACACTTATTGATTTTCGCAAGACTTTTAGGGGGCATCCATGAAGCGGATTTTTCTGGCGTTTCTAAATTCAATGCGTGCTCTCAAGCACTTGGCGAAACACGAAAAGGCCGTTCAACAGGAACTGGTTCTTTTTTTGCTGTCGCTACCAGTTGCGTTCTTTGTTGCCCCAACTTGGCTGACATTTCTGCTGATGACAGGATCAATCCTGTTTCTTATTCTGGTCGAAGTGCTCAACACCGGCATTGAAGCGACCTGCGATGCCGTTTCACGCGATTTCCATAAGGAAATCCAGATTGCCAAGGATTGCGGTTCGCTGGCCGTTCTTATCGCCGTTATTTTTGTAGCCGTTACATGGGGCTACATTCTCGCCACAACCTATCTGATCTGACAAAGAACTGTCGTTCTTCCACGCAATCCGTTGCAATTAAATGCACAAGCGCGCTAAAGCTTGCGCATGATCAGCGTTAGCGAGAATCTCGATATGCTTCGTATTGCCGTTGCACAGCTCAATCCTGTAATGGGCGACATCGCCGGAAATCTTGCGAAGGCGCGTGCAGCGCGTGCACAAGCAGCTCAAATGAACGCCGATCTCGTGATGTTCACGGAGCTGTTCATTGCAGGCTATCCGCCAGAGGATCTGGTTCTCAAAACTGCCTTTGTTGCAGCATGCGAAAAAGCAGTCCGTGAACTTGCCAAAGACACAGCCGATGGCGGCCCCGGTGTGATTATCGGCACGCCTTTGCAGCGCGATAGTGGTTTGCACAATTCGATTGCAGTTTTGGATGGCGGCGAAATCATCGCTGAGCGTTTCAAAGTCGATCTGCCTAACTACGGCGAGTTTGATGAAAAACGCGTTTTCCAGCCCGGCCCGATGCCAGGACCAGTGAATTTTCGTGGTGTACGCATCGGTATTCCGATCTGCGAGGACATTTGGGGTGATCTGGGCGTTGCAGAAACGCTTGCTGAAAGCGGTGCAGAACTTTTGCTTGTGCCCAATGGTTCGCCTTATCATCGCGACAAGATCGAGCGCCGCTATCAGGTTGTTCTGAAACAGGTTATCGAAACTGAGCTGCCAATGCTCTATGCCAACCAGATGGGCGGGCAGGATGAACTTGTGTTCGATGGCGGCTCGTTTGCCTTTAATCCAGATAGCCACTTCCCTTGCTTGCAAATGCCGCAGTTTGCAGAAGCTATCACTCTGACTGTCTGGAAGCGCGAAACTGATGGTTGGCGCTGTGAAGACACTGAAAAGGCGAAGCTTCCCGAAGGTCTCGAAGCAGATTATGCAGCCTGCATGTTAGGCCTGCGTGATTATGTGAATAAGAATGGCTTCAAAGATGTTGTACTTGGCTTATCGGGCGGCATCGACTCGGCGATCTGTGCGGCTCTGGGTGTTGATGCACTTGGCAAAGATCGCGTGCGTTGCGTCATGTTGCCTTATCGCTATACTTCAGACGAATCGCTGAAAGACGCTGCTGATTGCGCAAAAGCGCTCGGCGTGCGTTATGATATTGTACCAATTGCAGAGCCTGTTGAAGGTTTCCTTTCTGCACTTAAGCCAATGTTTGAAGGCACCGAAAGCGGCGTTACCGAGGAAAATCTGCAAAGCCGTGCACGTGGCACTATTTTGATGGCTGTTTCCAATAAGTTTGGGTCGATGGTCGTGACCACCGGCAACAAGTCGGAAATGTCAGTTGGCTATGCAACGCTTTATGGCGATATGAATGGCGGCTTCAACCCCATCAAAGACGTCTATAAAATGCAGGTGTTCGCGCTGTCTGAATGGCGCAACAACAATGTTCCTGTGGGAAGTCTTGGGCCATCCGGCGAAGTGATCCCAACCAACATTATTACTAAAGCACCATCAGCCGAGTTGCGCGAAAACCAAACCGATCAGGATAGTCTTCCGCCTTATCCGGTGCTGGACGATATTCTCGAATGCCTCGTTGAAAACGAGATGAGTAATGCCGAGATTGTCGCGCGTGGCCACGCGCTTGAAACGGTGCAACGGATTGAGCATCTGCTCAATCTGGCCGAATATAAGCGCCGACAATCGGCCCCGGGTGTCAAAATTACCAAGAAGAATTTCGGGCGGGATCGTCGTTATCCAATAACGAACCGCTTCCGCGACCGCTGAAAGATTTAGTCATGACCGTAACTGTTCGTTTTGCACCGTCGCCGACGGGCTATATTCATATTGGCAATACACGCACTGCGCTTTCAAACTGGCTTTTTGCCAAGAAGAATGGCGGCAATTTTATTCTGCGTTATGACGATACAGATGTTGAGCGTTCGAAGCAGGAATATGCTGACGCCATCGCAGTTGATCTGGCTTGGCTCGGTGTTACGCCTGACCGCATCGAATATCAGTCAAAGCGCTTTGAGGTTTATGCCAAGGCGGTTGAAAAGCTTAAACAGGCTGGTCTTCTCTATGCCTGCTATGAAACAGCAGAGGATCTGGAGCGCCGTCGCCGCTTGCGCTTAGCGCGTAAGCTTCCGCCGGTTTATGGCCGTGAAGCATTAAAGCTAACCGACGAAGAGAAAGCGGCCTTTGAAGCAGAAGGCCGCAAGCCGCATTGGCGTTTTCTTCTGCCGAATTTTGAAAGCGATCCTTTCAACACCACACGCACTGAAGTGCATTGGGATGATCTGGTGCGTGGTCCACAGACGGTTGATCTGGCTTCGATGTCGGATCCGGTTCTGGTGCGTGAAGACGGAACGTATCTTTACACGCTGCCATCGGTTGTCGACGATATTGATCTCGGCATCACCCATATCATTCGCGGCGACGATCACGTCACCAATTCGGGTGTGCAGATTGCCATCTTTAAAGCGCTTGGCGCAGAGCCACCAGTCTTCGGCCATCACAACCTGCTGACCACGGTTTCGGGTGAGGGACTTTCCAAGCGCTCCGGTGCTTTGTCCATCGGTTCTCTGCGTGATGCCGGTTATGAACCAATGTCGGTAGCGTCACTGGCGATCCTGATTGGAACTTCGGAATCCGTTTCCGCGGCAACAGATATGGATGCTCTCGCAGAGCGCTTTGATCTGGCTGCAATTTCAAAGTCATCGGCAAAGTTCGATCCGGCAGAACTTGATACGCTCAACCGTACACTGCTGCATGAAATGCCATTTGATAAGGCAAAAGATCGTCTCGAAATATTGGGTATTTCGGGTGAAAAGGCAGAGCATTTCTGGATGACTGTGCGCGGGAATCTCGAACGCTTCAATGATGCGGCTCATTGGTGGCAGATCATCACCGGGAACTTGCCCGAAAAGCCTGAACTATCTGAAGAAGATCAGGCCTTTGTGAAGGACGCTTTCAAGTTGCTTCCCGCAGAGCCATGGGACAAACAGACCTGGAAGGTCTGGACCGACGCCGTGAAGGCAGCAACGGGACGCAAGGGCAAGACACTATTCATGCCCCTGCGCCTTGCACTTACTGGGCAGCTTCACGGTCCGGAGCTTGCGGACCTACTGGTTTTGATTGGTCTTCAAGGAACGAAGAACCGACAACTCTGACCTTTGAGCTTTGCGAATAATCACGCTCTACCGGCGTCGTCGTTGCAGACTGCGAAGCTGCCGCCGATGGAGTGCTTGAGGCTGGAGTGCTTGATGCCGGACTAATTGACGCTGGACTGCGATAATCAGTCTGTTTCAATGGCTCGTGTGAAATCGATGTATAAGTTGGCTTCGGCATCTCTTGATAGCCCGGAACCACAACGTCCTCTACCGGATGCGTAACAACGTAGGTTGCCGGTTCACCGCTGTTCTTCGCCGACTTGTTAACGGCCGCTTTTTTAGGGGCTGTCTTTTGCTGCTTTCGGACTGGTATCCATGTTGCAGTATAAGCCTGAACAAATTTCCCAGTATGTGATTTACCAGCAATTGTTGCATTTAGCTCCGCAAGCTGAAGTTCCAGAATTTTAATATCTGACTTGAGTTTATCTGCTCTGCTCTTAATTCGAATGCAGGCGGCTGAGTTGATTCCGCTCAAGCAGCTTTGCCTGGACATCTGAGTCTGTGTCCGCGCTAACTGAGATTTTGTTTGCTCCAGCTTAGCCTTAGTCGTTTTAACATTACTTGCTAATCTAACCTTTTCAGCCGGCGTACATTGCTGCGCCGGTTGGATAGTCGTACATCCTGAAATAAGCACAGAAGCTGTTAAAAGAATTGATGGAGTTATAAAACGCGTCAAATATCGGTTTGAGATTTTCATAGAACAAGCCCGTCCTGATTGTTCGTATGGCTGAATGTGCTCCTTTTAAGTAAAAAAAACATAAACGCCAAGTATTATTTGTATACTTGGCGTTTATGGATTTATCTATTTTTGCTTTTTGATTTTATTATTAATCACTTTTTCTTGATATTATCGCCAGTGCGCTGAAGTGCTTCAACTACAGCGAGTGCGGTCATATTGACTACACCTCGGGAAGTAACCGATGGCGTCAAGATATGAGCAGGGCGCGCAGCACCAAGTAGAATTGGGCCAACATGCAATGCGTCCGTTACCGTCTTTACGACATTGAGTGTGATGTTTGCCGCATCAAGATTAGGGAAAACCAATAGGTTAGCTTCACCCTTCAGTCGCGAATTCGGGAACACACGATCACGCAATGCCTGCGAGAGTGCGGAATCGCCATGCATTTCGCCATCTGATTCAAGTTCCGGCGCTTTTTCAGCAAGGATCGCGGCGGCACGACGCATTTTCTCGGCACTTGCCGATTCCTTTGAACCAAAGTTTGAATGCGAAACCAGCGCAGCCTTAGGCTCAATACCAAAGCGGCGGATTTCTTTCGCGGCCAGAATTGCCATTTCAGCAATTTCTTCTGCTTCAGGTTCCACAGTCACGTAAGTATCGGTCAGGAACAATGCGCCACGCTGTGAGATCAAAAGGCTCAATGCCGAATAATCACTGATGCCCGGCAGCTTACCAATGATCTGCTTTACAACGCGGGTATGGCGCTCAAAACGGCCTTCAAGGCCACAGATCATCGCATCTGCCTCATCACGCATCACAGCAAGCGCAGCAATTGCAGTCGAGTTCGTACGAACGATTGTACGCGCCGCTTCTGGTGTCACACCCTGACGGCCTGTGTAAGACAGATAGAGATCAACATAGTCACGGTAACGCGGATCGTCTTCCGGGTTAATGAGGTCGAAATCTGTGCCCGCACGGATTTTAAGACCATAGCGATTTAGGCGTGCTTCAATAACACTTGGACGACCGACGAGAATAGGCGAAGCAATGCCTTCTTCAATGACAACCTGAGCAGCGCGCAATACGCGTTCATCTTCACCATCGGCATAGATCACGCGCATTGGTTTGCTCTGCGCACGTGCTGCGGCGAAGACCGGCTTCATAATGAGGCCGGAACGGAAGACGAAACGTGTGAGACGGTCTGTGTAAGCTTCCCAATCCTCAATCGGACGTGTCGCAACACCGCTATCCATTGCAGCTTGTGCAACGGCAGGTGCGATGCGCAGGATGAGGCGCTGATCGAATGGAGATGGAATGATGTAGTTCGGGCCGAATGTTGGTGTATCGCCGGAATAGGCGCGGGCCGCAACATCTGAAGGCTCTTCACGGGCAAGTGCTGCAATAGCGCGCACCGCGGCTAGCTTCATTTCCTCGTTGATAGCCGTTGCGCCAACATCAAGTGCACCACGGAAAATATAGGGGAAGCAGAGAACGTTATTTACCTGGTTCGGATAGTCAGAACGGCCGGTGCAGATCATGGCATCGGAACGCGCTTCGCGTGCAGCTTCCGGCATGATCTCCGGGTTTGGATTGGCGAGCGCCATAATGAGAGGATTTTCGGCCATCTGCTTAAGCAATTCAGGCTTAAGAACACCTGCAGCTGAAAGACCAAGAAACACATCTGCGCCGCCAATAACATCGGCCAGTACACGTGCGTCTGTTTTCTGCGCGTAAACGTCCTTCCAGCGGTCCATAAGCACCGGACGACCTTCATAGACCACGCCTTCAAGATCGCAGACGAAAATATTTTCGCGCTTAGCGCCAAGTTTAACGAGCAGATTTAGGCATGCGAGAGCCGCAGCACCCGCGCCAGATGTTACAATCTTGGCGCTCGTAATATCTTTTCCTGCCAGTTCCAGACCATTCAGGACGGCTGCAGCAACAATAATCGCGGTTCCATGCTGATCGTCATGGAACACCGGAATATTCATCTTGGCGCGAAGCTGCTCTTCCACTTCAAAACATTCAGGCGCTTTAATATCTTCGAGATTGATGCCGCCAAAAGTTGGCTCAAGCGCAGAAACCACATCGACCATACGGTCGATTTCCAGCGCGTCGATTTCAATATCGAAAACGTCAATGTCGGCGAATTTCTTGAAAAGAACAGCCTTACCTTCCATCACCGGCTTGGATGCAAGCGCGCCGATATTACCGAGGCCGAGAACCGCAGTACCGTTTGAAACAACGGCTACCAGATTACCACGCGCCGTATATTCGGCAGCGGTGGATGGATCTTCATGGATTGCAAGGCAGGGTGCTGCAACGCCCGGCGAATAAGCAAGCGCAAGATCGCGCTGATTGCCGAGTGGCTTGGTCGCTTGAATCTCAAGCTTTCCCGGCTTGGGATAACGATGGAAGAACAGGGCCGCTTCGTCAAAATCCGAACGCGTGGAAGTGGAGGGGGTCTTTTTCTTTGTCATTATCGCATCGCTTTCCGGTTCATACGCGCGGCTGAAGGGGGAACCACACAATGACGCTTATTTGCGCCTGTTGAGCCAATATCGTTCTTATCTCAAACTATCAAATCACTACAGGCATGATTTCGAGAAGCAGTTATTCCGCAATCGCAGGGTTTCTCAGCAAACCAGCCTATTATTTCATCAGACATGCCACCAGCGGACACCTGCAATCAACCAGATTCTGGTTGACGCGCCGAAATGTCCACCGCTCTGGTAGCTCATTTGCATCACAACTTTCAATTCACAATGCCCGTCATATGTCTGTGACATGAATCGGGTTTTGTCTGCTCAGTTTCGGGTTGCCAGATGGAAGGACAACCACATGAGCGAAGAACAGATCGAACCAAAGAAATATCGCACATTGTTTATTTCAGACGTGCATCTTGGTTCGAAAGCAGCTCAGGCCGAATTGCTTTTGGATTTTCTGCGTACTCACGAAGCCGAAACCATTTATCTGGTTGGCGATATTGTCGATGGCTGGCGTCTGCGCCGGAACTGGCATTGGCCGCAGGAACATAATGATGTTGTTCAGAAGCTTTTGCGCAAAAGTCGCAAAGGTACTTCAATCATCTACATCGCGGGCAACCATGATGAATTTCTGAGAAATTTCCAGGGTACGCATTTTGGCGGCATCGAAGTGATGAACCGCGCGATTCACGAAACGGCAGATGGCCGCAAATTTCTCGTCATTCACGGTGATCAGTTCGATGTAGTAGTACGTAATGCGCGCTTCATCGCCTATCTTGGTGATTGGGCTTATGACACGGCGATCTGGATTAACACGGTCATGAGCCGTGTGCGCGCAAAGTTTGGATTGCGTTATTGGTCATTTTCCGCTTGGGCAAAGTTTCGCGTTAAGAAGGCCGTTAACTTCATCGGAAATTTTGAAGACGTCGTATCCGAAGAAGCTCAACGCATTGGCGTTGATGGTGTGATTTGCGGCCATATTCATCATGCAACTATCAGTAAAATGAATGGTGTTGAATATATAAACACTGGCGACTGGGTGGAAAGCTGCACAGCCGTTGTTGAGCATTTTGATGGTCGTATGGAACTGATTGAATGGACGGATCGTCTGGGACAACGACCTCAGCTTCCTGCAGCTGGCGACAATGGCAAGATAATACGGCTCCCCAGAGTGGCACGTAAAGTGATGAACGGCAGCTAATGAAGAAACTCGTCATCGTTACCGATGCCTGGCATCCGCAAGTCAACGGCGTTGTGAGAACACTGGCCAAGTGCTGCGAACTGATGACTGAACGTGGCTACGAAGTTATCGTTATCTCACCACAGGATTATCGCTCTTTTCCATGCCCGACCTATCCTGAAATCAGGCTGGCAATGACAACGCCATCTGCATTTCAGCGAAAGTTGATTGATTTACAGCCTGATTATGTTCATATCGCCACTGAAGGTCCGTTGGGTTTTATGGCGCGGCGTGCGTGTATGAAAATGGGCTGGAGCTTTACCACCAGCTTTCATACCCGCTTTGCGGAATATGTCAGGGATCGTTTTCCAATTCCGCTAAGCTGGACATATTCGTTTTTACGCAAATTCCACAATGCCGCATCGCATACGCTCGTCCCAACACAGTCTATTCTCACCGACTTGCATTCGCGTGGGTTTACGGGACTTGAGTTATGGACGCGGGGCGTGGATCGTCGCTTATTTCATTCGCGAAGCGATGTGAGGAAAGATTTGCCGCAGCCCGTATTCATTTGCGTGGGGCGTGTGGCAACCGAGAAAAACCTGCCGGCTTTTCTGGAATTGGATTTGCCCGGAACGAAACTCATCGTCGGAGATGGTCCAGCACTTCATGATCTGAAGAATCGGTTTCCCGACGCCGTTTTCATTGGCAAGAAAGAAGGCGACGCACTGGCTCAAGCCTATGCATCAGCCGATGTATTTGTGTTTCCAAGCAGAACCGACACTTTTGGTCTGGTTCTGCTTGAAGCGATTTCATCGGGTTTACCTGTTGCCGCTTTTCCAGTTCCGGGATCGTCCGACGTTGTCGGTGCGACCGGTGCTGGTGTTCTCTCAGAAGATCTTCGCGCCGCTTGTCTGGCAGCGCTTGAAATGCCTGCATTCGATCCTGCGGAGGTGTTAAAACCTTTCACATGGGACGCCTGTGCAGATATTTTCGAGAATGTCCTTGCGGCAACAAACAGTGTCAAACAACGATCGGGCCACTTACATAATCAGCCCCAGAGCGTTGCCTCCGGCGGATAAACAAGCGCGCCGTAATATCGCAGACCTGGAACTCGATCCTGTGCAAGAAGCAACGGCCCGTCAAGATCGACAACATCGGCCTTCTGCGCGAGCAGAACCGCCGGTGCCATTCCAAGCGACGTGCCGACCATGCAACCAACCATAACCTGCAAGCCTAGCGATATGGCCTTCTCACGCATGATCAACCCTTCGGTCAGTCCGCCAGCCTTGTCGAGCTTGATGTTGACCGCATCATAACGGGTCGCCAACTCTTCCAGTCCAACGGATGTATGCACACTCTCATCTGCGCAGATAATCACTGGTCGATCTATGCGGCTTAGAATTTCGTCTTTATCCGCAGGCAAAGGCTGTTCTATCAAAACTACGCCAGCTTTAGCTGCCGCAGCCATATTTTCTTCGATGTTATCGTCAGTCCAGCCTTCATTGGCATCAATGATTATTCGGCTGTTTGGAGCAGCATTTGTAACGGCATGAATGCGCTCAATATCATTGTCGCCGCCCATTTTGACTTTAATCAAAGGATAGTGAGCAACTCTTGCGGTCGATTCCGCCATTTCTTCAGGTGTGCCAAGCGATACGGTGATCGCCGTTTCAAGAGGCTGGGGCTGGGTTCCAAGAATATCTGCGACGCTCTTGCCTGACAGCTTTGCTTCCAAATCCCAGAAAGCACAATCAACTGCATTTCTTGCTGCGCCTGCGAGCATGTGCGTTTGAATAGCAAGACGATCCGCACCGCTTTCTATCGCGCTCCGGACCGCTTCAATCTGTTCACTAACGCTCTCGATTGATTCTCCATATCGTGCATAAGGAACACATTCACCGCGTCCCAATTTTCCATTGCGGCTAATTTCACAAACTATGACCAAAGCTTCGGTCTTTGAGCCGCGAGAGATTGTGAATTTTCCGGCAATGGGATAGCGTTCTTGGATGATTTTCAAACTATTGTGCATGGATATGCCCTTTAGGACGCAGTATTTCGGTCGTGAACCGACTCGTATAAGAGGTTAGGCCATGTTGACCGACACTGCCGACAAAGCAAGTGCTGCTTCTGATGTCGCGCCAAAGATTGATTTGGCCGAGCATGATGGCGCACGCCTCGTAAATCTTAGCGGACGCTGGGTTTCGCAAACTATTGGTATTGTCGACAAGAAGATGCGTGAGCTGGAAAATGTTGGCGGCTCGCATTCAATTATTATCGATGCAACGAATGTTGCGGGACTTGATACAGCTGGCGCTTGGTTGATTGAACGCCTGCGCCAGAGGCTGGTTTCTCAGAATATCGATGTTCATCTGGAAGGCGTCAGACCTGCGTGGCTGCCGCTCGTTGAAGAAGTCGGCAATTCGGTTGAGCGTACCCTAGATGTAAAGCCAGCGAAAAAGCCATTTTTTCTCATCAAAATGCTGGACTCTATCGGACGAGGCGTCGCCTCGGTTTACGAAGACTTCCTGATGGCGATGCACATTTTGGGGGCAACCATTCGCGGCGCGCAGCTTAAAGCCGGGCGCGGCAGTGGCATCCCATTTCCGGCGATTGTAAAGCAGATTGATCGGATGGGTGTCGGTGCAATCCCGATCATCGTCCTCATGTCCACGATTGTTGGTGCAATCATTGCACAGCAGGGCGCTTTTCAGTTGCGCTATTTCGGTGCGGAAATATTTGTCGTCGATCTGGTTGGTATTCTCGTCCTGCGTGAGTTGGGCGTGCTCCTGACTGCGATTATGATCGCCGGTCGTTCGGGCAGTGCGATCACAGCTGAAATAGGCTCGATGAAGATGCGGGAGGAAACCGACGCACTCACAGTAATCGGGCTTAATCCTGTGGGCGTCCTTGTCTTTCCAAGGCTTGTCGCCTTGGTGGTGATTCTGCCTCTTCTGACGATTATCGCTGATTTGTCGGCATTGGTGGGTGCAGCCGCAGTTACTTACTTTTACTCAAATATTTCGCCGGAAGCTTTCATCAGTCGCTTGCATGATGCCGTTGCACTCAACACCTATTT
This sequence comes from Ochrobactrum sp. MYb379, assembly GCF_037479515.1. NCBI lineage: Bacteria > Pseudomonadati > Pseudomonadota > Alphaproteobacteria > Hyphomicrobiales > Brucellaceae > Ochrobactrum > Ochrobactrum sp. MYb379. The sequence continues at coordinate 604,481 of NZ_JBBGYW010000001.1, forward strand.
CGCGGGTTTGATCAAAGCTCCGTTCATGGCACTCATCATCGGCATACTTGCTTCTGTTGAAGGAATGAAAGTCGGCGGAAGTGCAGAATCACTGGGTAGCCGCGTGACAGCTTCGGTCGTTAAATCGATCTTCGTTGTCATTGTCGTAGACGGCATGTTTGCGATGTTCTATGCCGCAATTGACTTCTAACCTTTTAGTTTTGCAACTTTATGGGGTCTTTCGGACACAATAAGGGATAAAACTGAAGAAAGCCGTTTCTCGCGGTTCAGTCTCGCAATAAGCTCGGATAAAGAATATTCATGGAGACGAGTATAGATAATCAGCCGGATTTGCAGGACGTTGGCAACAACGATCAGCCTGTACCGATCATTTCGGTGCGGGATGTTACCGTTGGTTTTGGCGGTCGCGCACCTGTGCTCGATAATCTTTCACTCGATATTTACAAAGGCGAGGTTCTCGGCTTTATCGGGCCATCTGGCTCAGGTAAATCCGTGCTGACCCGAACCATTTTGGGCTTGAATAAAAAGCAGGCAGGACAGATTGAGATATTAGGAAATAATATCGATAAGCTGACCGATGTTGAGAAAATGGCTATAGACATGCGTATGGGCGTGCTGTTTCAGCACGGCGCTTTGTTCTCAGCTCTTAGCGTCCTTGAGAACATCCAGGTTCCTATGCGTGAATATCTGGATCTTCCGCCTAAACTCATGGATGAGCTGGCACGCCTTAAAATCGATCTGGTTGGTCTCAGCCCTGATGCGGCTGAAAAGTTCCCATCTGAGTTATCAGGCGGCATGATTAAGCGTGCAGCATTGGCGCGAGCGCTGGCTCTCGATCCCGACATCGTGTTTCTGGATGAGCCTACATCTGGACTTGATCCAATCGGTGCTGCCGACTTTGATGAGTTGATTGCCAATCTTCGCGATACAATGGGCCTCACGGTCTTTATGGTAACGCATGATCTCGATAGTCTTTTTGCAATTTGCGACCGCATTGCCGTACTCGGTAATAAAAAAATCCTGGTGAGCGGTTCCATTGAAGACATGCTGACTGTAGATGATCCATGGGTTAAATCCTATTTTCGAGGAAAGCGCGCTCGTCAGATTGACACTTCCGCGCCGAGCAGACGTCGGCCTAACAGCCAAATGCAGACGGGATAAGATATGGAAACGAAGGCCAATTACGTTGTGGTGGGAGTTTTCACGCTGATCGTCAGCCTGCTGGCTTTCGGTTTCGTGTATTGGATTGCGCGTTACGGCGAGGCACGGGATTCCGTTGGTCTCGACGTTCGTATACCGGGTTCTGTGACCGGCCTGGGCATCGGCAGTCAGGTTCTCTTCAACGGTATCAAGGTCGGTGACGTTCGTCGTTTGCATTTGGATGAATCCAATCCAAGCATGGTTATTGTACAGACGCGCGTAAATGCGACGACGCCGATTACACGCTCGACAAAGGCTTCACTTGGCTTTCAGGGATTGACTGGTCAGGCCTATATTGAACTGAACGGCGGTAGTCTCGAAGAGCCTAATCTGCTTACTGAAGCAGCCAAAGAAGATACGATTGCTCGTATTGATGCTGATCCTTCATCGATCAACAATCTGCTTGCAACAGCACAGGACATTTTTGGTCGCGCAAATTCGGTGCTGGGTGAACTCGAAGGCTTTGCTAAAGAAGCACGTGGCCCTCTGATCGATACGATCAACAATACAAAGACCTTCACAGACGCATTGGCTAAGAATGCAGACGTTATTGATGAATTGGGTTCCAACGCAGGCAACATCAATCAGATTGTGTCGGAAGCAAAGCAGATGATGGAGCGTTTGAACTCTGCGTCTGCACGTGTTGAAAACGTTATTGCTAAGGCAGACCAGTTGCTTTCCAGTGACGACAAGGATGGTCTTGTTGCACAGGCTAAGTCCACACTTGAATCGATCCGTCAGTTATCGAACAATCTCGACAAGCGGATCACGCCGATTGCCAGCAATCTTGAGCGCTTCTCCGGTTCAGGTCTGAGCGATGTTCAGGCATTGATCGGCGACAGCCGTCGCGCTGTACAGCGCGTAGAGCAGGCGATTACAGAACTAGAACGTAACCCACAGCGTTTGATCTTTGGTGGTTCCGGCAGTGTACCGCAGTATAACGGAAGGGCGCGTCATTAATGTCCATTACAGGTTCCATCGTGACAAAATCCCATCGTAAGCTGATCGTTCCGCTTCTTTTGACAACAATGCTTGCCGGTTGCGGAACTACGACGCCACTCGACACATTCAGCCTGTCAGCGCCACAACAGGTGCAAGGCACATCGGTTAGCCGTAAGAACCTCCAGATCCTCGTGCCATCACCCAATGCGCTGAAGGCACTGGATAGCGAGAATATCGTCGTCAACACTGCGCCCGGCACGATTGAATACCTCAAAGGTGCACAATGGGGCGACAGACTGCCCAATCTCGTTCAGTCTCGTCTTGTGCAGGCCTATGAAAACGCTGGCGTATTCGGTGGCGTAGGCCGTCCAGGTGATGGTCTGGCAATCAACTACCAGATCCTGAGCGATCTGCGGGTATTCAGCATTCAAGCCTATGGCTCTCAGCGTGCAGCGGTCGTAGAGATCGCTGTTAGGCTGATGAACGACAAGAATGGCGAAGTTCGTGCCACACGCGTTTTCCGCGCCTCTACGCCGGTTCATGGCACCACAAACAACGAATATGTGCGCGCGTTGGACAAGGCGTTTGATCAGGTCGCAAGCGAAATTGTCAGCTGGACAATCTCTTCGCTCTGATCCTCCGAAACACTAAAATATTCAAGGCAGCCGGTAAAACGAGCTGCCTTTTTTGTTGGCCTGACTTTTTAAATATCAGCTTGGCCGTGGGGTTGGCATAAAGTTGATGCTAAAACCCCTAGCCATCATTAAAATGAACATAAAAAAACGCAGCCTTTTGGCTGCGTTTTTCAGATTTATGCTCGCTTTGATTAGCGAAGGCGTCCACTTGCGTGAGCAAGCATGGTGTAAACTTTGCCGGTATCTGAAGTCAGGTAAGTCTGTGTCACCATGTTGTCGCGGTCGTTACGTGCAACGTCTTCAAGAAGGCGCTGGAAGTCGTCCATGTAGCGATCAACAGCGCGGCGGAACTCACCATCGGTCTGATACTTACGCTTGATGTCATCGAACGTTTGCTGACCCTTGAGGGTATAAAGACGACGGGTGAAGACATTGCGCTCACCGCGGCGGTAACGATCCCACAATTCAACCGATGCTTCATGATCAATTGCGCGTGTGATGTCCACCGAGAGCGAGTTGAGAGATTCAACAACGTGGCTTGGCGAACGTGGCGTCTGTGTTGGCTGTGCCTGCGCTGGCGCAGCAATATCATCCTCAACCGATGCACGAGCCAGAAGGTCAGAAACCCAGCCGCGTGGCTTTTCAGAAGACTGTACTGGCTGTGTAACCTTTGGAGCTTCAACCGGACGGCTGCGAACTGCGACGTCTGCCTGCTGCGCTCGCGGTGCTGCTACAGGTGCTTGAACCGGAGCAGGCGCTGCACGCTGTGTCTGCACTGGACGCGAAACCGGACGGTCTGCACGACTTTCGCCGACATCAACTAGACGGCCTGACTTATTGACGATTTCAGCCAGTTCTTTCAGAGCATTGATTTGTTCGCCAACTGCCTTGCGCATCGCGCTCGTCGTTTCCTTGGCTTCCGCTGGCATATCAAGAACGCCGCGCTTGAGTTCGCCACGAGTGGTGTCGAGTTCACTGCGAATTTCCGTTGCTGTACGACGAATATCGTCGGTAGCAGCAGAGAACTTCTGCGAAGCCTGTTCAACGATCTCAGTAACGCTTTCGCGCATCTTCTCAGCCGAACTGCGTGTCTGGCCTTCAGCGCGCTGGAAGGCAGAAGCCACAACAGTTTCAAACGACTGCATCAGCTTTTCGATGCCTTCCGACTTTTCAACCAGCCCCGAGGCCAGCTTGTCGAGCGCCAGATGACGATCTTCAAGCGTACCAGCAAGACCGTTTTGTGCCGAGTTAATCATATCGGAAGCGGTCGAGAGAACCTTTCCATGATCTTCAAAGCGCTCGGCAATATCTGCAATCTGCGACAATGTTCCGTCGGAGAGTGCACGCAGCGTGCCAATATTTGTGTCAATGAGACCAGTCGATGCCTGGAACATCTGTGCAGCACGGTTTGCATTCTCAACAAAGCTGCTTGTCGTTTCAACAAGACGGCCATCAATGCTGTTGAGGTTGTTTGCAGCCGCATCGATCAGCTTGCCAAGTTCGCCATTCGACGCCGAGAGGCGTTCAATCAGCTCACTGACATTTTCCGAAAGACCGGATTTTGCCTGCTGAACCGCAGCAATGGTTTCAGCTGTACGGTTAGCCAGCGCGTTGACGAGAGCAGCATTTTCCGCACGCAGACGATCGGTTGCTGCATGGGTTGCCTGTTCAAGCTGTTCTGCCAGTCCGCGACCGCTATCAGCCAGACGCTGTACCAAAGGTTCCGCAGTATCGTTGAGGATCTGCGTGATCTCCTGCGAACGAGCGGAGAGAACTGCGTTGAGTTCACGGGTGCGTTCTTCAAGCGTAACAGCAGTTGTATCCGTCACCTGAGCGATACGTGCTTCAACAGAACCGAGTTCCATCGTGATACGCGAACCAATGTCTCCAAGGCGTGTCGCAATAGCATCTGCACGCTCGGTAAGACGTGCTTCGGTTCCCGACAGATTTTCTGTAACGCTTGTTGAGAAGGCTTCGCTATGGCCAGCCAGCGTTTCACTGGTTTTGGTTGCAGTATCAGCGATACGCGCTTCAATTGCCGAAAGTTCACCGGTGAGGCGGCTTTCAATGGCTTCGAGGCCACCAGCAATTGCGCTTGCACGTTCGTTAAGGCGCGCTTCTGTACCTGCGAGATTATCGGCAACGCTCGACGAGAAGGCTTCGCTGTGGCCAGCCAGCGTTTCACTGGTCTTGCTTGCAGTATCAGCAATACGGGCTTCAATCGCTGAAAGTTCGCCGGTGAGTCGGCTTTCAATGGCTTCAAGGCCACCAGCAATCGTGCTTGCGCGCTCATTCAGGCGAGCTTCCGTGCCTGCCAAGTTTTCGGCAACGCTTGCAGCAAAAGCTTCACCATGACCGGCCAGCGTCTCGCTGGTTTTGGCAGCGGTGTCCGCAATGCTGTATTCAATCTCAGACATACGCGATGCAATAGCATTGGCGCGTTCGCTGAGACGTTCTTCCGTAGCCGCAAGATTGGTGCTGAGATCAGCGCTGAAGCTCTGACCAAATCCATCAAGCGACTGACCAGCTTTTGCAGCTTCTGCGGAGAGAATGCTTGCTGCTTCTGTGATCTTGTCACGCAGCGAACCAGCAACTGTACCCGCACTCTGTTCAAGAGCACGGCGAACATTGTCGACGCCAATGGTAAGCGCCTTTTCCATCGTTTGGGTGCGTTCTTCGATAATACCGGTCTGGCCTTCAAAGGCACGGCTGATGCTATCGCTGCTGGTTTCAATCGCATTGTGCAGATTGGCTGTACGCTGCGAAAGAATATCGCCGTGATCCTGTAGCGTCTGGCTCAGCGAAGCTGTGCTTTCGGTCAGTGTTTCACGAATTGCAGCCGTGCGACCTTCAATAGTCTGTTCATGACCGTCAAGAATGTTGGCAAGGGCACTGTTGTGATCGTTTAGGACAGAACGAAGGCCGCTTGTGCGTTCTTCAACACGCTGCACGTGATCGGTAAATGTCGCCTCGAATGCGTCGCGGCTGGCGCCAATCGTTTCGCTGATTGCATGCGAACGCTCGTCAAACACACGAGCCAGTTCCTGCTGATTTCCAGCAATAAGTGCCTCGAGCGATGCAACACGTTCATCGAAAGTGCGTGCCAGAACTTCACGATTTTCATTGAAGTTATCGCGCAGAGCAGTGGTGCGTTCATCCATCAGCTGAGCAAGCATAGTCTGATTGCCGGCAATCACACCGCTAAGTGAAGCGGCGCGTTCATCCAGCGAACGGGCATGATCAGCAAATGTCGCATCAAGACGCGAAGCGTTGTTTGCCATTTCTTCCTGAAGAACACTCGTTCTGTCAGCAAGAATAGCGGCATGATGTTCGGCAGCCGAATTGAGGGCAGAAGCGCTGTTGTTGATGGCGCTTTCGATGTCGTTGGTGCGGGCAGCAAGCGTGTCGGCATGGCCGCGAATAACAGCGGAAACGCGTTCAGTTTCACCTTCAAGCGACGCAGCCAGAACATCACGGCTTTCTGAAAGCTTGCCGGCAAATGCTGTGGCATTTTCATTGAGAACATTGCCAACGCTAACACTGATCGAGGTCAGATCATCGCTGATCTTGGTCTTTGTCTCGTCAATCATCGTGCTCAGTGCATTGCGGCCACCTGAGAAGGTTTCAGCAATTTCACGGGTACGCGCAATGAGGTTCTCATTGATCTGACGCGAGCGGGTTTCAAGAGCCGCGTTAAGCTTCTCTGTGCTGCTATCCAACGCATGCGCGCGGTTTTCAAACTCGCTGAGCAGGGAACGGCCACGCTCATTGAGCGTTGTGTCGAGCTGTGTGAGACGAGCATCAAACTCGCTGACCATCGACTGCGTTGCGCCGCCGAGCAGCGTTGCAATACCTGCAGTACGCTCATCAAGCGCCGAACTAACGCGTTCTGAAATCTCACGTGACTGCTGGTCGAGTGTCGTAATCCGAGAATCGAGCTGGCTCGAGAAAGCTTCGCCCGAGGTCGTGATGCGGGTGGCAATATCGCCGGTACGCGTTTCGATCGCGTCAGCAATTGCACCGCCGCTATTATTGATGCTGCTGATCAGGCGCTCACCAGAATCGCCCAAAAGCGAGCTAAGCTGCTCAGATGCAGATGCAACATTATCACGTATGATATTGGCAGCGCTCGACAATTCTTCCTTAAGCTGCTCATGCGCGCCTGTAATGGAAGAGCGTACGCGCTCCGCATGGCTGACCACGGCTTCGCGTTCATTACCAAGATCGCTCACGAGCGAACGAATACGAACTTCGTTATCGGTGTAAGCGCGCTCAAGCTGATTGACCTCAGACTGGACAAGCGTTTCGAGCTCAACAGCGCGAGCAAGCGTACGTTCAATGCCTTCATTCATCGCAGCAACTTCGCGACGAACTGCCTGGCTAAGCGTTGATACGCGATCACCGGCTGCTGCTTCAGGCTGCAATAGCTTGAGTGCTGCTTCCGACATGCTGCGTGCAGCAACATGCATTTCTTGTGCGCGTTTTACGATGTGCGCAAAGCCCCAGAACATCGCGACTGGAAGAGCAACACCAGCCATCACGCCAATACCTGCAGGAGAGGTAAAGAAATTCGTGGTTGCCTGAAGGCTTGAAAACACATCAGGGCTGATTGCCTTGCTGATCGCAACGCCACCGGCAGCCCAAAGGACACTCATGGCGGTTGTCGTCCAGTAAAGCTTAGAAGAGCGTTCCGTTATACGGCGAGGCGCGGCAGTGATTGTACGGCTGCTGCGGGAATCGTCATTGGCCGGTGTAAGAGCTGCAGCAGGCGTGGCAGCAACAACAGGCGCAGGCGAAGCGGTGGGCTTTGGCGCTGCTTCTTGAGTAGCAGGCTTTGCCTTGTTGGCTGGCTTGGGCGCAACATTGGCAGCTTCTGGCTTGGCAGACGGGAAGGCAGCATTCACAACTGGCGGCATAGGCGGCGCGGCAGGGCTTGCAATGACGGAAACGGTAGCAATCGTTTCAGCCTTCGCAGTTCCTTCAGTGGTAATGTCTACAGGAGAGACAGTCGCGGCTTCGACCACTTTCGTGTTCTGCTCAGCAACCAGTTCTTCGGCTGCGCGCGAAATCTGTTCTTCGAGGTCATCGACCGAAAATTCTTCGTCAAGTGCACTCAGATCCATATCGATGTCAAAGTCGTCACCGAATTCGATATCGAGTGCATGTTCAAGTGCTTGTTCAACCTCATGGTCGAGCTTTTGCGCCTTGGATTTAGAAGCCATAGCCTTGCCTACCTCGTACTCTTTACTGCGACGGCCGGATCAACTGAGAGCCGTTACAAAACTTACTCCGCCATTTTTCATCGTATCGGCTCGGGCTTGTTAAGGAAATAGGCGCCCGGGCAGGATATGTAAAACTTTAAATACAAGGTTAACAAACGAAAGGGAGCTTGCAGAAAAGCCCGGAAATGCGGCGTTTTTTGGTTAACGATCATTCTGTGGAAATCACCTCCACCCATCTTACAACCATAATACCCATACATCAATTCGTTAACAAAATTACACGTAAAAAGTGAACTGGTAATATTGTACTATTGATAGGTTGATTCATCTGCGCCGCCTGGTTCAGGAAACCTGCGCAGTTATAGGTGCGGATAATGTGGCTTTTACGTTAGAAGATGTGATCATAACGGCATATTGGCGCAGTTGGCTCAAACAGCGACTTATGGCGGTTGAAACTCTTTGAATAAGTCCGTATTTGCGTCTGCAAGATATTAATAGAACTCACAGCGATCACTTTACATCGCATGAGCTTATCAAACACGCAGAACGCGCGTGTTCAGGAACTTAAAATGACAAAGATTATCTTCGTATCTGCCGATGGTGCTTCACGCATTGAAGTTGAGGCTGATAACGGATCAAGTGTGATGGAAGCGGCTGTTCGCAATGGCGTGCCGGGGATTGATGCCGAATGCGGCGGTGCTTGTGCCTGCGCAACCTGTCACGTCTATATTGACGATGAATGGACAGAGGTTGTCGGCGGACCGGACGCTATGGAAGAAGACATGCTGGATTTCGCTTATGAGCCGCAGCCCAATTCGCGTCTTTCTTGTCAGGTCCGTGTAAGCGACGAGCTCAATGGTGTTGTGATCAGGGTGCCAGAACGCCAGAACTAAGAACGCATTATATAAAGATGCCGCTGAAATGTGTTGATGCACCTCAGCGGCATTTGTACTTTTCGGCTACTGAACCATCTTTTCGAGCTTATAGGTCAGCAAGCGTTCAAAGCGGCGCTCGAAGTTGATGGTTTCAACACGATCAAAGCGTTCCTGCTCTTTATCATGCGCTGCCATCAGCTTTTCCGTGACCTTATCAATGTCAGCGCGGAGCGTGACGCAATCTTTGCGGCTGCGTAGGGACCGTATTTCACGTTCCATTTCGCTCGCATGACTGCGGGCAATCACGATATGGCTTTCTTCGTGGCGGCGAATATCCTGATAAAGCGTATCCCAGATCAGTGCGATTTCTGGCTCAGCTTTGCGGCGCTGTTTCCAGCGCGGCAGCATGACCTTAGCGTGAACGTTCACATAAACATCCTGCACCTTGCAGGCTTGCTGACCTGTGGCACGACCATAACGAACTTTGGCATCAAAACGAATTTCGGCTGCACCCGGATGATGCTGGCCGGTTTTTTTCAGAAAAGGCCCGCTACGCGATAATGCTTTGTCGAGATCTTCCGCAGTCTTTCCGTTCACATTATAATAGCTAAAGGTACGGAAAATCGAAGCAGCCTGCGCCTGTGGAGCAATGACGGCAAAAGCTAGTCCCAATGCCAGAACTCGTTTTTTCAAAGACATGTTCCGGCACCTCTTCATAAACCAGAAAGAAAATTGCAAATTCATTGATGAGCAACATGGCATGCAATCGTCAAGAGAACTATAACGCATTCATAAAATGGCACACTCAGCAGAGCGTTCAGTCAGCAGCGTTAATAAACAATTGGAATATCATTGAATGATCAAACAATGGCAGCTCGCCCATGGCCGTAGCCTCCAATTGGGTTCAAAATCGGTCATCATGGGTATTTTGAACGTCACGCCGGATTCATTTTCCGATGGCGGTAAGCATATTGAGCTGGATAATGCGCTGGCAGCTGCAAAAGCGATGCTCGACGAAGGCGCTAGGATAATCGACGTGGGCGGTGAATCAACCCGTCCGGGTGCGACAAATGTCGATGCAGAAACGGAAGCCGCACGCGTTGTGCCAATCATTCGTGCGCTGACCGAGCATTTTGGCTGCATCATTTCGATTGATACCTATCGCGCTTCAACAGCACTACTTGCGGTGGAAGCGGGCGCGCATATCGTCAATGATGTGTGGGGTCTGCAAAAAGAGCCGGAAATTGCAGCTGTTGCGAAAGATACAGGTGCTGGGATTGTCATCATGCATACAAGCCGTGACCGGGAAACCGATGCAGACGTGATTGCGGATCAGTTCGCCTTTCTGAACAAATCGCTCGAAATTGCGGGCAGGGCAGGCATCAACGCTTCTAATATCACGCTTGATCCGGGTTTCGGCTTTGGCAAAAGTCAGAATGAGGACATTGCGCTGATGGCGCACATGGAAGAATTGCAGCGTTTCGGTTATCCTCTGCTGATCGGAACATCGAGGAAGCGCTTTATCGGAGCGATGACAGGGCAGGCCGAGCCTTCGCAGCGCGATGTAGGGACTGCTGCAACTTCGTTAGCGCTGCGTTTGGCAGGTGCCGACATTTTCCGCGTTCATAATGTCGCGTTTAATAGAGACGCTCTTGCAGTTGCTGATGCTATCCTGCAAAGCAGAGCAAGTTCACAATAGGAAAAGAGCCGTGTACACTATCCGCATTATGAATTGCGCCTTCTTCGCGCATCACGGCGTCTTTGACGAAGAAAATAAGCTAGGACAGCGCTTCTATGTCGATGCAATACTCGATGTTGATGCGGGTTCATCCTTGGAAAACGACGATATTGAAGGCACTGTTCACTACGGCATCGCTTTCGCCGTCATTCAGGACATTATCACTGGCCGTCAGCGTTATCTGATCGAAACACTTGCGCTGGATGTCGGCAAAGCTTTGACTGAACGTTTCCCGCAGATCAAACGCGCCGAAATCACCATTCGTAAGCCAAATGCGCCGGTTCCTGGCGTGCTTGACCATGTTGAAGTCACGGTGGTTTATCCGCGCTGATGAGCAATGAATTGCCTTATCGCGCCTGGCTTGGGCTTGGCGGCAATATTGATGATCCTATTGCATCGATGGCGAAAGCCTTGAGGCTACTTGATACGCGTGACGATACGAACGTCATCGCCGTTTCAAACGTCTATCGCACACCGCCATGGGGCAAGACGGATCAGGCTTGGTTTCATAATGCCTGTGCGGAAATTGAAACCGTGCTTACACCGCTTCAATTGATTGAAATCTGTCTCGATGTGGAGCGTTCGCTCAAACGCGTGCGACTTGAGCGCTGGGGACCGCGTATCATTGATATTGATATTCTGGCGATGGAAACGAAGGCGGGCGAGGCGATCATCATGAATGACGCGACGCTTGAACTGCCGCATCCGCGCATTCAGGATCGGGCCTTCGTGCTGGTTCCACTCAATGATATTGCGTCGGAACTTGAAATCGCTGGTAAAAGCGTTTCCGAATGGAATGCTGTATGCACAAGCGCAGACATAGAAAAAGCCCGCACAGATGCGGGCTGGTGGCTTGAAGAATAAATAGCTTTAGTTTTTAGCGATACTGCCGACCGCGATATTATCAACGCGCTTGAGGCTCATGCCGATTACCGGGACGAGTTCTTTTTCAACGCGCACAGAAACCGTGACATTCATCGTGTTCTTATCGGCAACACGAGCAAGCATAGCGCCGTTCAGTTCTTTGCGGTTCAGCCCAAGAACGACCTTGTTGCCGGAAACCGTACCAGACGTAACGTTCAGGCCTTTGCCTTCTGCACCATCATTAAACTTACCGGAATAGGTTGAACCATCGCGTGTGATTGTTGCTTTCATCGCCTGCGAGAAAACACCAACGCGGCAGGTGCCATCAAGTGTCATGCCGACTGCGGCATCAGGCGTTGTACCAGCGAGATTGCAGACGAATTTGGTGCCTTTGTATTTACCGGCAACAATTTCACCCGGACCGGACCACTGTCCTTCGATTGTCTGGAAAAACTGTTCATCCTTATCTGCGGCCAGAGACGGCGCAACGAAAAGCGATGCGGGCAGAAGCGTGAGGCATGCAGCGATGGTGTTTTTCATAGTCAGCTCTGTCCCGGAATTTTTGCCTGAAGGGCACGCTTCCAATAGATGATTTGTAAACACGCCGCAACCAAATGGCAGAGCGTTTTATGGTGCAAGGATCGCAGATTCGAGCACCCTATATTCACGTCTTATAATCGTCGCGAATGGTTAACGCTTCGTTTTCATCGCCATTAAAGCTGACAGGTTTACCCAGAATAAAAAGCTATTTAGCCACGATCCTTTGGCTTTACAGCCTTATCGCCGTTTAAGCGAGCGATATCACCAATAAAGTCGCCAACACCGGGACGTTTCTCTGAATTAAACGGGAAGGGCCGAACCACATCCATAGCGGCAATGCCTATACGGGCAGTCATCAAGCCATTAACAACACCTTCGCCGAGTTTTGCCGAGAGGCGCGATGCAAGCCCATGACCGATCAGCTGTTGAATGACACTATCCCCCATGGCAATCGTGCCGGTGACGGCCAGATGCGCCACGACGCGTCTCGCGAGCTTAAGGAAACCAAGCGTTCCGGGGCGCCCACCATAAAGCTGTGACAGTCGGCGGATGAGACGCGCCGATTCAAAGATCACATAGCCAATATCAACAAGTGCGCGCGGGCTGATAGCTGTGACAATCGAAACACGCTTTGACGCATTGAGGATTAATGCACGTGCTTCACGGTCAAGCGGGCGCAGGATTTCAGTCTCGGCAAGACGAATGAGATTGCGACCATCAATGATCTCATCAGTCAGGCCATCAAGCATTTGCCGACCGCGTGCAGTTTCCGGCAAGCTTGCCGCGATTCCGCGCAACTCATCGACCGCTTTACGCGCAGCTGCCATATCATCGCGCTCAGCCGCATCAGCCGCATGCTTTCGCAAGTGCTGAACCGAAGCCAGTCGTCGAAGAGCCATCAACTCGCGCGCAATAATTGCCACAAATGCTGCAAGCGCTACCATCGCCACGCCAAATGCGGCCCAACCCAACCAGTCAGCGCGGGAGAAGAGTGCCTGAATGAGGTCTTCAATCCAGATGCCAATGGCGAAGGACGCAAGAATAACCAGCGCACCAAATAAAACCTTGCTCAACGACCAGCGACTACGTGACGGCGCTTCAAAAGCCGGATCCAGAATCTCAAGCTCTGCAGCTTCTTCTTCACTCAGCGCAAAAACATCAACGTCTGGTACGACTTTTTCAAGATCGGTAACGGCGCGTGGGCGGCGAGGTGTTTCTGCCGCTGCAACCTTTTCCGCAGGTTGCTGAACAATAAAGGCCGCTGGTTTGCGTGGAGGCTGCTCACTCATGCCAGACGATCTCCAATCAAAAACTGCAATGCCCGATCAAGCCGGATATGCGGCAGCGAAAGCGTGATGCCTTCAGCCGTTCGCTCGAGACGTGGAGGGCGAAAACGAACAAAACGGATGGCAGGATCATCATTCGAAAGCGATGGCTCGAATATTACATTAGGGTTCTTTGGTAAATCACCGGGAAATATAGCCGTTTCTGTTTCACCATCAAAGATTTCACCGTCGATCCGCTCGCCTTTCAGCGGCGTTCCGATGATAACGGGCAGCGTATCTTTGCCTTCTTTAACAGTTGCTTCGCGAGTAGCGCGAACAGCGGCCATAGCAAGAACTTCAATGTCGGCCCCGGAAAAATCCGCCCGTTCAATGGCGCGTTCGACCAGACGGCGAACAATTGCTTGCAGACGGTCATGGCTTTCATGATGCAGGTGATCTGCCTTGGTGGCGGCCACCAAAATACGACCAATGCGGCGCTGAATAAGCCCCGTCAGCAGATTGGCACGGCCCGGACGGAAGCAGGAAAGAATATCGGTAATTGCGCGTTCGAGATCAGCAACCACCGCACCACCGGCATTCATGGCCTGCATTGCGTCAATCAGGATAATCTGGCGATCAAGCCTTGCAATATGCTCGCGGAAAAACGGCTTTACGACATGCGTTTTATAGGCTTCGTAACGGCGCTCCATCATTGCAGCCAGACTGCCGGTTTTGAAATCTTCCGGCTTCAGATCAGGCAATGGCGCGAATGTGAGGGCAGGTGAACCGTCCAGATCACCGGGCATCAGGAAGCGCCCCGGAGGAAGCGTCGATAATGCACGCTCATCGGCCTTACCGGCACGCAAATAGGCAGTAAAACTCTTAGCTAACCGCTGCGCCGTCAGTTCATCGGCATTATGCGAAGGCGTGATCGCGTGCGCGTCGGCAAGCCACGCAAGTGCCAGATCCTTGTGTGTTGGCTCATTGGCAAGGGCAAAGGAATCGGCACTGAACTCTCGATAAGTTTTGCCAAGCAGGGGCAGGTCGAGAAGCCATTCGCCCGGATAATCGACAATATCGACAGAAAGCCGTCCGGGTGAGAGCCAGCGCCCCCATGCCGATGCCGTTTCATATTCAATTGTCAGGCGAAGCTGCGATATCGCGCGCGTTGAATCCGGCCAGATCCGCTCATCAAGCAGCGCTGAAAGATGTTCTTCATATTGAAAACGTGGAACTGCATCGTCTGGCTGCGGCTCAAGCTGCGAGCGCGATATGCGCCCGGATTTATAAGCTTCGAACAGGGGCAAACGACCGCCATGCACCATATTGTGCACCAGAGCCGTGATGAAAACGGTTTTGCCCGCGCGGGACAGACCAGTGACACCAAGCCTTAGCGAAGGAGACATCAAGCCGGTCGCCCGATCTGTCAGCGTGTCGAGTGCGATCCGTGCTTCATCGCCGAAACTGGTCAGTTTTACCAATTGTGCCCTCGTAGAAATTACGTCCTGTCAAAGCCATAGATAGGAACTTATGAGGCATATCAACAAGGTGCCAGCAATATCGCTGTAATGCGCAGTCAGCGCGGGACAACAAAACTTTCAAGAAAACCCTGCTTCTGCGCAATCCCTGATAACGGTCCATCAAATTTGAATGTTGCGAGTGCAGCGGTGGGAAAACCTGCCTCAAGCCGCGCTATGCTTTGTGTATCTCCGTCGCCCGCAAGCGCTAGCGCGAGATCCTCAATGCTAGGATTATGCCCAACCAGCATTAATTGCTCTGACCCGGAGTTGTTCTTGATAGCCTGTAAATATTCAGCAGCCCCGCCGCTATAGATCGTCTGATCAATAATCGTTTCAACATCGATCTCAAGTCGTTCGACTAAACCGAATGCTGTTTCGCGAGTCCGGCAAGAGGCCGACAGCACAATCCTGTCCGGCAGTGAGCCGGATGATTTCATTACTTTTGCCAGTCCATCCAGTGAAGCTATGCCTTCTTCATCCAGTGATCTGTCAAAGTCCTTCATGGCGGGTTTTGGCCAGATTGCCTTGGCATGGCGAAGAAGAAACAGACGACTCATAGCGGACTCCCATAGGCATTTTGAGGAGGATCGAATACATTTCATGCCACAATTGCTTCAAAATAGGGATACGGATTTCAATTTCAGCCGCTTTTTCTATGAAAAGAATAAATATGCACAGGTAGTTTTGCTGCAATATTGGGCATAGCATTGATTGAGGATTGTCCTTATGCGGTAATTATGTTTCGTAAAAAGTTGCAAGACTGCCTATTTGAAGCGTTTTACAAAAAACAAAATCGAATAATTTAAATTTTTCATTTTAGTTGCTTATAATTTCATCATAATCACATAATTTTGATGAACTAAAAAATAGCAAGCAGCGTGTGTTTAATGTTGTGTCATTGATGTGATCGACTTATATACCGCACGCGTCTCCTAGATGTGGGGTAATTCAGAATGAGTGAATTGATCGACCTTGACTATAGGCCCACTGAAGACGAGCCGTTCATGAATGAACGGCAGAAGTCTTACTTCCGTGGAAAGCTTATTGCATGGAGGAATGATATTCTGCGCGAAGCGCGCGAAACTCTCGACGCGCTACAGCAGGAAAATGCAAACCACCCGGACCTGGCGGATAGGGCATCCTCCGAAACGGATCGGGCCATTGAACTTCGCGCTCGTGACAGACAGCGCAAACTGATTTCCAAAATCGATTCAGCCATTGGCCGTATTGACGAGGGGACCTACGGTTTTTGTGAGGAGACCGGCGATCCAATCAGTTTGAAACGGCTGGATGCACGACCAATCGCAACGCTTTCCATTGAAGCACAAGAGCGCCACGAGCGCCGCGAAAAGGTTTATCGCGACGATTGATTTATTTCAGTCGAACAGAAATTTATAAGGCTGCGTTTTCGCAGCCTTTTTTCTTTGCCTTATAACTCAAACAAAAAAGGGCGTCAGCATTTCTGCTGACGCCCTTTTTAGATTATGTATTTAATTAGAACTTACGGGTTTCATCGCTGGTGAGTTCACCGAGCAGTTTTTCCATTTCGTCTTCGATGCTGTCATCTGGCTTGCTGCCTCTAGGAGAAATATCGAGCGAACCAAGCAGCTCTTCTTCAAAAATATCTATTTCGAGCATTTCCGGTTCTTTATTGCCTGCAATATCGACACCATCTGTCGCAAGATCAGCCATGATGGCATCATGCAGTGCGCCGCCAATATCACCCAGATCATC
The DNA here is from genome assembly GCF_037479515.1 of Ochrobactrum sp. MYb379. Classification (NCBI taxonomy): domain Bacteria; kingdom Pseudomonadati; phylum Pseudomonadota; class Alphaproteobacteria; order Hyphomicrobiales; family Brucellaceae; genus Ochrobactrum; species Ochrobactrum sp. MYb379. The sequence goes on from NZ_JBBGYW010000001.1 coordinate 621,016, forward strand.
TTCAAACTGTGGTTCAGGCTCTGAAGCAATCACGACAACAGGCTCTTCTTTTGCTGTTGCTACAATCGGCTCTGGTTCTGATCTAAACGCAGGCGCAATATCAGCAACTGGGCTCACTTCAGGTGCAACAGCCTGCGGGTTCGTCGTCTGTTCATTGGCTGGCGTGACATTACCAAGGTTGGCAGCTGCAACGCTTGCAGCTGCAGCAGCACTGGCCGCAGATGTAGAGCTCAAAACACCGCGCGATACCTGACTTAGCGGATAAGCCGGGTGCAAGCGAGGTGACTGCGGCTGCTCAGACGGATGCGCAGCTGGAAGAACTGTGCGCGGCTGCGGCGGATAATTAGGAGCTGGGCGAGGCGGCTGTGGACGCGCTGGAGCAGCGACCGCTGGTGCTTCAACTTTTTTCGGAGCCTGCGATGTAACTGGAGTTACAGGCGGTGCTACCGGCGGGCGTGGAGGTGCACGAAACTGCTGGGCTTCAGGAGCAATCTGTTGAACTGGCTCAGGTTTACGCTGGGCAACAGGCTCAATTGGAGAGTTGAGCTGAATGGCTTCGTCTTTTTCGACCACTTGAGCGACAGGCTGAGCAAGTGCTGGACGCTCCGCAATATCCGATGTGACACTGGCTTCATGCTGACGAAACCGCTCAATATGTTCCGGCTCAATACGCGAAGGCTGCAAACGTGGATTTGCTCGGGCTTCCATGACGATGTTTTGCTCAACGACAACATCGGTCGGGCCACCGATCAGCAAAAGATGCTCGACATCATCGCGGCGGATCAGAACCAGCTTACGGCGCCCGTCAACGGCTGCTGCATCCATGACTGAGAGCCGTGGCTGACGGCCTGTTCGACCGTTTGTGGAAAAACCACCGCCACTGAACCGCCGGATAATGCTCAGAACAACGAAAATTCCGCCAAGAATGATCGCAAAAATGAGGATAAAGCCGATAATGTTTGCAGCACTTTCCCCAACAAGACCGCTGAGCCATTCTTTCATGCGGGTAACCCTCTCATACTAAAACCAATAATGTCCGTGACGGAAACTACAATTCCCCGCGCTTCAAATCACAGGACAACACATTTCTCGTGCAACACTAATTCAATTTGTCTCACTTGGGAATGTTCCATCCATTTGGCTGAAACATATGATCCCCAGCCAAAACAGTGCAAAACACGCCATCTCACGCTGTTTTAAGGCCTGCAAGCTTGTGCTGTCAGGCGATTAACGCATTCTGCGAATCGTATATACCCTGCAATATGCGTCAAAATCTGGCAGAAGATATAAAGCTGGAAAACGAAGCAGGGAACGTGATTGGTTTTGCTTGATGAATAAGATAGCGCGTAAGCTGAAACAAACAGCAGCGGGACGATTTGCGGCCCTTGTAGTTCAGCTAAACAGCATGAAAGGGCAGTGGGCCTGATGTCGCGACCGACGGACAATAATTATCCGAAACCGCTCGTCATGCCGAAGCGTGGCTCAAGTTCAGCTTTACGGCTGCTCGTCATCGGCATTGTGCTGACGGTTGCGGCACTCGTCTATTTCGTGTTCCGCGATCAGCTTGGCGATGGGTTTGCTATCGTTCTGATGGGCATTCTGTCGATGATCGGCGTGTTCTATCTTTTTGGCGCTGCAACAGGTCTCATTGAGTTCAGTCAGCGTCATGGCGGGCGAGATCTTGAGCATCGTTTTATGGATACGATGCCAGAAGGCACTGTGATTTCGGATGCGCGCGGCCAAATTGTTTATGCAAATAATGCTTATGCCGGCATGACAGGTGTCGCTGCTGCTGATGGTGTGCGCTCGCTCGATAATATTCTCACAAGCGAGCCAGCTGCGTCCGACGCAATCTATCGCCTGACAAATGCGGTGCGCGATGGCCTATCCGCGCAAGAAGAAGTGCGCATTTCCGGCGGCCTTTCACGTGACAGCCACGGCTCTGCATCTCCGGTCTGGTATCGCATCAAAGCACGCCCTGTTGATGGCGGACAGGACTATAAAGGTCAGCTCGTCGCTTGGCAGATCGCAGACATTTCGGATGAACGCGCCGAACAGGAGCGCTTCTTTCAAGAATTACAGGAAGCAATTAATCATCTTGACCATGCGCCTGCAGGCTTTTTCTCAGCTGATCCTTCGGGCCGCATTATCTATCTGAATGCGACGCTTGCCGAATGGCTTGGCGTTGACCTGACGCAATTCACGCCGGGCTCGCTCACGTTGAAAGACATTGTTGCGGGCAGTGGCATGGCTCTTATTAAGGCCGTCAAAGCAGAGCCGGGCACCAGCCGCAACACCGTGATCGATCTTGATCTTATCAAGCGCAATGGTCAGAGCCTTGCTGTACGTTTTTATCACCGCGTACAGGCTGCCCGCGATGGTACGCGCGGCACAAGCCGGACCATCGTTTTGGATCGCGCAGAGGGCGAAGATTCGTCCGCCGCTCTTCGTTCCGCCGAAGTGCGCTTCACCCGCTTCTTCAACTCCGCTCCTATGGCCATTGCTGCCGTTGATGCCGAAGGCCATACGCTGCGCACCAATGCGCGTTTCCTCGATATTTTTGCACCTGTGGTTGATCGCGATGCCGTCGATAATCGTGTGAAACTCGAAAACGTTGTGCATGAACGCGATCGCGAAACCTTCAATAAGGCGCTTGCTGCAGCTTTCGCAGGTCAGGCAAGTATTTCGCCGGTTGATACAGTGCTTCCTGGCAACGAAGACCGCCATATCCGTTTTTATATGAGTGCTGTTACCGATCTTCGTGAAACCAGCGAAGAAGCGGCGATCATTTCTGCGGTGGAAACCACTGAGCAGAAAGCGCTCGAAAATCAGATGGCGCAAAGCCAGAAGATGCAGGCAGTTGGCCAGCTGGCTGGTGGTATCGCGCATGACTTCAACAACGTATTAACCGCGATCATCATGTCGTCGGACCTGTTGTTAAGCAATTACCGCGCTTCTGATCCGTCGTTCCCGGATGTCATGAACATCAAGCAGAATGCCAACCGTGCTGCATCACTCGTGCGGCAGTTGCTGGCATTCTCGCGCCGTCAGACACTTCGTCCAGAGGTTCTGGATCTGACCGATGTTCTGGCCGATCTGCGTATGCTGCTGGCGCGTCTGGTGGGCAAGGATATTAGTCTCAAGATCGAACATGGACGCGATGTCTGGCCAGTGAAGGCTGATCTTGGTCAGTTTGAGCAAGTCGCCGTCAATCTTGCTGTCAACGCACGTGATGCCATGCCAGATGGTGGCGAAATCACGCTACGCACACGCAATGTCAAAGCGTCGGAAGCGGCCAAGCTCAATTATCGTGAGCTACCTGAAGCCGATTACGTTGTCTTTGAAGTCGAAGACAGCGGAACTGGTATTCCTGCTGACGTTCTTGAAAAAATCTTCGAGCCGTTTTTCACCACAAAGGAAGTCGGCAAGGGCACTGGGCTTGGCTTGTCTATGGTCTATGGCATCATCAAGCAGACCGGCGGCTTCATCTACTGCGATTCCGAAGTTGGCAAAGGCACAACCTTCAAAATCTTCCTGCCGCGCCACGTTGAAGAACAGGGGGCAGACAATGCACCTGTAGCGGTCAAAGAAAAGAAGGTCGAAAAAGCAACCGACCTTTCTGGATCTGCAACTGTGCTTTTGGTTGAAGACGAAGATGCGGTGCGTATGGGCGGCGTGCGTGCATTGCAGTCGCGTGGCTACACCGTACATGAAGCGGCATCCGGCGTTGAAGCGCTTGAGGTTCTGGAAGAACTCAATGGTCAGGTGGACATTATTGTCTCGGATGTTGTGATGCCTGAAATGGATGGGCCAACTTTATTGCGCGAACTCCGCAAGACCCATCCAGACATCAAGTTCATCTTCGTTTCGGGTTACGCAGAAGACGCATTTGCACGCAATCTTCCAGCAGATGCCAAATTTGGCTTCCTGCCAAAACCTTTCTCTCTCAAACAGTTAGCAACTTCTGTTAAAGAAATGCTGGAGAAAGAAGATTGATGCCAGAATGCAGGGCAGAAAATCATGCGTAAGCGTGAAATCGCGATTTTCGGCGGCGGGCCAGCCGGGCTTTTTGCCGCCGAACATTTGTCGGCAATTGGGCACTCCGTCAGCGTTTACGAGCAAATGCCCACCGTCGGGCGCAAATTTATGCTTGCCGGAAAGTCCGGCCTCAACATCACCCATTCCGAAGATTTCGCACAATTTGCGCAGCGCTATGGTGCGAGTAATCGGCATCTCCGGTCTGCCTTAGAACACTTCACGCCGCAAAATTTGCGCGATTGGGCAGATGCGCTGGGTGCGCAAACCTTCGTCGGTTCATCCGGTCGCGTCTTTCCAAAAGCCATGAAAGCATCGCCGCTTTTACGCGCATGGATAAAGCGACTGGAAGCACAGGGTGTCAAAATTCTGATTCGCCATAAATGGACAGGTTTTGAGAATGGCAAGCTGATCATCGAAACGCCCTCAGGTATAGAAGCAATAACCTGTGACGCAGCACTGTTTGCCTTTGGCGGTGCTAGCTGGCCAAAGCTGGGCTCTAACGGTGCATGGATCGAACCATTCACCGAGCAGGGCATTTTGTCCGCTCCGATGCGTCCGGCCAATTGCGGCTTTGATGTAAATTGGAGCGATTTTTTCGCCGAGCGTTTCGCAGGCGAGCCGGTCAAGTCTGTGACCATCACCAGCGAGGCAGGTGTAACGCAGGGTGAATTCGTGATCACACGCGGCGGTGTGGAAGGCAGTCTTGTCTATGCGCATTCAAGCGCTTTGCGCGATGCGCTGCAACAAAATGGCCATGCAGACCTCATTCTTGATCTCGCGCCTGGGCGAAGCCTTGAACGGCTAACACATGATATTAACCGACAAGACAGCAAGCTAAGTATCAGTAATTTATTGCGAAAAGGCGCGGGGTTAACGGGCGTCAAGGCAGCTCTCATGTTGGAATTCCAGCGTGAGAAAGATACTGCCAAGCTGGCACAGACTATCAAGGCATTGAAAATTCCGCTCGTCCGTCCGCGTCCGATTGAAGAGGCGATATCCTCGGCAGGTGGGATAGAATGGCGAGAGCTCGACGAGCATTACATGCTTACCAAATTGCCTGGTGCGTTTGTCGCTGGCGAGATGATCGACTGGGAAGCACCAACTGGCGGCTATCTTCTGACCGCGTGTTTTGCAACGGGCTTAGCAGCAGCGAATGGCATAGATAACTGGCTCGCGAAAGGCAGTTAGTCACGTTAATATCAAAGAGGAAATGCGATGCGCTTTTTAAAAGTTACCGGTTCCATTCTCCTTCTTGCTATTCTGGCTGTCGTCTTATGGCTTGGTTTTCGTCCGCCCGAACTTCTTAAAGTTGGCAGCGGCTATGCTGCCAAGATCGTCTGCTCGAATGTCTTTCTGGCCAATCGTGATCCGCAAGAGGTGCTCGCACTTGATGTGCAGGCCCCCGGTCATCCTTTACTGAAATTTGTCGATGTTTCAGTCGATAATGCCAGCGAGACAGTTACCGCCCATATTTTTGGTTTCTTTGCACCGAGCAAGGCCGTTTATCGCCCGGGGCTTGGCTGCGCCAATGTGCACGACGTCGATTTACGCCCTTCATTGAACCAGCCTATGGATGCAGCAGCTCTCATTGCCGATGTGAATATCAATCCGGCAATACAAAGCATTATCGAAAACCCGACACTGGCAGGGCCGGGGATGCGCGCGATTGGCGTGTTGAAAGACGGCCAGATCATCGCTGAAACTTATGGACTAGGCTTCGATGCAAATACCCCCTTGCTTGGCTGGTCGATGACCAAATCGGTTATGGCTACGCTGATTGGAATGCGTATTGCCGAAGGCAAGATGGATTTGCAGCGCGATCATCTCTTAGCGGAATGGGAGAGCGACGACCGTTCAAAGATCAGGCTTGCTGATTTGTTGGCGATGGAAAGCGGGCTCAAATTTGATGAGGATTATGGCAGCGTCACCGATGTGACGCGTATGCTGTTTCTCGAAAACAATATGACCGAATTTGCAGAATCGTTGCAGCTCGAAGCGCAACCTGGCACAAAATTCAACTATTCCAGCGGTACAGCCAACATTTTGTCGAAACTTTATATGGAAAGCTTTGATACACCCGAACAAGCGCTCACCTACGCGCAAAGCGCGCTTTTTGAGCCATTGGGTATTGCGAGCGCCACGCTCGAAGTTGATGCTAGCGGCGTTCCTGTTGGCTCATCTTACCTTTATGCGAATGCACACGACTGGCTGTCTATCGCGCGCCTTATTCTCGATGACGGTAAAGTCGGCGACAAACAGCTTCTAAGTGAAGATTTCATTCGCCTGATGCAAGCGCCGTCCAAAGCCTCTGACGGCTGGTACGGGTCAGCACAGACTTGGCTGCAAGCCGCAGGTGTTAAAGCCGGAACAGAAGGCATTCCGGCAGATGCCTTCTGGATGTCGGGTCACGATGGTCAAAGCATGATCATTGTTCCATCGATGAATTTGGCGATTGTTCGGCTTGGCCTTACACCATCACGCACTGGATATAAGGTTCCTCAACTTCAGGCGGCAATCATTCAGGCTTTGCAGCAGGCAGAGTGAGGTCCACAAGATTGAGCTTACGGAAATCGCCACCGCTTGGATTCTGAAATGGATAGAGACCAAACTCTGGCATTACTGCATAGAGATGGTCGAAAATATCGGACTGGATCTGCTCATAAGAGGCCCAAACGGTTGTGTTGGTGAAACAATAGACCTCCAGCGGCAAACCATCTGGTGTCGGGTCCATCTGGCGCACGAGAAGCGTCATGCCCTTGTGAACGTTAGGGTGATTCCGCAGATAGGTTTCGACATAGGCGCGGAACGTGCCAATATTTGTAAACCGGCGCGTATTGACCGGGTTTTTTGCCTTATCGCCAAGCTTAGCATTCCAGTCAGCGATTTCCTTTTCTTTCTTCGAAAGATAGCCCGTCAGTTGATCAATGGAGGCAAGGCTTTGTAACTCATCTTCGCTTAGAAAGCGGATTGTTGCCTGATCGATGAAAAGTGCGCGCTTGATGCGACGGCCACCCGATTGCTGCATTCCGCGATAGTTTTTCATCGGTTCGGTGATGAGTTTGCGGATCGGGATTGTGGTGATCGTCTTGTCGAAATTCTGAACCTTGACCGTATAGAGCGCGATCTCAACCACATCGCCATTGGCATCAAGGTTTTTCATCTCGATCCAGTCGCCGACACGCACCATGTTGGATGAGGCAATCTGCATACTGGCAACGAGTGAGAGCAGCGTATCCTGAAAAACCAGAATAAGCACGGCAGCCATGGCGCCAACACCAGACAGCAGGATCACAGGCGAGCGATCTAGAAGCGTTGCAATGATCAGCACCACCGCGACGAGGTAAATCACGAGCTTGCTGACCTGTACATAGCCCTTGATCGGACGATCTTTGGACTCTTCACGGCGACTATAAAGCGTATCGACAACGCTGAGCGCCGCACTGACTGTAAAGGCCAACGTCAGAATGATAAATGCAATGGCAACATTGCTGATAACTTTTAATGCGGTCTCTGGAAGTTCAGGCACAGCCACAATGCCCGTCGCAATGATCAGCGCCGGAACAATATTCGCCAGATGCGCAATCACGCCATGTTGCTTGAGTTCTTCATCTTGACCAAAAGCAGTCTTCTGAACAATCCGGTCCAGAATTTTGAGCAATATGGCTTTAATGAGAAAATTTGCCACAAAGGCCGCAAGGAAAAGACCTGTAAGGGCGGCAACAGTCTGCGCCCAAGGATGGGCAATAAAAAATTCCGACAATATATTTTCCCGAATAGCTTGGTGATTTTCAAGAGTCCTACGTGTCTGAACCGCTGAAATCAACCTTTCGGCCTCATTTCAAAGAAAATCCCGGCCAGTGGCCGGGACTTTGTTCGCGATACAACGAGTATTTCGCATTATTGGGCAGGCGCAGCAGGTGCGGCCGGTGCCGGGGCTGGATCAGCCATTGGCGCTGGTGAGGCCGGGTCAGCCGCTGGCGCATCCGTGGCTGGAGCATTTGTCTCTCCCGCTGCGGCAGGATCAGCAACACCATCAACAAACAGCACCGAGCGATCAAAGGCAGGTGCCTCGGTTAGCTGATCCTTGGTGGCTTTGATGACGAGCCATTTCTTACCGTCACTGCGTGTTGCAAGCTGCAACTGATCGGGGCTAACAGCCACATCCTTCTGGCCAACGCCCAGGAAACCACCAACACCGATAACTGCGGCCTGAACTTCACCATCGGGGCTAACGATCAGATCATTGAGATTACCGACAGAGGCTGCATCGGCTGCATCACTTTCATAGACGGTCTGTCCGATGAAACTTGAAACGAGCAGCTGGCCATCTTTTGCTTCTACAAAACCAATCTTTTCAGATTCTGCAGCTGGGGGGCTACCAAACATATTCTGGGAAGAAACTGGAAGCTCTGCGGCGGCAGGTGCAGCTTCAGTCGGTGCGGGAGACGCTGTCTGGGCAAAAGCCGAACCACTAATCAGCAGCGCACATGTCGTTGTCAGCAGTGTTGTTCTAAGCATAATCATCTCCTTTGTTCATCTTGTTCCATTAGTTGAACGTAGAGATCTGAATAGGGTTCCAATTTTTAATATAATTTTTTCTGAGTTCTGCTGCTTAGGAAAAATAATTCAAATGTACCAAAACAAAACAGGCCGGAATGATCCGGCCTGCTTTTTATATTCAATTGAACTTCAGATTAACTGCAACCGCTCGTAGATCCACAGGTGTCGCATTTCAGGCAGGTGCCATTGCGAACCATAGTGAAGTTCTGGCATTCAGAGCAACTATCACCCGTATAGCCCTGCATCATCGACTTGATACGACGATCTGCTTCAAGCTTTTTGGCTGCATTGGTCGTTTCTGCACGGGCAGATGCTGCATCAGCAGCTGCTTTGTCAGAAAACAGTTCCGTTGCTGCAACATTATCCTGCTGCGGTGCTTGCGTTGGCTGTTGTTCAAACTCGCGTTTCAACGCTGTCGCACCTTCGGTCATCAAACCAACCGCTGCCGGGCGCGCCGCAGAAGCTTTCAGCGTGGTAACATTGGAACCTTGTGGTGCCGATGTGACCGAACCCTTCGGTTCCGTACCGGACTGTGTGTTCGACACAAGCGTTGGCTTGTAGCCACGTGTCCAGCCGGTTGAAACGAGATTGGTTTTGCCTTCCTGAATGCCCTTGCCAAGTGCAGTGTTCGAGAAATCGCTCGTATCGACATGCGCAAGATCGTTGCGGCCAAGATAGGACACGGCCAATTCACGGAACACATAGTCGATGATCGATGTCGCTGTCTTGATCGCATCGTTGCCGATGACCATGCCAGCAGGCTCGAACTTCGTGAAAGTGAACGCTTCGACATATTCTTCGAGCGGCACACCATATTGCAGGCCGAGGGACACAGCGATGGCGAAGTTGTTCATCATCGCACGGAAAGCAGCGCCTTCTTTGTGCATATCGATGAAGATCTCGCCGAGGCGACCATTACCAAATTCACCTGTGCGAAGGTAAACCTTGTGACCGCCGACAACAGCCTTCTGCGTGTAGCCCTGACGACGGTTCGGTAGTTTTTCACGCTCATGAACGATCTTTTCGATGACCTTCTCGACAACGCGTTCGGTGATCTGAACTGCGCGCGCGGCAGCAGGTGCTTCGATCAGTGCTTCAACCGCATCATCTTCGTCTTCATCATCCGAGATCAGCGATGCATTGAGCGGCTGCGAAAGCTTGGAGCCGTCGCGATAAAGCGCATTCGCCTTAAGAGCGAGTTTCCATGAAAGCAAGTAAGCGCTCTTACAATCTTCAACGGTCGCTTCATTTGGCATGTTGATGGTCTTCGAGATCGCACCCGAAATAAACGGCTGTGCCGCTGCCATCATCCAGATGTGGCTTTCCACCGAGAGATAACGCTTGCCGATTTTGCCACATGCATTGGCGCAATCGAAAACTGCATAATGCTCTTCTTTCAGGAAGGGCGAGCCTTCAAGGGTCATCGCGCCGCAAACGTGAACATTTGCTGCTTCAATTTCCTTTTTGCCAAAGCCAATTGCTGGCAGCAATTCAAATGAGAAATCGTTGAGCTGCTCATCAGTCAGCTTCAAGACGTCCTTGCAGAAATCTTCGCCAAGCGTCCACTTGTTGAAAGCGAACTTGATGTCGAAGGCGCTCTTCAGAGCAGCATTCAGCGCTTCAATCTTCTCATCTGTAAAGCCCTTGGCTTTCAGAGTCGAAGGATTGACGCCCGGTGCCTGATTGAGGTTGCCATGACCGACAGCATAGGCTTCGATTTCAGCGATCTGGCTTTCAGAATAGCCAAGTGTACGCAGCGCTTCAGGAACGGCGCGGTTGATGATCTTAAAATAGCCACCGCCAGCCAGCTTCTTGAACTTTACCAGTGCGAAATCAGGCTCGATACCCGTGGTATCGCAATCCATGACGAGGCCAATCGTGCCGGTCGGCGCGATAACGGTTGCCTGTGCATTGCGGTAACCGTGTTTTTCGCCGAGTTCCAGCGCCTTGTCCCAAGCAGCACGTGCGTGAGTGATCATGTCCTGATCAGGGCAATCTTCGGCAATCAGACCAACTGGATTAACGGCCAGACCTTCATAGCCGTCGTTTTCGCCATAAGCAGCACGACGGTGATTGCGGATAACACGTAGCATGCTCTGAGCATTTGGCTCATAGCTTGGGAATGCGCCAAGTTCTTTGGCCATTTCCGCAGATGTCGCATAGGAAACGCCGGTCATGATTGCAGTCAACGCACCACAGATCGCACGACCTTCGTCGGAATCATATGGAATGCCGGACGTCATGAGTAGGCCGCCAATATTGGCGAAGCCCAGACCAAGCGTGCGATATTCATAGGAGAGGCGGGCGATTTCCTTGGAAGGGAACTGCGCCATCATCACCGAGATTTCGAGAACCATCGTCCAGAGACGCGCGGTGTGCTCGTAAGCTTCGATGTCGAACGAGCCATCCTTATTGCGATAGGTCAGCAGGTTGATCGACGCCAGATTACAAGCCGTGTCGTCGAGGAACATATATTCCGAGCACGGATTGGATGCGCGAATTGGACCCGCCGCAGGGCAGGTGTGCCAATCATTCATTGTGGTGTTGAAGTGGAGACCCGGATCAGCCGATGCCCATGCCGCATAACCAATCTTTTCCCAAAGATCGCGGGCTTTCAGCGTCTTCATCACACGGCCATCGCGGCGCGCGGTCAGGTTCCAGTCGCCGTCATTTTCAACAGCGCGTAGGAATTCATTCTTGAGTGAAACCGAGTTATTCGAGTTCTGGCCCGAAACAGTCAGATAGGCCTCTGAATCCCAATCGGTATCATAGGTCTTGAACTCAATGTCCGTATAGCCCTGACGCGCAAACTGAATGACGCGCTTGACGTAGTTTTCAGGTACCTGGTTCTTCTTAGCAGCCTTGATTTCGCGCTTAAGAACAGGGTTCTTCGATGCATCGAAACAGTCGTCATTATCGGCTTCGCAATTGACGCAAGCCTTCATGATTGCAGTTAGATGCTGCTTGACGATCTTGGAACCAGTGACAAGAGCAGCAACTTTCTGCTCTTCCTTCACCTTCCAGTCGATATATTCTTCAATATCCGGGTGATCGACATCAACAACCACCATCTTGGCTGCGCGGCGTGTTGTGCCGCCAGACTTGATCGCGCCCGCCGCACGGTCGCCGATCTTGAGGAAGCTCATCAGGCCGGAAGACTTGCCGCCGCCCGAAAGCTTTTCGCCAGCGCCACGCAGATGCGAGAAGTTGGAGCCTGTACCAGAACCATATTTGAACAGACGGGCTTCGCGGACCCAAAGGTCCATGATGCCGCCTTCGTTTACCAGATCATCGCCAACAGACTGGATGAAGCAGGCGTGTGGCTGCGGATGCTCGTAAGCGGATTTCGATTTCGTCAGTTTTCCGGTCTGCCAGTCAACATAGAAGTGACCCTGACCCGGACCGTCAATGCCGTAAGCCCAATGAAGACCAGTGTTGAACCATTGCGGGCTGTTTGGCGCCACGCGCTGCGTCGCCAGCATGTAAGCCAGTTCGTCGCGGAAAGCCGACGCATCTTCTTCAGAGTTGAAGTAGCCGCCTTTCCAGCCCCAATAGGTCCATGTTCCCGCGAGGCGATCGAAAACCTGACAGCCGTCCATTTCGGAACCAAAACGCTCTTCTTCCGGCAGCTTCGCCAGAGCATCTTCATCCGGGATCGAACGCCAGAGCCACGATGGGACATCGTACTCTTCAACTTTTTTAAGACGGGCAGGGACGCCGGCTTTGCGGAAGTATTTTTGCGCTAGAATATCGGCTGCTACCTGGCTGAACTGTGCCGGAACATTGATGCCTTCAAGGCGAAATACCACCGAACCATCGGGATTCTTGATCTCACTCGTCGCTGTGCGAAATTCGATCTCCGCATAAGCTGACTGGTTTTCTTTCGTAAAACGGCGTTCGATCTTCATCTGTCCCATCCAAACGTTCTATATATAGTAGCAGACTGATCAATTTCAGCCCGAGTTCAGCCTTGTCACACGAGCCACAACCGGCGTCTTGCATATTCGTTTCGAACATCCTCCCAATGCGGGAGGGCAATCATATCGAGGAGCGATCTCCTCAAGGATTCTTTCGATCAAATGCCTCAAACAGGGCATGATCAACGTTCCAGCCATGAGGCCAGTTCTAGACTCATTCATACATGCTGACGGATAAGGTTTTTGCTTATCTAGTATGTTATCATGATTGAAAATACTAAATCTAGTATTAATCCGACATCAGCACCAATAAACAGAAATCTTTCCACTAGGCTAAGTATCTGAAATTCAGACGCAAAAAATCTCGTGCGATAAACGTATTATCTACGCAACGCCCGTTACTCAACCGACTAAATTGAAGAAAAGGCCGACATAACTTCACGCTCGGCCACGCCACTTACGCAACGACCGTTTCATAAAAAACGACTCGGACATGAGCGTCAAGCTTTGGTTTACCATATGGCTTAGAGCGCTAGATATTGTGATCGAGCTCTGGGGGTAAATGTGGATAACGGGGAGAATGACAGATATATGAATGTCAGCTCAAATAATGCGGTGACACATGCCAATCAGCAACACCGGCCATTATATCGAGGCAATATCTGACGAAATAGCGACTTGTGGCGCTGGCAAAGCCATCATTCAGCAGCAATAGCCGTAAGCGACCCGTCAAAACCCAGCAAAATACGCTTGAGATCTGTTTCATCCACACGCTCCGCAGCCTGACGAGGGGATACCCACTCACAGATACGCTGCTCACGCTCCGGCCAATCTTTTGCACGCTCGACGAAGTGCAAAGCATAAACTGCCACCGTAAACTGATTGATGCATTCCGGCGGAAGATCGTTTTTGCAATAATCAAAGCTGCCAATCGGATGAGATGAAATCTCCCCGCGCACGCCAGCCTCTTCATAAGCTTCACGCGCAGCCGTCTCAGCAAGGGTACGGCCCACTTGCGGCCAGCCCTTAGGAATGACCCAACGGCCCGTTCCACGACTGGTAATGACGAGAATTTGCCGTTCGCCGGCCTCAAAGCGGTAAACAAGAGCCGCAACTTGTTGCAAACGACCAGAAGGCGTCAGAATACGCTTCTCCGTTGCAACAAATTTTTTAGCCTGTGTTTTCACCGCGAAAGTCCCACCATTTTCAAAACAGAATGGATTGATTCGCCAAAATAACAATGGATTTGTTTGACAGGGTCTTTCGATAAGAAGCTTAAAATGCTTTTATTTTTAAGGCCTTGCTTAAATTAGTAAACGCAACGCTTTAGCTAAATAGCTTGAAGTCACGCCTCCATACAATTTCGGCAGACTTTCAATATAGTGCGATTGCGGCAGCTTTACCACCGCAATCGACTTTCATTTATTTTCGTTTATCCGCGTTTTCCGCCAGCGATTGGCTCCTGATAGGTGAAGCCCATATCCCACGGGAAATAAATCCACGTATCCTGTGAGACTTCCGTTACAAAAGTATCGACGAGTGGGCGGCCTTTCGGCTTAGCATAAACGGTAGCGAAATGCGCCTTCGGCATCATTTCGCGTACGATAGCGGCGGTTTTGCCGGTGTCCGTTAAGTCATCAACGACAATCACGCCTTCGCCGCCATTTTCGAGAAGCGGTGCGCTGATGCCTTTGAGAATTTCCATTTCGCCTTGCGATGTATAATCGTGATAGGATGCAACGCAGACAGTTTCGATCAAACGAATGCCGAGTTCACGGCAAACGATAGCTGCTGGAACCAAGCCGCCACGGGTAATGGCCACGATAGCGCGCCATTCCTGATTCATATCAGCAATGCGCCAGGCAAGCGCACGGGCATCACGGTGGAACTGATCCCAGGAAACGGGAAAGGCTTTATCAGGCAACGACATCGAAACGCTCCATGGAAAATCCGGGAGTTTCACTCCGGATCTGTCAAACCAAAAATGCGCGATGACGGGTGCCATTCGCGCTGAACTGTCTGGATCTGCCGCTTTCCCTAATGCGCGCACAGCATTTCATATGCATGCTGCACAAGAAGGAAAGGCTCTCCGCCCGGCACAGTCAGCGCCGGGTGATGCTGATAACCGCAAAAAGACCTTTTGCGCAAGAGCGGCGTGAGACCCCACGTCCTTTTAAGGCCAAAAATATAGCGCGGGACCGCATAAAACGGACCGGCGCTATAATTATTCTTAGCGTGAGAACAGGGTCAGGATGGGAAGGTCGTTCAACATCGAACGGGTAACACCGCCGAAAACCAGTTCGCGCAATCGCGAATGGCTATATGCGCCCATCACCAGAAGATCGGTGCGATGCGCGATGATATGCTCACGAAGCACATCCTGTGCGCTACGACTATTGGATGCAAGCGGAGTGAGACTCACATCCACCCCATGCCGCGACAAGGCTTCGGCCAGTTCGCTGCCTGCAAGCGCTTCGTCTTCACCTTCGCGCTCTGGTGGATCAATCCAAACCAGTTCCGAGCGGCTTGCATGTCTCATGAAAGGCAAAGCGTCGAATGCTGCGCGCGATGCTTCCCGCTTGCCATTAAATGCAACCACAATGCGATCAATGGCTTCCATGGCAACGACGGGCGCATGAGGCACCAGCAAAACAGGGCAGCTGGAATTAAACACCAGCGTATCGGCTGTTTCATCATTGGTTGCTGGATCATCCGGATCGGGCTGACCTGCTACCAGCAATTCAGCGCCGAGGCACGAGGTTAGCACACCATCGGCAGCAGTTCCGGTTTCAGAACGCGTGATGCGGAACTCATGATTGATTCCCTGACGGCGCATTTCATCTTCAAACTGCGCTTTCAGATGCTCCGATATTTCTTTGTGCTGCTTATCATGCAGCTCAAACATGCCCGGATCGATAAAACCATTGGGATCTGCATACACGATGGGCGAGGGAACAGAATAAAGGCCGATGACATGAATGTCATGCGTTCTGCGCGTCAGAAGAGCAACTGCAGACAAAATCCGCTTCAGTTCTGCCTCGCTGCGGGAATAGGCCACGACCGTTTTGTAGGACATATCAGATCTCCTTCCGGCTATATTTCATTCTAACATATGATGGTGGTTGCGCTTGGGTAATAACTATTACCTTCACGCCGCACCTTGTTCTTGCAATGTGGCAATCATCGCTTCGATTGCAGCAACCGCCACGTCGATTTTTGCTTCATCACTGCCACGAACAACCAATTCGGTGCTGAAACGACCATTTTCAAATTTCGGATATGATCCGATTATTGTTTCCGGGTTTTCTTTCTGAATTGCTGTTAGCGGTGCGCCGATAACACCTTCACCAAATGGACAGCGCACAGCTTTGGATAAAAGTTTACGGCCAGTTTTCAGCGTCGGCAAAACATTGTCGAGCATAGCCTGAAACACCGACGGCACACCTGCCATCACATAAACATTGCCAATATGAAAGCCGGGTGCAGCAGATATCGGGTTATCGATATGCTCTGATCCTTGTGGCATACGCGCCATGCGTTTACGCGAGTCGGTGAACTCAAGTTCGCGCTTGGCATAATTATCAGCCAAGAGTTTCATAGCCTTTTCGTCATAGATGCACTGCACTTCAAAAGCGCGCGATACGGCATCGGCGGTAATATCATCATGAGTAGGGCCGATGCCGCCCGACGTGAAAATATAGTCATAGCCGGGGCGTAAAGCATTGAGCGCTGTAACGATGGCGTCTTCATCATCAGGAACGATACGAACCTCTTTGAGATCAATACCGGCAGCCGTCATCACATCGGCGAGATGACCGATATTTTTATCTTTTGTACGTCCTGAGAGAAGTTCGTCGCCAATAGCAAGCATTGCAGCCGTCACGGCCTGCTGCGGGGTATTCGTCATGCCCAGACTCCATTCTGTATATGCACAGTTAATCCCCGGCAGATGAAAGCTGCAACTGGTTTTCTGTGTTTTTCAAAGTGGAGACCCCGCATACGACTGATTGTTATCAATATAACTTTTATTCAACAAAAACGTTGCGGGCTATTTTCTAATTTTTTTCCACTGTCATGAAAACCAGTTGTTACAACTGCTCAAAACCGCTTGAATTTGCTTCACAAATCATGACATAGAAAGTCTTAGCTGCGGTCGTGGCGAAATTGGTATACGCAACGGACTTAAAATCCGTCGCCTTTTAGGCTTGCGGGTTCAAGTCCCGCCGACCGCACCACCCGTCTTCATTGATAAAACAATACTATTTTACTCATGTTTTGTGTTTCGCGCTTGTTTGCGGCGCGAAAGCCATGTAGCCATGCGAAAATAGTATTGTGAATGCAGAAAGCCGACCGATGAACGCCTTCGTTAAAGCCGTAGTTCAAGCTGAAACCGCCATGCGTGCGCTCTTTCCAGAGACACCATTGCAGCTCAATGACTATCTTTCACGGAAATATGGCGCAGAGATTTGGCTTAAGCGTGAAGATCTGACGCCAGTTCGCTCTTATAAAATACGTGGTGCTTTCAATTTCATTTCGCGCGCAGTGAAGACAACAGACGAAAATGCAGTTTTTGTCTGTGCGTCGGCTGGCAATCACGCACAGGGCTTTGCCTTCGCCTGTCGCCATTTTGGCCGCAAGGGCGTGGTTTTTATGCCCGTGACGACGCCGCAGCAAAAAATCGACAAAACACGCGCTTTCGGTGCTGAATTTATCGAAATCAAACTCATCGGCGATATTTTCGACGTCTGCTATGCTGCTTCACAGGAATATGCCGCAGCGAATAGCGGTGTAATGGTACCGCCATTTGATCATCAGGGCATCATTGAAGGGCAGGCGACCGTCGCACTCGAAATCGAACGGCAGTTGCCTGATAACAAAAAGCCGGATTTTGTGTTTCTGCCAGTTGGCGGCGGAGGTCTGTCAGCAGGCGTCACACAGTATTTTGATGGCATCGGCTGGAAAGCGTCTTATCGCTTTGTCGAACCGCAGGGCGCTGCAAGCCTTAAAGGTAGCCTTGAAGCGGGAAAGCGTATCAAACTTTCACACGTTGATAATTTCGTTGATGGAGCTGCAGTTGCCGAAATCGGCAAAGAAAACTTCAAGCTTCTCAAAGGCTTCGACAAAAACGTTGTGATCACAGTTCCGGAAAACCGTCTGTGCTCAACAATGGTTGAAATGCTCAATATTGAGGGCGTTGTGCTCGAGCCTGCCGGTGCTCTTGGTATTGATGCGCTCAAGGATTTCAAGAAAAGCGAAATCAAAGGCAAGCGTATTGTCATCGTCGTATCGGGCGGTAATTTCGACTTTGAACGACTGCCAGACGTCAAAGAACGCGCACTTCGCTATGAAGGTTTGAAGAAATATTTCATCTTCCGTTTTCCGCAGCGTCCGGGCGCTTTGCGCTCGTTCCTCGATCTTCTTGGACCGGAAGACGACGTTGCCCGTTTTGAATATTTGAAGAAGTCTGCGCGTAATTTTGGCTCGGTGCTGATCGGCATCGAAACGAAGAATGCCGGAAATTTTAAGATTCTTGAAAAGAAGTTTGCCGAAGCGGGCTGGGCTTATCAGGACATCACCGACAATCAGGTGCTTGCAGATTTCATTATCTGATAGTTCCAAAAACAAAATTCATTTGCTTTTTGGGGCATAATACCCCATATGGCGGCTCAGGCGCATGGACTGAACTTTTTCAGTCTTCCCGGAATCGGACTTGTTGCGTCTCGCCTCTTGCAGTCAGAATGGTCTGACAGCAGGGGAGACCCGGCTGGTTTCGGGCACGGCAGCGCAAGTCGACCGGATTTTTTTCCGGCGTCCCGTCGTACATCCAAGAAATTCCCGTTCGGCAAGTTGCGCTTGTCCGAAGTTTTTAAAGCGGACCGCAATCATGTGGTGCCGCCGAAAGAGTTTAAATTGACAACTGAAAATATTGGCGGCTTTGCCGCTCTTGGCGTTACTGGCGTGCTGCTCAAAGGCGTTGAAGCTGCTGGCATGACCGAGCCCAAGCCAATCCAGACCGAGGCTATTCCACATCAGCTGGCAGGCCGCGACATTCTGGGTATTGCACAGACTGGCTCCGGCAAGACAGCCGCATTCAGCCTGCCGATCCTGCAGAAAATCATTGCACTTGGTGACAAGCGCAAGGGCAAGACTGCACGCGCGCTGATCCTTGCACCAACCCGCGAACTGGCCGTGCAGATCGAAGAAACGATCCGCGTTGTGGCCAAGCAGGCCCATATTTCGACAGCACTCGTTCTGGGTGGCGTATCGCGTCTGAGCCAGATCAAGCGCATGCAGGGCGGCGTTGATGTTCTTATCGCAACGCCCGGTCGTCTGACCGATCTCGTACGTGAAAATTGCATTGATCTTTCGGAAACCCGCTGGCTGGTTCTCGATGAAGCTGACCGCATGCTCGACATGGGCTTCATCAATGATGTCAAGCGCATTGCCAAGGGTACGCATAAGAACCGTCAGACTGCGCTTTTCTCGGCAACCATGCCAAAGGAAATTGCAGCGCTTGCACAGACACTGCTGCGCGATCCAATCCGTGTAGAAGTTGCGCCACAGGGTACAACTGCTGCGGAAATCACGCAGGTTGTGCATCCGGTTCCGACCAAAGACAAGCGCCGTCTGCTTTCTGGTCTGCTGGCTGACAAGGGCATGAAGTCGGTTATCGTCTTCACGCGCACAAAGCACGGCGCAGACGCTGTTGTGCGTCATCTCGAACGCGATGGCTTTGATGTTGCTGCGATCCATGGCAACAAATCACAGAATGCCCGTCAGCGCGCACTGAACGGATTCCGCGATGGCACGCTTCGTATTCTGGTCGCAACTGACATCGCCGCCCGCGGCATTGACGTTCCTGGTATCAGCCATGTCGTCAATTACGATCTGCCAGATGAGCCAGAAACCTATGTGCACCGTATTGGCCGTACCGGTCGTAACGGCGCAAGCGGCGCTTCGATCACGCTTTATGATGCCGCAACGGAAGACACAAAGCTGCGCGCCGTTGAGCGTGTGACGCGTAACAAGCTGACCATTAAGGAAGCGCCTGTTAAGCTTGCACCTGCACCGGCTGCAAAGTTTGATGATGCGGAAGACAAGCCACGCTTTGATCGCAAACCCGGCTCAAACGGTGTTCCGCAGAAGCATCGTCGTCCGGCTCACAAGATGGCAAAGTCTAGCGAGCACCGTTCAGCACCAGCTGCGCAGCCTGCAAGTGGTGAAGCTGCTGCAAAGCCAAAGCGTCCATTCCATCGGAAGCGTCGTCCAGGTGGCGGCGGTGGTGGTCAGCGCGCTGCGTAATCTGTCAGAATGACATTTCCTTTAAACCGCCCTCAACAGGGCGGTTTTTTCGTTTCATTGATACTAACCAGTTTGCAATTGCAGTTTCACACGGAAAATTATTCCTCGCTTGCTTGAAGATCAGCATACTTCCACATAGTTTCGTCTTAACCAGAGGGATAGAAGCCATGCTCAATTCGGCACTCGACGCTATCGGCAATACGCCATTGATCCGTTTGAAAAAGGCTTCCGAAGTCACCGGCTGCGAGATTTACGGCAAAGCCGAATTTCTCAATCCAGGCCAGTCGGTTAAGGACCGGGCGGCGCTCTATATTATTCGCGATGCCGAAAAGCGCGGGCTTCTGCAGCCCGGCGGCGTTATCGTTGAAGGTACAGCAGGAAACACCGGCATCGGCCTCACATTTGTTGCCAAGGCACTTGGCTATCGCACAGTGATTGTTATTCCAGAAACCCAGAGCCAGGAAAAGAAGGATGCGTTGCGCCTTCTTGGTGCTGAACTAATTGAGGTTCCTGCAGCACCTTATCGCAATCCGAACAATTATGTGCGTCTCTCCGGTCGTCTGGCCGAACAACTGGCCAAAACCGAGCCAAACGGTGCAGTCTGGGCCAATCAGTTCGATAATGTTGCCAATCGCATCGCGCATATTGAAACAACTGCGCAGGAAATCTGGCGCGATACCAATGGCAAGGTTGATGGTTTCGTCTCGGCTGTTGGTTCAGGTGGCACACTGGCGGGCACGGCGTTTGGCCTCAAGGACAAGAATGCCGATATCAAGATTGCGCTTGCTGATCCTCATGGCGCAGCACTTCATTCCTTCTACACGACAGGCGAATTGAAATCAGAGGGTGATTCCATCACCGAAGGCATAGGGCAGGGGCGCATCACGGCCAATCTCGATGGCTTTACGCCCGATTTTTCGTACCGCGTCGGCGACGCTGACGCGCTCGATATTGTCTTTGATCTGGTGCAGGACGAAGGGCTCTGCTTGGGTGGTTCTTCAGGCATCAATATCGCCGGTGCGATCCGCCTTGCAAAAGATCTCGGGCCGGGCCACACCATCGTGACCGTGCTTTGCGACTATGGTAATCGTTACCAGTCCAAACTGTTTAATCCGGCTTTCCTGCGCGGCAAAGACTTGCCGGTGCCGGGCTGGCTGGAAACGAAAACTGAAATTCACATACCTTACGAGGACTGACCATGGCATATGAGACCGAAGCTTTGTTCCGCGAAGATGCATATCTTAAAAGCGCGGAGGGTTCGGTTTTGGCTGTGACAGATACCGGCGGCATCATTCTCGACCAGACAAATTTTTATGCCACTTCCGGCGGCCAGCCGGGCGATACTGGTTATTTTGAACGCTCTGATGGTTCGCGCATTGAGATTGCTGCAACCGTTACGGGCGAAAACAAAAGCGAAATCATTCATGTGCCAGCCGAAGGGCAGGCGGTTCCCGCTATAGGCGAAAAGCTTACACTACATATCAACTGGGATCGTCGTCTCAAGTTGATGCGTATGCATACGGCTTGCCACCTGCTTTCCGTAGCCTGTCCATTTCCAATTACTGGCGCCGCCGTTGGTGAAGAGGAAAGTCGTGTCGATTTCGATCTGCCAGATGCGAGCTACACAAAAGAACTCGTCACAGAGAAGCTTATGGAATTGGTCAATGCCAGTGAACCGATTAGCCTCCACTGGATTACCGACGAAGAGTTTCTCGCCAATCCAGACATTGTGAAGTCAAAGAATGTTCGGCCACCTGTGGGTGCCGGACGCCTTCGTTTGGTTGTTATCGGTGAAAATGGCTCGGTGGATTCGCAACCTTGCGGCGGAACACACGTTTCTAACACACAGGAAGTGGGTGAAATCCACATTGGCAAAATCGAAAAGAAGGGCAAGGAAAACCGCCGTTTCCGCATTCGATTTGGCAATGCACCACTCTCATAAATTCAGGAGCAATCATGTCCGATAAAAGCGCATTTGTTATCTCCCGCGATGATTTGAAAGCCCGATTGGGCGAGCCGGGTCTCGCAATCGTGGATGCATCCTGGTATTTGCCCGCAGCCGGTCGCAATGGGCGCGATGAATATGATGCAGCGCACATTCCGGGGGCGGTCTTTTTCGATCAGGATCTAATTGCGGATAAGGAATCCGGCCTCCCGCACACTTTGCCATCGCCAGAGCTTTTTGCACGCCATGTCGGTGCAATGGGCATTACGGCGGATGAAACAGTCGTTGTCTATGACGGCCCCGGCATGTTCTCGGCTCCACGCGTTTGGTGGATGTTCCGCGTCATGGGTGTGAAGAACGTTCTGGTTCTCGATGGCGGTTTTGATGGTTGGAAGGCCGCGGAATTCCCCATCACCAATGAAGTCACCAAAATCGCAGCAACACTTTTCACGCCATCATTCAATGAAGCCAAAGTCGTCAGCTTCAAAGAGATGAGCAAGGTGGTGGAAGAACATAGCTCGCAAATTGCAGATGCACGTGCCGCTGGCCGCTTCACAGGTTGCGATGCAGAGCCACGTGAAGGCATGCGCTCAGGCCATATGCCGGGCGCGCGTAATGTCCCGGTCGGTACGCTGTCTGAGAATGGCAAACTGAAAAGCCTCAATAGCCTGCGTGAAATCTTTGCCGATGCAGGGGTCGATCTCAACAAGCCGGTTGTCACAAGCTGCGGCTCTGGCGTGACGGCGGCTGTCATCACACTCGCGCTGACGTCGCTAGGCCATGAGGACAATCGACTTTATGATGGTTCGTGGAGCGAATGGGGCAGCAGGCAGGATACGCCCGTGGTGACCGGCGAAGCAGATTAAGCATGGCTGAAAAACTGATTGCCAGAGTGACCCATCTGGAAATGACAGCGCGCCCGGCACTGTCGGCTCCAGTGCCATCTGGCCTGCGCCTTGCACTGATGCGTTCAACACAAACGCCGGTGCATTTCTATCGCTACCTTTATGAGCAGGTCGGACGTCAGCATCATTGGATGATGCGCCGCATGCAAAGCGACGCGGAAGTGGCTGCGGCGATTCATGCAGAAACAACCGATATTCATGTTCTCTATGCAGACGGTAATCCAGCAGGTCTTTTAGAGCTTGATCTTTCTGCGCTTCCCGAGACGGCCGAGGTTCTGTATTTTGGTCTTATGCCGGACTATCAGGGGCGGGGGCTTGGCAAGTTTTTCCTAAATGAAGCCATTTCAACCGCTTGGTCACACAACCCGCAAAAAGTGGCAATTCATACCAATACGCTCGATAATCCGCGCGCGCTGCAACTCTATCAGAGAATGGGTTTTGTTCCTGTAGGATGGTCAGAAGAAGAAGTTACTCCCTGGGAATAGTAATTAACCCCGGGCAACTTCGCGTCCGTTGGTGATCGATACAACCGATGCGCTCGTAATACGACCGCTTTCCTCATCAAAAACGACACAATTACGACCGCGCTGCTTGGCCATGTAAAGGCAACGATCAGCGCGGCTTAACACTTGAGAATTGGTTTCGTTCTTCGGAGCCGATGCTACACCAATGCTGATGGTGAGCGGATATATTTGATATTCTGTTGCATGAAATGGCGTGTGTTCGACTTCTGCACGTATTCTCTGCGCAACGCGCATACCAGTTTCGCCTGTGGCGCCCGGAAGGAAGACACAAAACTCTTCGCCGCCGATACGACCGACAAGATCGCCTTTGCGTGTTACGTTCTGAAGTGCGAAGGCAATGAGTTTAAGTGCACGATCACCGACACTATGCCCGAATGTATCATTGATCGCCTTAAAATGGTCGGCGTCGATAACCAGCAGTGTTCCACTTTCAATGCGCGAACGGCTGATTTTCATAGCATCAAACAATGCTTCGCGGTTCAGCAGCCCGGTCATATGATCGACGCGCGAGCGCGCCTGTAACTCGCTATGCGCCTTTTCGAGCTGTGAGTAAGCTTCACCGAGCTTACTATGCTGAATGAAAATGTAAGCAAGAGATGGAAACGCCGTCACCAATGGAATGCCGGTACTAAGTGCAATCGCGACACGACCAGGCAAAGATCCAGAGACAAATCCAACGAGAAAGCTAACGCCGACGGAAAATAGAACCACATACAACGTTATTAACGCTGCTTTCCATAAAGCCGTCTTCATGCCTAAAAACTCCCCAAACCCGCCGAAGATATTTATGTGCCTGTTTCTGAACCCTCTATGAACAGACCTAATCGTCAGGGGGCTTATAGGAGAAGAGCACCAATACTGAAAGTTACGTCCCCGCCCATATGCAATTATTGATAAATTCGTATCATTAGTAGCGCAATCTAAGGTGGTGGAAATTATACTACCTAAACATCATTCGCACGGCAACAGTATTTAATAAAAATTACACAAAATGTAATTTTTAACATATGTCTAATTTATGTGACTATAATTAACAGGCAAAAGGGGCGTCCTAAGACGCCCCTTTTAAAATAACAAAATGGGATCACATTTTTAGAAGACTGCCAAATACTTCAAAAGCGATATTATACCGATGATAATAACGATTACTTGAGCAATCTGTTTCACCTTGCCATCAAGGGGCAGCATATTGATGAGATACAGGACGAGAAAGATAACAAGAACTGTTATCAGAAGGCTAATGAGGATAGACATAGGCAGTCGAACCCTTCCCGGAACGGCGGTTTATGAACACTCTCGACGGCCGTTCCATCGCGATGCCGAAAGTGCATATAATATGGGAAGTGCGGCTCATGTGAGAGCCTGAAACTGTCCCCGATCTCCATCATCCCAGATGCAGAGATGATATGCCGGTTAACGTTCAAATCAGAATAAGGTTCCACAAAATCGGCGACTTACGCCGCCGATCCAAATAATTTTCAAAGCGTCGATCTCGCTTTTAGTCGCCCAACCTTAGCTCTTGTCGCGGCTTTTGCTAAGCCTGCATTGAGCCAGTCTCTTTGCGGCGGCTATGCCAACTGAATGCTTCTTCAAGCAGGTGAGGGGTATGCCCCCCGCGCTGGCACGCACGATCAAAATAATCGTTCAATTGACCGCGATAGTCTGGATGCGCACAATTATTTATGATCTGCTTAGCGCGTTCGCGCGGCGCAAGTCCACGCAGATCTGCGAGCCCCTGTTCGGTGACAAGAATATCAACGTCGTGCTCGGTATGGTCAACATGGGTAACCATCGGTACAATTGAAGAAATTGCGCCATTTTTCGCTTCAGACTTGCTGACGAAAATCGAGATATAGGCATTGCGTGCAAAGTCACCGGAACCGCCAATACCGTTCACCATGTGCGTTCCATCCACATGTGTGGAATTCACATTGCCGTAGATATCGAATTCAAGCGCTGTGTTGATACCAATAATGCCAAGGCGGCGAATGACTTCGGGATGATTGCTAATTTCCTGGGGGCGCAAAATTAGCTTGTCCCGATAGCGGTCAATGTTGTTAAACACTCGTTCGCCACAAGCTGGGCTCAAAGTGATTGAGGAACCCGATGCGTAGTCCAACTTGCCAGCATCAAATAAATCAAAAGTGCTATCCTGCAACACTTCGCTATACATACGCAGATTATGGAATGGGCTTTCAGCAAAACCATTCAGAACTGCATTTGCAATTGTGCCGATACCGGCCTGCAAAGGATTAAGTGTCAGATCAAGACGACCAGCTTCGACTTCATCAAGAAGAAACTTTATCAGATGGGAAGCAATCGCAATCGTTTCGCCATCGGCAGGCTCAACCGTAGATGCGCTATCATTTTCATGGGTAATAACGATGCCAGCGATCTTCTCTGGCGGAATTGGAATATAGGGCAAACCGACACGACTATCGCAAGCCGTCACAGGGATCGGATCTCGGGAAGGGCGCTTCGTCGGAATATACACATCGTGCAGTCCTTCCAGCGCCAATGGCTGATTGAGGTTCACCTCAACAATCACCTTCTCAGCAAGAATTGCAAAACTTGCAGAATTACCGATGGAGGTAGTCGGGATTATCCCGCCATTCTCAGTGATCGCCAGAGCCTCCACAACCGCATAATCAATCGGGCCAATCTGGTTGGAACGCAGTTGCTCGACAGTCTCCGACAGATGCTGATCGATGAACATCACTTCGCCGCGATTGATCGCAGCGCGTAACGTGCGATCCACCTGAAACGGCATACGTCGTGCCAGAACATGGGCTTCTGTCAGTATCTTATCAACGTCATGGCCCAAAGAAGCACCAGTAATCAGAGTGATCTGAAATGGGTCTTCCGCAGCGCGCGCTGCCATTGCGAGAGGAACGGCCTTGGCGTCACCTGCGCGGGTAAAACCGCTCATACCGACAATCATGCCATCTTTTATCAGGCTTGCTGCTTCCTCCGCGGTGATGATCTTATCACGCAGAGATGTATTCCTGATACGAGCTTCCAACATGTAAATTACCTTCCTTGCAGACCAGTCCAAAAGACCGGAAACAACGTTCTCCGTGCAGGGATATTCACACTGGCATTCGGAGTCGGCGCATAGAGGTAATAGCCTAAGCAGTCAGCTATTACACGCATGCTTTCGTCTTAGATCAACTCACAGCAGCTATATCAAAATACACCAGCCGGAAAATGATCTTAATCAACACAGACGAGTTCCAAAGCAAATGAAAACAAAGTAGGAGTAGGGCGTTGGCACCGTCCTTCTCATAAAAACAATGAAGCGCATTTCTTTCAGCAGCACCGTCTTCCTGAAGGCAAGGCCTTCGCAAACAGAGGTTATGCGATGAACAATGTCGCTAATCAGAATGTCGGTTTCGGACGAATTGCAGTTATGATTCCCGTTAAAGATATGGACCGGGCCTGTAGTTTTTACATGAATGTATTGGGCTTTGAAAAAGTCTTTGAGAACGGAAATCCGGTGGGTTTTATGATCCTGCGCCGTGAGAACGCCGAATTGCATTTATCGCTGCAAAAAGAGCATAAGGCGGCAACTTTCAACATCGCTCATATGCTGGTGGAAAATGTCGACGCTCTACACACAATATGTAAGCAGAGCGGAATGCGGATCATAAAAGGCTTGCAGGATAAGGACTATGGATTGCGAGCCTTTGTTTTTGAAGACCCGGACGGCAATCGTATTGATGTAGGCCAGAAAATCTAGAGCTACACCGAAACCGGATGAGCAACGCTTATTCGGTTTTGTTTATTTGACGCTGAGTTGCGCAGCAAAGTTCTATTCTGCGACGTCCATCCAGATCAATATGCGAATAGGTGCGGTCCATGACAGGTTCCTTGCATTCGATAACTCATTGTTATCATTTGCAAGTCGCACTTCAAACTAGAACCCACCCTGTTATATAGGATAATCGCATAATCTATCTTATGGAACTAAATTATACCGACCGTTCTAAGATCAGTTGCGTTTGGCGATATAAAGATGCCCAGGCACTGGCGAACCTTGCTCAC
Organism: Ochrobactrum sp. MYb379; assembly: GCF_037479515.1. Classification (NCBI taxonomy): domain Bacteria; kingdom Pseudomonadati; phylum Pseudomonadota; class Alphaproteobacteria; order Hyphomicrobiales; family Brucellaceae; genus Ochrobactrum; species Ochrobactrum sp. MYb379. The sequence continues at coordinate 648,251 of NZ_JBBGYW010000001.1, forward strand.
TACGCACAACGATATCTTCGCAGCGGATGCATTCAATACCGTGCTTAGATAGAAGCGAACTTACATATGTCTGAGCATGTGCAAAGCGCTGATAATCGCCGACCATGAAATTACGTCCGGCAAATCGCTTTTCAGACTGTGTTTCGCTTGAGAAGCTGAAGTAGCCGCCAGATGTCAAATGTGCAGCCACGCCAGCGAAGAACTGCTCAAGATCACCCATGTAAGGCAGCACGTCTGTGGCGACGATCAGATCCCAGGCGTCCTCCTTGGTCTCTTCAAGAAAGCGTACAGCTTCGCCCACAAACAGTGCATCATAATCACCTTTTTCATAGGCGACTTCGATCATGTTTTCGGAGATATCAACACCGGTTTTGTGGTCAGCCATGTCATCCAGCGCATCAGCCGAAAGTCCAGTTCCGCAGCCGAGATCAAGCATTCTCTCAGCCTGAAACTCTTCATCCATTTCCAGAAGCATTTCACGCAATTGCAACGGCACATCATAGCCGAGCTGATCGACAAGAATTGTATCAAACATTTCAGCATGCTGATCAAACAACGTCGATACATACGCATCCGGCGCTTTGGACGGGACAGCGCCACGTCCCATGCTGGCGAGACGCACAGCAGCGCCACCGTGATCCTCGGGATCGATTTCAAGAACGGCCTGATAAGCCAGCGCGGCAGCATCCAAATCGCCAGCTTTTTCCAGCGCAAGTGCCTGATTGTAAGCTTCTGCTAAAGCCTCCTGATCAAATGACTCTGTATCAGTGGATTTGCCGTTCTGCTCGGACATATGCATTGCCTTTTCTTGAGACCTCCTGCCCTCCTAACCTTATAACGCTTTGACAGCAAGAACAGTTCTATTCTGCTGCCGACGTTACCGTGTTGGATGCGGGTTTATGATCGGCAAGTTTTCGCGCGATCACAGCACAGGCCATGAGCTGTATTTGATGAAACAGCATTAGCGGCAATACGATGCTACCCACATCAGCGCCGATGAAAATAGCGCTCGCCATCGGCGCTCCGCTGGCAAGGCTTTTCTTGGAGCCGCAGAACATAATCGTAATCCGGTCGGCGCGATTGAAACCAAGCCATTTACTGCCATACCAGGTGGCGAGCATGACGATAACCAGAAGCAGGATATTGACGCCAATCATCACGCTGAGATCGTTCCACGAAACCTTGTGCCACAAGCCTTCAACAACCGCTTCACTGAATGCGAGATAGACGACCATCAGGATTGAACCGCGATCGACAAGGCCCAACGACTTGCCGTGACGACGCATAAAATTGCCGATCCATGGCTGAAGAATCTGGCCAAGTACGAACGGCGCGAGCAATTGCAGCAAGATTGATTCAAGTGCATCTACGGAAATTCCACCGCCGCCCTTAACTGCAAACAACAGGCCAACAAGCAAAGGCGTTAAAAACATGCCGAAAATGTTGGATGCGGATGCTGAAACAATGGCCGCTGATACATTCCCACCCGCCATCGACGTGAAAGCAATCGACGATTGCACAGTCGAAGGCAGAACACAGAGATAGAGAATGCCCAGATAGAATGGCGATTGCGACAGTCCCGGAATGGTCCAGCCAGCAAGAAGACCCAGAATTGGAAAGAGCACAAATGTTGAAAGCGCAACGGCCAGATGTAAACGCCAATGCGTGACGCCAGCAACGACAGCTTCACGCGATAGACGTGCACCATGCAGGAAGAACAGGAGCCCAACAGCGATTTTGGTCGCTATGCCAAACCACTCGGCAAAATCACCCTGCACTGGAAGAAATGACGCAAGCACAATGGTTGCAATCAACATACAGGTGAATTTGTCCGGTAGAAAACGCATTATCTCGATAGTCCTTAATAAGCTCGCGTAGAACCTTCAGGCCGCAAACTGGTCAGCTCTCTTCCCTGTTGTAATAGTCCAATCAGACTTTGGTACAATACTAAAGGATAGGCAAAGCAGCTGATCGGTTCACATTTGCGGGAAGCCGAGCATAATCAGTCTGGTTCGTATCCATTTGGATTCTTGGACTGCCAGTTCCACATATCCCTGCACATTTCACGCAAATCCTTCTGCGCAGTCCAGCCTAGAAAATCGCGTGCAAAGGCCGGATCGGCATAGCATTCGGCCACATCGCCCGGACGACGAGGAGAAATTTCATATTTGATTTCGCGGTTTGAGACGTGCTCGAAAGCTTTGACCACATCAAGCACGCTATAGCCCTGCCCGGTCCCAAGATTGACTGAAAAGCACTGAGGATCATCAAGTTTTTTCAATGCTTTGAGATGACCCGCAGCCAGATCAACGACATGGATATAATCACGAACGCCAGTTCCGTCTGGCGTCGAATAATCATTGCCCCAGACATTGAGTTTTTCCCGGCGACCAGTCGCCACCTGCGCAATGATCGGCATCAGATTGTTGGGAATTCCCTTTGGGTCTTCGCCAATCAGACCACTTTCATGCGCACCAACAGGATTGAAATAACGCAAAATCGCAATTTTCCAGCTGTTATCGCTGTTATAGAGATCGCGTAGCATATCTTCGACCACGAGCTTTGTGCGGCCATAAGGGTTAGTTGCAGAAAGCGACTGATCTTCAGTAATCGGCAGCTTTTGCGGATCGCCATAGACTGTCGCTGACGAACTGAACACGAGAGTCTTTACGCCGGTCGATTCCATTGCCTGCAAAAGACGCAAGGTGCCCAGCACGTTACAGTCATAATAATGCAGCGGTTTTTCATTCGATTCACCCACGGCTTTCAATCCAGCAAAATGGATGACTGCCGAGCATTTGTGCCGTGTGATGATCTTTTCCAGCAAGGCACGATCACGGATATCTCCAGGCTCACGGATCGGCGCACGCCCTGTAATTTTCTCCACCCGATGAAGCGATTCCGGACTACTATTTTCAAAGTTGTCGACCACAACAACGTCATGACCTGCTTCGATCAACTGAACGCATGTGTGCGAACCAATGTATCCGGCACCACCTGTCACAAGAATCGTCATTGTTTAAATACCTGCTTGTTGAACATGCCGCACCGATGTGCGATCCCATGGGCGTTTAGCTTTGGACTATGCAAAAACACGATTGACCGCAACCCAAACCATTTGATTTTGGCAGCTTGCATCAACAATGCGACATCAATTCTTACGGAGTGAAGATGGAACCCTCGCAAAATATCGACCGTCTTCTCGAAATCATGGTTGCGCTGCGTGATCCGCAGACTGGTTGCCCTTGGGATGTTGAGCAGACATCTCAATCTATTGCGCCCTATACGCTCGAAGAAGTCTACGAAGTACTCGACGCGATTGAGCGCGACGATATGGATGACTTTCGCGAAGAACTGGGAGACCTGTTGTTACAGGTTGTTTTCCATGCACGCATGGCAGAAGAAGACGGCAAATTCGGTTTCGGCGATGTCGTAGAAGCCATCACCCGCAAGATGATCCGGCGCCACCCACATGTTTTTGGTGATGCAGAAGCCAGAAGTGCTGGCATGGCAAAGGGTTCATGGAACCGCATCAAGGCCGAAGAAAAAGCCGAGCGTGCTGAACGTCGCGCTAAGCTTGGTTTGGAGACGGTCGAGAAAACCCGCTATCTTGACGATATTCCAAATGCATTCCCTGCCCTTCTTCGTGCTCTGAAACTCCAGCAAAAGGCTGCCAAGGTTGGCTTTGACTGGTCGGAGGCAGAACCGATCTTCGACAAGATCGCTGAGGAAACGGCTGAACTTAAAGAAGCGATGGCATCGCAGGACAAGGCGCATATTGCAGAAGAATATGGCGATCTGCTTTTCGCGATGGTCAATCTTGGACGTCATCTCGAGATCGACGCAGAAACTGCACTGATTGCGGCGAATGACAAGTTCAAGCGTCGGTTTGACTTCATCGAAACATCATTGAAGGAATCAGGAAGTAGCCTTGAAGCGGCCCAACTCGACGACATGGAAGCGATCTGGGGCGAGGCAAAGAAAAAGGGGCTGTAATCAGCCCCGTCCCTCAAATCTTATCGTCCCATTTGGGGCGGAACATCTGATAAACATCATCCGTTGTCGCAAAGTCCATATAGCCAAGGCGGGTCACCGGCTTGGCTTTTTTAATGTCAAATAGCCCATCGGTCAGCACGCTTTCATCGATGTGAACGCCGACGACTTCACCAATCACCATGTAATTGTCGGTTGGCCTGCCTTCTTTGTCCTGCAAACGCTTGATCTCGACCAGAACGCATTCCAATGCCGCATAGGCCTCTTTGACAAAAGGTGCTGCAATCAGTTTGCTATGCGCAACGGTCAAACCTGCATAGTCAAATTCACTCACGCCGCGCGGAGCATTTACTGAAGACGCATTCATCTGCTCCTTGAGATGGTCGCTGACCAGACTGGCCGTAAACTCGCCCGTCTCTTCGATGAATGAAACACTGTCTTTGAAACCGCTGGATGAAAACATAATCATTGGCGGGGTGTCACTGACCACATTGAAGAATGAGTACGGTGAAAGGTTCACCGCACCGTCTTTCGAGCGCGTACCAATCCAACCGATAGGACGCGGTGCGACAATCGCCTTGAATGGGTTATGAGGAAGATTATGACCAGATGAAGGTTCATAAAACATCAGCGTTTTCCGTCACTTATAACTTATTTTAGAGGAGAACGATTAGGATACCCATGGTCCGCTGTAATCAGAAACAATCTTATCCATATCCGCACGCGGACGCTCTGGCATTTTGTTTGCTGCCGTACCGATGTGGATAAATCCAGCAACGCGCTCTTCAGGTGCAACACCCAAAAATGCACGCGCTGGCGCATCATCCGAATACCAGTTGGTAATCCAGTTGGTTGCATAACCAAGTGCATTGGCTGCGGTGCAAAGATTCATAGCGACGGCACCTGCCGACAAAAACTGCTCCCACTCCGGAATGCGTTCATGGGCGACTGGCGAAGAGACGACGCCTATGACCAGTGGTGCGCGCGCAAAACGCGCCCTCTCCTGATCCTTGCGGCTTTCATTAAGCGGCCCTTCCCGCTCTTCAGCGCGTATAGCCAAATATTCACCAACCTTATGACGCACATCACCGCGATAGAGAATAAAGCGCCATGGCGTCAGACGGCCATGATCAGGCACACGCGCGGCAACTTTCAGCAAATCATCCAGCTCAGCACCTTGCGGAGCAGGCTCTGAAATTGCGGAAATAGGCGTAGAACTGCGCTGCGCCAAAAATTCAAAAACCGGATGCGTCACGGGGGAAACCTCATCGCTGAAATTTGTATATGTCACTCCAGTTAATATGGAGGCAGCTCCTTCTCGCCCGACGTGATCTGGGTGTAAAGTCAAAAATCCATGACTGTGCACGCTGCGTAAATATAAATTTGCAAAGGTGTCGGTCAATTTAGCCTTGAATTCGCCACCCGCTTCGGTTCAAAACAACAACATGTCAGATAGTCTGGGTCCGTATAGGGCAAACAGTGCAAAATCATCGCGCCGCAAGACCCTTGCAGCAACACTCTCGTTTGTCCTGATTGCATCGTCGGCTTTAGCGCAGGGTCCAGGTGGCCCCGGTGGTGGACCGAGTGGTGGACAGGGCGGGCCCGGCGGCGGATTTGGTGGCGGCCCACAAGGTGGTCCAAGTGACAGTGGCTTCAAATTGCCGAGCTTTCAGCTCGAATTACCCGCACCGGCAGCAGCACCCGTCATACAATCCCCTTTGGGAAATAACGGACCAACCCCGTCTAACAATGCAATTGGCTTGCCTAATTTCCCGGATCCAAAACTGAATTTACCATCGATCAGCCCCTATGCCGGCCCGACAAGCCCAGATAATAATCCACTGATCAAAACGAGTGAGCTCGATCTGAAGGCTCGCCTCAATCAGGATGGACCGGATATTTCTTCGGGAATCGTTTGGCGGGTTTTTGCGCCGGAGGTTGGCGCAGACGGACAACTGGCTCTGATTGCATCAGCCAAGGGTGGCAGCACAGTTTTCAACCTGCCAGAAGGCAGTTATCTCGTTCACGCTGCCTATGGCCGCGCTGGTGCGACAAAGCGCATTACGCTCAATAAAAATACACGTCATGAAGTTATGACGCTTGATGCTGGCGGAATGAAACTGAGCGCCGTTTTGCCCGATGAAGGCAAAATCAAAAGCGATCTCGTGCGCTTCTCCATTTATGCAGACGAAGACAACAGCGACCGTTCGCTCATCGTGCCAGACGTAAAGCCAGACACAATCATCCGGTTGAATAGCGGCACCTATCACGTCGTTTCTAACTACGGGACCGCAAATGCTATTATCCGCGCGGATATCCGTGTGGAAGCGGGCAAGCTGACAGAAGCGACGGTTCAGCATCGTGCAGCCGAAGTCTTGCTCAAGCTTGTAGCGAAAAAAGGCGGCGAAGCCCTCGCCGACACTTCATGGTCGATCCTCAATGCCTCAGGTGATGTCGTTCGTGAAAGCGCTGGTGCTTACTCGTCCATGGTTTTGATTGAAGGTGACTATGTTGCCGTCGCAAAAAACAAGGATCGTATTTATCAGCGCGACTTCAAAGTGACCTCTGGTGCCAATGAAGAGGTTGAAGTGGTCGCAAACCGCGAATCCGAAGCACTCACGGACGATGATGCCGCGCAAGACTAATTAAATTATATCTGAAATGAAAAGGCCCGCTTCAAGCGGGCCTTTTGCTATTATACGTTGCGCAAACGCAGCAAATCTGGCGGCGTTGCTTCTTCTGCGAGACGAGCAATTGCTTCGTCCAGCGTCATCGATTCCTGATCACGTGAACCCAGACGGCGCATATTGACCGTCTTTTCTTCCGCTTCACGCATACCGCAAACGAGAATGACCGGAACCTTCTGAACCGAATGTTCGCGGACCTTGTAGTTGATCTTCTCGTTGCGAACATCAGTCACAACCTGCAAGCCAGCTGCCTTGAGCTTAGCCGCAACTTCAGCAGCATAACCATCGGCTTCAGACGTAATCGTTGCTACAACCACCTGAATTGGCGCGAACCAAAGTGGCATATGACCGGCAAAATTTTCGATCAGAATGCCAAGGAAGCGCTCCATCGATCCGCAGATCGCGCGATGGATCATAACAGGCTGGGTCTTTTCCGAATTGCTGTCGATATAGAATGCGCCAAAACGTTCCGGCAAGTTGAAGTCAACCTGTGTCGTTCCGCACTGCCATTCACGACCGATCGCGTCTTTGAGCGTATATTCGAACTTCGGACCGTAGAAGGCACCTTCGCCCGGCAAAATGCCAGTCTTTATATCGTCTGACTGTTCCGCGATTTGTTCCAGAACGGTCATCATCACGCTTTCAGCGCGATCCCACAATTCGTCCGAACCCACACGCTTTTCGGGGCGTGTCGAAAGCTTGATCGTGATCCCTTTGAAGCCGAAATCCTTATAGACCGACAGAATGAGATCATTGATACGCAGGCATTCGGCAGCCATCTGCTCTTCAGTGCAGAACACATGCGCGTCGTCCTGTGTGAAGCCGCGAACACGCATCAGACCATGCAAAGCACCTGATGGTTCGTAGCGATGCACATTACCAAATTCTGCAAGCTTTATAGGCAGATCGCGGTAAGACTTAAGACCATGCTTAAATATCTGAACGTGACCCGGGCAGTTCATTGGCTTCAACGCAAACACGCGGTCGTCGTCGGTATCATCACCGGCAACCGTGACCTTGAACATGTTGTCGCGATACCAGCCCCAGTGACCGGAAGTTTCCCAAAGCGACTTGTCCAGCACCTGTGGAGCATTGACTTCCTGATAGCCATGGCTGTCGAGACGACGGCGCATATAGGCCACAAGCGTCTGGAACATGCGCCAGCCTTTGGCGTGCCAAAACACAACGCCCGGACCTTCTTCTTGAAAATGGAACAGGTCCATTTCGCGACCAAGGCGGCGGTGATCGCGCTTTTCGGCTTCTTCAAGCATATGAAGATAAGCGTTGAGATCGGCGTCATTGGCAAATGCTGTTCCGTAAATGCGGGTCAGCATTGGGTTGTTTGAATCGCCACGCCAGTAAGCGCCAGCAACCTTCATCAGCTTGAATGAATTGCCGATCTGACCTGTGGAGGCCATATGCGGACCACGGCAAAGATCGAACCATTCGCCCTGATTATAGATCTTGAGGTCCTGACCTTCAGCGATCGCATCGACGAGTTCGACCTTATAGCTCTCGCCCTTATCGGCAAAAACCTGCTTGGCCTTTTCACGCGACCAGATCTGCTTGGTGAACGGCTTGTTGCGCTGAATGATTTCGCGCATTTTCTTTTCGATCACTGGCAGATCATCAGGCGTGAAAGGTTCATTACGCGCAAAGTCGTAATAAAAACCATTCTCGATCACCGGACCAATCGTAACCTGTGTACCCGGGAAAAGCTCCTGCACGGCTTCTGCAAGAACGTGTGCCGTATCATGACGGATCAGTTCAAGCGCGCGCGGGTCTTCGCGGGTCAGAATTTCAATTGCACCGGAAGCGCCAAGCGGATCAGACAGATCGCGCACGGTGCCGTCTACGGCGTAAGCCACGGCCTTTTTAGCGAGTGATTTGGAGATTGATTCAGCTAACTCGAAACCGGTTGTTGCGGCATCATATTCGCGCACCGATCCATCAGGAAACTGCATGGAAACATTCGACATCATATTATCCTTATCCAGTCCCGCCAACGATTGCGGGTGGTTAGTCATGAAACGATCCTGCTTTGAATTGGCAGAACCATCTATATGTTGCTTACACAACAGGAAATGAAGGCCAGCTATTAATCTTTTTTGGCCATTACGTAAAGCAAAAGCACCGTGGCAAACTGCATCACGGTGCTTTCAGGGCATCTTAAAATCTGGCTGAAATCAGTTGCGGATAGCCAGGCAAGGAACACCCTGCAATTTAAGCTGCGTGCAGGTCTTTTGCGCAGCATCCGAGTCTTTAAAGCCGGTAAAGCGAACGCGATAAAGCTTGCGACCACGCGGCGCTGCCGAAATCTCTGCTTTGGTGCCCGGCACCAAGCGGTCTACGACAGGCATATATTTCGCCTGCAACTCGTCCGCACCTTTGCGCGATGGCGTCATACCGACCTGAACACGCCACGGTGACGCTGCAGGATTGACCAGAAAACCACCATCGCCCTGCTCGATCTTGGAATCATCAATCATATCCGAGACGGCATCTTCTTTTGGTTCAGGCGTCTTGATCTGCGTGACGATTGGCAGAGCATTTTCAATAGGTGCTGCAAAGGCGGTCAGTTCACGTCCTGCGAACCCGGCACCTTCTGTGCCAAAGCGCGTGAGTAGCTTTGACATGCGGTCATCGCGTTCACGTGACGATCCAGCGCCGAGAACGACACCAACAAGATGCTTGTTGTTAATGATTGCAGATGAAACCAGATTATAGCCCGAGACATCGGTATATCCGGTCTTAATGCCGTCAACGCCCTGATAGCGATACATCAGATTGTTATGGCCGTTAAATGGACGACCGTTATATTCAAAGGAGCGCTGCGAAAATAACGCGTATTCCTGAGGAAAATCACGGCGAAGAGACATTCCAAGCACTGCCATATCGCGTGCAGTTGTCAGCTGTGGCAAATGCCCTGTCAAACCCGATGGATTGACGAAATAGGTACTCTTCATGCCAAGATTTCTGGCTTTCTGCGTCATCAGACGGCCAAAACCTGCTTCAGAACCACCGAGATACTCGCCCATAACGGTTGCAGCATCATTAGCAGAAACGACGATCATACCATTAACCGCATCACGAACAGAAATCGTCGTGTCGGGTTTGAGATAAAGCTTCATGCGAACTTTTGCAGAAGCATTTTTTGTCACAGGCATTTCATCATCCCAATGGATGCGACCTGTTTTCAATGCTTCAAACGCCAGATAAAGCGTCATCATTTTGGCTAGCGATGCTGGCGCGTGTTGCTCAGTCGCTCCGTCCTGCCCCACCACAACGCCCGTATCCGCATCGAAAACGACCCATGATACGTTGGCCATAGCGCTGGTTGCACAGAGAACACTGGCACCAAGCGCAACACCGGCAATAAGCTGGGAGATGCGGAACGACGATTTATTCATGATGGCTCGCAAGACTAGAAAACACGATGCAAATGCAGCTGAAATGCGGCGTCAAAAAGACGTTGGCTCAAACTGATTTGCGTTTCCTGATAAAACAGATTTATCATTAACGAATTCTAATCAGCATAGAATTGATCAACAGTTTTTTATAAAAGAATTTAGTTTTTCGGTGATGAAACGCGCCAATAACGCCACGGCAAATACCAACGATAATGGTTAGATAATTCTCTCGGCACTGGATCAAAGCCGTGCGTGCCCATCGGTCCACAACGCATGATCCGGAAAAGCCCCATCCAGCTACCATTCCACAGGCCATATCGTGCTACAGATTCGTAGGTATATTCGGAACAGGTTGGCATATGGCGGCACGAATTGCCGATGAAAGAGGAAAGTGTGAGCTGATATAATCGTATCAAACTTGTACCCAGCACCCTGCCCGGCGTTTTGCGCCACGGATCGCTGAAGTTGCGGGTCTGACGCTTTTTGAGTGCCTCGGCATTACCCGCGTGATCTTTCCCGCAACCACACATCAGGCGGCTTGCACCTTTTCCTCGATTTGGCGAATGCAATCGACCACCGCATCAAACGTTAGAAGTGTCGAGGCGTGACGGGCCTTATATTCGCGAACCGGCTCGAAATATTTTAAATCCTCGAAACGTCCTTCCGGTGCAGGACCGTTTTCCTTCAGCATTGAATACATCGAATCGCGCACTGCCCGCAGTTCTTCGGATGAACAGCCGATGATATGCCGCGCCATAACTGACGATGATGCCTGCCCCAATGCGCAGGCTTTTACTTCATGCGCAAAGTCGGTAACCACACCATCATGCATCTTGAGATAGACCGTGAGGGTAGAACCGCACAATTTTGAGTGAACGGTCGCCACCGCATCCGGGTCAGCAATGCGGCCAAGCTTTTCGATATTCCCTGCAAATTCAAGGATACGTTTATTATAAACATCGTCGATCATTGAGACGAACCTTCTGCCTTGCCGGATAAAAACGTAAAATTGTCGCCCGGTTACGGTTTGAAGTTGCATTTTGATGTCTATATAATAGGCAAGTCGCGACGACGCCATGGTCAGATTATCACATGGTTATGAAGTCGCAGGAATAACTGTCCGGCAGCTCAGTGTTGTTGGATCAATACACCGCACGCTCACAAGCACAATCGCCGGGCGCATCGTTGTATTGTCCGTTTAACTCGTCTCCTCTTTGAAGGAGGCTACTGGAGAATAACGATGGACGCGCGCATCAAAAAAATCCGTGACGAATCTATTGCTTCTGCACAAGTGCAGAAGCCAACGCAGGCTGAAGCAGAAGCCGCAGTACGCACACTTCTTTTGTGGGCGGGAGATAATCCTGATCGCGAAGGTCTGCTGGATACGCCAAAGCGTGTGGCAAAATCTTATAGCGAGCTTTTTGGGGGCTATGCCGAAAGCCCTGAAGATGTACTCGGCACCACTTTTGAAGAAGTGTCCGGCTATGACGACATGGTGCTGGTGAAGGATATTTCGTTCTTCTCGCATTGCGAACATCATATGGTGCCGATCATCGGCAAGGCGCATGTCGCTTATCTGCCGGACGGCAAGGTGCTTGGTCTGTCGAAAATTGCCCGCGTTGTTGATATTTTTGCGCGTCGCTTGCAAACGCAGGAAAGCATTACCGCACAAATCGCTGACAGCATTCAGCGCATTTTGAAGCCACGCGGCGTTGCGGTGTTGATTGATGCTGAACATATGTGCATGGCGATGCGTGGCATCCGCAAACAAGGTGCAAGCACAATCACCACGACCTTTACGGGCGATTATAAGACAGACGTGAATGAACAGGTTCGCTTCATGTCTCTTATTCGTAAGTAAGTATATTATCAGGCGCAAAAATGAGCAGTTTTCGAGCACAGCCCTCAGACAAAAAGTCGATAGAAGAAGGCGCTGTTTTCATGCCGCGTTTCGACGCTTCCGGCCTTATCACAGCGGTCGTCACCGACGCGCAGGATGGTGAGTTGTTGATGGTCGCTCATATGAACGATGAAGCATTGCGTCTGACGCTTGAAACCGGCATTGCGCATTATTGGTCCCGCTCGCGATCCAAACTTTGGAAAAAGGGCGAAACCTCTGGCAATCTACAAAGCGTGATCGAACTGCGTACGGATTGCGATCAGGACGCGCTGTGGCTGAAGGTCCGCGTGGCGGGTGATGGTCCAACCTGCCACACAGGACGCCGCTCGTGCTTTTATCGGCAGGTTCAGTCCGATAACGGTCAGGCTAGCCTGTCGATTGAAGACACCTGCGACCGTAACCATTAGAGCGCATCCAGAAAACCGTTTCGCACTTTTCGGGATGCGCCCCAATTTTTCATACTGTTACTTTTAACATTTATTGTTTCGCTACAGTGTTTTGATAAACTCGCCGAAACAAGAGGTGTTGATCGATATGTTCCCTTGGGGTCAAAAGCGTAAAGCAGCCAGTTCACAGCCTTTGAACCTCGAAGGTGTTGAGACTGCCCGGCCTCAAGCCCGACCTGAGCCACGAAGAATCGCACTCGCATTAGGCGGCGGCGCAGCGCGCGGCTGGGCTCATATCGGCGTGCTTCGCGCTCTTGATGAAGCCGGCATTGAAATCGAAATGATTGCCGGCACATCAATCGGCGCGCTGGTTGGTGGCTGCTACCTTGCAGGAAAACTGGACGAACTCGAAGAATTTGCTCGAAGCCTGACGCGGCGACGCATGTTCAATCTCCTAGACATAACCTTACGCGGCAGTGGTCTTTTTGGCGGCATGAAGCTTGATAGCCGTATGCGCGAACACCTTGATGGTCTGCGTCTCGAAGATCTTGACCGGCCTTTCGTTGCCGTCTGCACCGAACTGCGCACAGGCCATGAAATCTGGCTCTCTACTGGCCCGTTGGTCGAAGCAATGCGTGCATCTTATGCCCTGCCCGGCATATTTGAGCCCGTCCGTTGGCAGGAACGTGTTCTCGTTGATGGAACACTCGTCAATCCTGTGCCCGTCTCTGTCTGTCGCGCTTATGAACAGCGCCTCGTACTGGCGGTGAACCTGCATTATGATCAGTTTGGACGTGCTGCTGTAATCAAACACGCGCAATCGCATCCAGATACGTTAAGCGAGATGATACATGGCGGAAATGAAGGTCGTCTTGGTATTACTGGGGTAATGATGGAAGCTTTCAACATCATTCAGGACCGCATTTCCCGCGCCCGTATGGCTGGAGATCCACCTGATGTATCCCTTATGCCAACGGTGGGGCAAATCGGTCTCGCGGACTTTCATCGTGCATCCGAAGCAATCGACATTGGCTATGCCGAAACGGTGAAGCGACTGGAAGACATACGGCGCCTACAGAGCATAAGTGCTTAATAATTTGATATTTCACCGATAATTCAAAAAAGATTGAAACTAGCTAAAGAATAGGCTTGTGCCTGTCGGATCGATTTGCTAGATGGCTCCTCGCTGACAGTGTTCAGCTTCTACCACACAGTGCGGTCGTGGCGGAATTGGTAGACGCGCAGCGTTGAGGTCGCTGTGGGGCAACCCGTGGAAGTTCGAGTCTTCTCGACCGCACCATTCTCTTCCCAAAATATTTTATCTGTTCTTGTTAAAGCTTTGCTATCTGGTTTACTCCAGATGACGCGAAGCTTTTTTGCATTTCAAATCATGTATTTAAGCGCAATGTGAAACAATTGTGCTCAAGTCAAAAAATGGTCTTGTGCAGTCCAAATTGATTTGCTAAATGCCGTCTCGCTGACATTGTTCAGCTTCTACCACACAGTGCGGTCGTGGCGGAATTGGTAGACGCGCAGCGTTGAGGTCGCTGTGGGGCAACCCGTGGAAGTTCGAGTCTTCTCGACCGCACCATTCTCTTCCCTGAAAAATATAATTTTTTGCGCGCTAACTGTGAATAGCTTCTCGAATTTGGGATGTTATCCCAGTCGCTAAAATGCTTTATTGCATCATGTAGACGCCAATTGATAACGGGAAGACACCATGAAAATCAGCGCACGCAATCGCCTCAAAGGCACAATCGTCGATGTTACCAAAGGCGCAACCACTGCGCATATCCGCATTGATATCGGAAATGGTGTCGTTGTTACCTCGTCTATCACCAATGAAGCAGTAGATGAACTTGATCTTAAGGTCGGCAAGACGGCCTATGCGGTCGTTAAAGCATCCGACGTGATGGTCGCCACCGACGACTGACCCATTAAAAAAACCCGCTTAAAGCGGGTTTTTTCTTACTCATTATTTTTATGCTCGCCGAGCTTTGGTGATCGCTTATCCAATTTCAGTTCTGCGTCCGAGAATCGGATTGGCGTACGCAAGCCCGGCACACCATCGGGATCGATTCTCATCTGTCGCGCGATGAATTGCGGATCAGCAAATACATCCTCCACCGTGTTGATCGGCCCGGCAGGCACTCCTGCTTTGGCAAGTGCTGCCAGAAGGTCATCGCGCACCCATTGCTTCGTGCGCTCTTCCAGCAAAGACGTGAGTGCATCGCGATTAGCAACGCGCAATGCATTGGTGAGGAAGCGAGAATCGCGCGCGATTTCACCAATCCCCAGCAAAGCGGTCAGTTTTGCAAACTGCCCGTCATTGCCACAAGCGATAATGAAATAACCGTCCGATACAGGCAGCGTCTGATAAGGCGCAATATTGGGATGCGCATTGCCCATACGCTTGGGCGAAATGCCGGATGCCAAATAATTCATTCCCTGATTGGCAAGAACTGCTGACATGCAATCAAACAGCGCCATATCGATATGCTGGCCCTTGCCTGTGCGCTCACGCATGATAAGAGCCGACTGAATAGCAATGACGCTGTAAAGCCCGGTGAAGATGTCTGCGAACGCCACACCAATCTTCTGCGGTTCACGATCCGGCTCGCCAGTCAGGTCCATGATGCCGCCCATGCCCTGGATCATGAAATCATAACCCGCACGTTCTGCATAAGGACCCGTGTGGCCAAAACCCGTGATTGAGCAATAGATCAGCCGTGGATTGATCGCTTTCAGGCTTTCATAGTCGAGGCCATATTTATCAAGACCGCCGAGCTTGAAATTCTCAATCACCACATCCGCGTCAGTAACGAGCTTGCGCACAAGCGCCCGCCCCTCATCCGTACGAAAATCAGCGATGATGGATTGCTTGCCACGATTACAGGCGTGGAAATAGGCTGCCGACTTTTCGCCTTCAACCTCGATAAATGGCGGCCCCCATGTGCGAGTATCGTCACCTTCAGGGCTTTCGACCTTAATGACGTCGGCACCAAGGTCGGACAGTGTCTGTCCGACCCATGGACCTGCCAGAATGCGGGCCAGCTCAATGACTTTAAGACCAGCAAGCGGTGTATTGTGCATTTCTCAAATCCCTTCTGAGTGATTAGAAAAATGCCTGAATGCCGGTCTGCGCACGTCCGAGAATCAGCGCATGAACATCATGCGTGCCTTCATAGGTATTGACGGTTTCAAGATTCTGCGCGTGGCGCATGACATGATATTCGATCTGAATACCGTTGCCGCCATGCATGTCGCGAGCCTGACGCGCAATATCGAGCGCCTTGCCGCAATTGTTGCGCTTAACGATCGAAATCATCTCAGGCGCCATTTTGCCTTCGTCAAACAGACGACCAACGCGTAAGCTTGCCTGTAAGCCCAAGGTGATTTCAGTCTGCATATCGGCGAGCTTCTTCTGGTAAAGCTGTGTGCCAGCCAGCGGCTTGTCGAACTGCTTGCGATCAAGACCATACTGACGCGCACGGAACCAGCAATCCTCTGCCGCACCCAGCACACCCCAGGAAATGCCATAACGTGCACGGTTGAGACAGCCGAACGGACCCTTCAGACCCGATACATTTGGCAACAATGCATCTTCCGATACTTCCACGCCATCCATGACGATTTCGCCAGTGATCGAAGCACGCAACGAAAGCTTTCCGCCAATCTTGGGGGCAGAAAGACCCTTCATGCCCTTTTCAAGCACAAAGCCACGGATCGCACCGTCATGGGCAGTCGATTTGGCCCAGACCACGAAAACGTCGGCAATCGGCGAATTGGAAATCCACATTTTTGAACCGCTGATGCGATAACCGCCATCGATCTTATCGGCGCGGGTTTTCATGCCAGCAGGATCGGAACCGGCATCAGGCTCGGTCAGACCAAAGCAACCGATCAACTCGCCCGAAACTAGACCCGGCAGATATTTCTTGCGCTGTTCATCAGAGCCATAAGCATAGATTGGATACATTACGAGTGACGACTGAACGCTCATCATCGAACGATAGCCGGAATCAATACGCTCGACTTCGCGCGCCACCAAACCATAAGAAACATAACCAGCATTTGCCGCGCCGTATTCTTCAGGAAGCGTTACGCCAAGAAGACCGGCCTGTCCCATCAGGCGAAACAGATCTGGATCAGTCGTTTCATCGAGATAAGCTTTTTCAATGCGCGGCAGCAAAACATCACTAGAGAAAGCCTGTGCCGAATCGCGGATCATCCGCTCATCTTCGGTCAGCTGTTCATCAAGCAGAAACGGATCTTCCCAGTTAAATGCGGCACGCGACATCAATCATCTCCTCAAATTCGGTTGGTGAGACTATGGCGCAGCATTATTCGACATGCAATTTACGTTTACTCATCGATCTATTCCATTTAGTAATAGATAATGATTTCACTTTCGAGACGCCTGCTTCCTTCGACAAGTGCACTTGCCGCCTTTGATGCAGTCGCGCGCTATCAGAGCTTTTCGAGCGCTGCGGAAGAGCTGTCTTTGACGCAAGGTGCTGTCAGCCGTCAGATTGCCTTGCTGGAAGAACAGCTCGGCGCCGTCCTGTTTGATCGCACCAGTAGACATGTCATGCTGACCGATGCCGGACGCGCCTATCTTCAAGCAATAAGCCCTGCGCTTGCTTCCATTCGTGCGGCGTCATTACAGGTCATGTCGCAAATGCGGGGGACAACGCTCAATCTCGCATTTCTGCCTACCTTTGGCACCCGTTGGCTGATCCCGCGCATCCCGCGCTTTGTCGCGCAATATCCGGATATTATTCTGAATTTTGCCACGCGTATTGGCCAGTTCGACTTTGAACGCGAAGGCCTCGATGCGGCAATCCATATTGGCCAGCCAGACTGGCCCAATGCCGACTGCACATTTCTGATGGAGGAAATGGTTGCGCCTGTTTGCAGCCCAGCTTTTCTGAAACAGCATCCGATCAACGGCCCCACAGACCTTTTGCGTCTACCGCTTTTCAACATGGCATCACGCCCCGGCGCATGGAGCCACTGGTTCAAAAGCCTTGACATTGCAGCACCTGTTGCAGGCGGGATGCGCTTTGAGCAGTTCTCAAATGTTTCTCAGGCTTGTGTTGCAGGTCTTGGGATTGCGCTTATGCCGCTATTTCTGATCAGTGCCGAAATTGAGAGCGGCCAGCTTGTCGTGGCTTATGAGCACACGGTAAAAAGCCCGAGCAGCTATTACTTTGTAACACCGCAGGCGCGCGCAAACACGCCTGCGGTTAAAGCTTTCCGCGATTGGCTTCTTACCGAGGTCAATCGCGAGTTCGATCCTCATGCCATCGAGTTGCTGACGATCTCATAAGAGCGAAGACGCTTCTGATGGTCATAGATCATGCCCGTCACCATCAATTCATCTGCGCCGGTGCGTTCGGCAAATTCGCGGATGCCCTTGTCGACTGTTTCGGGGCCACCCACGACACGACATGAAAGCATCTGGCGAACCAGTGCCTGTGCTGACGGATCGAGCTGTTCCTGGTACCCCGCTACAGGCGCAGGTAACTTGCCCGGACGGCCGCTGCGCAAATTTACAAATGCCTGTAATTGGGACGTGAACAGGTGATGTGCTTCTTCGTCCGTATCCGCTGCAATGACATTCAGCCCAAGCATGACATAAGGCTTCTGCAGATATTCGGACGGCTCAAATCGCTCGCGATAAAGGTCTACAGCGCGTTCCATGTCAGCCGGTGCGAAATGGGAGGCGAAGCCATAAGGAAGCCCCAGCATCGCAGCCAGTTGCGCGCCAAACAGGCTCGAACCGAGAATCCAGACTGGAACATTCAACCCAGCCCCGGGAACTGCTTGTACGCGTTGAGCAGGATCGGCGGGCTTGAAGTAATTGAGAAGCTCAACGACATCACGCGGAAAATCATTGGCGCTGCTTTCCAGATTGCGGCGCAGTGCATGCGCTGTCATCTGATCGGTGCCCGGCGCACGACCAAGTCCGAGATCAATACGACCCGGAAACAGCGAAGCCAGCGTACCGAATTGTTCAGCGATTACCAATGGAGAATGATTGGGCAGCATGATGCCACCGGCGCCGATGCGAATGGTGGACGTGCCCGCTGCCACATGGCCGATAACGACCGACGTTGCAGCGCTGGCAATGCCGGGCATGTTGTGATGCTCGGCCAGCCAATAGCGCGTGAAACCAAGCTTTTCTGCCTGTTGGGCGAGCTCCAGCGTATTACGCAGAGACTGACCAGCATCGCTGCCTTCAGGGACGGGTGATAGATCAAGTACGGATAAAGGTATCATGCTTGCTCATATGGTGTGAAAAATCGGGGATGCAACAGAGCATAATCCGACCGGAGTAAAACGAGGATCGATAAGATTATGCTGGAAATCGCTCGACTCCCAACAAAAAGGGCGGCCCACATGTGGCCGCCCTTAATCTTATTATTCAATACAAGTTTCAGTGATGGACAAGTTTCAGTGATGGGATGCGGTCGCCGGTTCTTTTCCATCTTCTTGCGATGGTACAAACTCACCTTCCACGTCCTTCTTAGCGATGAAGGTGTAGAACATCGGCACCACAAACAGCGTGAAGACCGTTCCCACGGTAATACCAGTGAAAATCACCAGACCCATCGAGTAACGTGCCGCTGCACCCGCGCCGCTTGCAATGATCAGCGGCACAACGCCAAGTGCCATCGCAGCCGTGGTCATCAGAATCGGACGCAGGCGTGTTTCGGCAGAGAGAATAATCGCTTCACGACGTGAATGACCATGCAGACGACGTTGCTGATTGGCAAACTCGACCATCAGAATGCCGTGCTTGGTTATCAGCCCCACAAGTGTAATGAGACCGACCTGCGTGTAGATGTTGAGCGTTCCAAGACCGAGATTCAGCGGAACAATCGCACCGAAGATCGAAAGCGGAACCGACATCATGATGATGAACGGATCACGGAAGCTTTCAAACTGTGCCGCAAGCACCAGATAGATCACGATAACGGCAAGGCCGAAGGCGATCATGATCGTGTTGCCCTGCTCGACTTCCAGACGTGACTGGCCGGAATAGTCGAGGAAGAAGCCTTCTGGCATCTTCTGCTGCGCCAGATTGACGAGCGTTTGCAGGCCCTGACCTGTTGTGACACTCGGCATTGGCAGAGCAGAGATCGTCGCTGAGTTGAGCTGGTTAAACTGCTCAATAGCGGCAGGAGAAGCATTCTGTTTGATCTCAATTACTGATGACAGTGGAATCATTTCGCCAGAAACACTGCGAACAAAGAATTCGCCGAGTTTTTCCGGGGTGGAACGATAAGCATCCGGCACCTGAGTAATGACGTCATAGCTGTTGGAATCACGGTCGAACTGAGCAATTTTTGCACCGCCCGTCAGAAGACCAAGCGTCGAACCGATATCGCTGACCTGAACACCGAGCGTCGCAGCACGATCACGATCAATAGTGATCGTGGTCTGCGGTGCATTAAAGGACATCGAATTCTGAACGACGATGAACTGACCCGATGCCTGCGCTTCGTTCTTAATTTCTTCGGCCAGTTCAAACACCTGACTGGATGGTCCCGTTGACTGAAGCGCAATGGAAATCGGCAGACCACCGCCAGCACCCGGCAGCGACGGAGGCGCAAAAATGAATGCGTCAACGCCCGCAACTTTGGTCAGTCGAGCAGTCAGATCTTCCTGAATTTGCTTTTGCGAACGTGTACGTTCGGACCAGTCTTTCAGAACCCAAAGAGCGATGCCAGATGTTGTACCGCCATCCATACCAACGATCTGGAAACGTGTATCCAGCTCCGGCAGATCTTTGGTCAGACTATCAATCTCTTTTGCATAGAGGTTGGTATAGGCTGAAGTCGCGTATTGCGGAGCCTGGAACATCGAGAACAATGCGCCTGAATCTTCTTCAGGGGCCAGTTCACTCGACGTGTTGACGAACAGAAAGCCTGTCAGACCAACCAGAGCAATAACGATCATCAGCGTAATCGGACGATAATTCAGCGAACCGGATACCATGCCATGGTACCATTTTTCGAGCTTCTTAAAATTCCGGTCAATGAACTGCTGGAAACGTGACGCTTCACCGTGCTTAAGCATACGCGCACACATCATCGGCGAGATCGTCAAAGCTGCGATGCCCGAAATGATAACTGCACCCGCAAGCGTGAAGGCAAACTCGCGAAACAGCGATCCGGTCAAACCACCGGTAAAGCCGAGAGGCGCGAACACCGCAGCAAGCGTAATCGTCATCGCGATAATCGAGCCGGTGATTTCCTTCATACCCTTGAAGGCCGCATCCATCGGACGCAATCCTTCTTCGATATGCCGGTGGATGTTTTCAAGCACCACAATCGCGTCGTCGACCACCAGACCAATCGCCAGAACCATCGCCAGAAGTGACAGAAGATTGATGGAGAAGCCGAGAATATAAAGGAAGAAGCAAACGCCGATGAGCGAAATCGGGATCGTCACAATCGGAATAAGAACCGAACGGAACGAGCCGAGGAAGACGATGATAACCAGAATAACAATCGCGACAGCTTCACCGATGGTTGTGAACACTTCACTGATTGATGAGCTGATCTGCTCGGTCGCATCATAAACGAGATCAAGCGTCATGCCTTCAGGCAGGGAAGCCTGAATGGCCGGCAATTCCTTTTTAAACGCAGTTGCAACATCAATCGGGTTGGCTGACGGCGTTGGATAAATTGCAAGGAATGTACCGGCAGAACCGTTGAACGAAACAATCGTGTCTGTGCTTTTCGCAGCAAGTTCAACTTTTGCGACGTCGCGCAGACGAACAATCTGATCGCCAGTCGATTTGATTGGCATTGCGCCAAACGCTTCAGGCGTTTGCAATGTCGATTCAAGCGTGATCGAGGATGCAACATACTCGTTCTTCGTTTGGCCCGGCGCGGACAAGAAGTTAGACGCGTTGATCGCATTCAACACTTCAGAAGCCGTAACTTGGCGCGCTGCAAGCTGAATCGGATCGATCCAGACACGCATCGAATAAACTTGTCCACCAAGAATTTCAGCCTTCGCCACACCCTGAACGGTAGAAATGCGCGGCTGCATGACGCGTTCCAGATATTCAGTGATCTGTTCGCTGGTCATGTTGGGGTTCTGCGCGGCCAGATACATGGTCGCAAAGCTCTGCCCCGTTCCCTTAACGATCACCGGATCATCAGATTGTGTTGGCAGATTACCGCGAACCTGATTGACCTTGGCAATCACCTCGGTGAGTGCTGCGTCAGGATTAGCGCCAAGCTTCATCTGAACCGTCACCGTGCTGGACGATGGGCGGCTGGACGATGTGACGTAATCAATGTTTTCGGTCGTAGCCACCGATTCAGCAATCGGCGACGTGATGAAGCCCTGAATAAGCTCCGCACTCGCTCCGGCATAAGCGGTCGAGACGGTGATTACAGTTTCATCGACCTTCGGATATTCACGCACAGAAAGCTGCGCGATACCCAAAAGGCCGAGGAGAATGATCATGAGGGCGACCACTGTAGCAAGTACGGGTCGCCGGATGAAAATATCGGAAAAACTCATCTCGCTTGCCTATTACTTGTCAGCTGCAGGGATAGGATTGACGGTGTTGTCAATCGTTACTGGTGTCCCCGCTGAAAGCCGGTTTTGGCCCGCCGTGATCACAACGTCTCCAGCCTTGAGGCCATCGTTAATCTGGACGACACCGCCATAGCTGCGGCCAATTTTGACGAAAACCTGCTGTGCGACCTGTTTTGCAGCATCACCTTCAGGAGCCTTTTCGCCTTCTTTTGGCTGTGCAGGGCGAACAGCGTAAACATAGTCGCCGTAAAGGCTGCGAACAACGGAAGTCATCGGCAATGCCAGCACATTGTCTTCTTTTGGAAGCTCAACGCGAACCTGAACGAATTGTCCCGGTGTGAGGCGTGGCTCATCATTCTGCACTTCAGCACGCACCGAAACCAGACGGCTGGATGGGTCGATTTTTGGATCGATACCGACGATGGTGCCGCTATAATTGAGCTGCTCCATGCTTGGGCCAACCTTCACCGGCTGACCGAGTTTGAGCAAAGGCAGCGATTGCTCCGGCACAGTGAAATCGATACGCATCTTATCGGTTTCCTGTAAGGTTCCGATAATCGTTCCTGGCGTCAGATACTGCCCAAGATCAACCTTAGGAATACCAATAACGCCTGTAAACGGAGCCGTTACAGTCTTCTGATCGAGTACAGCCTGCATCTTGGCAACAGCAGCCTCCTTGGCACTTGCCGCCGCCGCTGTTGTATCAACGTCAGAAACTGCACCTACACCACGCGTCCGAAGCGTTTCAGCGCGTTTGAGATTTTGGTCTGCAAGCACGGCTTCAGCCTTGGCAGCCACCAGATCAGCGGTTTCAATACTGTTTTCGAGCTGAAGCAGGACCGTGCCCTGCTTCACTTCCTGATTGGCTTTAAAGTCGATCTTATCAACAATTCCGCTGACCTGAACTGTCAGATCAACACCATTGATAGCATTGGCAGAACCGATCGCTTCAATACCCGGCGTCCAGGTCGTCGGCTCAAGGGTGATCGTAGAAACCGTCTTTGCCGGCGGTTGCATATTGGCGAAGAAATCTTTGATCGCCTGCGTCCTGAACAGGTTAAAACCGACGAGCCCCCCTACGACGATCACGAGAAAGATTATTGCCAGAATAAGGCGTTTGATCATTGCGGCTGCACTCCAGGGCGGCTCAAGCGCGTTTCTGCCACAGCAAAAATCGCGCGTATTTTACTTGAATGTTTGGATCAAATAACTGTACCGTCTGGACGGTATTGTCAACTATTGAACTGTCAGGAGACCCATAGAATTGAACACAAAAAAGAAGGTCTCTTCGCGTGAACGTATCCTTAAAGCGGCTGTTGAGCTCGCTCAGGAGGTCGGACCCGCACATATTTCACTCGACGCAGTGGCTGCACGCGCTGGGCTTTCAAAAGGTGGATTGCTTTATTCTTTTCCAACCAAAGCTAAACTTTTGGAAGGTGTGGTTGAAGAATATATGAAAGTGCATGAACACGCGATGGAGGTTCAGGAGAACCTTCAAAGCGGAGGCAAGAATCAGGTCGCGCGTGCGTTTTTTGATGTTTTTCGCGTTCAGGCAGATGATGAACCACCAGCAAGCGGCATTCTAGCGGCTCTGGTCGAAAACCCGGATTTCATGATCCCGGTCAGACATTACCACCGTAGTCTGCTCGACCGCATGCTCAAGGATGCTTCGGATCGCAACCTTGTACTGATTACGTATTTAGCAGTTTCCGGGCTCGAATGTGGTCGATTGCTTGATTGTGATATTGTCAGTGACGAAGAGCGACATTCATTGATCTGTCGATTGGAAACGCTGTTAGAAGCCGGCTAATATTTTTTACTTAAGTAGACCTACAAAAAACGCGCCCTGTGAGGCGCGTTTTTATTAGATTAAAGAGCGGGTATATCGCCCCTCTCCCATCCGGCTGTTGTTTCAGCCGCGAAATCCTCAAAACGACCTTCCGCAATAGCGGCACGAATGCCCTGCATGAGATATTGGTAATAGGCAAGATTGTTCCATGTCAGCAGCATGCCGCCGAGTGCTTCACCCGATTTGACCAGATGATGCAGATAGGCACGGCTGTAATCACGCGTTGCCGGACAGTTTGATTCTGGATCAAGCGGACGATGATCATCAGCATGGCGTGCATTGCGCAAATTCACCTTGCCGAAGCGGGTGAAAGCCAAACCATGACGGCCAGCACGCGTCGGCATCACGCAATCGAACATGTCGATACCGCGAGCCACAGATTTCAGCATGTCATCTGGCGTACCGACACCCATCAAATAACGTGGCTTTTCTGCAGGCAGGATCGGGCAAACCACTTCCAGCATATCGAGCATAACACTCTGTGGCTCACCCACAGCCAGACCACCAACGGAATAGCCTTTCAGGTCCATGGCTTTGAGCGCTTCTGCCGAGCGTTCACGCAGACGCGCATTGTCACCGCCCTGTACGATGCCGAACATCGCTTTACCCGGCTGTGTGCCGAAAGCAACCTTGCAGCGTTCAGCCCAACGCAACGACATTTCCATGGCGCGCTCGGTGTTCTTTTCAGGGGATGGCAGGGCCACGCATTCATCAAGCTGCATCTGAATATCACTATCGAGCAGGCCTTGAATTTCGATAGAGCGCTCTGGCGTCATTTCATAGGCTTTGCCGTCGATATGCGAACGGAAAGTCACGCCGGTTTCATCAATCTTGCGCAACTGCGCGAGCGACATAACCTGAAAGCCGCCAGAATCCGTGAGAATCGGGCCTTTCCAACCGCCAAATTCATGCAGACCACCAAGGCGAGCTACGCGTTCCGCACCCGGACGCAGCATCAGATGATAGGTATTGCCGAGGATAATATCCGCACCAAGATCCTTCACCTGATCCATATACATGGCTTTGACGGTACCGGCTGTGCCAACCGGCATAAAGGCAGGCGTACGCACCACGCCGCGCGGCATGGAGATTTCGCCCTGACGGGCTGCGCCATCACGCGCAACCACTTTGAATTCAAAATTTTCGCTGGTCATGCCGTGTCTCTAAATAATTTTGACTGAAAAGGAAACCGTTTCGGCTAACCTCGTTCGAGCAAGCTTGAATCGCCATAAGAATAGAAGCGATAGCCTGTCTCAATAGCGCGCTTATAAGCTTCATGCATGGTTTCAAAACCACTAAAGGCCGAAACAAGCATGAACAGTGTTGAGCGCGGCAGATGGAAGTTGGTCATCAGCAGATCAACGGCACGGAACTTGTAGCCCGGCGTGATGAAAATATCGGTCGGGCCGGCCCATGGGCGAATAATACCGTCTTCACCGGCTGCGCTCTCAATGAGGCGCAGCGAAGTTGTACCGACGCAGATCACGCGGCCACCGCGCGCATGAACTGCAGTGAGTGCATCCGCCGTTTCCTTCGAAACATAACCAATCTCGGAATGCATCTTGTGATCGATTGTGTCGTCAGCTTTGACTGGCAAAAAGGTGCCTGCCCCCACATGCAGCGTCACGAAATGTTCTTCGATACCGCGTTCGCGAATTTTCGCGAGCAGTTCAGGCGTGAAATGCAGACCAGCCGTTGGTGCCGCAACTGCGCCCTCTTCACGCGCATAAACCGTCTGATAATCGCTGCGATCGCGCTCATCTTCGGTACGTTTCGATGCGATATAAGGTGGCAAAGGAATATGGCCGACGGCAGCAATCGCTTCATCCAGCATTGCGCCAGAAAGGTCAAACACCAGCAACACTTCGCCTGCATCGCCTTTTTCAGCAACGGTTGCATCAAGCGTACCCAAAAAGCAGCTTGAACCCGAATGACCGAAACGGATGCGGTCGCCCTCCTTCACACGCTTGGCAGGGCGCAGGAATGCCTTCCAACGATCAGCACCAGTACGCATATGCAGCGTCGCACTCACTTGAGAAATATTGCCTTCGCGCTCGCGCATGCCTTCAAGCTGCGCTGGAATAACCTTTGTGTCGTTGAAAACGAGCGCATCGCCCGGCTGCAACAAATCAGGCAACTCGAACACCTGTCGATCTTCGAACGGCTGGCCCGGACGCACACACAACAGCTTAGCATGGTCACGCGGCTCGGCTGGACGCAAAGCAATGCTCTCATCCGGCAAATCGAAATCAAAAAGATCAACACGCATTTTAAACCTCATTAAAGCATTTCAACTTTCAGAAATGCGTCAAAGCAAGAGCGGCCCCGGCAAAACCGGAGCCGCTATATTTCTATCGTAAATACAGAATTAGATGTCAGCAGCGATACGTGCGGTTACGATCGTGTCTGGATCGGTAACTGGTTCGCCGCGCTTGATCTGATCAACATTTTCCATGCCTTCGATAACCTGACCCCAAACGGAGTACTGACGGTCAAGGAACGATGCATCGCCAAAGCAGATGAAAAACTGCGAGTTAGCCGAATTTGGGTTCTGCGAACGCGCCATCGATGCCGTGCCGCGCTTATGCGATACGTTCGAGAATTCAGCCTTCAAATCAGGCTTGGACGAACCGCCCATGCCAGCGCGCGAGCCATTGAAATCCGCACCGCCCTTTTTACCGAACTTCACGTCGCCAGTCTGCGCCATGAAGCCATCGATAACGCGGTGAAACACAACGCCATCATAAGCGCCTTCGCGTGCCAGTTCCTTGATGCGTTCCACATGGCCAGGAGCCAGTTCGTTAAAGAGTTCGATAACAACATTGCCCTTGGTGGTTTCAAGAACGAGTGTATTTTCCGGGTCTTTATAAGCCATCGGGCCTCTCCTATTGAGCGTATCCCAAAAGTTTAAATGAGTTTTGGGACAGGGATACGCGTTGAATCTAAAACTTATTTCGTGTCGATTGTGGCTTTGACGATCTTGTCAGGGCTTTCAACCGAACCATTGTCGGATTCGCTGCCCTTTTTGATCTTATCGACGACATCCATACCACTGACAACCTTGCCAACAACAGTGTACTGGCCGTTCAGGAATGCGCCATCATTGAACATGATGAAGAACTGCGAATTGGCCGAATCTGGCGACTGGCTGCGTGCCATACCAACCGTACCGCGTACGAATGGTTCCTTAGAAAACTCAGCCGGAATGTTTGGCATGTCAGAACCGCCGGTGCCGACGCGCGATGCATTGTAGCCCTTATCGACATTGCCGAACTTCACATCACCAGTCTGTGCCATGAAGCCCGGAATCACGCGATGAAATGCGACGCCATCATAAGCGCCTTCCTTCACAAGCTTTTCAATCTGCGCAACATGCTTTGGGGCAAGCTTTGAATCGAGTTCAATAGCGACATTGCCGTCTTTGAGCTGCAAATTGAGAGTATCAGCAGCAAAAGCTACACCCTGAGAAAGCGCAACAATGGTGGCAGCGGCGAAAGCCGAACGAATGAAGGACATAATCGAGAAACTCCCTAAATCAGGATTTGAATTTTGCTTCCAGAGCGGAAGCAACAGAGGCGGGAACGAAGGGCTTTATATCGCCACCCATTGAGGCAATCTGGCGAACCAATGTGGCAGTAATTGTGCGCACAGCCGGATCGGCGGGCAAAAAAACGGTTTGCAATTCCGGCGCCATCGTTCCGTTCATGCCTGCCATCTGCATTTCATAGTCGAGATCGGTACCATCGCGCAGACCACGCACCATCAGCTTCGCACCGTGCTCGCGTGCCGCATCAATCACGAGCCCATCAAACGAAATCACCGAAACGCGCTTTGCATCCTTGCCAAGCAAAGCCTCCGCACTCGCATTGATAAGCGCGACGCGCTCTTCAAAACTGAACAGCGGCTTTTTACCGGGATGCATGCCAATCGCGACAATAACCTTGTCGGCAAGGCGGAGCGAGCCTTTGAGCACATCCATATGGCCGTTTGTTACCGGGTCGAAAGAACCCGCATAAATCGCGATTGTCATTTCTTCCAGCTAGCCTTTTCTCGTCAGTTTTTCAACAACAACCACAATTGAAAGAAATCAGAAACCAAGAAAACAAATTGAATGAGCAATGAAACACGATTTCACGACAGATTCACAACCAGTTTACCAGCATGGGTGCAAGTTCGGTGCAACCTTTTTGCTTCTCAAGCGTATCTATAATGAAAGGATACAGCGATGATGATATTTCTTCTGGCATTATCCATGATGGTAGCAATGGCTGCATCGGCGGTTATTCTGCTTCTGGAAGAGAATGAAGCAAAGCGTAACCGAGTTCGTCCCGCAGCATTCAGTTTGAGTTCTATGAGTAAATTGCGTTCACATTAATTGCTTATTTTAAAGATCGTCAGTTCCCTCCAGTCCTGACATCTCAAAAAGGCCGATGGCTTCCGCCACCGGCCTTTTCATTTGTTAAAAAGACTAACCTGATTATTTTGTGCTTCAGGAAACTCTTTTAATCTTCGCCACCAGCTACAGGCGCTTCACCTTCCGAAGTCGATCCCTCAACTTCAACAGCGCCATTTTCTTCATCGCTTTCCGTTTCCGAAATGCGCTCGACCGAAACGACCTTTTCGCCGTCAGCCGTATTGAAGATCGTGACACCCTTAGTCGAACGTCCGGCAATACGAATGCCGCCAACCGGCACGCGGATCAGCTGGCCTTTGTCGGAAACGAGCAAAATCTGATCGCTTGCTTCGACTGGGAATAGTGCAACCAGTTCACCAATTTCGTCGGTCTTCGAAGTATCCGTTGCACGAATGCCTTTGCCGCCACGACCAGAAACGCGGAACTCATAAGACGAGGAACGCTTACCGTAACCATATTCGCTAACAGTCAGAACAGTCTGCTCACGTGCTTTCAGTTCCTGATAAAGCTCTTCCGTCAGCTCAGCCTCAACCGCGACTTCTTCGCCGACAACAACAATATCATCCGCATCATCCGCACCCATCGCACGACGCTCGGCAATAGAGCGCTTGAGGTAAGCGGCACGCAGCGGTGCATCCGCATCAACGTGATGCAGGATCGCCATTGAAATGACCTTATCGCCATCTGCCAGATTGATGCCACGAACACCAATCGAGTTACGGCCCGCAAAGACGCGAACATCAGTAACCGGGAAGCGAATACACTGGCCGCCAGCACAGGTCAGAAGGACGTCATCAAATTCGGTACAAGTATCGACCGAAAGGATTTCATCGCCTTCTTCTTCCAGCTTCATCGCGATCTTACCGTTACGGTTGACCTGAACGAAGTCGGAAAGCTTGTTACGGCGCACCGTTCCACGCGTTGTCGAGAACATGACGTCGAGGTTTGCCCAGGATTCTTCATCCTCCGGCAATGGCATAATGGTGGTGATGCGCTCACCCTGCTGCAATGGCAGCATATTAATGAGTGCCTTGCCGCGCGATTGCGGATTACCGACTGGCAGACGCCATACTTTTTCTTTGTAAACGATACCACGCGAAGAGAAGAACAGCACCGGCGTATGCGTATTGGCAACAAACAGACGGGTTACGAAATCCTCGTCTTTCGTGGCCATGCCGGAGCGACCCTTGCCGCCACGACGCTGCGCACGATAGGTCGCCAGAGGCACACGCTTGATGTAACCCGCATGGCTGACCGTGACGACCATGTCTTCGCGGGCGATGAGGTCTTCATCGTCCATTTCCGCGCCACCAAGACCAAACTCAGTGCGGCGTGGCGTAGCAAACTCGTCACGAACGGCAATCATCTCTTCTTTGACGATTGTCATCACGCGAATACGCGAGCTGAGAATGTCTAGATAATCACGGATTTCTTCGCCGATTTTGTTCAGTTCATCCGCAACTTCGTCGCGACCCAGTGCAGTCAAACGCTGCAAGCGCAATTCAAGAATTGCACGTGCCTGCTCTTCGGACAGATTATAAGTGTTGTCTTCATTGATCTTATGACGCGGATCATCAATGAGACGGATCAGCGGGGCAACATCAGCGGCAGGCCAGCGACGTTCCATCAACTGCTCACGAGCCGTTGCCGGATCTGGCGCACGACGAATGAGAGCAATGATCTCGTCAATATTGGCAACAGCGATGGCCAGACCAACCAACACATGCGCGCGATCACGAGCCTTGTTGAGGAGGAACTTGGTGCGGCGTGTGACGACTTCCTCACGGAACGACACGAATGCGCGCAGCATATCGAGCAGAACCATCTGCTCTGGCTTGCCGCCATTCAGCGCAACCATGTTGCAACCGAACGATGTCTGCAAAGGCGTGTAACGATAAAGCTGGTTCAGCACGACATCGGCAACCGCATCGCGCTTCAGCTCAATCACAACGCGATAACCATCACGGTCAGATTCGTCACGCAGATCGGAAATGCCCTCAATACGCTTATCGCGTACCAGTTCGGCCATTTTCTCGATCATCGAAGCCTTGTTCACCTGATAAGGAATCTCGGTGATGATAATGGCTTCACGATCGCCGCGCATTGGCTCAATTGCAACAACACCGCGCATAATGACGGAGCCGCGACCTGTGCTGTAAGCAGAGTTGATGCCAGCGCGGCCAAGGATGATACCGCCGGTCGGGAAATCCGGACCGGGGATAATTTCCATGATTTCTTCCAGCTCAATGGCCGGATTTTCAATCAGCGCTACGCAACCATCAATGACTTCGCCAAGGTTATGCGGTGGAATATTGGTGGCCATACCAACCGCAATACCGCCCGAACCATTGACGAGAAGATTTGGAAAGCGCGCAGGCAGAACCATTGGTTCGCGCTCGCGGCCATCATAGTTGTCCTGAAAATCAACCGTATCCTTGTCGATATCCGACAGAAGGGATTCAGTGACTTTTTCAAGACGGCATTCGGTATAACGCATTGCCGCTGGCGGATCGCCATCGATGGAACCGAAATTCCCCTGCCCATCCACAAGCGGATCGCGCAGCGAGAAGTCCTGCGCCATACGTACGAGGGCGTCATAAATGGATGCATCGCCATGCGGATGGTATTTACCCATCACTTCACCGATCACACCTGCCGATTTACGGTAGGGGCGATTGTAAGCGAGGTTCATCTCGTTCATGGCGTGGAGAATACGACGATGCACAGGCTTCAAGCCGTCGCGCACATCAGGCAGCGCACGGCTAACGATAACGCTCATCGCGTAATCGAGATAGGAGCGCTGCATCTCCTCAATAATAGAGATCGGCTCGATACCTGTAGGGCCGCTCGGGCCGCCATTCATATCTTCGGAACCGGGTGGTGGCGTTAGATCTGACACTATTCAGATATCTTTCTCAACAGAATCGATAAAGTCACTTTATAGAGCAAACTAGCACAAAAGGCCAATTTGACCGCCATTTCGCGGCGTGAAATTCCATTACCTTATCAACGGCTTGAAAGATATTCACATAAACATCGCGCAATGATGTTGTGTGAGCGCACGCTTTGCATCGACCGTGTGCCACTGATCGGCTACAATCCCTTTAACAAATCAGGTAATCATTACCAATAAAAGAGGCGAGTTTAACATGGGGTTCTACGATACGGTTTTCAGCGCCTTCGTCACCCTCCTTGTAACAATCGACCCGCCCGGTCTGGCACCACTATTTCTGGCGCTCACGCCAGGCATGGATCGTAGCCATCGCAGTCAGGTTGCACTGCGCGCTTCTATAATTGGCTTCATTGTCATGGCACTGTTTGCGATTGCTGGAGCACAGATACTCGGCATGTTCGGCATCTCCATCGGGGCTTTCCGCGTTGCAGGTGGTCTGCTGCTCTTTTGGATCGCTTTCGAAATGATTTTTGAAAAGCGAACAGAGCGCAAGGAAAAGAGCGCGGAAGTCGCGATCACCAAGGATCATATCCGCAATATCGCTGCTTTCCCGCTTGCCATTCCGCTGATAGCTGGTCCGGGCGCGATCTCAGCCATCGTGCTGACATCGGATTCCTTTGACGGTATCGGGCCGCGCGCAGCCCTGCTCGGTGTGATCGCAGTCTGCCTACTGATTACCTACGTCGTATTGCTGCTCGCAGAACGCGTAGACCGGTTTCTGGGTGAAACCGGTCGTTCTATTCTAACCCGACTGCTCGGTGTCATTCTTGCAGCACTTGCAGTTCAGTTCGTAGCAGACGGTGTGCGATCGCTGATTAGTGGCTAGGCCGTAAAAGCACTCAGCTCGTTATTAAATATACCGCGAACGGGCTGAGAAAAGGCAAACTACTTTGCGAGGAGTATAATTTAAATAATTAGCTTAATTATATTTTTTCAAATTTTTTAGAAAAATATCCGTAGCAAAGGCGATATCTCCAGAATTATCGATGATGAAAACATCTTCAGCGCCATCATCAAAATAGACTTCACGGGAAAGTCGTCTGATAATTTCTTCCCGGCTCTCGCGACCGCGCGCAGCCAATCGCTCTGCCAATACCTCTGGCTTTGCAGAAATCACAACTATGGACCGCGAGGCATAAAGACTGCGTATTTCACCCAGCACGCGGCGCGAAACATTGGCAATTATGACCGAACCTTTTGCAATCTCCTCGTTTAGCGACTTTGGCAGACCATAGCTTAACCCATGTGCCTGCCAATGCAGAGCAAAAGCACCATCGTTAGCGAACCTAACAAAAGCATCTTCGGTCAGGCTGTCATGGTCTTCCGTTCCGGGCATTTGTGGGCGAGTGATTATGCGGCGAACGAAATGAAATCGATGATCATCAGCGAGTGCGGCACGCGCGGCGTCCATGATTGTGTCTTTGCCGGCACCGCTAGGGCCGACAACCGCCACAAAGCAACCTTTCGGCGCCAATCTCCGACTAACATCACTCATATCTGCACTCGATGCATTTCAAAACGATGTACCAAAAGGGACGCAGCGGATGGGCCACTTCGCCCTCGGTTCCTCATGCTTCATATGTTCGCTCACTCGCATGAACTTCATAAGCTTTGCGGATATGAAGATCAACGAACAGATATATAAATTATATGTCACAGACCGGTAAAAATCGGCTTTTTCAAAAAACCGTACACTTGGATAACAGGCACTAAGCAACGAAAGTGAACATGATTTTATTCAACCAAAGCCGATAACTTTTAAGAACAAAAATGCTTCAAAGCTAATGCAGGTAGCTGAAAATAGAGCGATAAATTGATATGTTAAAATCTATAAAAACATCAATTAGAACAAGTTACTATTCTTGTATCTCAATTATTCAATTTAATTAAAAAAGCGGGCGTTTAATGCGCCCGCTTTTTTCATCAAAATGGAATTTCGTCGTCGAGATCGCGGGAGAAACCGCCGCCACCGCCGCCCTGACTGGATGGGCCGGAGGAACCGAAATCATTACCGCCGCCCGAGTAATCTGACATCTGGTTACGATTGCCACCACCACCGCCGCCGCCAAAGGAACGACCCTCACCGCCGCCTTCGCCACGGCTATCGAGCATCTGCAGTTCGCCACGGAACTTCTGCAACACGATTTCGGTGCTATAGCGGTCGTTGCCGTTCTGATCCTGCCATTTGCGTGTTTGAAGCGCGCCTTCGATATAAACCTTAGAACCCTTCTTCAGGTACTGTTCGGCAACCTTAGCAAGATTTTCATTGAAAATAACAACGCTGTGCCATTCTGTGCGATCCTTGCGCTCACCGCTCTGACGATCACGCCAGCTTTCCGAGGTCGCAATACGCAGATTGGCGATCTGGTCGCCTGAATTAAGGCGACGAATTTCAGGATCGGCACCAAGATTGCCGACCAGAATGACTTTGTTGACGCTACCAGCCATCGAAAACTTACTCCGGGTCTCGCAAGCACAACCTAACCTACAGTTTCATCCGAATTGGATCGGACTGATCTGGCAAGACGTGCTTTCCACAATAAAGATCAGGCGCAAATATGCGCCATCACATAAAACTCTGAACACACACTACAACAGTCATTCTCGAAGCGCGCTGATTGCAGAGATTATTTTAAGAATGTTCCACAGATGATTATGTTCTTGTTTTGTTCAAAATGCAACAATATTCATAAATCATGACCGCGTTGACGCATTTAAAAGTCATACTCCGAGGATATATGGCACTCTAATGATTTGAAATCGTATTGCAAAGTTAAGCCCTGCCGCTCACTGTTTCTTTGGCGCGCAGGGCTTGGATTTGAGCAATGCTCTTATATCGACAATGCTTCGCCGATAAATGTTTTCGGAAATCTACTGCCTGGAAGCGGACGATCTCCGCGCATATTTCAGGTTTTCTGCAATCAGCTAACACGATCAATTATGCATTTGTCCGAAAAGACGATACAGAATGACGTGAAGTGATTGTGCTTTCACAATCGTGAAAGCGAGGCAACTTAGTCAGGTGGACTCATGCTCCATTTCCTCCTGTTGCATTAACCCAACCGTTTGGACCTCTTGTCGATATCGAATAATCATCCCGATATCTCTCCATCCAGCGAGTAGGTGCAGTCTGCGCCTGTCAGGAGTAACAGTCAACGCTCTTGCGTTCACATTTCGTATCGCATATCAGAAGTTCAGTTGTTCGATCTTTGTTCCGGTGTTATTTAAGCCCGGAATGATTGAACGCCCCTTTCCTTGGAAGGGGTTCATACCCATATTGTGGAGCGGCGCGGCATTGAGTTCCACGCCCGACAATCCATGACAGGACCAAACAGGCAGGACGCGGAATGAGCGATCAGAAATTCATTTCCATACGTGGCGCGCGTGAACACAATCTGAAAAATGTTGACCTTGATCTGCCGCGCGACAAGCTGATCGTCATGACCGGTCTTTCGGGCTCCGGCAAATCATCGCTGGCTTTCGATACGATTTATGCAGAAGGCCAGCGTCGCTATGTCGAAAGCCTTTCGGCTTATGCGCGCCAGTTTCTTGAAATGATGCAGAAGCCAGATGTGGACCAGATTGATGGTCTTTCCCCGGCTATTTCCATCGAGCAAAAGACAACGAGCCGCAATCCGCGTTCGACCGTCGGTACTGTAACCGAAATCTACGACTATATGCGCCTGCTTTTCGCACGCGTAGGTGTGCCTTATTCACCTGCGACGGGCCTGCCGATTGAAAGCCAGACTGTCAGCCAGATGGTTGATCGCGTTCTCGCATTTGAAGAAGGCACCCGTCTTTATATTCTGGCTCCAATCGTTCGTGGTCGTAAGGGCGAATATAAGAAGGAACTGGCAGAGCTTCAAAAGAAGGGTTTCCAGCGCGTAAAGGTCGATGGCGCCTTCTACGAAATCGCTGATGTCCCTGCCCTCGATAAAAAATACAAGCACGACATTGATGTGGTTGTGGACCGTGTTGTTGTGCGTGGTGATCTTGCAACCCGTTTGGCCGACAGTCTTGAGACCTGTCTGAAATTGGCCGAAGGTCTGGCGATTGCCGAATTTGCCGACAAACCTTTACCAGCAGAAGAGACAGCCTCCGGGGGTGCAGCGAATAAATCGGCGAACGAAACGCATGAACGCGTGATGTTCTCGGAAAAATTTGCATGTCCTGTTTCAGGTTTTACAATTCCTGAAATCGAGCCGCGTTTGTTTTCGTTTAACAATCCGTTCGGTGCCTGCCCGACCTGCGATGGTCTAGGCACGCAACAGGCAATTGATCCTAATCTGATCATCCCGGATCATTCCGCTTCTCTGAAAGATGGGGCAGTTGCGCCATGGGCGCGCTCGTCATCGCCCTATTACAACCAAACGCTTGAAGCGCTTGGCAAATCCTATGGCTTCAAACTGAGTGCCAAGTGGACTGATCTCCCAGAAGAAGCTCAACAGGCCATTCTTTACGGCACCAAGGGCAAAGAAATTGCCTTTAATTATGATGATGGTTTGCGCGCCTATCAGACCACCAAGGCATTTGAAGGTGTTATTCCAAACCTTGAGCGCCGCTGGAAAGAAACCGATTCAGCATGGTCGCGAGAGGAAATTGAGCGCTTCATGTCGTCAACGCCCTGCCCGGCATGTCGTGGCTATCGCTTGAAGCCAGAAGCACTGGCCGTCAAAGTTGGCATGAAGCATATCGGTGAAATCACCAGCATGTCGATCCGCAACGCTGACCAATGGTTCCGCGATGTCGATGGTACGTTCAACGACAAGCAGCGCGAAATCGCAGCGCGCATTCTCAAAGAAATTCGCGAGCGTCTGGACTTCCTCAATGATGTTGGGCTCGACTACCTGACGCTCGCGCGTAATTCAGGCACGCTTTCAGGTGGTGAAAGCCAGCGCATTCGCCTCGCCTCGCAGATTGGTTCCGGCCTGACTGGCGTCCTTTACGTGCTGGACGAGCCATCTATCGGCTTGCATCAGCGTGACAATGCGCGCCTTCTGGATACGCTTCGTCACCTGCGCGATCTCGGCAATACCGTGATCGTTGTCGAACATGATGAAGATGCGATCCTCACCGCCGACTATGTGGTCGACATTGGGCCAGCAGCCGGCATTCATGGCGGCCATATCATTGCGCAAGGTTCTCCTGATGACGTGATGTCGAACGCCAATTCGTTGACCGGCAAATATTTGTCAGGTGCGCTTGAAGTTGCAATTCCTGCTGAGCGCCGCGAAATTTCCAAGGCAAAGCGCATCAAAGTTGTCGGCGCGCGTGGTAACAATCTGAAAAACGTCTCAGCGGATATTCCGCTTGGCACATTTACAGCCGTTACCGGCGTATCGGGCGGCGGCAAATCGACGTTCCTGATCGAAACGCTGTTCAAAGCTGCATCGCGCCGCATCATGGGTTCCCGCGAACATCCTGCGGAACATGACCGTATTGAGGGCCTTGAGTTCCTTGATAAGGTGATCGACATTGACCAGTCACCGATTGGCCGCACGCCGCGTTCCAATCCCGCAACCTATACCGGCGCTTTCACGCCGATACGCGACTGGTTCGCAGGTCTTCCCGAAGCCAAGGCACGCGGTTATCAAGCCGGACGTTTCTCATTCAACGTGAAGGGTGGACGCTGTGAGGCTTGTCAGGGCGATGGCGTCATCAAGATCGAAATGCACTTTCTGCCAGACGTTTATGTGACCTGTGATGTTTGCCACGGCAAACGCTACAACCGCGAAACGCTCGAAGTGCACTTCAAAGGCAAATCAATTGCCGACGTACTGGATATGACGGTCGAAGAGGGCGCTGAATTCTTCACAGCCGTTCCCGCTGTGCGTGACAAACTCGAAACGCTTGTCAAAGTTGGACTGGGCTATGTGAAGGTCGGCCAGCAAGCCACAACACTTTCGGGTGGTGAAGCGCAACGCGTGAAACTTGCCAAGGAACTGTCGCGCAAAGCTACAGGCCGAACGCTCTATATTCTTGATGAGCCAACGACAGGTCTGCATTTCCACGACGTCGCAAAGCTTCTCGAAGTGCTGCACGAACTGGTTGAGCAGGGAAATACGGTTGTGGTGATCGAACACAATCTTGAAGTCATCAAGACTGCTGACTGGGTGATTGATCTTGGTCCAGAGGGCGGTGATGGCGGCGGCGAAATCGTTGCCGTTGGGCGTCCTGAAGATATTGCCAAGGAAAAGCGTTCCTATACCGGCCAGTTCCTCAAGGAGCTGCTCGAACGCCGTCCAAGACGTAAAGCAGAAGCTGCTGAATAATTTTAAAGCCGGGCATTGCCCGGCTTTTTTTATTCAAAAAAACCGACAACAGGCCCATATCCACCATGCCATGAAATGTCGTTGCGACCCATGGCAGGACTATAAATTCCAGCGCCGCCCCCGCCATCAAGGAACAGTGCATTCGGGCACTTCAGCTCGTCTCTAAACAGTGAAGCGAAATCATAGAAATTCACAGCATCTTCGCTAATTGCAAAGCGGATCGATTGATCCTCACAGATACCCACGCCGCTTCTACGAGTTCGGTCTGTGGATCCTTTGATCAGGATAGGATTGAGCTTGTTCCCTATGATCAGCATAGGCCCGGATTGCGTTGCAAAATTCGCCCGCAGCTTCTGCTTCAGAAACTGGTCAGTTGAGACAATTCCTGCGCTGTCATTATCAAAATAGAAAACACCATTCGGCTTTTTATAGAAATTTGGAATCGGACCCGAGACACGCTGCGGTGTTTTCGTATCTGGAGGCACCAGTTCCTGTCCATTCTCGATATATAAGCCCATCGGCGTAAAATCGACCTGATACATCCCGGCATTAAAAGCAAATGATAGTGTTTTGCCCACGCCAGCTACAGCATCTGCTACTTTTGAAAAATTGCGATATGGCTGGCCATCAGCACTTTTCCAAAACAGCCGCAGATTTTGTTTGTCCTTCACCGTGCAGACAATGAATTTCATATCTTGAAAAATCTGCGGTTCACACGCTTCGGCTCGTGCTGATTGCGTTGCGAAATAAAGTCCGGCAAACCCCAGAGCTGTGTGTGCCATTGTCGATTTAAACAAGCGCAAAGCAAAACCTCCCTCGAAAAATAAAAAAAGCCCGGCTAAACCGGGCCTTCTC
This sequence comes from Ochrobactrum sp. MYb379, assembly GCF_037479515.1. Lineage (NCBI taxonomy): Bacteria > Pseudomonadati > Pseudomonadota > Alphaproteobacteria > Hyphomicrobiales > Brucellaceae > Ochrobactrum > Ochrobactrum sp. MYb379. The sequence goes on from NZ_JBBGYW010000001.1 coordinate 686,537, forward strand.
GTAGTACTGTCCGCGATTATCGCGACAGTTACAGCATCAACCCAAAAATCAAAATCGATTTCAGAAAGCACGATGCTTAACCTAAAAAGTCAAAGCGTGCCTCGTGCGCCAATTATGACGCACAGCGCTCTAACGATTAGCCGTTAACGGCATCCTTAAGGCCCTTGCCGGCCGAGAACTTCGGCACGTTACGGGCAGGAATTGCAACTTCTGCGCCAGTCGACGGGTTACGACCTGTCGAAGCTGCACGATGCGACACGGAGAAAACACCAAAGCCTGGCAGACGTACTTCTTCGCCAGCCTGAAGTGCACCGGTTACAGCTGCGAGTACTGCGTCAACTGCAGTTCCTGCGTCGGCCTTTGTCAAACCGCCCTTTTCCGCTACTGCGGCGACCAATTCGTTCTTGTTCATAGGCATTTCCTTTCTTTATCTACCGGCGCGATTTACGCGAACGGATTGCGTGCAGTTTATTCAAATTGAATGACAAACCAAGCCTGTCAACACGAAAAAAGCCCAGAAAACCGGGGTTAAACACAGAAATGCCGGGCTTTTGGCCCGGCATTGTTAGTATATTAGCCACTGTGAACGATTAATGCGCTGTAGAAACGCCCGCGTCATCGTCTACCGGAGCAGATGCAACTGGTGTTGCAGGCTCTGTCCATTCGATCGGCTGTAGCTCACGAACCAGCGCATGCTTAAGCACTTCACCGACTCGCGACACCGGAACGATCTCAAGATTGTTCTTCACATTGTCCGGAATATCCGCCAAGTCCTTGGCGTTTTCTTCTGGGATCAGAACTTTCTTGATGCCGCCGCGCAATGCAGCAAGCAGCTTTTCCTTGAGACCACCGATAGGCAATACGCGGCCACGGAGCGTCACTTCGCCGGTCATTGCAATGTCCTTGCGAACCGGAATACCGGTCATCACAGAGACGATTGCCGTAACCATGGCGATACCAGCCGATGGGCCATCCTTGGGCGTCGCACCTTCTGGTACGTGCACGTGGATGTCGCGCTTGTCGAACAGCGGAGGCTCAATGCCGAAATCAACTGCACGCGAGCGAACATAAGATGCCGCCGCAGAAATCGATTCCTTCATAACATCACGGAGATTACCCGTAACGGTCATGCGACCCTTGCCGGGCATCATGACACCTTCAATGGTCAGCAACTCGCCGCCCACCTCAGTCCACGCAAGACCTGTGACAACGCCGACCTGATCTTCACCGTCGATCTGACCGAAACGATAGCGCTCGACACCGAGATAATCGGAGAGATTTTTGTCAGTGATTTTCACCGACTTCTTCTTCGACTTTAGAATCTCAGTCACGGCCTTACGTGCCAAAGTCATCATTTCACGTTCAAGACTACGCACACCGGCTTCACGTGTGTAAAGGCGGATAACATTACGCAGCGCATCGTCTGTGACCGAAAACTCTTTCGGCTGCAAAGCATGATCCTTGATCGCCTTTGGCAACAAATGCCGTTTAGCAATCTCGAGCTTTTCATCTTCGGTGTAACCGGCAATACGAATGACTTCCATACGATCCAGAAGCGGACCCGGAATATTCAGCGTATTGGCGGTCGTCACGAACATGACGTTCGACAGATCATATTCAACCTCAAGGTAATGATCCATAAAGGTCGAGTTCTGTTCTGGATCCAGCACCTCAAGCATTGCTGACGACGGATCACCACGGAAATCCTGACCCATCTTGTCGATTTCATCGAGCAGGAAGAGCGGGTTGGACTTCTTTGCCTTCTTCATCGACTGGATGACCTTGCCGGGCATCGAACCGATATAAGTGCGGCGGTGACCGCGGATTTCAGCCTCGTCACGCACGCCGCCAAGCGACATACGAACATATTCACGGCCGGTAGCCTTGGCAATCGAACGGGCAAGCGAAGTCTTACCGACGCCGGGAGGTCCAACGAGGCAAAGGATCGGGCCTTTGATCTTGGTCGAGCGAGCCTGCACTGCGAGATATTCGACAATGCGCTCTTTGACCTTTTCGAGGCCAAAATGATCGTCACCAAGCACGCCTTCGGCAAAGTTAAGATCCTGCTTGATCTTGGACTTCTTGCCCCACGGAATCGACAGCAGCCAGTCGAGATAGTTGCGAACAACGGTTGCTTCTGCCGACATCGGGCTCATGCTGCGCAGCTTTTTCAGCTCAGCCTGTGCCTTTTCGCGGGCTTCCTTGGAAAGCTTGGTCTTGTTGATGCGCTCTTCGAGTTCAGCCGTTTCATCACGACCGTCCTCGCCATCACCAAGCTCCTTCTGAATCGCCTTCATCTGCTCGTTGAGGTAATATTCGCGCTGGGTCTTTTCCATCTGGCGCTTAACGCGGCCACGGATGCGCTTTTCTACCTGCAGAACAGAAATCTCGGATTCCATGAAGGCCAGCGCCTTCTCAAGACGCTCACGCACCGAGAGAATAGACAACATTTCCTGCTTTTCAGGAATCTTGATCGCGAGATGCGAAGCGACCGTATCAGCAAGCTTAGAATAATCTTCAATCTGCGTGGCTGCACCAACCACTTCAGGCGAAATCTTCTTGTTCAGCTTGACGTAGTTTTCAAAGTCAGAAACCACGGAACGCGATAGCGCTTCAACTTCAACGGCATCTTCTTCGGGTTCAGGAAGAACCGTAGCAAATGCTTCGTGATAATCTTCGCGATCAGTGAACTTGGAAACCTTGGCGCGCGCAGTGCCTTCGACGAGAACCTTAACGGTGCCGTCTGGCAGCTTCAAAAGCTGCAACACATTTGCAATCGTGCCGATTTCATAAATAGCATCAGGTGCCGGATCATCGTCTGCCGCATTCTTCTGCGTTGCGAGCAAAATCTGCTTATCGACGCCCATCACTTCTTCAAGTGCTTTGATCGACTTTTCACGTCCAACAAACAGCGGAACGATCATATGGGGGAAGACTACGATATCGCGCAACGGCAGAACGGCATACAGCCCGTCTTCGCCATTCGCTTCCGTCTTCTGTTCAATATCCGTCATGTCAGTCCTTTCTCAGGTCATTCGACCCGACTGCCAAAGGTTGTGGCCCCTTTCATGATGAGGCAGTCCACAACCAGTGCTTCGGTCCATAATTGGAGTGTCGAACTCCTAAATTCAAGCTGCTTTAATGGCAGCATTCATAGAATCGTCATCTATCCTGCGCCGTCACAGAAATTTGTACAATAACAACTGCGCGATGTATCCAGACTGCGCCAACAGATAGACAAGAAAAAGGCCGCTTTCGCGGCCTATTCTCATTTTACTCAACAGCTATCAGGCTGAGGCATTGCCTTTTTCGTCCTGGCGCTCGGAATAGATGTAGAGCGGACGGGCGCTGCCATCCACAACATCTCCGGAAATAACCACTTCCTGAACGCCTTCCAGCGTTGGCAGCTCGAACATAGTGTCGAGCAGGATCTTTTCCATGATCGAACGCAGGCCACGCGCGCCGGTCTTGCGCTCAACTGCCTTATTGGCAATCGCACGCAGAGCGTCGTCGTGGAAGCTGAGTTCAACATTTTCCATGTCGAACAGACGCTGATACTGCTTCACAAGCGCATTCTTTGGCTCAGTCAGAATCTGCACAAGTGCGTCAACGTCCAGATCTTCCAGAGTGGCAATCACTGGCAGACGACCAACGAATTCCGGAATAAGACCGAATTTCAGCAAGTCTTCTGGTTCCAGTTCACGGAACACTTCACCAATACGACGATCTTCAGCGGACTTTACATTGGCGCCAAAACCAATCGAGGTCTTTTCACCACGTGCCGAAATGATCTTATCGAGACCAGCAAACGCACCGCCACAGATGAACAGAATGTTCGTCGTATCCACCTGCAGGAATTCCTGCTGCGGATGCTTACGGCCACCCTGCGGCGGCACGGAAGCAACAGTGCCTTCCATGATCTTAAGCAGCGCCTGCTGAACGCCTTCGCCCGATACGTCACGGGTGATAGAAGGATTATCCGACTTGCGGCTGATCTTATCGACTTCGTCGATGTAAACGATGCCGCGCTGTGCGCGTTCAACATTATAATCAGCCGACTGGAGCAGCTTCAGAATGATGTTTTCAACGTCTTCACCGACATAACCGGCTTCTGTCAGCGTCGTTGCATCAGCCATTGTGAACGGAACATCGATGATGCGTGCAAGTGTCTGGGCAAGATAGGTCTTGCCGCAACCCGTTGGACCAACCAGCAGAATGTTGGACTTCGCTAGTTCGATGTCGTTGCTTTTGCTCTGATGTGCAAGGCGCTTATAGTGATTGTGTACCGCAACCGAGAGAACGCGCTTGGCGTCTTTCTGACCGATGACATAGTCATCGAGTACGTCTTTGATTTCCTGCGGCGTAGGCACACCTTCGCGCGACTTCACCATCGAGGTTTTGTTTTCCTCGCGGATGATGTCCATGCAAAGTTCGACGCACTCGTCGCAGATAAATACGGTCGGGCCTGCAATCAGCTTACGTACTTCATGCTGGCTTTTGCCACAGAACGAGCAATAAAGCGTATTCTTTGAATCGCCGCCGCTGTTGCTGACTTTGCTCATTGCAGTTTCCTTTCAATAAACCGAGTTGAACAACAGCCCTCTGCGTCCATCTCGATCGTTTCTTCCGGTTCGGAGCCATTGAGGAAGCACAACACAGCTTCTTTCCGGCTCCATCAGCAGTTTTTACGCACTGCCAGTCATTTTGGATCTCGCGCACCCAAGGCTTTCCGACCGAATAAGCCTTAAGTGGCGACTTTTGCAGAACCTAAAGCGGGGAACAATTGAAAAATCATGTTCCCCAGCGAGATTCGGCATAATCTGAACTATTTTAACGCCGTGAACCCCAACAGATGCTTAACGCGATGCGTTAACCTTTAGCTAGGACCACGAAATAAGCCGCTTTTGTGGCAAAAGGCGCTAAAATATGAAGAGGCAGACAAGCTGCCGCTCCAGATTACTTGGTTTCTTCAACAGCCACTTCACGCGATTCGATGACCTTATCGATCAAACCGAACTCAAGAGCTTCCTGCGCGGTCATGAAGTGATCACGATCAAGCGTACGTTCAATGGTCTCATAATCGCGACCTGTATGCTTGACGTAGATCTCGTTCAGGCGGCGCTTCATCTTGATGATGTCCTGCGCATGACGTTCAATGTCGGACGCCTGCCCCTGGAAACCACCAGAAGGCTGGTGAACCATGATACGCGCGTTTGGTAGCGCGTAACGCTGGCCAGTCGCACCGGCAGTCAGCAGCAGTGAGCCCATTGAAGCGGCCTGCCCCATGCAAAGCGTGGATACTGGCGGCTTAATGAACTGCATCGTGTCATAAATCGCCATGCCGGACGTAACAACGCCGCCGGGCGAATTGATATACATGTTGATCTCTTTCTTCGGGTTTTCAGACTCGAGGAAGAGCAACTGCGCACAGATCAGCATCGACATGCCGTCTTCGACAGGACCGTTGACGAAGATGATACGTTCTTTCAGCAAACGCGAAAAAATATCATAGGCCCGCTCGCCACGGTTGGTCTGCTCGACAACCATCGGCACAAGGTTCATGACGGTTTCAATTGGATCTCTCATTATGGGCCTCTGCATATTTATAACGAATATGAATCGTATGGATGTTCCATACATAGGGCTTTGCAGCCCTGTTCCGCAAGATGCCGATCAATCCCAATCGGAATCCTGCTCGACAGGCTTAATGCCGCGTTTCTCATCGAGCATTTTGCGTGCTGTTTCTGTCAAGCGAGCTTGAATACGAACCGAGCCATCCTCGAGGTCTTCACGCTTCACATCGCTGCCATGCTGGTAAATCCAGTCAAGAATACGAAGCTCTGAAGGTGGAAGCACCACATCTACTGAGCCGAGCGCACCAGCAATGCGGCTCTCGATCAATGACAGCAACCTGTCAACACCTTCACCTGTCCAGGCAGAAAGCGGGATTGGTCGACCTTCGTCACCGCCAGCCGCGGCCAGACGCAGGGCAGCCTCACGGCCAGCCTCGTCGAGATTATCGATCTTGTTCCAAATCTGGATCACGCGCTTATGATCATGCGGATCGACATCGAGGCCCGTCAAAATGCTTTCTACGTCTTCTGCTTGCGCCGCATTATCCGGATCGGAAATGTCGCGCACATGCAGAATCAGATCCGCTTCGACCACTTCTTCAAGCGTCGCACGAAATGCTGCAACGAGATGATGCGGAAGATTTGAGATGAAGCCCACAGTATCCGAGAGAATAACCGTTTCGCCGTGCGGCAGGCGAATACGGCGCAATGTCGGATCAAGCGTCGCAAACAGCATATCTTCGGCCAGCACATCGGCGCCCGTCATACGGTTAAACAATGTCGATTTTCCCGCATTGGTGTAGCCAACCAGCGCGATGACCGGATGCGGCACTTTGCGCCGCTTCTGACGGTGCAATGTGCGGGTGCGCACAACCGTTTCCAGTTCGCGTTTGATCTTCAGAATCTTGTCCTGAAGCATGCGCCTGTCGGCTTCGATCTGTGTTTCACCCGGACCACCGAGGAAGCCACCGCCACCGCGCTGACGCTCCAAGTGTGTCCAGCTTCGGACAAGACGACCCTTTTGATAATTCAGATGTGCAAGCTCAACTTGCAGCGAACCTTCTTTGGTGCGTGCGCGCTCGCCAAAAATTTCCAGAATAAGCCCGGTACGGTCGATAACCTTGACGTGCAATGCTTTTTCGAGATTACGCTGCTGCACCGGCGTCAAAGAGTGATCAACGATCACGAGACCAATTGACTTTTCTTCCAGAATTTCAGCGATTGCCTCAATCTTACCCGTACCCAACAGCGTTGCTGGACGAGGTTGGCTGACAGTCACATTTTCAGCATGGGCAATTTCAAGGTTGATAGCGCGCGCAAGACCAATAGCTTCTTCCAGCCGTGCTTCATTTGAACGCTGAAACTGCGCTCGTTCGCCTTCTTCGCTTGCTGTAGTGGTATTATAACGTTCCGGAAGAATTGGAACGATGACCGCCGCTCTCGTTGGTTCTGGCTCAGACAGGCCAAATCCTTTTTTTTCATCGGCAGGCGAAACATTCGCGTCTTTGAATTTCGACAAATATACTTACTCCGAAATACGGAACCTAACTGCACCCGCAGATAGGTCTTCGCATAAGCGGTTTCAAATAGAAGACGCCCCGGCCAATCAAATCATGATCCTGAATACCCGACATACGGGATCGGAATCGAAAAAGCTGGAGCAGAGTGACGGTTTCAAGAGATCACCACGCTCCAGCATAAACTGGTCAGTTAAAAACTGAGAAGCGTCAGACTTCCTCACCCTCGAACATCTGTACCGGCTGGCTCGGCATGATGGTCGAAATTGCATGCTTGTAAACAAGCTGCGAATGACCATCGCGACGCAGCAACACACAGAAATTGTCAAATGACGTCACGATACCTGTGAGCTTCACACCATTGATAAGAAAAATGGTCAGTGAAATTTTCTGCTTGCGTACAGAGTTAAGAAAAAGGTCTTGAAGATTTTGCGATCGTTCAGCCATTGTTTTTATTCCTTTAATCGATCAGCAGTTTGTTCGTTTATGCCAGACGAACACGCGCACACACATAAATCAAGCTCCCGGGTTGCGCAAAACCAGTCGCTAAAAGCAATTGCTGTGGAAAGACAACTGCTTCGCTCTTAATCTTCGGTTAACAGGATGGGAATCTTTCCGCAACCAACAAATTCAAAACCCGACATGCAAATCTTTGCAGGTATGAATAAATCAACCTTATTTGAGGTCACTTGAAAGTGGTTTGCTAAGCAATGGTCTAACCCGATCAATAGCCCACATATAGAAGCTTCCCGGCTGCATGGAAACGACCTCTTTATGTTTCTTATGGATATGAAAACCAATGAAATCAGGGTGTTTGGTCGGCTCTATCCCATACACTGGGTCGTAAATCCGAGTAGCCTCTTTCCCTACCCAATAATAGAAATTCTCCTGCGGTGCCGCATTTTTAAAGATGCCATACTTGCGTGCGAGCCGTGATATGCCGTCATTTCCGAAAATTGTAATCCCGATAGCGGCAGGCGTAACTTCTTTGCCCGTAAGACGATAGTATAACGGCCGCAGCTTGCCGCGTCGTACTCCCAGCCAGCGCGGGAGAGGATAGGTGGCCGCAATATAGTGTTCAAATTCGCGAATGATCGGATGGTCATGCGGCAAATAGAGAGCCGAGACACCGACACGAAAGCGATTCTCTCGTGCCAGATATGGCTTCGTAGGATCGGGATGAAATTGCTTGAGCAAATAGACATCCGTATCAAGCCACACGCCCTGCCTATGCTTCATCAGCATAATACGGAAAATATCACTGAACTGAACTATCGTCGTTCGACTGCGCAACTTCGGGTAATTCGGATCGAGACGCTTAAATACCTGCTCAGGCAGAATAGTGCTGGCGTCGTGGATTTCGACGCCCTCAGGGACATTCTCGATTGGCGCATATGAAAACAGCTTCACGCGTTGGCCAGTCATCACCATGGATGCAAGGCATATGCGGTCGACGTCCCGTAGGCTCGGCCCATACCAGAAAGTGCAGATATCCATCAGAGATACCGGATAAAAGAGGTTGCCATTTTTGAAAACTCAGAAAAATTCGAGGCTAACGCGGAACATCTGTTCAACATGTTTGATTGCATCAGCAGTCGCGAATATCACAACACGATCTTTCGGCTTAATACGCACGTCACCATTTGGTTGAATAACCTGCCCTGCACGGTAAATCGCACCAATGCGCAAGCCTTCCGGCAAATCGAGATCACGCAAGGGTGCACCGACCAGCGATGATGTCTCAAGTGCTTCCGCCTCAATAATCTCAGCCATATCACGATAGACGCTGTAAACTGCGCGAATACGACCACGTCGAACATGCTGCAATATCTTCGAGACCGTAACAGCCTTCGGATCGATATACGCATCGATCCCCACCATGTGGGTAAAATCCTGATAGCCGGTCGTGTTGATCAGCGCCATATTGGCCTTACACCCAAGCCGCTTGGCCATGATGCTTGAGAGAATATTCACCTGATCCTGATTGGTCAGAGCGACAAACAGATCAGCATCCTCAATGTCCGCTTCCTGCAAAAGCTCCTGATCCAAAGCACTGCCGTGCAGAACCATGGTACGTTTCAGCTGATCTGCAATCATGAAAGCACGCTCATGCTCGCTTTCAATCATCTTTATGCGCGTTTGCCATTTGCGCTCTTCAATGGCTTTCGCAACATAAAGGCCAATATTGCCGCCGCCAGCAATGACAATGCGATGTGCCTCTGGCTTTTCATGACCAAACAATGAAAGCGTTCTGCGAACCTGTTCGCGGGTTGTCACAACATAAGCGAGATCACCGGCATTGAGCTGATCGGTTGAACGCGGAATGAACAGACTGCCATTGCGCACAACACCCACGACCGTTGCAGCGAGATCAGGAAACAGGTCAGAGAGCTGTTTTAATGGCGTATTGATAACCGGGCATTCTTCGAGACATTCGATTGCAAGACCGATGATCTTATCATCAGCAAACCGCAAAACATCGGTCGCGCCCTGCAATGCGATGCGCCGCAAAACCACTTCACCGACTTCAAGCTCAGGTGAAATAATCACGTCAATCGGCAGATTTTCGCGCAGAAACAAGTCCTGATATTCAGCCTTCAAATAAGACTGTGCACGAATACGGGCGATCTTGGTTGGCACATTGAAAACCGAATGCGCAACCTGACAGGCCACCATATTGACTTCGTCAGACAATGTGACTGCGATGATCATATCGGCTTCATTGGCACCGGCAGCAGCCAACACATCGGGTTGCGAACCATGACCAACGAACCCGCGCACATCCAGCGTATCGCGCACAATCTCGATATGGCGCGCAGATGTATCAATGACGGAGACGTCGTTTTCTTCAGCAGCAAGCCGCTCGGCAATACCGTAGCCAACCTGTCCTGCACCGCACACGATTACGCGCATGATTGTCCCGCCTGCCCTGAATTCGTTTAACTATTATACGCCAAGCGACTTCAGCTTGCGATGCAATGCCGAACGTTCCATGCCAACAAACTCAGCCGTACGCGAGATATTGCCACCAAAGCGATTGATCTGCGCAATCAGATATTCCTTTTCAAAGCGCTCGCGTGCTTCACGCAAAGGTAGAGCCATGATGTGCTGATCGGATTCAGTTGGCGCACGCGGCAATGTATCGCCAATTTCTGCTGGCAGAAGATCGGCTGTCACTGGCGCATCCGGATCATCACCGCGCGCCAGAATCATCAGTCGCTCAACATTATTCCGCAACTGACGGATATTCCCCGGCCAGCTATGCGATTGCAAAACTGCCATTGCATCAGAACCGATCTTGCGCGGCTTGATACCTGCCTGTTCCGCAATCTGCGTCATGAAAAATTCGACCAGCGATGGAATATCCTCGCGGCGTGATGCAAGCGCTGGCACATGCACAGGCACAACGGACAGGCGATGGAACAGATCTTCGCGGAACGTACCTTCGGCAATCATGCCTTCAAGGTTCTGTGCGGTCGAAGAGATGATGCGGACATCAACCTTCACACGCTTGGTTCCACCCACACGTTCAAACTGCTGATCAACCAGAACGCGCAAAATCTTGTTTTGCGTTTCACGCGGCATATCGGCAATTTCATCAAGATAAAGAATGCCGCCATGTGCTTCTTCCAGCGCGCCAACCTTGCGCTCACCGCCATCCATTTCCGTGCCAAAAAGCTCAATTTCCATACGCTCAGGCGTAATTGTTGCAGCATTGACCGTCACAAACGGACCATTAGCCCGACCTGAATGTGCATGGATAGCACGCGCTGCCAGTTCCTTACCCGCCCCCGAAGGTCCGGTGATCATGATACGGCTGTTGGTTGGCGCAACACGCTCAATCGTCTGGCGCAGCTGGTTGATCGCAAGCGAAGCACCGATCAGTTCCATGCTGTTGCCGCCGCGCTTGCGCAGATTGGAAACTTCGCGTTTCAGCTTCGATGTTTCCAGCGCACGTTCAGCAACCAAAATCAGACGATCCGCCTTGAACGGCTTTTCGATAAAATCATAGGCACCGCGACGGATCGCCGAAACAGCCGTTTCGACATTGCCGTGTCCAGAGATCATAACGACCGGCAGATCAGGATGCTGCTTCTTGATTTCGTCAAGCAGCGCAAGACCATCAAGGCGACTGCCCTGCAACCAGATGTCAAGAAACACGAGCCTAGGCACACGATCATCAATCGCAGCGAGCGCGCTATCAGCATCGAAAGCCGTACGCGTTTCATAGCCTTCATCGCTCAGGATACCTGCAACAAGTTCCCGAATATCCACTTCGTCATCAACAACAAGAATATCGGCTGCCATATCAGTTCACCTGTCCAACTATCTCGTTTCCGGGATTTCCCTCTTCCGCACCAGCAGAGCTGGTGGAAACCTCAGGAAAGATCATACGTATCATTGCGCCACGTCCACCGTGGAAATCTGCTGGCGCATCATGCAATTCCAACTGTCCGCCGTGGTCTTCCACGATTTTGCGCACTATCGCGAGACCAAGGCCAGTGCCCTTTTCGCGCGTGGTCATATAGGGCTCTAAGAGCTTCTGGCGATCATCGCCCGGCAAGCCCTTGCCGTTATCGATGATATCGACCACCAGATGCCCCTCGGCTTTACTTGAGCGAACAAGAATATGCCCTTCGCCGCGCTCTTCTTTCGGCACAGCATCAATTGCCTCGCTGGCATTCTTAATGACATTGCCAAAAGCCTGACCAAGCAGACGACTATCAAAAGAACCAATCAGTTTTTCAGAGCCATATTCATTGGTAAACTTTATATCCTGACGGCTGACTTCAATGAGGAACGAAGCCTCACGCAACGCCTCACGCATATCCATCGCCTTCATTTCAGGCTTAGGCATACGCGCAAATGCTGAGAATTCATCGACCATGCGACCAATATCACCGACCTGACGGATGATTGTATCAGTGCACTGATCGAACACTTCGCGATCTTCAACAATTACCTTGCCGTAGCGACGGCGAATACGTTCTGCAGAAAGCTGGATCGGCGTCAGCGGATTTTTGATCTCATGTGCGATACGACGCGCAACATCGGCCCATGCGGACGAACGCTGCGCCTGAACCAGATCGGTAATGTCATCAACCGTAACGACATAGGAATGATCGTCAGATTCTGAATCTTCGACGGTCACCTGCACGTTAAAGGTTCGTGCAACACCATTACGCGTCATACTGACCTGTTCACGATGCATCGCACGATCCGTTGTACGCGCAACTTCAAAAGCTTGTCCGATTTCAGGCGCAATACTGCTCAAGCTTTTGCCAATTGCATCTTGTGAACTGACACCGAACATATGCTCAGCCGAGCGATTAAGGATCGAAATTGAGCCATCAGTCTCGATACCGATAACACCCGCATTGACGCCAGAAAGAACCGCTTCAGAGAAGCGACGACGCTCGTCAATCTGATCTTTCGCTGACAAAAGCTCGTTGCGTTGGCTATTTAGCTCAGCAACCATGTTGTTGAACGTGTCGGACAGAGCGCCAACATCGCCATCAGATGCGCGTACTGGCACAGAGATATTCAGATTACCGGCAGCAACATCGTCAGCTGCACCAATCAAAAGCCTGATCGGACGCACAAGACGGTCCGCCACGGCAATACCTGTCCATATGGCAGACAGAAGAACAATCAGAGTCAGACCGAAATAGAGCAGCGCAAACGCAATCTGGGTTGGTATGCGGTTGGCATCCATCTCTTGATAGCGCGCCGTATTGGCTTCCATCAGGCGCATAGAATCCAGAATTTGCTGATCAACCGCCCGTACCGTGTAGAGATAAAGGTCCGGTATCTCGCGCATCTTGATGACAGCGCCAACAAAATTACTGTTGCCCGGAGGGATAATAACCGGCTTACCATCGACAGCTGTTTTCAAAGCGTCTTCGGTTGGCGGCGGCAAGCGCGTTTCAACGCCTGTCTCGCTTTTGACGACAACATCGCCGTTTTCACGCACCAAGAATGCACCAAGCAGTCCGCGTCCACCAGCCTGAAGCGTCATGTAGCGGATGAAGCCACCCCTATCGAGGCTATAGACCGTGCGCTGGGCATCAAGCTCCTGCAACATCGAAAATGACGTGCTTTGCAGGTTTAACGCAGTTTCCCGAATATAGGCGGTGGTCAGGTTCTGTGATGAACTGACAATATCGCGTGTGTTGGTATCAAACCAGCGATCAAGACCAAGATTGAGGGTAACGGAAGCAACAATCGCAACTACGATTGCAGGCACCGCAGCGATCAGTGAGAACAGCGCAACAATTCGCACATGCAGTCGAGATGCAGCTTTCCCGGATCGACGCGCCGAGATAATACGGTAAATCTCGCGGCAAATCAGCAGGATCAGAAAGATGATGAGCGCGACGTTGATAATGACCAGCGCAAGCGTGACTGCACGATCAGGCGTAATCGGCGTAATGCCAATGAGAATGCAAAAAGACAGTGACGCGGTAATCAACGCCAGAACAACGGTGATAATACCCGGTAACGCAAGAAGCCTGCGCCCCTCACCGCCGCGCGATGGTCGCTCTGCCTTATCCATATCCGTCGTCAGATTCGCTGTATGCATGTTAACCATATTACCCAATAGCGTTGCATCTATGCAACGCATTGTGGCGAAAATGCAACGATTGTTTACAGCTTAAATAGGGTTTCGCGAAACTGAGAGCGGCTTATCGCTCATTTTCTATTGCTTGGCGCCTCGATAGATATTCACGCCAAGCTCTCTGATCTTCTTACGCAGTGTGTTACGGTTAAGACCCAGAATTTCTGCGGCCTTAATCTGGTTACCGCGCGTAGCCGTCAAACATGCAAGGATAAGTGGGTATTCAAGTTCTGCCAGAACGCGATGATAGAGGCCGGGCGGTGGCAAATCAGAGCCGAACGATCCGAAATAACGCTGCATATTCTGCTCAACGACCTGCGAAATCGTGATGTTTTCGAGATCACCCGTCACGATGGCAGGGGCATCGGGCTTTGAAAGCTCCGACTTAAGTTCAGCTTCGATGATTTCGGGCGAAATCTCGTCTTGCGGATAGAGTGCTGAAAGTCTGCGCACAAGGTTTTCAAGCTCGCGCACATTGCCCGGCCATGGATAGCGGCGCATCATATCAAAGCCGGTCGCAGTAATGCGCTTTTCAGGCAGACCTTCTTCGGCGGCGCGCTTAAAGAAGTGGCGGACCAGATCAGGCACGTCTTCACTGCGTTCACGTAGTGGCGGCAGACGCAACGGCACGACATTCAGACGATAATACAGATCTTCACGGAACAGACCCTGCGCAATAAGCTGGCGCAAATCCTTATTGGTTGCAGCAACAATCCGCACATCAGTCTTGATCGGTGTACGACCGCCGACCGTCATATATTCGCCCTGCTGCAAAACGCGCAGCAAACGCGTCTGTGCTTCCATCGGCATATCGCCAATTTCGTCGAGGAAAAGTGTTCCGCCATTGGCCTGTTCGAAACGTCCACTGGACCGGTTCTGTGCGCCGGTAAAGGCACCTTTTTCATGGCCGAACAGTTCAGATTCAATCAGGTCACGCGGAATAGCCGCCATATTAATGGCAACAAATGGCCCTTTGCGGCGACGACCATATTCATGCAAGGCGCGCGCGACGAGTTCCTTACCCGTACCCGACTCGCCTGTGACCATCATGGTGAGGTCCGTCTGCATCATGCGCGCCAACACACGATAGATTTCTTGCATTGCGGGCGAGCGCCCGACCAGTGGCATGTTTTCAGCCTGCTCATCCGGCAGAACCGCAGCGGGCTTATGCTTTGGTTCTGAGAGCGCACGACCAACAATATTGATTAGCTCTGTGAGATCAAACGGCTTTGGCAAATATTCATAAGCACCGGCTTCCGAAGCGCGGATCGCGGTCATAAACGTATTTTGCGCGCTCATAACAACAATCGGCAAATCAGGCCGCATCTTCTTGATACGCGGAAGCAGATCAAACGCATTCTCGTCGGGCATATTGACGTCGGTAATCACCAGATCACCATCCCCGGCAGCTATCCAGCGCCAGAGCGAAGCACCATTGGATGTAACCCGCACATCATAGCCTGCGCGCGACAATGCCTGATTGAGCACTGTGCGAATTGCAGCATCGTCATCCGCAACGAGAATCGTACCTGTCGGACGTCCGGCAATCATGCTTTATCTCCTGTCTTTACAGACATATTTTCGGCTGAACTTTTCCATTGCGGCATGAGAATGCGAAATGTAGTGCGCGATGGGTGGCTATCGCACTCGATCACACCGCCATGATCGCCAATAATTTTGGCAACCAGCGCCAAACCAAGGCCGGATCCATTTGTTTTGGTCGTCACGAACGGGTCGAACAAATGCGGCAGCATATCGTCGGGCACGCCCGGACCATTATCATGCACGCAGAATTCCAGCGGCAATGCCACACGGTCGCTTGCACCCGGGACTTGTAAGCGAATGCCAGGGCGATAGGCTGTCGAAAGCGTGATTTCAGCGCCATCACGATCGCCAAGCGCTTCGGCTGCGTTCTTCACCAGATTAAGGAAAACCTGCACAAGCTGATCGCGATTGGCATAAACTGGCGGCAATGATGGATCATATTCTTCGACAAAGCGGATATGCCGCGCAAAACCGTTGCGTGCCAGTGTCTTCACATGATCGAGCACCGAGTAAATATTGACCGCCGTGCGCTCAATCGGACGCTCATCGGAAAATACTTCCATGCGATCGACAAGCTTTACAATCCGGTCCGTTTCATCGGTAATCAGTCGCGCCAACGCACGATCTTCATCACCAACCACTTGTTCCAGCAATTGTGCTGCACCACGAATGCCCGAAAGCGGATTCTTGATTTCATGCGCGAGCATTGAGGCAAGCCCCGTCACAGAACGCGCCGCACCGCGATGAGTCATCTGACGGTCGATTTTCTCAGCCATGGACTTTTCCTTAAACAGGATTACCACGGCACCCGGCGTTTCGATCACCGGAGCAACATAAAGATCGACAATGCGCTCGGCACCGAGCTTCGGCGATGAAATATCGACGCGATATTCATTAACCGGCACCTGAGCCGTGCGGACCTGATCGACCAGAGCCAGTAATGGGCTGCCAAATGGAAGAAACGATTCAAGACGGTTGCGTGCCAGAATAGACGAACCAGACCGGAAGAATTGCTCGGCATCCATATTCGCATAAACGATGTGATTATCGGCGCTCACCATAATCACAGGCTGATTGATCGCATCCAATATGATTGCTGGAATGCCGTTTGTTTCACCTCTACCGCCCATCACGCGACCTTTCTGTCTGCATCACGCAGAAAAACGCGGGTTAGCGCCGCGATAACCGCTTCGGGATCAGTGAGCGTCATGATTTCAGCCTTATCTGCCTGCGAGATTGCTTCGCCCGCATGACGATCCAGATACCAGCCGAGATGTTTTCTTGAATGGCGGATACCAGTCTTGCTGCCATAATGGTCGAGCATATCTTCGTAATGTCTTATAATATAAGAAAGAATGCCATCAGCTGTACGCGGTGCGAAATCACTGCCTGCGATCAAGCCTGCAAGCCACGGCTGACCATAGGAAGCGCGACCAACCATCACGGCGTCGGCCCCTGAACGACGCAGCAACTCTTCCGCATCTACGCGTGACAACACATCGCCATTGGCTACAAGCGGAATTTTCACGACATCACGCACCGCATGAATGGCATCCCAGTCGGCTTTGCCTTCATAGAACTGACAGCGCGTGCGTCCATGAACCGTCACCATGGCAATACCCGCACCTTCGGCGCGTTTAGCTAATTCAGGCGCGTTGATGCTATTCTCATCCCAGCCAAGACGCATTTTCAGCGTAACCGGCACCTTGACCGCATTCACAGTTGCCTCAACCAAAGTCATGGCGTGATCAAGATCGCGCATCAGCGCAGAGCCGGAATAGCCGCCCGTCACCTTCTTGGCAGGGCAGCCCATATTGATGTCGATAATATCCGCACCCTCGCCTTCGGCGATGATGGCCGCTTCGCCCATCCAGTGTGCTTCGCGGCCTGCAAGTTGGACGACATGCGTGCCAAGCCCTTCACCGGACAGGCGCAACATGCTTTCCTTATGACGATTGCAGAGCTCAGCACTCGCGACCATCTCCGAAACAACCATGCCAGCACCTGCTTCCGCAGCGCGCTTGCGAAATGGAAGATCAGAAACGCCCGACATAGGCGCAAGAAAGACGCGGTTTGGAACGACCACGTTACGTATGCTTAAAGGCAGTTCAAGATTAGCGACCAAAAGATGCTCATTTGATGTGCACGATGCAATTAGCACACAGTTTAATCACTCACTGCATTGAACGCAAGGAAAAGCGCGTGCGGGTAATGATAAATTGATTGCGGTATGGCAATTATTTACGCAAGGCGTTATTCGGCAAATAGCAATTTGAATCTCTGACAAAGGCGACCGATATTTTACGGGCAGCAGCAGTCATCGTAGCCGCAGGACGTGGCGAACGGGCAGGACAAAGCACCGAAGGACCGAAGCAATATCGGCGGATCGGCGGCGAAGCCGTGCTTTCGCGCACATTGCGAGCTTTTGCGCATTGTCCCGAGATTGCTGAGATTATTGTGGTCATCCATGCCGATGATGCAACCCTTTACGATAACGCTATCATTGAGCAATATGAAAATGTGCGTGTCGTCACGGGTGGACCGACGCGACAGGAATCCACTCGGCTTGGATTGCTGGCGCTCAACAAAAACGCGCCTGACTATGTGCTTATCCATGACGGCGTGCGTCCGTTCATCGAGCAGGAACTGCTTGCGCGCATTTTCGACAATCTGACACCGCAGGAGGGCGTTTTACCTGCGCTTGCCGTATCCGACACGCTGAAACAATCAGCAAGCGACGGCACGGTCAAAATGACGGTCCCGCGCGCTGGTCTTTTCGCAGCGCAAACACCGCAGGCATTTCCCTTCGCGCCAATACTCGACGCGCACGAGAAAGCATTTCTAAGCGGTCGTTCGGATTTTACCGATGACGCGTCGATTGCAGAAGCCTTTGGCCTGTCCGTGCGCATTATCGAAGGTTCGGCAGACAATACCAAACTGACATGGGCCAAAGATATCGAAATGGCCGACAAACGTTTGAGGCATGGCATGACTTCTTTTCCAGATATCCGCACCGGCAACGGCTATGACGTTCACAGTTTTGAGCCGGGCGACCACGTCACGCTTTGCGGCGTCGCCATTCCCCACAACAAAAAGCTCAACGGTCATTCCGATGCAGACGTGGCACTTCATGCGCTAACCGATGCCCTGCTTGCCACACGCGGTGCAGGAGATATAGGCACGCATTTCCCGCCATCCGATCCGCAATGGAAGGGTGCAGCATCGCATATCTTCGTTGAACATGCGGTTCGCATTGTTCGCGCAGCCGGCGGTCGTATCGCCAATGCTGATGTGACAATCATCGCGGAAGAGCCGAAAATCGGCCCGCACCGTCCGGCAATGACAGAAGCCATGGCCAATATGCTCGGCATTTCTCAAGACCGAGTGTCAGTTAAAGCCACCACCAATGAAAAGATGGGCTTTGTTGGCCGTGGTGAAGGCATTGCTGCTATTGTGACGGCAACCGTGATTTATCCCGGTGAGGTTCCAGAATGACATTAATCGCTGAAGCGCAAGTCATCGCGGTTCTCAATGCATGCCGCAAACATAGCATCATGATCGTGACGGCCGAATCCTGCACAGGTGGGCTTATCGCGGGTGCACTCACCGATATAGCCGGTTCTTCCGATGTAGTGGATCGCGGCTTTGTCACCTATTCCAATGAAGCCAAGAATGAGATGATCGGCGTCCCTATGGAACTGATCATCCAAGTGGGCGCTGTCTCAAAAGAAGTGGCAATCGCCATGGCAGAGGGCGCACTTGCCAACTCATGCGCAGGCATAAGCATTGCCGTGACAGGCATCGCAGGACCCGGCGGCGGATCAGCGGAAAAGCCAGTCGGTCTCGTGCATATTGCGAGCGCACGCAAAGGCTTTGCTACGCTGCATAGAGAATGCCGTTTTGGAGAAAAGTCCCGCGAAGCAATACGCCATGAGACTGTGCTATCTGCACTGGCTCTCGTGCTTGAAGGGCTTAATTCTCAACCGTAAATCTGATCGGCGCGTTTCTCGAATGCTTCCGAGAATTTGCGGAAAGCAAGATCAAACATTGATCCCATCAGCATACCGAGCATGCGGCTTTTGAATTCATAATCGATGAAAAACTCGACATCGCATTCCGAACCATCGCCAACCGGCTTAAAAGTCCAGCGATTATCGAGATAGCGGAATGGGCCGTCGACATATTTCACGTCGATCATGCTTTCTTTCGGCTTCAAAAGCACCTGACTGGTGAATGTCTCGCGGATCAGCTTATAGCCAACCGTCATGTCAGCGACGAGCAAGGTCTTATTATCGCGTTCTTTGCTGGAGCGGATTGAAAGCGCCTCGCACATCGGCAAAAATTGCGGATATTTTTCAACATCTGCAACCAGGGCAAACATTTCGTCTGCCCTGTGATGAACGCGTCTGACATTAGTAAATTGCGGCATGCGAGTTTAAGCCTGTGCTGCGACCTGCGCTTCACGCGCAGCCTTGAGCTTTGCAAAATCATCACCGGCATGGTGCGACGAGCGCGTCAGCGGGCTGGACGCAACAAGAGCAAAGCCTTTCGTACGACCGATTGTCTCAAACGACTTGAATTCGTCTGGCGTGATAAAACGGACAACCGGATGGTGCTTGCGGGTTGGCTGAAGATACTGACCAATGGTCATGAAATCCACGTCAGCCGAACGAAGATCATCCATCAGCTGAAGAATTTCGTTCCGCTCTTCACCAAAGCCAACCATGATGCCGGACTTCGTGAAGATCGTCGGATCGAGTTCCTTCACGCGCTGCAACAAGCGGATGGAATGGAAATAGCGCGCGCCCGGACGAACCTTGAGATATTTCGACGGAACAGTTTCCAGATTGTGATTGAACACGTCAGGACGTGCCTTAACAACGATTTCAAGCGCGCCTTCCTTGCGAAGGAAGTCTGGCGTGAGAATTTCAATCGTTGTCTTTGGTGTTGCTTCACGAATCGCGCGAATAACGTCAGCAAAATGCTGTGCGCCGCCGTCAGCGAGATCATCGCGATCAACCGAGGTAATAACAACGTGGGTAAGACCCATCTGCTTGATGGCGCGTGCGACACTTTCCGGCTCGTTCGGATCAAGAGCTTTCGGAATACCGGTCGAAACGTTACAGAAAGCACAGGCACGGGTGCATATTTCACCCATAATCATAAAGGTTGCGTGCTTCTTTTCCCAGCACTCGCCAATATTCGGGCAACCAGCTTCTTCGCAAACGGTAACAAGCTTGTTCGACCGGACGATTTCGCGTGTTTCACTATAGCCACGCGAAACAGGAGCCTTGACGCGAATCCAGTCTGGCTTTTTCAGAATTTCATTATCCGGACGATGTGCCTTCTCCGGATGACGAAGACGTCTCTGGTTCACCGTGTCGAGAACTGTAACCATGCTGTTTCCTGCCTATCCGAAGTTTTCACAAACTTGAAACACTTCTAAATTGGGTCCGGTTCGTAATCTCTGGTCTGTACCCTGTCAACTTGGCACACCCAAAGACATCGTCAATATGCTGCGGCTTACCGTCTCGCCGCCATTCCTAATGCCCTGAAAACGAGTGCCCAGATAAGGCCAAACAATAGCCCGCCAAATCCAAGTGCAAAAGCCAGTGTCCAGACGCCATACCAGCCAGCAATCGCCATTCCATTGACCGATATGGTGTTTCCGCCGATCAGGCTCAAGCTCCCGGCCATAAAGCCAAGCGCTAAACCACCAACGGTACACCATTTAATCATGGGCCATGCGGCACGCCGCCATGGCCCTCCATTATCGATCAGTGGAATATTTTTGCTCCTAGTTTAAGCGTTCAGCACGCGGCCATAGGCATCCAGAACACTTTCCTTCATCATTTCGGAAAGGGTCGGATGCGGGAAGACCGAATGCATCAGTTCTTCTTCTGTCGTCTCTAAGTTCATCGCAACGACAAAGCCCTGAATAAGTTCGGTCACTTCTGCGCCAACCATGTGAGCACCGAGCAGCTGTCCAGTCTTCTTGTCAAAGATCGTCTTAACCAGACCCTGATCTTCGCCAAGCGCAATAGCCTTACCGTTTGCCGAGAAAGAATAGCGACCGACACGAATGTCAAAGCCCTGTTCCTTCGCCTTGGCTTCAGTCAGGCCAACAGATGCTACCTGTGGATTGCAGTAAGTGCAGCCCGGGATCATGCCCTTGTCGAGCGAATGAACATTCGGCAAACCAGCGATCTTTTCAACGCAGATCGTGCCTTCATGCTCAGCCTTATGAGCCAGCATCGGAGGACCAGCAACGTCACCAATGGCATAAATGCCTTCGACATTGGTCTTGCCATAGCCGTCGATCACAACGCAGCCACGGTCTGTCTTCACGCCAAGCGCTTCGAGACCAAGGTTCTCAATGTTACCCTGAACGCCAACAGCCGAAATCAGACGATCAACAGTCAGCTTTTCAACCTTGCGGTCCTTGGTTTCGATATGAGCGGTCACGGAATCCGCGCCTTTCTCAACCTTGGTAACCTTGGCTTCGGTGATGATCTTGAGGCCGAGCTTTTCCAGACGCTTACGAGCGAAAGTGGAAATTTCCACATCTTCAACCGGCATGATGTTCGGCATCAGTTCAACAACCGTCACATCAACGCCCATGGCATTGTAGAAGGATGCAAACTCAATACCGATCGCACCGGAGCCCATGACCACCATCGACTTTGGCAGCGCCGGTGGAACCATGGCTTCGAAATAGGTCCAGATCAGCTTGCCATCTGGTTCAATACCCGGCAGCGAACGCGGACGTGCGCCGGTAGCAACGATCACATGCTTGGCCTTGTAGCCGCCCTCGCCCAAAACGCCCTTCGGCACTGGGTTCTGCGGGAGCATTGGCTGCTTCGATGATTTACCGACCGAAATCTCCGCAGGCGTATTGCCAGAAGCGCCCTTAACAAGCTTAGCTTCGCCCCAGATCACGTCGATCTTGTTCTTCTTCATCAGGTAGGCAACGCCGCCATTCAGCCGCGCCGACACACCACGCGAACGCGCAACAACCGCATCCACATCAGCACTGATCGAGCCTTCAAGCTTAAGGCCGTAATCCTTGGCATGTTCGCCCAGATGCAGCACTTCCGCCGAACGCAGCAGCGCCTTGGTCGGAATGCAACCCCAGTTAAGGCAAATGCCGCCCAGATGCTCGCGCTCGACAATGGCAGTCTTGAGGCCAAGCTGCGCTGCGCGGATAGCGGTGACATAACCGCCCGGTCCCGATCCGATGATAATAACGTCGTAGATGTCGGCCATAGTTTCCTGCCCTTAAAACATCAGAAATACGAGAAGCAGCATCTTACGCAGATTTTCTTGCGGTGCGCATTCTCGAATTGCCGACTTTCTGTCGGCTTATAAATAGGAAACGCCGCGTGTCAGATAACACGCGGCGTATAACCATATCAGACCAGCATACCCATCGGGTTTTCGATGTGACGCTTGAAGGCCTGTGCAAGTTCAGCAGCCAGAGCGCCATCAACGGCGCGATGATCGGTGGAGAGCGTGACAGACATAACCGTCGCAACCTTCACTTCACCATTCTTGACCACTGCACGCTGTTCACCTGCACCAATTGCGAAGATCGTCGCATGTGGTGGGTTGATGATTGCTGCAAAGTCCTTCACGCCGAACATGCCAAGGTTGGACACAGAGGTCGAACCACCCTGATATTCATCAGGCTTAAGCTTTCGATCACGCGCACGCTTGGCAAGGTCCTTCATCTCATTGGAGATGGCGGACAGCGTTTTGGATTCAGACTGACGCACGATTGGCGTAATCAGACCGCCCGGAATGGAGACAGCAACGCCCACATCCGCACGCTTGTGCTTGATCATGCCGCCTTCAGTCCAGGAGACGTTGGCTTCAGGAATATCACGCAGCGCAAGAGCAACAGCCTTGATCACCAGATCATTGACAGAAAGCTTGTAGGCCGGAACCTCTCCCTTCTCTGTCTTGGTAACGGGTGCTGCGGAATTGATCTGCGAACGCAGAGCCAGAAGCGCATCGAGTTCGCAATCAATCGTCAGATAGAAATGCGGAACAGTCTGCTTCGATTCAACCAGACGGCGAGCAATGGTCTTGCGCATACCGTCGTGAGGAACGATTTCGTAGGTGCCTTCTTCAAAGAGCTTGAGGATGGCATCATCTGACTGAGGCTTCGGAGCCGACGCAGCCGTCGGTGGTGCAGCAGACGCAGCTTTCGTACCGCCGGATTTGATTGCAGCTTCAACATCACGCTGAACAACACGGCCATGAGGACCAGTGCCTTTAACAGCGGAAACATCAACGCCTGCATCCTTCGCGATGCGACGCGCAAGCGGCGATGCGAAAACGCGATCTCCCTTGTTTTCGGCGCCACTATTAGTAGCAGGAGCAGCCGCTGGAGCTTCAGCTTTTACAGGAGCCGGGGCTGCTGCGGGTGCAGCTTCCTTCTTTGGCTCTTCCTTAGGCGTTTCAGCCTTAGCTTCCGCCTTTGGTGCAGGAGCAGCGTCGCCACCCTTTGCTGCTTCTGCGACATCCTCACCGTCTTCGGCGAGGATTGCGATCAGCGCGTTGACCTTGACGCCTTCGGTTCCGGCAGGAACGACGAGCTTCGCAACAACACCTTCATCAACAGCTTCGACTTCCATCGTCGCTTTGTCGGTTTCAATCTCGGCGATCACATCGCCGGACGTAACCTTGTCGCCTTCTTTAACCAGCCACTTGGAAAGATTGCCTTCTTCCATGGTTGGTGAAAGTGCTGGCATGGTGATTTTAATCGGCATGTCCAGTAACTCCTCAGGCGGTGTAGGTCACGGCTTTCACCGCTTCCACCACTTCAGCTACAGTCGGCAGAGCCAGCTTTTCGAGGTTGGCCGCATATGGCATCGGAACGTCTTTGCCAGCAATCGTCAGGATCGGCGCATCGAGATAATCGAAAGCCTGCTGCATGACGCGGGTAGCAATTTCAGTACCAACGGAAGACTGTGGGTAGCCTTCTTCAACAGTCACAAGACGACCCGTCTTCTTGACCGATTCCACGACCGTTGGAATATCCATTGGGCGGATGGTGCGCAGATCGATAATTTCAACATCGATGCCCTGTGCAGCCAGTTCTTCCGCAGCCTTGACCGCATAGGTCATGCCGATACCGAACGAAACGATGGTCGCGTCCTTGCCCTGCTTGTGAATGCGGGCCTTGCCGATTGGCAGAACGAAATCGTCAAGCTTCGGCACATCGAAATGATGACCGTAGAGAATTTCGTTTTCAAGGAAGATAACCGGATTTGGATCGCGGATAGCCGCCTTGAGCAGACCCTTCGCATCAGCAGCTGAGTAAGGCATGACGACCTTGAGGCCCGGGATCTGGCTGTACCATGCGGCATAGCACTGGGAGTGCTGAGCAGCAACGCGGGCAGCGGCACCCGAAGGTCCGCGGAACACCATAGGTGCGCCCATCTGGCCGCCCGACATATAAAGCGTCTTGGCAGCCGAATTGATGATCTGGTCAATCGCCTGCATGGCGAAGTTGAACGTCATGAATTCGACGATTGGCTTCAGGCCAGCCATAGCAGCACCAACGCCAACACCAGCAAAACCATGCTCGGTGATCGGGGTGTCGACAACGCGGCGTGGGCCGAACTCATCGAGAAGACCCTGCGTGATCTTGTAAGCGCCCTGATATTCGGCAACTTCTTCACCCATGATGAAGACATTGTCGTCGCGGCGCATTTCTTCAGCCATGGCATCGCGCAGTGCTTCACGCACAGTCATCGAAACCATTTCTGTACCAGCTGGAATGTCCGGATCGGAAGCAACTTCAACTTTCGGAGCAGCAGGCACGCTATCGGCCTTCTTTTCTGCGGCCTTTGGCGCTTCTTTCGCTTCTTCCTTTGGAGCTTCCGCTTTTGCAGCAGGAGCAGAACCGATGTCGGATGCACTTTCGCCGTCACCGAGCAGGATTGCGATTGGCGTATTTACTTTTACGCCTTCCGAACCTTCTTCAATCAACAGCTTGCCGATTGTGCCTTCATCAACGGCTTCAACTTCCATCGTCGCCTTATCGGTTTCGATTTCAGCGATCACGTCACCAGACGTAACCTTGTCGCCTTCTTTTTTCAGCCACTTGGACAGTTTGCCTTCTTCCATCGTCGGGGAAAGGGCAGGCATGAGAATTTCTACGGGCATGACAATACCTTTCCTGAATTAGAGCAGAATATCCGTGTAGAGCTCGGAAACATCCGGCTCTGGATCGTTTTGAGCGAAATCGGCCGAATCAGCGACGATGTCGCGAACATTCTTGTCGATTTCTTTCAGCTCTTCTTCAGTGGCCCAGTTGTTTTCAATCAGGCGCAGTTTAACCTGTTCAATCGGGTCGTGCTCCGAACGCATTTTCTGCACTTCGTCCTTCGAACGATATTTCGCAGGATCGGACATGGAGTGACCGCGATAACGATAGGTTTCCATTTCGAGAATCAATGGGCCCTTGCCCGAACGCGCCCAATCGGCAGCAAATTCGGCAGCAGCCGCAACAGCACGAACATCCATGCCGTCGACCTTGATGCCCGGTACGTTGAACGAAACACCGCGCTTGGAGAAATCTGTTTCAGCGGAAGAACGCGAAACCGATGTACCCATTGCATAGCGGTTGTTTTCGATCACGTAGATCACCGGAAGCTTCCACAGCGATGCCATGTTGAAGGCTTCATAAACCTGGCCCTGATTGGCAGCGCCATCGCCGAAATAGGTGACGGAAATATTGTCATTGCCGCGATATTTGTTCGCAAAGGCAAGACCGGTGCCAAGAGGAACCTGAGCGCCGACGATACCATGACCGCCGTAAAAGCCCTTTTCCTTCGAGAACATGTGCATGGAGCCGCCCTTGCCCTTGGAGTAACCTCCACGGCGGCCAGTCAGCTCGGCCATAACGCCACGTGCTTCCATGCCAGTTGCCAGCATGTGACCATGGTCACGATAGGAAGTGATGATCTGATCACCTTCCTTGAGCGCTGTCTGCATACCGACGACAACGGCTTCCTGACCGATATAAAGGTGACAGAAGCCACCGATGAAACCCATACCGTAAAGCTGTCCGGCCTTTTCTTCGAAACGGCGGATCAAAAGCATTTCGCGGTAAGCACTCAGTTCCTGCTCTTTATTAAACTTTGCAGGCGCTGGCGTCTTGGGGGTGGTGACAGAAGACGTCTGCGTTTTTCCAGCAGGCGCCTTATTAGCCCTCGGTGCCATATCTCGCTCCCTATAGCATGCACCCAAAATCAGAGGTGATTTTGAAAGCAACATGCGACGATTCAAATTATCAGAGCACCTTTCACGCACACGAAGGACGCGCGGCGCTCTACGATTGTCGTTCTATTGTGACGTTATACGGGCAATTTACAAGATACAATATGCACGCAAAGCATAGCTGCTATGCCGCCAAGCCTTTAAAAACATATCACAAAAAGACAATTAACCTGAATTTGGTTAATTTGACCGATCTTCGCGAGAAATGATTATCGTCATTTCATCGGAATGGGAGAGATTAAGCGCCCTGCGAGCCTGCTCGTCAAGCATGTCCTTTTCAATCGAGCCATCGCGCAGAAGCGTGACTCGCTTTTCAAGTGCAGCTCTGTCGGCAGTCACCTGTGCAAGTTGATCGGTCAGCAAGCTTTTCTGCTGTTCCAGCTGGAGACGGGAATAGAGCCCAAATTCGCCATGATAGGCGTGGAAACCAAAATAACTCAGAAACGCAGCTGTCAAAACAGGCAGCACAAAACGGCCACGGATAGATTTACGTTTCTGCTTGGTCCACATTTCGGCTTCCTTCCCGGATACTCACGAGGGCTTCGATGCTGATTTGAAGCCGTCAATCCGATTTCCACCATAAAACATAATTCTGCTTAACAGAGCTTTACCGCAGGGCGATGACAGTGGCTCTAGCGTCAGATTTTTTGGAGCCCTACCCCAGCACGAGAGTAAGAATGGCGACGACAGCCGCCATCCCATTAATGAATGCTGCGCCGTTCAAACATCAACAATCGTTGAAAAACCACCCATGATCATGCGCTTACCGTCAAAAGGCATGGTTTCACCCATTTCCTTCATGCGCGGATCACTCATCATTTTTTCATTAGCAGCGTCGCGTGTGGCTTTGTCAGGATATTCAAACCACGAAAAGACCACCTCTTCATCGTCCTTTGCCTGCACAGCACGGCGAAAGTCTGTGACCTTACCATTGGGCACATCATCGCCCCAGGCCTCGACCATACGCGTCACGCCAAACTCTTTGAATAATTCCGCAGCTTTAGCGGCATGTTGCCGATAGACCTCTTTATTGGCCTTTGGAACCGCAACGACAAATCCTTCTATGTAAGCCATTTTTCTCTCCCAATTTTTCGCCCTCCACCAAGTGATGATATTTTTCTTATTATTCACCTGAGACACAGGAAATTAGAAATAGGCCGCTAAGTCGCTAAAGCAATAGCACTCGTGCTTTGCCACCAACACGCAAAATTGAAAAGATAGAAGGCAAATAAAAAAGGCTGAAAATTAGCCAAAATCGAGTAGGTAGATAATATTAATATTTATGACGAAATATAAACATCGATTACTTCTTAATATAATTACATAGGAATATAATATTATGAACGAAAAAATAGTGAAAAGAATAGCATGTATCGTTATGGCACTATTTCCTGCATTGTGGGGCTTATTCAGTTTTCTGAATAACACAGCTGATTTTCCAGGCACTGCTCAACATGCTGTTGCACCACTTTTGTCCATGGCTGACACTTATGGAAATCCCGCTTTAACTTGGCGCGCTATTACAGCGAGCTGGGCGCCTTACGTAGGGCTTGCTGGAATTACAGCGATGGAAACGCTGGCAGGCATTCTAGCCACGATCGGCGTCATCAAGATGATTGCAAACATTGGGAAAGACTATTCTGCTTTCTCCAACGGCAAAGCATGGGCGATGCTCGGAGCCCTGTGCGCAATCGCAGTCTGGGGCATCGGCTTCATGGTCGTGGCAGGTGATTGGTTCATGGCGTGGCAAGCCAAGGAAAACCCGCTCAATACACAACTAGGGGCGCTGATATACGCGCTTCCAAGCATGATGGCCGTTGTGATTATGATGCTTCACAAAGAAGAAGCATGAAGCCAATAAAAAACGGCGGCCTTTAAGCCGCCGTTTTCAAATTTTGGTAAGACGTCTTAGAGGAACTTCAGAGCGCTACGGCCTGCATAGCGAGCCTGCTTGCCAAGTTCTTCTTCGATGCGGATGAGCTGGTTGTACTTTGCAGTACGATCCGAACGCGCCAGCGAGCCAGTCTTGATCTGACCGCAGTTGGTTGCAACTGCGAGATCGGCAATGGTCGAGTCTTCTGTTTCGCCCGAGCGGTGCGACATGACAGAGGTGTAACCAGCCTTGTGAGCGGTTTCGACAGCATCCAGCGTTTCGCTGAGCGAGCCAATCTGGTTGACCTTAACGAGGATCGAGTTGGCAACGCCCATCTTGATACCATCGCGCAGACGTGCCGAGTTGGTGACGAACAGATCATCGCCAACGAGCTGGCACTTGTCGCCGATCAGGTCGGTCAGGTATTTCCAACCTTCCCAGTCGTCTTCAGCCATACCGTCTTCAATCGACACGATTGGGTATTCAGCAGCGAGCTTTGCGAGATACTCAGCCTGCGCCTTTGGATCACGGGTCTTGCTTTCGCCTTCATAGACGTAGTTGCCGCCCTTGAAGAACTCAGTTGCCGCGCAATCAAGACCAATTGCAATGTCTACGCCCGGCTTGAAGCCAGCTTTTTCGATCGATTCGACAACGAAATCGAGCGCTGCTTCTGCACTGAGCAGGTTTGGCGCAAAACCGCCTTCATCACCAACATTGGTGTTGTGGCCAGCATCTTTCAAACGCTTCTTGAGCGTGTGGAAAACTTCCGCACCATAACGAACAGCTTCACGGAACGACGGAGCGCCAACCGGAATAATCATGAATTCCTGAAAATCGATTGGATTATCAGCATGAGCGCCGCCATTGATAATGTTCATCATTGGAACCGGCAGAACGTGAGCGTTCGCACCGCCAACATAACGATAGAGCGGCAGGCCAGAAGCCTGTGCCGCAGCCTTAGCAACAGCAAGTGAAACGCCGAGAATCGCGTTTGCACCGAGATTGCCCTTGTTTGGTGTGCCATCAAGTTCGATCAGCGTCTGATCGATGAGCAACTGATTTTCAGCGTCGAGACCAGCGATTGCATCAAAAATCTTGCCATTGACTGCTTCAACAGCCTTTTCAACGCCCTTACCGAGATAACGGCTGCCGCCGTCGCGAAGCTCTACAGCTTCATGCGCGCCTGTCGATGCGCCCGATGGCACAGCAGCGCGGCCAAAAGAGCCGTCTTCGAGGTAAACGTCGACTTCGACGGTTGGGTTACCGCGGCTGTCGAGAATTTCGCGACCAACGATGTCGATGATTGCAGTCATAGGGGCAAGTCCTTCCCTGTAGGTAGCCCCGCTTTGTTGCAAGGCACATTGAAGAAATTCAATTTCAGGTCTTCATTACAGACATTTAAGGCGGAGGAAAATCCCCCGCCTGTGAATTCTTGAT
This sequence comes from Ochrobactrum sp. MYb379, assembly GCF_037479515.1. Taxonomy (NCBI): domain Bacteria; kingdom Pseudomonadati; phylum Pseudomonadota; class Alphaproteobacteria; order Hyphomicrobiales; family Brucellaceae; genus Ochrobactrum; species Ochrobactrum sp. MYb379. Next base: position 716,393 of record NZ_JBBGYW010000001.1, read on the forward strand.
GAATTTTAAATCGATTTAGCAATTCTGTCGAATGCCATGAGCTTTTCAAGCAATGCAGGCATTTTGTCGATGGGCACCATGTTGGGGCCATCGGACGGCGCATTGTCTGGGTCTTCGTGCGTTTCGATGAACACACCAGCCACACCAACAGCCACAGCAGCGCTTGCAAGCGTTTGAACAAACTCACGCTGGCCACCTGACGAGCCACCCTGACCGCCCGGCTGCTGCACAGAGTGAGTCGCATCGAAAATCACTGGTGAACCAAAACCAGCCATGATCGGCAGCGAGCGCATATCGGACACCAGCGTATTGTAGCCAAAGGATGCACCGCGCTCAGTTGCCATCACATTTGGATTACCATTTTCGGTGATCTTCGCCAGCACGTTCTTCATGTCCCAAGGCGCCAGAAACTGGCCCTTCTTGACGTTGATCGCGCGGCCAGTCTTGGCTGCTGCAACCAGAAGATCAGTCTGACGGCAAAGAAATGCCGGGATTTGCAGAACATCGACAACTTCGGCAACTTCCGAACACTGATGTTCATTGTGAATGTCTGTGAGAACCGGAAACCCAAATTCTTTTTTGAGGTCTGCAAAGACTTCGAGCGCTTTATCCAGACCAATGCCGCGCTGTGCGCTCAGCGACGTGCGGTTGGCTTTGTCAAAGCTCGACTTGTAAACGAGACCAATACCAAGCTTGCTGGTGATTTCAACCAGACGCCCAGCCATCTCAAAAGCGTGTTCCCGTGTTTCCATCTGACAAGGCCCAGCAATCAATGCCAGCGGCGCAGTGTTTGAGAACGTTACATTGCCGATTTTTACAGCAGGATTGGCGGTCGTCATGATTGGAAACCTTCAACTATTACAAGTGCCTCAGAGGCACCTTATCTGGCGTGCGAATTGATCAAAAACAAGGCGCGGGTAATTGCCGCACAAATGAAACGCGCCACGACAAGCATGTCTCCAAAAAGTGGGAACCGGTTTTTGGATAAAGACATGCGAAAAACAAAGGCGTATCGCGCGTAAAGTAAAACGCGCCCCATAAGGGCGCGTAAGAGCTTTAAACCAGTCTGCCCTGCTCCATCGCGGCTGCGATGAAGGAGGCGAAGAGTGGGTGCGGTTCAAATGGGCGAGACTTCAATTCCGGGTGATACTGAACGCCAATGAACCAAGGATGATCGGCATATTCGACTGTTTCCGGCAGAACACCGTCCGGCGACATGCCTGAGAAGATCAGGCCGCTTTCTTCAAGGCGATCCTTATAGTCAACATTCACCTCATAACGGTGACGGTGACGTTCGGAAATATCGGTCGAACCGTAAATCTCAGCAATACGCGTTCCAGCCTTAAGCGTGGATTCATATGCGCCAAGACGCATCGTTCCGCCAAGATCGCCTGATTTGGTGCGCTTTTCGAGCATATTACCCTTGAGCCACTCAGTCATCAGACCAACGACTGGTTCTTTGGTCGGGCCAAACTCGGTCGAAGATGCATTCTCGATACCAGCGAGATTACGCGCTGCTTCAAGACATGCCATCTGCATACCAAAGCAAATGCCGAAATAAGGCACCTTATGTTCGCGTGCGAACTTGGCCGCAAGAATCTTGCCTTCTGCACCACGCTCACCAAAGCCGCCCGGCACCAGAATGCCGTGAACTTTTTCGAGATATGGCGATGGATCTTCGCTTTCAAAGACTTCCGCTTCGATCCAGTCGAGATTGACCTTCACCTTGTTGGCAATGCCGCCATGCTGAAGCGCTTCGATCAGCGACTTATACGCATCTTTCAGCTCGGTATATTTGCCGACAACGGCAATGGTGACTTCGCCTTCAGGATTGTGAAGAAGGTCAGAAATACCTTCCCAACGCTCCATGCGCGGCTTTGGTGCAGGCTCAATGCCGAATGCTGCAAGAACTTCGTTGTCGAGACCTTCTTTATGATAGGCAATCGGCACATCATAAATGGTCGAGACGTCGAGCGCCTGAATAACTGCGCTTTCACGCACGTTACAGAACAACGACAGCTTGCGACGTTCAGAAGCCGGAATCTCACGATCTGCACGAACCAGAAGAATGTCCGGAGCAATACCGATTGAGCGCAGTTCCTTGACCGAATGCTGTGTTGGCTTGGTTTTGAGTTCACCTGCCGCAGGAATATACGGCATCAATGTCAGATGGATATAGACCGCGCTGCTGCGTGGCAGTTCGTTGCCAAGCTGACGAATCGCTTCAAGGAACGGCATGGCTTCGATATCGCCAACCGTGCCGCCGATTTCGCATAACACGAAATCATATTCGTCATTGCCTTCAAGGATGAAGTTTTTGATTTCATCCGTAACGTGAGGAATGACCTGAACCGTCGCACCGAGATAATCGCCGCGGCGTTCTTTTTCGATGATATTGCGGTAAATACGACCCGTCGTAATATTATCCCGCTGATTAGCAGGACGACCGGTGAACCGCTCGTAATGGCCCAGATCAAGGTCTGTTTCGGCACCATCGTCAGTGACGAACACCTCACCATGCTGGTAAGGCGACATCGTGCCGGGGTCGACGTTCAGATAAGGGTCGAGTTTACGGATACGCACGCGGTAACCACGTGCCTGAAGGAGTGCAGCCAATGCTGCTGCGGCAATGCCTTTTCCGAGGGAAGAAACCACGCCGCCTGTGATGAATACATATCGCGCCATGGGCTTATGTCGTTAGACCCTTCTGATTGATTCCGCCACTAAAAAAATGGGAATCAATGTTTTTTCCATCAAAATCGCGCCCGAAATGCATTGCATGCGAGAAAATCGGACGCTTCCACCGAGTTTAGTTCTGTTCGTAACATGTTATCTAAATTGATACGCGCACGAAAAAAGGCCGGGAAAATCCCGGCCTTTCGGGTAGTTTACAAAAAAATCAGAGGACGACGACTTTTGCGCCCATACCAACGCGGTCATAGAGATCCATGACGTCTTCGTTGGTCATACGGAAACAACCGTTGGAAGCAGGGCTTCCGATTGTCCATGGCTGAGTCGTGCCATGAATACGGATGTAAGTATCTTTGTTGCCCTGAAACAGATACATGGCGCGCGAACCCAACGGGTTGCCCGGACCGCCATCCATGCCATTTTTATAACGACCGTACTGCGTAGGATTACGCTCAATCATTTCTTTGGTCGGAATCCAGCGTGGCCATTCGCGCTTAGCGTTGATGTTCGCAGTTCCCTTGAATTCGAGGCCAACTTTACCAACAGCAATCCCGTAGCGGCGTGCACTGCCCGAGCTTTCGACGAGATAAAGGAAATACTTCGACGGATCGATCACGATCGTACCTGGCTCATAGCCAGTGAACGAAACGGTCTGCGCCTGATAGCGTGGATCGATGTTGTAGCGATTAAGGCCAACCTTTTTCGCAGCACCTGCATTCGAAGCGGTTTTCTTTTTCTTCTTGGCAGGCTTTGCAGTGGTATCGCTTGCAACAGCAACCTGTTGCACAGCAGTCGCAGCAGCATCAAGCTCAGCTTCTGCGCCAGCAGCACCAGCGGCGAAGCTCTGGCCTGAAAGACCGATGCAGAGGCTTGCAATACCAGCCATCAAAATAAAACGTGGAGACATGATTAGTTCCCGAAACCAGACGTAAGCGGAAAATACCTGCCGCAACATCGCGTTCAGGTTTTTCAACCCAATACGTTAATCAGCAAAATTACTCAATTATCCAGACCGCCAATACATCACGATTCGATGATCGCTATTGCCTGTGTGCAACACTTTGGGTGCTTATTACCAAAATAAAAAGGCCGATCTGAAAACAGACCGGCCTTTTAAAAAATCTGGAAACTCAGATGATCTTACTGGGAGCTTGGAACCTGCGGTGCCTGTGGCTGGGTGCTGTCAGGCTGAACGGGTGCAGGAGCTTCGCCCGAAGCAGGTGTTTCCGCTTCATTGGTACGCGAAGATTCGCCACCGAGCTGATTAAGGATGCCGCCACCCGTACCAGTTCCACCAGCAGGCGCATTTTGCGTGCTACCAGCGGCAGGGATACGGTTCAGAATGTCGGTCGGCTTTTCGCCATAACGCGCCATAATGCCGAGCGCCAGCGAAGTGATGAAAAAGCCAATCGCAAGAATAGCTGTTGTGCGGGTCAGCGCGTTTGCCGCGCCGCGAGCCGTCATAAAGCCCGAACCACCGCCGATACCAAGGCCGCCGCCTTCGGAACGCTGGATGAGCACAACGCCAACAAGCGCCAAAACGATCAACAAATGAATGACAATGACTATGGTCTGCATAGGTTAAGGTCTTTATATCTCTGGACTTATGCTTAACCGAAACGGCACTAAAACAGGCGCCCGGTTAGCGATGATACAAATAGATAGAGCGGCTCTTTACACGCTATTGCGTCATAAACCAAGCCCCGCGCCCGATATTGATTAAAGGACGCAAACACTTGTCACAAATTGCGATATGTTTCGCATATGGCGAGAAAGTCTGTGGCTTTCAAGCTGGCTCCACCAACCAAAGCACCATCAACGTCTGGAACGCTCAGCAATTCCAAGGCATTTGATGCTTTCACCGATCCGCCATATAGAAGACGGAGATGTGCACCGTTTGCACCAAAACGTTCGGTCAGCTTTTCACGCATGAATGCATGAGCAGTCCGAACATCTTGAACAGTTGGTGTCAAACCTGTGCCGATAGCCCAGACAGGCTCATATGCAACAATCGTATTTTCAGCATTTACACCTTCAGGAAGAGATACCGCGAGCTGTCCGCCAATAATATCAAGGGTCCGCTCTGCCTTGCGCTCATCAGCCGTTTCACCAACGCAGACAATCGCAACAAGACCGGCTGCCCATGCGGCTTCCGTTTTGCTGCGCACTAGCTCGCTCGCTTCACGGTGATCGGTGCGGCGCTCCGAGTGACCAAGAATGACATGGCTTGCACCAGCTTCTTTGAGCATTTGTGCCGAAACATCGCCCGTATGAGCGCCAGATATCTTCGCATGACAATCCTGTCCGCCGAGACCGACTGTCTCGCCTTCAAGCGTTTCCGCTGCGCGTGAAAGCAACGTTGCTGGAACACAGATCACGGCATCCAGTTTACGGCCAAGATCAGAACTCAAACCCGCAGCAATCGCGCGCAGTTCGGTTAGAGATTCTCCCGTACCATTCATTTTCCAGTTGCCAGCAACCAGCGGACGGATTCCCGGAGTCATGTCATTCTCCTCGCCTTGAACGACAGCAAACCGCTCAACTTTATGTAAGCAGCGCCAAATTTTGCCACTGACTAAGCGTATTCGCACAGCAATGCAACGTTCTTGGTGCTCTGCGCACAATGAGAACTTGCATCGGAACCTTTGTTAAGGTTATCCCCTCACAAGGCTTATCTTTACAGATAGCCGGGCTTTGTTTTGTTCTTAAAGGGTTTCCAATGCTCGACAGTATGCGTGATGCCGCCAAATCCTGGGTTGCTAAGCTTCTTCTTAGCCTGCTCGTCCTCAGCTTTGCGGCTTGGGGTATTACGGATGCTTTCCAGGGCGAAATGGAAGTTGATTCAGCCATCAGCGCTGGCAGTTCAAAAGTCAGCACGACTGACTATCGTTTTGCCTATGAACAGCAGCTGATGCGCCTTTCACAGCAGTTCCGCCAGCGGCTCAATCGTGAACAGGCTCAGCAGCTCGGCGTTGACCAGCAGGTTCTGGCACAGCTCGCAGCCGGTGTCGTTCTTGATGAACAAGCCCGCAACATGCAGCTCGGCCTTTCCAAGGATGGCATCGCACGTCTGACCGGCGAAGATCCGTCATTTCAGGATGCAAGCGGCAACTTCAGCCGCGCCCAGTTTGATGCAGTTCTACGCCAGTCGAACATTCGCCCACAGGATTACCTCGATAACCGCGCGAAAGTTGCTCGTCGCCAGCAAGTTGTCGAAGCTTCCACCGACGGCCTGAAAATGCCAAACACCATGCTGAAGGCATTGGCCCTTTATCAGGGTGAAAGCCGCAGTGCCGACTACATTACTATTCCAGCAGAAAAAGCCGATGCGGTCCCTGCCCCTTCGGATGAAGCGCTCAAGACTTATTTTGATGCGCACAAGGACGAATATAAAGCACCAGAATACCGCAAGATTACCTATGTGAAGCTTGAGCCTTCAGATATTACCGATCCGGCGGCCGTCACGCAGGACGAAATTAAAGAATATTACGAAAAGAACAAAAGCCGTTTCAGCACAACTGAAACCCGCACAATCGAACAGCTTAACTTTGCAGATGAAGCAGCTGCCAAAGCCGCGCACGAAAAAATCGCAGCTGGCACCAGCTTTGTCGATATCGGCAAAGAACAGGGCAAGAGCGAAAGCGATCTCGTACTCGGCACTTTTGAAAAAACTGCTCTTCCTGATTCCGTCATTGCGGATGCAGCATTTGCACTTAACGAAGGTGGCGTCAGTGATGTTGTAAAGGGTGCATTCGGCCCTGTTATTCTTCGCGTTACGACGGTTAATCCAGCAAGCGTCAAAGAACTTTCGGAAGTCGAAAAAGAAATTCGCGACACTGTAGCGACCAATATCGCAATCAGCAGCATCGGCGGCATTCACGACTCATACGAACAGCAGCGCTCCGAAGGTGGCAGCATGACAGATGTTGCCAAGGCTCTAAGCCTCAAGGCTGTGACGATTGAAGCTGTTGACGACGAAGGAAATGATCTGGCTGGTAAAGCTCTTGAGTTGCCAAACTCGGAAGCGCTTCTTGCTGCTGTATTTCAGGCCGATCAGGGTTTTGACAATGATGCGCTGACGCTCGGAAACTCTGGTTATCTCTGGTATCAGGTTGATGGAACCACACCAGCGCGTGACCGCACACTTGATGAAGTCAAGGAAAAGGTTACAGCGGCATGGAAGGGCGAAGAAGCAGTTAAGCGTCTCAATGATCGCATGGCGGAATTGAAAAAACGTCTTGATGGCGGTGAAACACTCGACGCCATCGCAGCAAGTGCAGGCGTCGAAAAGCAGACCAAGCGCGGCATCACACGCAATACCAATGATGCGGATTTCGGCTCTGCCGCAACCGCACAGGTATTCCGCGGCCCGCTTAACCACACAGGCACCGCGGGCGCTGTTTCCAATGACGGACAGCTTCTCTTCAAAGTGATTGAAGTGACCGAGCCGACCGCTGCTGGCCCAGAAGCCATTCCGGAAGACCAGCAGACCTATCTTGCAAGCACGCTGACCGACGATGTTCTCGAACAGCTGGTTGGTGAGTTGCAGAAGCAGTATCCGGTCAAGATCAACCAGACTGCCATCAACAACGCACTGGCATTCTGATAAGCGGCGGACATAAGAGAATGGCTGACTTAAAACCCTATATCGCCAAGGCTGCCACCGGCACACCACTGTCGTTCGAGGATTCTAAAGCAGCCTTCGACATTATGATGTCCGGTCAGGCCACTCCTTCGCAGATCGGTGGCTTCCTGATGGCCTTGCGTGTTCGTGGTGAAACAGTGCCGGAGATTGCCGGCGCTGTTGCTTCCATGCGTTCCCGCATGCTGCCTGTTTCAGGATCAGAAGATGCGGTCGATATTGTTGGCACCGGTGGCGATCAGTCCGGCTCCTACAATGTTTCGACCTGCTCTGCCATCGTCGTTGCGGGCGCAGGCGTGCCAGTTGCAAAACACGGCAATCGCGCACTTTCATCAAAATCAGGTGCTGCCGACGCTTTGGCAGCGCTGGGCGTCAACATCGAGGCCGATGCAAATACTATTGGGCGCAGCATTAATGAAGCTGGTCTCGGGTTCATGTTCGCGCCGATGCATCATTCTGCAATGCGGCATGTGGGGCCCTCGCGTGTCGAACTTGGCACCCGCACAATTTTTAATCTTCTCGGCCCGCTTTCAAATCCGGCTAGCGTAAAGCGCCAACTCGTTGGCGTATTCTCTGCCGAATGGGTAGAGCCACTGGCGGAAGTCCTCCAAGCTCTGGGTTCAGAAACCGCTTGGGTCGTCTATGGCGATGGCCTTGACGAAATGACCACCGCTGGCACCACAAAAATTGCAGCGCTTGAAAACGGTACGATCCGCACATTTGAGCTTCAGCCGGAAGATGTCGGGCTTCGTCGCGTCGATATGTCTGAACTCAAAGGTGGCGATGCGGAAGTTAACGCCAAGGCACTGCTTGCAGTGCTTGAAGGCGCACAGAATGCCTATCGTGACATTGTACTGCTGAATTCCGGTGCAGCTCTGGTGATTTCCGGTAAAGCAAAAGACATTAAAGACGGCATCGCACTCGCCGCGCAATCAATCGATAGCGGTGCGGCGCTGGCCGTTCTGCAAAAAGTTATCGCTGTATCAAACGACAAGCCGCTCTGACGGAGAGGATCACATTATGTCCACCGACATTCTGCGGAAAATTGAAGCCTATAAGCGCGAAGAAATCGCTGCTGCAAAGGCGTGCCTTCCACTTGATGAAGTAAAGGCACGGGCCAAGGATCAACCAGCAACGCGTGGTTTTCTCAAAGCACTCGAAGCAAAGCGCGCTGCCAACAAGTTTGCTCTTATTGCCGAGATCAAGAAGGCAAGCCCGTCAAAAGGTCTTATCCGTCCGGATTTTGATCCACCCGCATTGGCAAAAGCCTATGAAGATGGTGGTGCGGCCTGTCTTTCAGTTCTGACAGATACACCTTCGTTTCAAGGCGCACCGGAGTTTCTTACCGCCGCACGCAACGCTTGCTCACTGCCTGCGCTGCGCAAGGATTTCCTGTTCGACACTTATCAGGTCTATGAAGCGCGCAGTTGGGGTGCGGATTGCATTCTGATCATTCTGGCAAGCGTGGATGACAATGTCGCCAAAGCGCTTGAAGAAACCGCCTTTGAGCTTGGCATGGATGCGCTGATTGAAGTGCATGACGAAGAAGAAACCGAACGCGCGTTGAAACTTTCATCGCGTCTTGTTGGTGTCAATAACCGCAATCTGCGTACCTTCGAACTCGACCTCGCCGTTTCAGAGCGTCTTGCAAAAATGGTACCTTCGGACCGTCTCCTCGTCGGCGAAAGTGGCATCTTCAGCCATGATGACTGTCTGCGCCTCGAAAAGTCGAATATTGGCACATTCCTGATTGGCGAAAGCTTGATGCGCAAAGATGATGTGGCCAGCGCCACCCGCGAACTTCTGACTGGCAAGGCATAAATAATGACGGCAAAGCTCACCCATATCGACCAGACTGGTGCCGCCCATATGGTCGATGTTGGCGACAAGGCAGAGACAGACCGCGTGGCGACTGCCGAAGGTGCTGTCAGAATGAAGCCAGAAACGCTGGCGCTCATTCTGGACGGCAATGCAGCCAAAGGCGATGTCATTGGCACAGCACGGTTTGCTGGCATTATGGCGGCGAAAAAGACCGCTGATCTTATTCCGCTCTGTCATCCGCTGATGCTCACCAAAGTGTCCGTCGAGATCGAACCCGACCAAACCCTGCCCGGCTTGCGCGTGTCTGCGACCGCAAAACTAAAAGGTCGTACCGGCGTTGAAATGGAAGCACTGACTGCCGTTTCGGTCACCTGCCTGACAATCTATGACATGGCCAAAGCTGTGGATCGCCATATGGAAATTACCGATATTCGCGTTTCGGCAAAAAGCGGCGGCAAGTCGGGCGACTGGAAAGCCTGATTATCCAGACAAGAGGAAACCCCATGTCGCTGTTACCGGTCGATGAAGCCCTTGCACGCATTCTGAGTAGTGCTCAACCGCATGGAACAGAGACAATCTCGCTTTTTGAGGCGGGCGGACGGGTCGTTGCAGAAAACGTTCAGGCTAAACTACAACAGCCTCCCTTTGATTGCTCGGCGATGGATGGCTATGCGATAATCGCGCCCGAACGCATCAACTATCCCCTTGAGTTCATTGTCATCGGCGAATCAGCTGCCGGCAAACGCTTTGAAGGCGCGCTCAAACGAGGCGAAGCCGTACGCATTTTTACCGGCGCACCCATGCCCACTGGTGCTGATAGTATTGTTATTCAGGAAGATACTGAACGATCAGGTGAAAAGCTCAAGATTCGTGAGGGATTAGACGTAGGCCGCCATATCCGTCGCGCTGGCCTCGATTTTGCGCCCGGCGACGTGGTGCTACCAATCGGTCGTTCTCTTGATGCGCCAGCGCTTTCGCTTGCAGCAGCGAGCGGCAATGCAAAAATTTCAGTGTTTCGTCAGCCGCGTATCGCAATACTCGCTACCGGCGATGAACTTGTTCGGCCCGGAATAATCCCCGGCCCTGACCAGATCGTCGCCTCTAACAGTGTCGGCATTGCGGAAATCGTTCGTCGTGCAGGTGGTGAGCCGAAAGATATGGGCATCATCATTGATGATCCGGCCAAAATAGAAACAGCAATCAGCGAAGCTTTTGCAGATGGCATCGACATTCTGGTGACGATTGGTGGCGCATCCGTTGGAGATCGCGATTACGTTCACGGCGCTTTAAAGAATTGTGGTGTTGATCTCGATTTCTGGAAAATCGCAATGCGCCCCGGTAAACCGCTGATGTATGGGCGCAAAACAGTTTCTGACAAAACAGTGCATGTTATCGGGCTTCCGGGAAATCCGGTTTCCAGCCTTGTATGCAGCCTTGTTTATCTGCGCCCACTTGTCGCCAAACTTTCCGGCACGCAGCTGAACGCAGATATACGCCCAGCCAAGCTCGGTGAGGCGATGAAAGCCAATGATCACCGGCGCGACTATGTACGCTCGACCGTTAGTCAGGCATCTGACGGCACACTGATTGCAACACCTTTCCCCGTTCAGGATTCGTCGATGCTTTCGGCACTGGCTCGCTCTCAAGCATTGCTAATCCGGGATGAGCATGCCCCGGCAGCAGACGCTGGCGATGCCTGCACAATCTTGATGCTGTAAAGAACTCAGCCCCTTCTCTCGACCATTAATCATTTTAAAACCATTGCGGAACAAGACTGGAACATATAGGGTTCGTTCTGGTTTTGTTTTTATTTGATTCTGGTCCGGAGGGTATAGCGCATGTTGACCCGTAAACAGCACGAGCTTCTGCTGTTCATTCATGAACGTCTTAAAGAGACGGGCATCCCTCCGTCGTTTGACGAGATGAAAGAGGCTCTCGATTTGGCTTCAAAATCGGGCATTCATCGCCTTATTACGGCGTTGGAAGAGCGTGGTTTTATCAGACGGCTTCCCAACCGCGCTCGTGCGCTGGAAGTTCTTCGCCTGCCAGATTCAATTGCTCCGGGCTTGAACGCGCAAAAGAAGTTCGCCCCAAGTGTCATCGAAGGAAGCCTCGGCAAAGCTCCACCACCGCCGGTACGTCCTGCCCCTGTTACGGCAAATGATGACGCTCCCGCGACTGTTTCCATACCGATGATGGGGCGAATTGCAGCAGGTGTGCCAATCTCAGCAATTCAAAATCAAACACATTCTATCAGCCTGCCACTCGAAATGCTGGGCGCTGGCGAGCATTATGCGCTGGAAGTCAAAGGCGACTCGATGATTGAGGCCGGAATTTTTGATGGCGACACCGTCATCATTAAGCGCGGCGAGACAGCCAATCCGGGAGAAATCGTTGTCGCACTCGTCGATGATGAGGAAGCAACATTGAAGCGCTTCCGTCGCAAAGGTGCGTCTATTGCTCTGGAAGCAGCTAACCCCGCTTATGAAACACGCATTTTCGGTCCAGATCGTGTGCGGGTGCAGGGTAAGCTAATCGGTCTCATCCGGCGCTATTAAATGACTGCATTTTGAGGAAACGTGCAGCTCACTGTGATTCCTCTTAAGCAGTGCGATGAATTAAAGCGGCTCTGAGAATTCTGTAAGGTTTTGTGTCGCGTCGTAAGCTTTGCTTTTCTCAATGCCTGCTCTCTTTTGATATTCGCGATCAGGAAGCCCCCTCGCCGCTCGCGAATAGAGACGATGCAAATGCCACGGGCGCGTTGGCGCATCGACCGAAAAGGTCAATTGATCAGTGTAGCCGGCTAAATTAGTCGTCTTGGTTCGGGCGAAGCGGTAAATTTTATTCTCTTGCGTAATACCGTTTTCGTCATAGTTGATCGCAGAAGCGCTTACACGTAGCAGCTTATACCCCAGCCTGAGCTCCAAGGTGCCTTTTAAGGCTAGTTCCTGTCGGTCAACCATCAAAACATTGGAACGCTCACAGCTCAGTTCCTTTCCGGCTATAGCAAGAATGACGACATCACCAATGTTGCAGGCAACCTCTTTCATTCCTTCATCTGCGGTATAAGACAGCATTCTACCGTCCCGCAGCGGGATCGTGCACAAGCCTTCTTCGCAAACAAAGGCTTCCTCAGCTGATATTGGGCTCTGTTTTTTTACCACCTGCGGCGGAATAAACTCTTTAATCAGATAGGCCGTCTGCCAGTTTTGCGCAGTAAATTTTGGAGGCCTGCTACGGTTGACCGCAAAATTTCCATCGGGCAGCCGAACAGCCACAAATTTCGCATCTTCACTCACAAGAACATCTGGCAGCGGTGTTCTTATAAATATGGCAAGTCCGATCACTACGAACGGTAACGCCAACCATCGCATCCTTGTTGTAAACACAACCGCTATAACAAGCGCCAGTGTCCAGAGAATAAGCGTGCTTGCTGGCATAACACCCGGATTACCATCTGGCGAAAAGCTGGCGACAAAACTTGCAATATGTCTCACCAGTAAAACGCCAAAGCCCATAATCTGCAATGGTAGCCAATCGAGATGCAGCGGCATCAATAACAGGCTCAACACTGCGAATGGCATAACCAATATAGAGATAACGGGTAGCGCCAATACGTTGCCAACGAGTCCAAACGGAGCCGTATTATTGAAATGATAGGCTGCAAAAATTCCGCTGGCCACACCGGCAACAATAGACGTCGCTCCCGTCGCGACAGCTGGTATAAGCATTTTTGAAACGATCCCGCGCGGCTTGGCGCGACGATCTTCAATCGCTGTTTGTTTACGAGATTTCCTATCGCTCCACCAAGCAAATGCTGCAATCAGGCCTGCGGTGGCTGAAAACGACATTTGAAAGCTTGGCCCCAGAATTTCATGCGGGGAGATTGCAATCATTGCCACTGAGGCAATCGCCAAATTGCGCATACTGATCGCCGCACGGTCCGCCAACAACGCGCAGAGCATCACAACAATCATCACATAGCTTCGTTGTGCAGCGACGTCAGCACCTGACATTGCCAGATAGAACGTGCAGCTTAGAAGCGAGAGAAATGCAGCGATTTTTTTGACCGGATATCTGGCACTAAACGCTGGCGCGAGTGCGAATATTGATCGCAATGACATCATCACGACACCCGCAGCCAACACCATATGTAAACCGGAAATGGACAAGATATGCGCGAGACCCGCTTTGCGCAGATCCTCATTTGTTTCTTCACTTATCCCCGCTCGTTCTCCGGCGATCAGCGCGGCAGCAACACTCCCATCCTCGCCTGAAAGCACTTCCGCAATACGTTCAGAAACATGCACCCGTAATTGGGCGATAGCGCCCGAAATTTTAGCAAATATCTCACTTGGCGCTGGCACATCAGCGACTTTCGGTGTTCCCAAAAAGAAGCCATTCGCTCCTATCCCTCCGAAATAAGCATGAAAGGCAAAGTCGTAGTTTCCTGGTCGAACAGGGCCAGAAGGTACACGCAAGCGAGCGAAACCAGTCAAGCCGCTGCCAATTTCCGTTTTGGCTGGTATATCACGCGCGGTAATCCGGATGCGTTGCGGCGAATAGCGAAGTTTGGGTCTTTGCGTTTCAAGCAATTCGAGCGTCACACGCCAACTGCCGTTATCGCGATATTCTAAGCCGACAACTCTGCCAGTGATACGCGTTGCGACCTCAGAACCTAACAATTGCGTACTTCGTCGTTCAGTCTCGAACTTTCCCGCAACTATCCCCAATAATACCGCCAACACGAGTGTTACTGCTTGTGATACGAGGAAATATTTTCGGAATAAAAACCGTATTAAACAAACAGCCACAATAACAGACAAAATGGGCAACCATTCAGGCTCATAAGAGAGCGTGAAATAGACGACAGCTCCCAAACCCATAAAAACGGGAAAAAGAAGAAAAAATATTCCGCGCCCTATTTCACGACTGAGCGCTGCAATGAAAAGCTGACGTGAACTACTCGGCAGTTCCCGCACACGCTCGAAAGGTGTCAGTTTCCTTCCCGGTAAAGCGACGGGATAAATGTCAGCTCGTTCGTTTGGTAACCACGGTTCGGGAAGCAAGGCACGCGCAAGACCTTCAGGCATGTCTTTGACAAATGCCCGCTCGCTGACCTCTTGTCTTTCCCTTATGCCCGTCATGCCCCCGCTTGACTGCAAAAGTGCCCGCGCTTCATCTAAAGAAGCACGTCCCAACGGTGCGAAAGAATTGGGAAACGCTTGCACACCGTGCTGCCTATGCTACATGAACCACAATCAAAATCGAGAGGGTTCTCGCAATGAGAGTCCTTATCGCCCGTGGACTGTGAGAAAACGGGCACTACATATTCAAAATTCTGCCTCGCGCTCGGCTTCCTGCCGCAATTCAACGAGGCTCTGACACAGTGGAGCTGTTATGTCGAAACCGGTCGTCACCCGTTTTGCCCCTTCGCCCACGGGTTATCTGCATATTGGCGGAGCCCGCACGGCTCTTTTCAACTGGCTCTATGCGAAGCATACGGGCGGCAAGATGCTGCTACGCATCGAAGATACAGATCGTGAGCGTTCTTCCGAAGCAGCCACCGCCGCCATTCTTGATGGCCTGACCTGGCTTGGTCTGGATTGGGACGGTGAACCAATTTCACAGTTCAAGCGCGCACCGCGTCACCGCGAAGTAGCAGAAGAACTCGTTGCGACCGGCAAAGCTTACTATTGTTACGCAACACCCGAAGAACTTGAAGACATGCGCGAAAAAGCACGCGCTGAAGGCCGTCCACCACGCTATGATGGCCGCTGGCGCGATCGTGATCCATCGGAAGCACCTGCAGGCGTAAAGCCAGTTATCCGAATTAAAGCCCCTCGCGATGGTGAAACCGTCGTTCGCGACGCGGTGCAGGGCGATGTCCGCTTCCCAAACAAGGATCTCGATGATTTCATCATTCTTCGTTCCGATGGCAACCCAACCTATATGCACGCGGTTGTCGTTGACGATCACGATATGGGCGTTACGCACATCATCCGCGGTGATGACCACCTGACAAATGCTGCCCGCCAGACCGTGATTTATGACGGTATGGGCTGGGAAGTCCCGCAGATGTCGCACATTCCGCTCATTCATGGTGCGGATGGCGCCAAGCTTTCGAAGCGTCATGGTGCACTTGGCGTCGATGCTTATCGCGCGATGGGCTACCTGCCGGAAGCACTGCGTAACTATCTCGTTCGCCTTGGCTGGAGCCACGGCGACGATGAAATCATGTCGACCGAGCAGATGATTGAATGGTTCGACGTGACCGACATCAATAAGGGTGCTGCGCGTTTTGACTTCCAGAAGCTGGAAGCCATCAACGGCGTTTATATGCGCGCCAGCGATGATAAGGCTCTGTTTGACGCATTGATCGCTGTACTGCCTGAAATCGAAGGTGGCAAAGAACTGGAAGCGTCGCTTGACGAAAAGGGACGTGCACAGCTTCTGACAGCCATGCCGGGTCTGAAAGATCGTGCGAAGACACTGGTCGAGCTCGCAGATGGCGCGAAGTTTATTTTCGCCAAGCGTCCTCTTGCATTTGACGAAAAAGCGGCATCCCTGCTCAATGATGAAGGTCGTGAAATTCTTAAAGGTGTCCTACCGCATCTAGAATCAGTCGGCGAATGGACTGTTGAAGCGCTCGATGCAGCGGTTCGGGCACACGCAGAAACTATTGGCCTCAAACTTGGGAAGGTTGCGCAACCATTGCGCGCAGCGCTCACTGGCCGTGCGACATCTCCGGGTGTATTCGATGTTCTGTTCGTGCTTGGTCGCGAAGAGTCGCTTGCACGTGTAAAAGATCAAATCGTTTGAACTGTTAGCATTCACGCTGACGTGACAAAACTGGCTTAATTAGACCAAAATACGCATTGCATCGCGAAATCATTGGGATAGTTTGGCGGTCGAAATCGTTTGGATAATGCGTTGAAAAATCGGTTTCGCGCGAAAGTGCGAAACCTGTAGAAGTTGAGAAGACAAGTTATAGAGACGATTAAAATTTCAGCTGCCATGGGCAGCAAAAGTGGACACGAAAGGAAACACGATGTCAGATAAGACAGCTAGCTTTACCCTCGACGGCAAAACGTTCGACCTGCCTGTACGACAAGGCACTGTCGGGCCGGACGTCGTTGACATCGGTCCACTTTACAAGAATGCGAATGCCTTCACCTACGATCCAGGTTTCACCTCGACTGCTTCTTGCGAATCCAAGATCACCTATATCGATGGTGATGAAGGTGTGCTGCTCTATCGTGGCTATCCGATTGATCAGCTTGCTGAACATGGTGACTTCCTCGAAACTTGCTATCTGCTGCTTTACGGCGAACTGCCAACAGCGACCCAGAAGGCTGATTTCGATTATCGCGTGACACGTCACACGATGGTGCACGAGCAGATGACGAAGTTCTTTAGCGGCTTCCGTCGTGACGCGCATCCAATGGCGGTTATCGTGGGCTGCGTGGGCGCAATGTCGGCGTTCTATCACGACTCGACCGATATCACCGATCCGCATCAGCGCATGGTTGCTTCGATCCGCCTGATCGCAAAGGTGCCTACCCTTGCTGCAATGGCCTATAAGTACCACATCGGCCAGCCGTTCATGTATCCGAAGAACGACCTCGATTTCGCAGCAAACTTCCTGCATATGTGCTTTGCAGTGCCTTGCGACGATTACAAGGTCAATCCGGTTCTCGCTCGCGCTATGGACCGCATCTTCATCCTGCACGCCGATCACGAACAAAACGCATCGACCTCGACCGTTCGTCTTGCTGGTTCGTCGGGTGCAAATCCATTTGCATGTATCGCTGCTGGTGTTGCTTGCCTTTGGGGACCTGCACATGGCGGTGCGAATGAAGCAGCGCTCAACATGCTTGCTGAAATCGGCTCTGTTGACCGCATTCCAGAATTCATCGCACGCGCTAAGGACAAGAACGACCCGTTCCGTCTGATGGGCTTCGGTCATCGCGTTTACAAGAATTACGATCCACGCGCTAAGATCATGCAGAAGACCTGCCATGAAGTTCTTGGCGAACTCGGCATCAAGGACGATCCGCTTCTTGATGTTGCGCTGGAACTGGAACGCATTGCTCTGACCGATGAATATTTCATCGAGAAGAAGCTCTATCCAAACATCGACTTCTACTCGGGCATTACGCTGAAGGCACTCGGTTTCCCAACCGAAATGTTCACTGTTCTGTTCGCACTCGCACGCACCGTCGGCTGGGTCGCGCAGTGGAAGGAAATGATCGAAGATCCTCAGCAGAAGATCGGCCGTCCGCGCCAGCTTTACACAGGTGCGCCAGAACGCGACTACGTACCAACTGCAAAGCGCAAGTAATCATTGTACAAAAGAAAACCCCGGCAAATCGCCGGGGTTTTTGTTTGTCTTAATTTTAATAACTCAACGTTTCCTGCCGTTTTCAGCCAAATCAAGCAATACCTTCGCACCGATCTCGCCAGAAGGCCGTTCGGTCGCCATAATCGACGTCACCTTATCAAACCCATCAATCTGAGCCTGTCGCGATGCACTCTTTTGCATGAGCTGTTCAATGTAGCGCGCCAGATTACCCGGCCTCACGGATTCGTTGAAAAACTCAGGCACAACTGGCGCATCAGCAATGATATTTGGAAGAGCGGCACTCCAGATTGTAATTTTAGATGCCAAGAACTGCCGCACAAACCAGTCAGCCTTATAAGACAGAACTGTCGGAATATGAGACAGAGCCAGCTCTAGCGAAACTGTACCGGACGCAGCCAGCGCTGCATCGGCGCGTGCAAAAGCATCCCACTTGGCTTCATCACCAGTGACGATAAGCGGCTTGACTGGCCAATCCTTAGAAAGCTCACGCACCATTTCTTCAATGCGTGGCAACGTTGGCAAAATAATTTCAAGCTTTTCGATACGTGTAGAAAGTTCTGCAACTGCTTTGCCAAATGGCTCCATCAGCATTTCAACTTCACCACGGCGCGAACCAGGCATCAGCAATAAACACCGTGAATCGTCACTCCAGCGATTCACCTCGAGTGTACGCTGCGCTGCCTGCACCTTTAAAATAGGCGCGTAACTACTCAACCGATGGCCAACATAAGTCGATTGCGGACCATTAAGCCGCTTCATGACCTCAACTTCGAACGGCAAAATCGTCAACACGTGATCGACATAAGCACGCATCGCTTTTGCACGTTGCGGACGCCATGCCCAAACACTGGGCGCGATATATTTGACAATCGGGATAGATGGATCGGCAGCACGTATTTTCTTTGCTACGCGATGTGTAAATTCCGGGCTGTCGATCAACAAAACGCAATCAGGCTTCTCTGCAATAATCCGCTTTGCGGTTTGCCGAATGCGGAGCAGAAGTCCCGGAAGATTTTTTAAAATCGCACCGAGGCCCATAAGTGCGATCTCATGAGGATCGAAAAATGTCTTTAGGCCGCGCTCGCCCAAATGCTCGCCACCAACGCCAATGATATCGACAAGCTTGTCCGTCTGTCTGCGCAGAGCATCAACGAGATCAGCACCAAGAAGGTCGCCGGACTCTTCTCCGGCCACGATTGCTATTTTCAATGGCCGGCTGGTTTTACTCACCCTGTCGTGTCCTTTGTGCTTCGACTAATCGTTTCGATAAAGAGGCCTTTTTCATTGGCTGCAGCCATGGTTTCACCAAGACCCAGAATGAAGGTTCGGCCTGCTTCAATCACAATTCCCGAAAGTCCTGCCCTCGCTGCATTCTCAACCGTTGATACGCCGATAGCCGGCAAATCAGCCCGCTCATCTTGCCGTGGCTTCGCCATTTTAACAAGCACGCCGCCGCGTTTAGAGATACGTCCCGCCTGACGAAGTTCACGCACGCGCTCGATCATCTGATCGGTACCTTCGGCACCTTCGAGAGCCACGACACGTCCACCGGCAGCAATTGCGCCCTGCCCGACATCTAATTCACCAAGGCGAAGTGCTGCTTCCATCGCAAGCGCTATATTTCTCCGCTCGCGAGCGTCAGGCGTGATACGCGTAATGTTGCGCGGCGGTATCGGTGACAACAATTCCGGCACAACTTCGTGTGCGCCGACCATGCTGAAACCATAGCGCTCAAGCAAACGCATGAAAGCGCGCAACAACGCATCATCGCCCTGTCCCAGAGCAACGAGCACATAACGCATCGCTCTTATCGTTGGCAAATTCAGCTTCAAATCGCTCAGATGTGGGCGGTTGCGAAGTCCGCCTGCGAGTACGACCTGGCTTACGCCAGCAGTTCGCATCGCACGAATAAGCATGCCAAAATCAACCGCAGCGATTTCCTGATGTTCATACTCGTACAGCGAGGCATCAGCTTCGCCACGCAGTGGAAGCAGAAAAGGCGGATTTCCATCCGCCTTTAAAGCTTCAGCCACTTTGATTGGCAAAAGACCGTTACCAGCAATGATGGCAGTGCGCTTACTCGTTATAGGACCAGCCCCGCTATCAATCGTCGTCACCGTCATTCATGGCTCCGCCTATGGATGAACCCAGCGGTGGCGTGCAATAAGCGCGCTTATTTTCCACCATGATGAAAGAAATAAGATCTGCCACGCCATCCGAATCAGGAAACGCGTTCAACACATCCTGTGCGCGCTCACGCACCGGTTTGCTGCGATCAAACAGCATATGTACGGCATGGCGCAGATTATGGATGTCTTTGCGCTGCATACCGGAACGCTTCATGCCGATAATATTCAGACCGCCAAGATAAGCGTGATTACCAATTGCGCTTCCGTAAGGAATGAGATCATGCGCGAGAGCGGCCATACCGCCAACAAAAGCATGATGGCCAACGCGCGTAAACTGGTGAACAGCAGAACCGCCACCAAGAATAGCATGGTGACCGATTTCGACGTGACCGCCGATCATGACATTGTTTGCAAACGTAACGTGATCACCCACATCGCAATCATGTGCAACATGCGCATAAGCGAGAAACTGGCAGTTATTGCCAACGCTTGTGAAACCACGGCTGCTATCCGAACCGCGATGCATGGTGACGCCTTCGCGCACGAGGCAATTATCACCAACAACAAGCGTGGTTGGCCCACCCTTGTGCTTACCGTTCTGCGGGTCGCAACCCAGAACTGCATGCGGATAGACCTTGGCATTCGCACCAAGACGCACAGCATCACTAATAACAACATGGCTCATCAGTTCAGAGTTATCGCCAATAACGGCGCCAGTCTGAACATGACAAAAAGGGCCGACGGAAACGCCCTGCCCCAGTTCCACACCCTGCTCAACCAGAGCTGTAGGATGGATGAAAGTTTCTTTCATTGAGGTACTCATGCCTTTTCTTCAGCTACGCCAACCATTGCGGCGACTTCAGCTTCGGCAACCTTTACGCCATCAACTTGAGCTACGCACTCAAATTTAGAGATATTTCCGCGCTGTTTGATCTTCTTCACGTGAAGGTGAAGCTGATCGCCAGGAACAACCGGGCGGCGGAACTTCGCTTTGTCAATTGTCATGAAATAAACAAGGCTAGGCTTATCGGAACCGTTTTTAAGAACCGTAATAGCACCAGCTGTTTGCGCCATAGCTTCAATAATCAAAACGCCCGGCATAATCGGCTTATCTGGAAAATGACCCGTAAAATGCGGTTCATTCATCGTGACATTCTTGATGCCAGTTGCAGACTGATCACCATCAATATCGATGATACGGTCGATCAGCAAAAATGGATAACGATGTGGGAGCGCGCCCATAATAGTCTGAATGTCTGCAGTTTCCAGCTT
This sequence comes from Ochrobactrum sp. MYb379, assembly GCF_037479515.1. Lineage (NCBI taxonomy): Bacteria > Pseudomonadati > Pseudomonadota > Alphaproteobacteria > Hyphomicrobiales > Brucellaceae > Ochrobactrum > Ochrobactrum sp. MYb379. The sequence continues at coordinate 737,313 of NZ_JBBGYW010000001.1, forward strand.
CTGGTTAGCTTCACTCATCAGAGGATTGCTCCTTTCTTGGTTTCCCGATGCTCCGGATATTCGCGATATCGCGGAACCATTGTTTAATAGGTCGAGCGGGGACGCCGCCCCAACGCTCGCCATCGGGTATGTCATTCATTACGCCGCTTCCAGCAGCAATCTGCACACGCGATCCGATGACCACATGATCGGCAAGCCCTACACTACCGCCGATCATCGTCTGATCGCCGATAACAACACTTCCCGAAATGCCGCAAAGTGCGGCCACAACGCAAAAGCGACCAAATCGAACATTATGTCCAATCTGCACGAGGTTATCGATCTTGGTGCCTTCGCCGATAAAAGTGTCGCTTAAAGCGCCACGATCAATCGTTGTGTTTGCACCAATCTCAACATCATCCTGAAGAATAACACGGCCAAGCTGCGGTACTTTTTCAAGGCCACGTGGACCCGGAACATAACCAAAGCCGTCCTGCCCGATACGAACACCGGGATGAAGCGAGACACGATTGCCGATCATGGCAAATTGGACAGCCACGCCCGGAGCGATATAGCTATCGCGACCAATCTGGCAGCCGGCACCAATAACAGCAGTTGCCGCGATCAGCGTGCCAGAACCGATGGTTACATCTTTGCCAATCGAAGCACCGGCTTCAATTGTCACGCCATCTTCAATTTTAGCTGAAGGATGAATGAAAGCAGCTGGTGAAATACCTGTTTCACCAAGCCAGCTTTGCGGACGTACAGAAATAGGAAACAGCATCCGGCCAACGGATGAAAAGTCACGCTGTGGATACTTTGTTACGAGAACAGCAACATCGGAAGGAACGCTATCAGCAACATCTTCTGAGCACAAAACAGCGGCGGCTTTTTTGCCTGCCAGTGTTGCAGCATTCTTTTTACCATCGACGAAAACGAGCGCGTCCGCACTTGCATCATTGATCGAAGACAAGCGAGCAACAGCACGCGGTGCAAGCTTCGGGTTACGAAGGCTTGCACCGGTGAAATCTGCTATATCGCCGATCGTGAGTTCACGAGAAGGCTTGAAGAAAATTGGATCTGCCATCTAAGCACTTTCTTGCCCGGGGCATGTCTGCCCCGGGAAAAGGCAAATCTATTAGAACTTGGTCGAAACGCCGAAGTTGAAATTCTGAACCTTATCGGAATCAGCCTTCGAAACAGGAAGCGCATAATCAAAGCGCAGAGGACCAAATGGCGACGCCCACATCAGGCTGACACCGACAGAAGAACGGATCTTCTTGTCGTCGCCCGAAATATCTGGCGTGTTGTTACCATAAAGTGTTGCGGCGTCTGCAAAGAATGCACCACGGATGCCAAGGCTATCTGGAACGAGTGGCATTGGGAACTGCACTTCAGCTGTCGCATTGAAGTACGTTGTACCACCAAGCCAATAACGGTTGCCGTTAGTTCCGTTAGCATCCTGATAAGGACCAATGCCGTTGAACTTGAAGCCGCGGATCATATCAGAGTTGTTCTTGAACAAATCAAAGATACGGACACCATCATTGCCAAATTCGTGGATATAACCACCACCTACACCCAGCATACCGACGATATCGGCTTCCTGAGCAAGAGTCTGGTAGTAGTTACCCTTGAAAGTCGTCTTGATGTACTTTGCGTCGCCACCGAGACCAGCAAATTCCTGATTGAACTTCGCATAAATACCATCATGCGGGTTCTTCATATCATCGATGGAATTATAGGTCAGCGAGTAGCTGATTGAAGAACGAATCCAAGGACTATGATCAGCAGCTTCAATCAGTGCTGGCGCATAGTAATCACTTAGAACGTTACCGTCGTTATCCGTGTAAAGCTTATACTTTTCCTGCACGAGGTTGTACGCCAGACCAGCCGAGAAGTTATCGGTGATCGGCAGGCCGAAACGAATCGTTCCACCTGTCTGCTCAACATCGTAACGACCACCACTGCTGACGCGGTATGAACGACGGAATACGTCGAAACCGGCCGACATGCGATAACCGAGGAAATAAGGCTCAGTGAACGAAAGCGCGTAGTTACGCATTTCATCCTGACCAGCACCCGCGCTGATACGAACGAACTGGCCACGACCGAGGAAGTTACGCTCGGTAATCGCAGCTTCAACCTGCGCACCTGGCGAATCACCACCTGTTGTATAGCCACCACCGATGGAGAATTCACCGGTCGACTTTTCGACGACATCAACAATCAGAACAACCTGATCAGGCTCTGCACCCGGAGCGGTCGAAACGTTGACTGTCTGGAAGAAATCAAGCGCTTCAAGACGACGCTTTGCGCGCTGAACCATGACCTGATTGAAGGCATCGCCTTCATTCATGTCGAATTCGCGACGAATGACGTAATCACGAGTCTTGTCGTTGCCGCGGATCTCAATGCGCTCAACATAAGCGCGCGGACCCTGATCAACGCTATAAACAACCGAGATCGTGTTGTTCTCAAAATTGCGATCGCCGCGTGGCTCAACCTTCGCGAAAGCATAACCGCTGCCAGCGACGTTTTCAGTAATCGCAGTCACTGAGTCTTCGACTTCCTTAGCGCTGTAAGCCTTGCCGGAGCGGGTCTTTACGAGGCCATTGAGTGCCTGCGTATCAACACCTTCAACGGTGCTTTCAACCGAAACGTCACCAAAGTTATAACGATTACCTTCATCAACATTGATGGTGATCGTGTATTCATTGGTCGAAGGATCAAGCGTCGCATTGGAAGACAACACGCGGAAATCGGCATAACCACGGTTATAATAGAAACGACGCAGTGCTTCTTCGTCAGCCTGCAAACGGCCTTCGTCGTAAACGTCATTACGGGTCAACCACGACAGCGGGTTCGAACGCTTAGTGGAAATAACATCGCGCAGACGGCGCGAACCGTAAGCATTGTTACCGACAAAATTAATGTCAGCGATCTTAGTGCGGCCACCTTCAGTGATCTCGTAGACCACGTTGACGCGACCCTGACCGAGATCAACGGTACGTGCATTCACGATCGCATCGCTGCGTCCGATATGCGCATAGGCACCCTTGATGGCTTCCTTATCGGCTTCCATGGTTGCAGCATCATAAGGCGAACGCGCCTTGAGCTGAACTGCACGCGCCAGATCGGGATCCTTGATCTTCTTGTTGCCCTGGAACAGGACGTTATTGACGACCGAGCGCTCATCAACATGAACAACGAGCGTGCTGCCGGACTGGTTGATGCGAACATCAGAGAACAGGCCCATGGCATAAAGACGCTTTACAGCTTCATCAATGTCATTGGCGTTGAAAGCTTTGCCCGGCTGAATGCCGATATTATCACGGACCGTCTGCGCATCAACACGCGCGTTGCCGCGCACTTCAATGCGATTGACAACAGCAGCATGAGCAGCAGTGACCGATGCAAGAGAAAGCGCAGCCGAACCTGAAGCTACCAGAGCAACTGACATGGCGAGCGCTGAAGCGGCACCAAAGAATTTAGAACTTGCCGTCATGGGCTTTCCGAACCTTCGTTTTTTCTGTCCCCGGGGCGAATTTCCCAGAAATGCACGTACAGATACAACCGTAATAGCCGGTTTTTCTATACAAGCAAGCGTCGCGGTTAAAATCTGTTTACTTAAGCAACCAGCGTGGCATCCATGCCACGCGATTTAATACTTATGGTAAACAAAACACTACGCTTTTCCAGTCCTCACTCCAAAACTTCATTTCTGATTAACACCTCTACACAGCTTTTGGCCAGTGAGGTGCTTATGCGGTAGAGAGCCTCGCCAAATTCACAGCGCGACCCAGTTTCCCGTCAAATATCCGGGAAGTGATCTAGCAGGCAAAGAGGTCGTTGAAAAGTACAAACCCCATAAAACCCATAACTACGAGGAAGCCTACGCGATAAAAAAGTTCCTGCGCGCGAACCGACACCGGACTGCCCTTAATTGCTTCCACAGCATAGAAAACGAGATGCCCACCATCGAGCGGTGGCAGCGGAAACAGGTTCAAAAGCCCGATACCAATGGAAAGCATGGCTGTCAGCTGGATAAGCCAGTCAAAACCCTGACTTGCAGCCTTACCCGCCATATTAGCGATCTTTACCGGACCACCAAGCTGACACTTGTCTTCACGGCCAACAGCGAAGCGCTGAAAAAACTCACCCGTGCGACTGATAATATGTCCGGTTTCTACAATTGCCTGTCCCACTGATTCGAGGGGACCATATTCAATACGGCGAAAATTGCCGACCGCTTGCGTGGTTTCAACACCGATAGCGCCCATCTTAACATTGTTGCCAAGCGGGTCTGTGCGTTCAACAAGCGCAGGCGTTGCTTTCAGGTCCACCATCTTGCCATTGCGTTCGACGGTGAAATCCAGCTCATCACCGGAGCGACCAGACACAATCCGCTGCACGTCGGAAAAAGTCGTGACCTTCTGGCCTTCAACGCTGATAAAACGGTCGCCCGGCTCAAAACCTGCCGCAGCCGCAGGACTGTTTGGCTGCACGCCCGCGACTAGCGGATCAGCAATTTGTCGGCCATACATCGCGAAAAACACGCTGAAGATGACAACGGTAAGAATAATGTTGAATGCAGGGCCTGCGAAAACGGTCGCGGCACGCTTCCAGACAGGTTGTCCAGGAAACGCCCTGCTCTGCTCATCTGGCGAAAGCTTGGAAACATCCACACCAACCGGAGAACTCGTGGCGTCTTCATCGCCGATGAATTTCACGTAGCCACCGAGAGGAATCGCCGATAACTTCCAGCGGGTGCCATGCTTATCGGTAAAGCCGATAAGTTCGGGGCCAAAGCCAATGGAAAACGCACTCGCGCCAATGCCGCACCAGCGACCGACGAGATAATGCCCCATTTCATGCACAAAAACGACGACCGTCAGCACAAACAGAAATGGAATTATGGTTCCCACAAGCAGACTTTCGCTGCCGATAAAAAAGGCGAGAGCCTCCTGCAAATTACCACTCCTACAAATTTACTCGCGGTCAGAAACTAAAAAAGATAGCTGATGGCACATCTGGCTCGGCCATGATGGCTCCAAAAAGATATAAGAGAGCTGCGGCCGCAACCAAACCATCGACACGATCCAGCACTCCGCCATGTCCCGGCAAGAGACGACCCGAATCCTTAGCGCCAAACTGTCGCTTTACCCACGATTCTGCCAGATCACCGATCTGGGAAATGATGGACAACAACAATGCCAATAATGGCACAATCCAGCTGCCCGGCGCTGCAACAAGCGATGCAACCAGAATGCCGCCCGCAACGGCTGCTGCTGCTCCACCAAGCGCACCAGACCATGTCTTATTCGGCGAAAACCGTGGTGCAAGCTTAGGACCGCCCAAAGCGCGCCCATTGAAATAGGCTGCAATGTCGGTCGACCAGACCACGGCGAAGAGGAAACAGATAGCTGTGAAGCCAAACGGTTCATCGCCGCGCAACAGCGAAAGTGAGATTGCAGAAAAGCCAGCATAGAAAAGGCCAGTTGCAGGCCATCCGCGACCATTCTTCCACTGTGTAATCAGCAGAACAATCGTCCCAAATGCCAAAACGCCAATAGTCAGCAAGGCACCGCGATCAAGAATCAGAAGAACCGACGTGATTATCAACCAGCCCCAGCCAAACAGGCGGGAAAACGTTGTCTGCTTCGTCGCACTCAACTCGGTCCACTCGTAAAACATCGCGAGGCCAATAGCGATTGCAAACAGGGTGAAACCCAGCCCGCCAACCCAAGTCAGCCAAAGAGCAACAGTTCCAAGAACAATCGCGGTCAGAATACGAGTTTGCAGATTTGACATTGATACCTTTCGATATAGCGGGCAAGCCGCATCACACAGCTGCACCATTGGTCGAAGGGCATGCATATTCTTCGGATTGATCCAATACGTCTACGCCACCAAAACGACGTTCGCGCTGGCGAAAGACCTCATATGCCGCATCAAGATCAGCTGGCCTGAAGTCCGGCCAGTGCCCTGGCACAAAGAGGAACTCGGCATAAGCCGCCTGCCAGAGCAGAAAATTCGATAAACGCATCTCGCCGCTGGTGCGGATGATCAAATCAGGATCAGGAATGCCAGCTGTATCAAGATTTGCAGAAATCAATTCAGCTGAAATAGATGATGGATCAAGCAGTCCCGCAGCGACATCGCGCGCAAGACTTTTGACCGCTCTGGTAATCTCATCACGAGAGCCATAATTGAAGGCGATGATCAGATTGAGGCCTGTATTCTGGCGGGTGAGCGACTCTGCCTCGCCAAGCAAGCCGCAAATATCTGCCGCCAATCCTTCGCGTTCGCCAATAATCCGTACACGGACATTGTTGCGATGAAGTTCAGCCAGATCGCGCCGTATGAAGAGCTTCAGCAATCCCATGAGATCGCCAACTTCACCGCTGGGACGTGACCAGTTTTCGGACGAAAATGCAAATAGCGTGAGATAGCCAAGGCAGCGATCACCCGCGCCCCTTACCGTTTCACGCAAAGCTTCGACGCCGGCCCTGTGGCCAGCGCTACGCGGCAAACCACGCGCCTTAGCCCAACGGCCATTACCATCCATGATAATGGCTATGTGGCGCGGATCAGACATGTCGAAGCTCCCCTTGATGGAAAATCATGTCAGGCCTAAACCTGCATGATTTCTCCTTCTTTGACCGAAACGATCTTGTCCATTTCTGCAATGGTATCGTCAGTCAGCTTCTGTACTTTTTCCGAGAAGCCACGGCTATCATCCTGACTGATGTCGCCGTCTTTTTCGAGCTTCTTCAACGTATCCATACCGTCACGGCGAACGTGACGCGCAGAAATACGGCCCTGCTCCGCATATTGATGAGCGATCTTGACCAGCTCCTTACGGCGCTGTTCGTTCAGCTCTGGAAGCGGAATGCGCAACGTCATGCCATCGGTAATTGGATTGAGACCAAGACCGGAATCACGAATCGCACGCTCGACCGCGCCAACCATTGTCTTGTCCCATACAGAGACCGACAACATGCGCGATTCAGGTACAGTGATATTCGCAACCTGATTGATCGGCATTTCCGAACCATAGGCCGTAATCGTGATTGGTTCGAGCAAGCTTGCAGAAGCGCGGCCCGTACGCAGACCACCAAGGTCGTGCTTAAGGGAACTGATCGCGCCTTCCATGCGTCGCTTCAGGTCGTTGATGTCGAAAACATCGCTCATGCAAATTCTCCTTCAGTGCTTGGCAAAATCAACGATCATTTATCGGAAACGATCGTGCAGCGTCCTTTGCCTTGCAGAATTTCGGCCAAACCGCCGCTTTCATGGATAGAATAGACTATTATCGGAATGTTGTTCTCACGCGCAAGGGCAACTGCCGTGGTATCCATGACAGCCAGTCCACGATCCAGAACTTCCTTATGGGTAAGCGTATCAAAACGGGTCGCTGTCGGATCTTTCTTCGGATCGGCGGTGTAAATACCGTCAACCTGTGTACCCTTCAGAAGAGCATCCGCTCCAACTTCCGCCGCGCGCAGTGCAGCAGCAGAATCGGTCGTAAAGAACGGGTTACCCGTGCCGCCTGCGAAGATCACAACCTTGCCCTCATCCATATAAGCAGTTGCCTGCCGCTGAGAGAAACTCTCGCAGATTTCAGGCATTGCTATAGCAGAGAGAACAACGGCGTCCACGCCAATCTTGTGCAATGAGGTACGCAGCGCCAGTGAGTTAATTATCGTGGCAAGCATGCCCATATGATCGCCAATCACACGGTCGCCACCCTTGGATGCGACGGCCACACCGCGGAAAATATTGCCGCCACCGATGACAACGCCAACTTCAACACCAAGTGCACGTGCCTGCTTAATGTCATTGGCAATACGGTCGGCAACCGAAACATCAATGCCAAACCCCTGACTGCCCATCAATGCCTCGCCTGAGGCTTTCAGAAGAACGCGTTTGTAGGCGGACTTAACGGACATGGAGTGTTCTCCGCAGATAGTGATCAATGAATAATAGACGTTGCGATACACGAAGGGCACCGCGTTGTCACGCGATGCCCTTCATAATCAAAAGCCTTTTGAGCATTTCCAGCAAAAGTAATTTGGACTTTTGCGCGGGTGAATGCGGCAGAAAAATCTTAAAGCGCATTCTGAAAAGAGCGCGCTGAAAGATTATTAGCCCTTGGCAGCAGCAGCAACTTCAGCAGCGAAGTCGCTTTCTTCTTTTTCGATGCCTTCACCGAGAGCGATACGTGCAAAGCCAGTGATCTTTGCAGGCGCGCCGATCGACTTTTCAGCTTCTTTAAGAGCAGCTTCAACAGTCAGATCAGGATTAATAACGAAAGCCTGCGAAAGAAGAACAACTTCTTCGTAGAACTTGCGCATGCGGCCTTCGATCATCTTTTCGATGATTGCATCTGGCTTGCCCGATTCACGGGCCTGCTCGATGAAGATTGCCTTTTCGCGTTCAGCAGCAGCTGGATCAACGTCAGCAGCAGTCAGAGCGAGCGGGTTGATAGCAGCAACGTGCATTGCAACCTGACGACCAAATGCGGCAGCAGCTTCTACGTCGCCATCGGTTTCGATTGCAACGAGAACGCCGAGCTTGCCGAGGCCATCTGCAACGCCGTTGTGAACGTAAGTAGCAACTGTACCCTTGGAAACTTCAAGAGCTGCCGAACGACGGAAGCTGATGTTTTCACCAATGGTTGCAACTGCGTCTTTTGCAGCCTGCGTAACAGTCTTACCGTCGATGTTTGCTTCAGCAACAGCTTCCGACGAACCATCGGTGGTGACTGCTGCGTTTGCGATCTGACGAACGAGATCCTGGAAAGCGTCGTTACGTGCAACGAAGTCGGTTTCGGAGTTAACTTCAACAACAACAGCCTTGTTGCCGGAAGCCACAACGCCAACCAGACCTTCAGCAGCCGTACGGCCAGCCTTCTTGTCAGCTTTAGCCATGCCCTTAGCGCGCAGGTAATCAACAGCGGCTTCGATGTCGCCATTGGTTTCAGCAAGCGCTGCCTTGCAGTCCATCATGCCTGCGCCGGTCAGTTCGCGGAGTTCTTTAACCTGTGATGCGGAAATGCTCATTGTGTCGCCTTTCACGAAAGCGAAGGCACACCGGATGGGTGTGCCAACTTTTAACCGACGCTGATTGCATCGGAATGAATGAAGTTATCCACCCGTCATGTGACGGATGGATGAAAATCATAAGCGCTGATTATGCGCTTGCAGCCGGAGCTTCGAGAGCTGGCTCAACAGGAGCTTCAACCTGCGCACCAACGTCGATGCCCATAGCGCCCTGCTGACGTGCAATGCCGTCAAGAGCAGCACGAGCGATCAGATCGCAATAAAGCGAAATAGCGCGAGCAGCATCGTCGTTGCCTGGAATTGGGAAGTCGATCTGATCTGGGTTACAGTTCGAATCGATAATCGCAACAACTGGAATGCCAAGACGCTTGGCTTCCTGAATAGCAATTGCTTCCTTGTTGGTATCAACGATGAACATAAGATCAGGAACCGAACCCATGTCCTTGATGCCGCCGAGAGCGCGATCAAGCTTTTCGCGTTCGCGTTCGAGAGTCAGGCGTTCCTTCTTCGAGTAACCCTGAGCGTCGCCAGCGAGAATTTCGTCGAGCTTGCGCAGACGCTGGATCGAGTTCGAAATCGTCTTCCAGTTGGTCATCATGCCGCCGAGCCAGCGTGCATTGACATAATACTGAGCCGAACGTGTTGCAGCATCAGCAATAATGTCAGAAGCCTGACGCTTCGTACCAACGAACAGAACGCGACCACCGCGAGCAACAGTGTCTGAAACGAGCTTCAGAGCATTGTGCAGCAGAGGAACGGTCTGGGACAGATCGAGAATGTGGATGTTGTTGCGTGCGCCATAGATGAATGGGGCCATCTTTGGGTTCCAGCGGTGAGTCTGGTGACCGAAGTGAACACCAGCTTCAAGAAGCTGACGCATGCTGAATTCTGGCAATGCCATGTGTATTTTCCTTTTCCGGTTTAACCTCCACGGGCTGAGGCGATTTCTCGCCACCGGAGGCTGAGGCCGGATTTCTCCCGGCAAAAGCCCAATCCCGTGTGTGGAATAGGCGCGCTGTTAAACCAACACGCCGATAAATGCAAGTCTTGCGCCGATTTTAACGCATATAGCTTCGGCAAATGCCTCACTTGCAGTCAGCGCTTGCAGCCTTATCATCGTATAGATCGAGCTTAACCAGCTTGCCGCGCATCGAGAAATCACCATAGTCCATGGTCAGGTCGCGGGTGATGCCATTCTTATAAAGCTTGAAGTTGATGCGATAGATCGGCAGGCCATCCTGCTTTTCTTTGTCATCGAAGTAGGAAATCGTCACCGGCCAGACATTGTCCTGCGTGAACTTGCCCATAGCCTTGGTTTCGTCGTTCTTGGCTTCCTGTTCTTTGCCGACAACAACGGTGGTCGCGACAACACGATCCGCATCTTCGGAAGCATCATAAAGTGTCGTCTGATAGAATTTTTCGCCAGCTGCTGCCTTTGCAATCAACTCTTCCATATGCGTTGTCGGGAACTGCGTGGCTTTCAGATCAAGCTTATCTTCTTTGGGCTTAGACAATGCGACAACGGTTTTCCCGTCTTCGACCTTGGCATCGCCACGCACTTCCTTAACCAGCTCTTTGTCGACAAAGGTCTTATTGGCAAAGCGGAAGTCTTTTCCATCAGCACTCTCAAAGCTTGTCGTCTGCTGGTCGGTCACACGCTGTGGCTGCTCATCCATATCGATACGCGTTACAAAACGGAAATTCGTCGTATAGCCTTCACACGCAGAACCATTGAACTCATAGACCATGCGCCCTGTAAGCCCGCTGATCCCAGACTTCTCATCGGCACGATCCAATGTGAGATCATAAACGGCGCGATGCGGAATCAGCGACACTGTAGAAGCAGCATTGGCAACGCCACCCCAAACACAAACTGCCGCTCCACTCGCCGCAAACGCCATTCTCAAAAAATGCATATAAGAATCTCCCGAACTGTTGAGCAGCATGATAAAAAAACTCGTGGCGGAAGCGAGGCAAAAAACGCACCTTTCCCAAAAGCTTCACCGATTCTATCTATTACGGCACTAAGTTAGCAAGGATTAATGGAATGACCGACACCATCGACAGCCGCCTGCAAAATTTGGGTATAACTTTGCCAGAAGCTGCGGCACCAGCCGCAAACTACGTACCTTTCGCACAAACTGGTTCGCTGCTGCTGACTTCAGGTCAGCTTCCGCTGGAAAATGGCAAACTCGTTCATACCGGCCAGGTCGGTGATGTACTGACGGTTGCCCATGGTCAGGCTGCGGCACGCGCTTGCGCGGTCAACATTCTTGCACAGGCGAAAGCAGCGCTTGGCGACCTGCACAAGATCAAGCGTATCGTAAAAATTACCGTATTCGTTTCTTCGACCACCGATTTCGTGGAACAGCATCTGGTTGCCAACGGCGCATCTGACCTTCTCGTTGCTGTTCTCGGCGATGCAGGCAAGCATGCTCGTTCGGCTGTCGGCGTCGCAAGCTTGCCGCTTAATGCGCCAGTTGAAATCGAAGCCATTATCGAGGTTGCATAATGTCATCCCCGGAATGGCTCAAGAAGCAGCCGATTGCACATCGCGGCCTCCACGACCTCAACAATACGCGCTGGGAAAACACGCTTGCAGCTTTCGACGCAGCTGCAAAAGCAGGGTTTGCGATCGAGTGCGATGTGCACCTGACCAAAGACGGCAGCGTGATTGTGTTCCACGATGACGATCTTGAACGCCTCACAGGTCAGAAAGGTCGCATTAGCGATCTGACACTTGCGGAAGCAACAGCTCTGAAAATTGGCGGCACAAATGACCACGCGCCATCATTGCGGGAGATGCTTGATCTGGTTGCCGGTCGCGTGCCGGTCGTGATTGAGCTGAAAGGTATAGAAGGCCGCGATGACGGTCTTGTTGCAGCGGTTGCTAAAGACCTCGCCTCTTACGAAGGCGAAGCTGCAATCATGTCGTTCGACCATTATCTGGTCAGGCTTTTTCCAAGCGATGCTCCGGGAATTCCGGGCGGGCTCACTGCAGAAGGCACACAGATGAAGCACTTCGAAGCGCACTTCTCGATGCTCGCGCATCAGATTTCCTTCGTGTCCTATAATGTGCATCACCTGCCAAACCCGTTTGTCAGCTTTGTGCGCGAAAAGCTCGACCTTCCGGTCATCAGCTGGACAGTGCGCAATCCTGAAATGAAAACACATAGCGATCTGAACGTGGATCAGATCACCTTTGAGGGTTTTGATCCGCGCACTTTAGTCGCCTAGCAGGACACTTCGCCATGAATGACGACGAAAGGCAGACTGAACAAAGCTTCGCTCTCCGGGTTGTCGAAAGCGTTGGCGATTTTTCTGAAGACGAATGGAACCGCCTTGCCGGGACATCCCGGCAAGGCGGCTCCTATAATCCCTTCATTTCCCGCGCTTTTCTTCTGGCACTGGAACAATCAGGCTCTGTGTCACAACACGCTGGCTGGCTGCCGCACTATCTGCGTCTTGAAGATGACAAAGGTTTTCTTATTGGTGCGGTCCCCAATTACTTAAAAGGGCATAGCCAAGGCGAATATGTTTTCGATCATGGCTGGGCAGATGCCTTTGAGCGCGCGGGCGGACGTTACTACCCCAAGTTTCAGGCATCCATTCCGTTCACACCCGCAACCGGGCCACGTCTGCTTCATCATCGCGATTTTGAACCAGAGGCCATTCAGGTCGCGCTGGGAACCGGGTTACGTCAACTAACCGATCAGACAGGCGCTTCTTCTGCTCACGTTACATTCGCGCCTCAGACCGAGATTTCATCGCTCGAAGCAGCCGGATTTCTGCATCGAACCGATCAACAGTTTCATTTCATAAACAATGGCTTTTCAGAATATAATGATTTTCTGAATGAGCTTGTTTCCCGCAAACGAAAAGCGCTTAAAAAAGAACGTCGCGACGCGCTTTCAGAAGGTATTGAAATCGATTGGCTAACCGGCAAGGAGCTGACTGAATCGGTCTGGGATGACTTTTACGAATTCTATGTCGATACCGGCAATCGCAAGTGGGGACGCCCCTATCTCAACCGTAGTTTTTTCTCGCTGATTGGCGAGAGCATGGCCGACGACATTCTGCTCGTGATGGCAAAGCGTAATGGACGCTATATTGCAGGCGCGATCAATTTCATTGGCAGCGACACGCTATATGGTCGCCACTGGGGCTGCATCGAGGATCACCCATATCTGCATTTTGAGGTTTGCTATCATCAGGCAATTGATTTTGCGATTGATAGTAAACTGCGCGTTGTCGAAGCCGGAGCGCAAGGCGAACACAAACTTGCACGCGGCTATGTTCCGGTGACAACTCATTCCGCGCATTACATTGCGCACGAAGGTTTTCGCCGAGCCGTCAGTGATTACCTTGAGCGTGAACGCCGCGAGATCGATCAGATACATTCAGCACTGGAAGAGCACACGCCTTTCAGGCAAACGTAACGACTACTATAATTGACTAAACCGGAGAGACCAGCATGTCCGCCACCTATGATGACAACAACATCTTCGCAAAAATCCTGCGCGGCGAAATCCCATCCATCCGCGTCTATGAAAACGATGACGTTGTGGCTTTCATGGATGTCATGCCGCAAGCAAACGGCCATACACTGGTTGTTCCAAAAGCGCCGTCACGCAATCTACTGGATGCAAAGCCCGAAGCTCTGGCCGAGACAATCAAGGTCGTTCAGAAGATCGCAAATGCCGTGAAGACGGCCTTTGATGCCGATGGCATCACCGTCATTCAGTTCAATGAGCCTGCTGCCGGACAGACAGTTTACCACCTGCATTTCCACGTCATCCCGCGTTTTGAAGGCGTAGAACTGAAGCCTCATACGGGAAATATGGAAGACGCAGCCGTCCTTACAGCAAATGCTGAGAAAATACGCGCAGCACTTTGATAAGAGTGCGCTTTATAAGCTTAGAAGCCCTGTGACGAGCAGGGCTTCTGTCACTATGATGCCAACAAGCAAACGCTTTCCGGCAATGAGATAAGCAATAAAGCCCGCTGCTGCCGAGCCGACACGCAGCCACATGGGGGAGTTTGCAAGTTCCCCGTTCGGATAAAGTATAAGCTGCGCAATAACGCCCGCAACAAGTGCCGTCGCAACGCAGCGCACGAATACCAGAACTTCCGAATCTTCACGGACCCGCCCACCGACAATTACACCCATGACGCGGAAAAGATATGTTGGAAGCGCACCTGCAAGCAGGATGAAAAGAAGCGGCCACCACCAGTCTGAGTAACTATCCCAGTTCATTGGACGGGCTCCGTTGGCTTGCGCGCACGATGAACGGCGAATGCGATCACGCCACCAACAATTCCGGTCATGAGAAGATCATAGCCGGGTGCAAACTGGTGAAAGATCGGGAAAAGCACAATCCCGGACACCATGGCAATCTGCCCTGCCCGTTCACGCGCCGATCTCCAAAGCGACGTTAGAAAATACATCGGTGTGAGCATGAAAAGTGCTGCAAACACCACCGGCGGAAATGACGCCGACAGCGTATATACCAAAGCGACCACAAGCGCGTTCGTACCGACAAGCACTGTGCCAATACCTGCAAAATAGCTCGTTCGCATATTGCGCGGTACGTTGCGCAGCTCGTCCATCGCCATTACCCAGGCTGTCACCGCCACAAAATGGCAAAGGGCAGCAAGTGTCAGCTTACGTGTTTCAGGCCCTTTCAATTCAGGAAGAAGCGCCACCACCATCGGCATCAGACGCACAGAAGACAAGCCTACAGCCAAAGCAGCGGCTGGGATCGACGCTCCCGCACTGATTGCGCCGATCAACACCACTTTTGCAGGCAAAGCCCAGATGGTCAGTGTCATAAACACCGCTTGCCCAACTGTTATGCCGCTTTCAATTGCCAGCCCTGAAAAGCCGATGAACGAACTCATTAGCAAAATAGCGGGCACGCTCGCGATGCGGCTCGTACCACGGAAAAACCAAGCAAGATGGCTATTTTGTTCAGGCGATGATGAACCGGGAATGGTGGAGCGACTCGAAGACATGGTTGAGATTAGGCCATTTACACGGAAACTTGCACCATGAAAAAAGGCCCTTCGTGAGAAGGGCCTTTTGCAGTTGTTATTTCTTACGCGGCACTTTCGGTACCGAGGACTTCGTCGCGGAAGCCTTTGCGGCGGGTTTTGGTGCGGCCTCGTCCTTGCCAGCCAAAACCTTTTCCTTCTCGACCTTCTTCGGTGCTGCCTTCTTGCGCACGGGCTGCTTCTTTTCAGCCGGAATATCCTTCTTAGGAACAACCGTGGTGTCAGAAACAGTCTCAAGAGCAAGATCAGTCTTGCCGTCGTCCTTCGTGATCACATCGACCCGCACCGTACCGCCATGCTTGAGCTTGCCGAACAGCACTTCATTGGCCAGTGGCTTCTTGATGTGTTCCTGAATGACGCGAGCCAGCGGACGTGCGCCCATGCGCTCGTCGTAACCCTTGTCAGCAAGCCATGCGATGGCAGGCTCGGTCAACTCAAATGTCACGCCACGTTCAGCAAGCTGCGCTTCAAGCTGAAGCACGAACTTCTGCACGACCTGATGGATGACCGGAACTGGCAGCGGGCCGAATGGAACGATTGCATCGAGACGGTTGCGGAATTCCGGCGTGAACAGCCGGTTGATCGCTTCCATGTCGTCGCCTTCACGCCGTGTCGAACCAAAACCAATCGCCGCCCTTGCCATGTCGGAAGCACCGGCATTGGTGGTCATGATCAAGATCACATTGCGGAAATCGATCTTCTTGCCGTTGTGATCAGTGAGCGAGCCATGATCCATAACCTGCAACAGAATGTTGTAGAGATCTGGATGCGCCTTTTCGATTTCATCGAGCAACAACACACAATGCGGATGCTGATCGACTCCATCGGTCAGAAGACCGCCCTGATCGAAGCCAACATAGCCGGGAGGTGCACCGATCAAACGCGATACGGTGTGACGCTCCATATATTCCGACATGTCGAAACGAAGCAGTTCGACACCCAGCGACGAAGCAAGCTGCTTGGCAACTTCCGTCTTACCGACACCAGTTGGACCTGAGAACAGATAGGAGCCGATTGGCTTATCTGCTTCACGAAGACCAGCACGCGCGAGTTTGATTGCTGACGAAAGCGCTTCAATCGCCAGATCCTGACCATAGACGACACGCTTAAGCTCGGCATCAAGATGTGCGAGCACCTGCTCGTCATCCTTCGAAACAGACTTAGGCGGAATCCGTGCCATTGTGGCAATCGTTGCTTCGATTTCTTTGACGCCAATCGTCTTCTTGCGCTTGTTCTGCGGAAGAAGCATCTGACTTGCGCCCGTTTCATCGATCACGTCGATCGCTTTGTCAGGCAATTTGCGGTCAGAGATATAGCGTGCCGAAAGCTCCACAGCCGACTTGATAGCATCAACCGTATATTTGACCTTATGGAAGTCTTCAAAATACGGCTTCAGCCCCTTCATGATCTCAATCGCATCCGGGATCGATGGCTCATTAACATCGATCTTCTGGAAACGACGCACCAGTGCGCGGTCCTTTTCGAAGAACTGACGATATTCCTTATAGGTCGTCGAACCGATGCAACGGATCGCACCCGAAGACAGAGCAGGCTTCAACAGGTTCGATGCATCCATCGCGCCGCCGGAAGTCGCTCCGGCACCGATGACTGTGTGAATTTCGTCGATGAACAGAACCGCGCCCGGATATTCTTCGAGCTCTTTAACAACCTGCTTCAAGCGCTCTTCAAAATCACCGCGATAGCGTGTTCCAGCGAGCAGCGTACCCATATCAAGCGAGAAGATCGTGGCGTCAGCAAGCGCTTCCGGCACATCGCCTTCAACGATACGCTTTGCAAGACCTTCGGCAATCGCGGTTTTACCAACGCCAGGATCGCCCACATAAAGCGGGTTATTCTTGGAACGGCGGCAAAGAACCTGAATGGTCCGGCTGACTTCACTATCGCGACCAATCAGTGGATCGATGCGGCCTGATTTGGCTTTATCGTTCAGATTGACGCAATAGGCGGTCAGGGCATCTTGCTTTTTCTTCGCGCTTTCTTCCGGTTCTACGCTTGTGCGCTCTTCGCTCGCACTTTCAGCACCGCGCGGGGTGCGTGGTTCGCTGCCCTGCGTGCGCTTGGAAATGCCGTGCGAAATATAGTTCACAGCATCATAACGCGTCATCTGCTGCTCTTGCAGGAAGTAGGCAGCATGGCTTTCGCGTTCAGCGAAAATAGCCACCAGCACATTTGCGCCGGTCACTTCTTCGCGGTTTGACGACTGAACATGGATGACAGCGCGCTGGATCACGCGCTGGAAAGCCGCCGTCGGCTTGGAATCCTCGTCGTAGCCGGTGACAAGGTTGTCCAGTTCACGGTCAATATAATCGGTAACGATCTTTTTAAGATGCTCAAGATCGACGTTACAAGCGCGCATCACTGCGCCCGCATCCTGATCGTCGATCAGGGCAAGTAAAAGATGTTCGAGCGTGGCATATTCGTGATGCCGCTCGTTCGCGATGGTAAGCGCTTGATGCAGCGCCCTTTCAAGGCTGGGAGAAAACGATGGCATATGACCTCACTTTTTCTCCATTACACATTGTAATGGATGCTGGTTTTGGCGGGCAAAATCCATGACCTGACTAACCTTGGTTTCGGCAACCTCGTATGTGAATACGCCGCACTCACCGACACCATGATTATGGACATGCAACATGATACGCGTCGCGTCGTCCATGTCTTTTTGGAAAAAACGTTGCAGGACATGAATGACAAACTCCATAGGAGTATAGTCATCATTGAGAAGCAGAACACGATAGAGACTTGGCTTCTTGGTTTTGGTCTGCGTGCGCGTGACCACAACGGTCCCATTATCTGGTCCGTTCCCGCCGTTTGCTTTGCTTTGCATGACTGGATTTAAATGCCGCATGTAACCTATCACCCGATGCCCAACTCTATGGCCTGCTTGCCCTTTTATGTAGGGCGTCATGCGATGATTTTAAGCCCTTCCTTGCCACTTGCAACCGAGACTTCTTGCAAGGTGCCGCATTGGCACAATTATCTTGGCCAGTTTGCATCAATAATGAAAATTTGAACGCCCGGCGCAGAAGGCTTTGCTCACCGAATTGCGTATTTGTTGCGCACAACTTCACAGCTTGCCCATCAACTTTTTTTTAGAAATTATAAATAATGCGGTTACCATAAACGGATTGGTAACGCTGATGACAGTAAGGTTCCCGAATTAGATTGCTGTGTGCCCTTTGTGCCGCAGCTAAAAAAAACCGGGATACAGGCAGGTCATTATCGTGCGTATAGCATTCAGTAACGTAGCATATGCCTTGAAAAGAGCGGCGCAAGCCACCCTTCTTCTAGCTGTTGTAACAGGCTGCTCTACGGCCTCGACGACCGTTCCAGCTGTCGCCAATGACAGATATGCCGCCATTGTTGTCGATGCGAACACGGGTAAAACCCTGTTTGCCTCAAGCGCAGATGCAAAACGCTATCCGGCGTCGCTGACAAAGATGATGACCATCTACATGCTACTTGAAGCAGTGCAGACCGGCCGCATCAACAAAGACACGCGTATTCCAGTTTCAGCCTATGCAGCGGCTCGCCCGCCGACAAAAATCGGGTTCAAAAAAGGCCAGACCATTCGCGTTGAAGATGCAATTCTTGCGATGGTGACAAAGTCCGCCAACGACGTTGCAGCAGCATCCGGCGAATTCCTCGGCGGTTCAGAAGAGCGTTTTGCCCAGATGATGACGGCAAAAGCGCGTCGCCTTGGCATGAGCAACACCACATTCCGCAACGCCTCCGGCCTTCCAAACATGCAGCAGGTGACTACTGCGCGTGATATGGCGATTCTCAGCATCGCCCTTCGTCAGCATTTCCCGCGCGACTTCGCTTATTTCTCGCGCAGCAGCTTTGACTATCGCGGTCAAACCATTCGCGGTCACAACCGTCTTCTTGGCCGTATTGAAGGCGTTGACGGAATCAAGACCGGTTATACCAATGCATCCGGTTACAACCTTGCTTCATCAGTCAATCTTGATGGTCGTCGTATCGTAGCAGTCGTTATGGGCGGCAACACTGGCGCAAGCCGCGATGCGCATATGGCACAGCTTATCAAGCAATATCTGCCAGCAGCAACGCGTGGCCGTGCATCTGAGCCTCTCATTGCGATGCGTAGTGAAGTGCCGCAGGTCGTAGCCTCTGCCGCATTGCCAAAGGCACGCAACGCGCCTGTTCCAGTCGCCCGTCAGGTCGTCGCCGTTGAAGACGTGATCAACAATGAAACTGGTGAAGGTGACAATGAGCAGCCACAGGTACTGGCGCTTGCAGCTCCTACCCAGCGTCCCGCAGCAATGGCCGCGCAGGCAGCAGTTCGCCCAACGCCAAAGGCAGCTGTTCCTTCCGCACCAGTGCCACATGAAATTGATCCAGTAACGACAGCGTCTGCACCTGCATCTGGTGGCTGGGCTATTCAGGTCGGATCGCTACCAAGCGAAGGTCAGGCCCGCGATATGCTGACCAAGGTTTCGTCGTCGGTTGGCGCGCCGCTGCGTTCGGCATCGCCATATACCGAGACTTTTGTGAAGGGTAACGCGACTTTCTACCGTGCCCGTTTTGTCGGCTTTAATTCAAAACAAGCCGCATGGGATGCATGTGCATCGCTGAAAAAGAAGAACTTTGGCTGCTACGCAGTCGCAAACTAACAAACGTGGGAGAGTTCGCTTTCCCGCATAGCTTTAAACCCGAAATTTGTATTGCGTAGAGGGTTTCGAGATGTCGAATATGAACGAGACACTGACACAACATGCTTTGGCACCCAACCTGTGGACAGATGAGGCACACCGCCCGTCCACACTCGGGTCGCTGTTTTCAGTACAAGCCTTGAAGCAGGCCGCACTTCGTATTGCTGACGTGCGCCATGGCAAGGCGTTTCATACGCGCGATCTGGTAGGCGTGCTGGTCAGCCACGCCGCCCGCAATCGCCGCATGGTTAAGCCGCGCACAATGATGCGCATGACGTTACCCGTTACGGCTGATAAGGTTTCGGTACGTCTCACAATCGAAAACTGATTTAAAAAAATTTCATCAAAAAAGCCTGCCGGTTCGGCAGGCTTTTTTATTTGCTCACAGCAAACCCAAGGCCGCTAGTTCTTGTCGCAATTCGGAAGGCAAAGCAGCCCTTCCCGATTTGCCTGCAGCTTCATCGAGCGGAACTTCATTTTCATTAAGATAGCGCCACCCCTGAAAAGCACGACGTGGCTGCCAATCCGTCGGATGAATTTTTGGCTCCAGCACCAGATGGCAACGATTGATGCCCTGCTCATCCGTAAACGGTCGTATATCCAGAAAACGCTGTCGACATTGCACATTGCCTTTGATCACCCAATAGAGTGAGCCACCGTCGAGCAATTCATCGGCACGCTTGGGAACCATACGTGTCGTATGAAACTGTTCCGGGACCAGTCCAGCAGCACGTTGTTCCGCCAGCCGAAAATCGATCCAGGCTGCGAGATCTTCGATACTGTCGCAACCGACGCAAAGTTTTACGAGATTGAGTGCCATGGCGATGATTTAGCCAAGCCGAATGCAGTCTTCAAGTCATAAGAATTTTATCTTCAGCAGGCGACCACATTCACGGCCAAACCGCCCTGACTGGTTTCCTTGTAGCGCTCGCTCATATCGTGTCCGGTCTGACGCATGGTTTCGATACAGGCATCGAGCGGCACGAAATGCTGACCATCGCCCTTAACTGCAAGCGAGGCAGCGGTGACGGCCTTAACCGCACCCAGCGCATTGCGTTCAATACATGGCACCTGCACAAGACCGGCAACTGGATCGCATGTCATGCCAAGATGATGCTCAAGTGCTATTTCAGCAGCATTTTCGATCTGCTCAGGTGTACCGCCCATAACAGCAGCGAGACCCGCTGCCGCCATAGCAGAAGCCGAACCGACCTCACCCTGACAACCAACTTCCGCGCCTGAAATCGAAGCATTATGCTTGATCACACCGCCAATTGCGGCAGAGGTGAGCAGAAAATCACGAATACCCTTTGCATCTGCATCATCATGGAAATGCAGATAATAGCGCAAAACCGCAGGCACGACGCCAGCCGCACCATTGGTTGGGGCAGTCACAACACGTCCACCGGAGGCATTCTCTTCATTGACCGCCATTGCATAAACAGACAGCCAGTCATTTGCTAGCAGCGGGTTGACCTTGTTGTTACGCCAGTCGTCTTCAAGCCGTTCAAAAAGCTGACGCGCACGGCGACGCACTTTCAGGCCACCCGGCATAATACCATCGCGGCTCAAACCACGCTCAATACAGCCACGCATCGCGCCCCAAATGCGGTCCAGCCCTTCATCGAGATCAAGGCATGACATATGGCACTCTTCGTTGGCGCGTTTCATATCGGCAATAGAGAGGCCGCTTTTATTCGCCATGGTGAGCATTTCAGCCGCATTGTTGAACGGATAAGGCACATCAGCCTTTTCCTCACGCTGGCCACCGCTGGTCTGCACGCGGCTTAATTCCTCGGCTGTAACAACGAAGCCGCCACCAATCGAGAAATAAACGCGACGCAGCAACAACCGATCACTTTTATCGTAAGCTTCAAACGCCATGCCATTGGCGTGGCCCGGCAATGGCGTCTTACGATCCAAAACCAGATCGGTTTTCGGATCAAATTGATAAGCAGGATGACCAGCGGGCTGCACGGTTTTTGCGCGAGAAACCTTTTCGACTTCGCTATCCATAATATCAGGATCGATCGAATCGGGCGTGAAGCCACAAAGGCCGAGAATCACTGCGCGATCTGTGGCATGCCCTATGCCGGTATAGGCCAGCGAGCCATGGAGGCTGGCTTTCAGTCGATATACTTTGGCATTGGCAGGTTTTGGCCAATCGCCACCGATCAGTTCTTTAAGGAACATATGTGCGGCAGTCATCGGGCCCATCGTATGTGAACTCGAAGGACCAATGCCAATTTTATAAAGATCGAATACCGACAGAAACATTCTACACCTATCCAACCCAAAACGGGCTGCGCAATTCCACATGCCAACCACGCAAAGCAGGCAGCAAAATGATATTACACCATATAGATAGTTTAAGTGCGGAACAACGCAAACCGATTGCCGAAATGCGGCATTAAGTTTCCGCTTTACGCATCCTTCTCGGCATCAGACCGAGAAGAGGTAAGCCATAAGAATGATTGTAGCGAGGCCAACGACTGCCCAGAGCGTAACGCCCCAGCAGGATTTTTGAACGGTTTCGTCCATGGAGATTTTTTACAACCTTGTTGTGCAACTCTTGCAAGCAGCGTCCTTCACAACGCTGTTACCTGAGATATAGCCCTGACACATATGAAACGCAACTGTGAAAAATGGCAGAAATACGGCGCGTAAATCCACCCCATCGCAGCACGTTTCAAAAATCCATTTAGTATCAAAACGTTAACAAGGCGTATGTTTAACAAAAGCTTTAAAGTCACGGCAGAATTGGGGCATCAGGGTTGTGGAAGGAGCATATCTGTCTTGCCCGTCAACCAGTAAGCGGTAAGGCCAACCCATTCACGCATGGCTACGCTAAAGCGTGACAGACCTTCATTGGGCGATTCAAAGTAAAGTGAGAAATTCTGTTTGGCTGGCGTTTTGTAATCTACCGGCCAGGCAACGACATCGAATCCGGCCTTACGGAAGCAGCCGATTGATCGCGGCATATGATAGGCTGAGGTGACAAGCAGCCATGTCTCACCAGGCTTCGGTTGAGCCAGCTCTTTCGAAAACTCGGCATTTTCAACGGTGTTGCGCGACTTATTCTCAAAAATGAAACGATCGCCGGAAAAGCCTAAATCAGCAAGCATCATGCGCGTGCTCTCAGCTTCGGGTACAGCTTCTTCAAAAAAAGCACCATCACCACCGGACACAATCACTTTTGCGTCTGGGTAAAGCTTAGCAAGCCGCATGGTTTCAAAGATGCGATCTGCGGCGCTATTTAACTCAAACCCCGGCCTTCCCGCATTAATATCGCCATTCATATAGCCACCAAGCACCACAATCCCATCCACATGGGACGGCAGTTCTGCCTGCTTCGGAAAGCGATCCTCCAGCGGCACGAGAAGCAAGCTTCCAAGTGTTGTATATGCACTGAAAAACAGAACAATCGCGGCGCTTATCGTCGCCGCAAGACCGAGCTTTCGGAAGCCGGTCCATACCAATATGAGTGCGAGCAGCAGAAATACAAAGATGATCGTCAGCGGCTGGAAAAACAGCCAGAAAAGTTTCGAAACACTGAAAAACAAACTGATCTCCAACAAACGCTGCTGATTTCAAACGGGTCGGACGAATCCGGTTCTTCGACATACTATAGCCATTGAATGGCTTGTGATAAGAATCTTCGCGACTCTCACTGTCAAAGCCCGGGACGCATTATGCAGAGCAATGCCGAAATCAAACTGACGTCATCAAGCCGCCCACGTCTCGAACGTATCGATATAGCGCGCGGTTTGGCGCTGGTTGCGATGGCGATTTATCATTTCGGCTGGGATCTCGAGTTTTTCGGCTACATGGCAGCGGGAACTACCGGACACGGCGGCTGGAAGCTCTTTGCACGCTGCATTGCGTCAAGCTTCCTGTTTCTGGTCGGTTTCAGTCTGGTTCTGGCGCATGGCCGCGCTATTCGCTGGAACGCAGTCAGAAAACGCTTTCTACAGATAGCCGCTGCCGCTGCTGCGATTTCCGCCGTCACCTATTACATGTCGCCGGATAACTTCATCTTCTTTGGCATTCTGCACCAGATCGCACTGGCGAGCTTGCTCGGGCTCTTATTCCTGCGCGTCCCGCCAGTGATAACGCTGATCGTGGCAGCATTCGTCATCACCGCGCCGCTATATGTACAGGCCGATTTTTTCAATCAGATGTGGCTTGCATGGGTTGGGCTTTCAACAATCCCGCCACGTTCAAACGACTATGTGCCGCTTTTTCCGTGGTTTGGTGCGGTGCTCATTGGCATTGCAACAGCCCGCATCTTTGAGCGGTTCAACTGGCTATCAACACTCGCAGGCGGCATTCAACCGCATCTGCTGCAAAAGCCATTAACCTTCATTGGTCGCCACAGCCTCGCATTCTATCTGATCCACCAACCTGTGCTGATCGCGCTCGTTTATTGCTTTGCGCAAATCTCGCCGCCCGACCAGCGCCCCGTCTTTACACAATCCTGCGTCGCATCATGCCTGCCAAGTGGCAGCGAAGCGCTGTGCAATGCATTCTGCGGCTGCGTGGTCAGTGAGCTTGATAAAGCGAAACTTTTTGATGATGTCTTTAGCGGCAAGGCTGATCAAAACAACAACAGTACGGTTCAGCAAATCGCGCAGATGTGCTCACCCGTACCGGATAATCAATAAAAATCAGGTAGAAACGCCGAGTTCTGCAAGACGTTCGATGCAAGCTTCTTCCACCTGATCAAGCTCGGTGAGCGTCTCGTCAATATCCCGGCGCTTCTGACGAAGATCGGCACGCTTTTCTTCCACGCGCTTCATCAAGAGCTTGAGCTGCCCGGTCTCACCGGGCGGCTCACGATACATCTGCACGATCTCATGGATTTCGGCGATTGAGAAACCAAGGCGCTTGCCACGCATGATTTGCTTGAGAAGATGCCTGTCAGAAGGCCTGAACAAGCGTGTGCGACCACGCCTTACAGGCGCAATCAAACCCTCATCCTCGTAGAAACGCAAAGTCCGGGTAGAAATCCCGAATTCCCGTGTCAGCTCTGTGATCGTATAATATTCGCGCACAACTATATCCCGGCCTTGCAGTATGCAGGCGATTGTTGTGCAGCCGGACTTACGTAAAAGTCAATATTAAACCGTCACAATTAGTCATAATGATTATAAGTTGCAGGTACATTTGGTGATGCACTTGCCATTATCATGCCGCTCATGCGTTATAAAATGATAACAGTATCAATAATTGACAGCGATTCATGCGGCGCTCCATTAAATTTACGATCATCGGACTGGTCATTATTGCACTTGGCGGTGCTGCACCTTTTGCGATTGAGCCCATTGTCAAAAAGATCGGCGAAGGATCAATCCGCCAACTCGCAAAAGACGGTAATTTCTGCACAACAGATAATTGCGAAGAAGGCATGACCTATGCGATTGGCTTTTTAGAAACCAATTACGGCCTCTCTCCAGACAATGTGAAATGGTGCATGGGCGTCGATGTTATCGCAAATTATGAATTGCCATTTGGCAATGCACTCAAAAAGTCGATAACCGACCAGATGTATTCTCGGTGTGGCGATCCGGCTCAGGATGAACCTGTCGGCAATTATACGGCAGAATAAAAGGCCATACCGAATGACACGACTTTTTCGCCTTGCCGCATGGCTGGTACTGGCTCTCATCCTTATCGTGACCATCAGCCCGATTCAGTTTCGTCCCATAACGGGTGAACCCGCCGATCTTGAACGCTTTGCAGCCTTCTTCCTCGTGGGCTTTCTATTCGCACTTGCTTATCCCCGCCATTGGATCGCTGTGCTGCTGCTCACGATCGGATGCGCCGGCATGTTTGAACTGCTGCAACGGCTGGCACCCGGACGGCATGGCGAGTTTGCCGATTTTGTCTTCAAAGCGGTCGGCGCAATGGCTGGCGTATGCATCGGGCGCGGCCTCAGCTTACTTCCCATCTTTACAGAAAAATCGAAATAAAAACTTTTCCTCCAACGGAACCAAAAGGTTGCATGATCGTTTTATGTTCATCAATTCCAATGGAGGTTTGAAATGGCCGATAACAAGACAGCTAATGACGTTCAGCAGGCTTTGGAACAGCAGGTTGCTGATTTGCGCGGTGAGCTGAAGCGCCTGTCTAAGTCTTTGGCTTCCCGCTCGAACGATTTGCGCGATAGTGCAGAAGATGCATTCGATGATGCTTCGGGTCGTTTTCGTCATGCAGCACAGGTTGTTCGCGAACGCGGACAGGCCGTCGCCGAAACGGTAAAAGAAAATCCCGGCACAGCGACCACGCTGTTTGGCACGGCTGGTCTTATCGGCATTGCAATTGGCGTGGCAATTGGCTGCGTATTGTCCGACCGCCGCTAAACACTATTCGTTTTACGCAAAAGCCCGCGCCCTCCCAGCGCGGGCTTTTTCTATGGGGTTTACCAGCCATGCCAAGACTGCTACTCGGAGCCATTGGCAATCTGCCACCGGTCGCAGCCTACCCGGTTAAAACAAGGACAAGCGCTTTATCTTTAAGCGTTAAGACTGCACCGTGGCTTTAAGTAAAGGCACGTAAATGTCTGAAAAGACGATATATTCTGATCTTAAGCAGCTCGGTTCAAACACCGCTGCCCCGCAGTCTCCTGAAGAAGCAATTCTCGAACGAGTTGCAAACCCGCAAGCAGGAACGCCTTACTGCGTTCGCTTCACCGCACCGGAGTTCACTTCACTTTGCCCTATGACCGGACAGCCGGATTTCGCGCATCTGATGATTGATTATGTGCCGGGCAAGTGGCTGGTTGAAAGCAAGTCACTCAAGCTGTTCCTGTTTTCATTCCGCAATCATGGCGCATTCCATGAGGACTGCACCGTCACTATCGCTAAGCGGCTTGTTGAACTGCTAGAGCCAGAATGGTTGCGCATTGGCGGCTATTGGTATCCGCGCGGCGGCATTCCGATTGATGTATTCTACCAGACTGGCGAAACACCGAAAAATGTCTGGATTCCTGAACAGTCTGTACCCAATTATCGCGGTCGCGGCTAATCGCAAAAACCTGTATCTATTGCCGCACAAATCACATTGCCTATATCCGAACCAGACACCCAACAGGAAACCCAGATGAATAAAGTTGTCCTACTTATGTCGCTGGCAGTTCTTTCGGGCTGCGGAGCAGGCAAAGCGGCGATGGATGCAGGCAAAGGCTTTGACCGATTTGGCTGCATGTCCCGCAATATGAAGGGCGAAACGCCGTGCCCTTCGCCAGACAATCCGAACCAGACCCCATAAACAAAGCGAGCCGCCATGACCATTCAACCAAAAGACGTCCTTGATTTCTGGTTTTCAGCAAAAATGCGCGAAAACTGGTTCACCAAGAGCGATGAAATCGATGCGGAAATTCGCGAAAAGTTTCTGGCAGCCTATGAAGATGCGCGTGCCGACAAATTTGAAGACTGGAAGCAACAGCCAGAAACCGCACTCGCGCTGACGATTCTGTTTGACCAGTTTCCGCGCAACATGTTCCGCGGTTCGCCACGCTCATTTGAAAGCGATGGCCTTGCTCGTGATGTGGCGACACGGGCGCTGGACCACGATTTTGATCGCAATCTTTCTGCTGATGAGCGCCAGTTCTTCTATCTGCCTTTCATGCACAGCGAAGATCTGAGCGATCAGAAGCGCTGCCTCGATCTTTATGAAAAGCTCGGCAACGAGTTTTCACTGGGTTTTGCCCGCCAGCACCACGATATTGTTGAGCGTTTTGGTCGTTTCCCGCACCGCAACAAGGTTCTGAGCCGCGAAACAACAGCGGAAGAAGCCGAATTTCTCAAAGAGCATTCCGGATTTTAATTTTTAAAGAAGTTTATATGGCAGGATTCCACGGCGGTCGTGATCGACCGCCAGCCTGCTTTTCAGCGGTGGCACGGCACGCTGAACACATTCCGCCCGCTCGCAAATTCGGCAGGAAACGCCAATCGGATCGAATGCCGAGCGTGTGGCAATGTCCAACCCATCCGCATAGACAAAATCCTGCGCATGCGTGACTTCACAGCCCAGAGCAATGGCATAGCGGCGCTGCGGCGCGTGAAAGCCGCCCTCACTCTTGGTCAGTTCGGTTGCAACGCAGAGATAACGCGCCCCATCCGGTGTCTCGGCAAGCTGGCGGATAATCCGCCCCGGCGTCTCAAACGCCTGATGCACATTCCACAACGGACAAGCAGCACCATAACGCGCAAATTGCAGCTTGGCGGCACTGTGCCGCTTAGTGATATTCCCGGCACGATCAATACGTGCAAAAAATACCGGCACACCGCGCTGACCAGAGCGTTGCAATGTACTCAGACGATGCGCGACCTGCTCCAGACTGGCTCCAAAGCGCGATGCCAGCAATTCCAGATCATGCCGCAGCTCTTTGGCAGCCGACAGAAACGTCTGATAGGGCAAGACCAGCGCACCAGCGAAATAATTGCGTAGGCCGATTTTGCAAATCTCGACTGCCTCGGCTGAGCGAAAATCAGCACGTTTTGCTATTGCGGTGACAAGCTCTTCCATTTCCAATTCGGCAATCTGAAACGCAATCTGGAAATTGCGCGTCGAGGCTGGCGAATAGGGATTGAGATAAAGCACCCGGGCAACGGGATCGAATCGCCGCAAAATGGCTTCATCGGGATCAGCGCGTGCTACACGGACACGATAACGCTCTTCCATATATTGCGGCAGTGCCACGCCGATGTCGCGAAATGGAATCCTCAACTCGTCTGCAAGTTTTTCTGCAGCGATATCAAGCTCGTGCACGTAATTATCGATAAAATGGAAAAAATCGCGCACCTCTTCATAAGGCGCAGGTTCTGCCACTGACGGCGCACGACCAAGCTGGTGATCAAGGCTCGCGAGCTGCTCACTGTTACGTCGATAAGCCTGATGACAGGCAATCAGCGCATGAGCCAGCCCAGGCGCATTCTGCGTGATCAGCTTTAATTCCTGCAAATTCGGCTTGTAATTATCGAACACCGGATCGGCCAACGCTTCCGATACAGCCGATAACAACCGATCATCATCGCCCAGCGAAATGGCACCAATATCAATCTGATAATTTTCTGCCAGTGCCAGCAGCACAGCGGCAGATACAGGCCGCTGATTGTTTTCAATTTGATTGAGATAACTCGTTGAAATACCTAAGCGTTCAGCAAAACCAGACTGGGTTGCCTTGTGCTGCTCGCGTATGTCGCGGATCTTCCTGCCAACATAGAGTTTTTTGGGTGCCATAACAGGGTGCCATATTTGCAAATTTGCATTTCGCTATTTGCAAATTTATAAATTACACAATCGCACCTTTTCAAGCTTTCAGAATGCGGCATACTGGCTCTAAGCATTGAGACAATAATTCCGTAATTTCTTAGCTTTCCAAGGTCATAGCGAATGCAGGAACTTCTCGAACAGCTTGAAGCCCGTCGTGCCGAAGCCCGTCTTGGCGGCGGACAGAAGCGCATCGATGCGCAACACGGCAAAGGCAAGCTCACCGCCCGCGAAAGATTAGACGTGCTTCTCGACGAAGGATCGTTCGAAGAGTTTGATATGTATGTCACCCACCGCTGTACTGACTTCGGCATGGAAAAGCAGAAGATCGCGGGCGATGGCGTGGTGACAGGTTGGGGCACCATCAATGGCCGTCAGGTCTATGTGTTCAGTCAGGACTTTACCGTTCTTGGTGGCTCGCTTTCTGAAACGCACGCACAGAAAATCTGCAAGATCATGGATATGGCCTTGCAGAATGGCGCTCCAGTCATTGGGCTGAATGATTCTGGCGGCGCACGCATTCAGGAAGGCGTGGCGTCCCTTGCAGGCTATGCCGATGTTTTCAAACGCAACGCCGATGCATCGGGCGTCATTCCGCAGATTTCTGTTATCATGGGCCCATGTGCGGGTGGCGCGGTCTATTCACCAGCTATGACCGATTTCATCTTCATGGTGCGCGACAGTTCCTACATGTTCGTAACTGGCCCTGATGTGGTGAAAACCGTCACCAACGAAATCGTCACGGCAGAAGAATTAGGCGGCGCATCGACCCATACAAAAAAATCATCCGTTGCAGATGGCGCTTACGAAAACGATATCGAAACGCTTGAACAGGTTCGCATGCTTTTCGACTTTCTGCCGCTGAACAATCGCGAGAAAGCGCCGACCCGTCCGTTCCATGATGACCCGGCTCGCCTTGAAATGCGCCTTGATACGCTGATCCCAGACAGCGCCAACAAACCTTACGACATGAAAGAACTGATTCTCGCTCTGGCGGATGAAGGCGACTTCTTTGAAATTCAGGAAGCTTTTGCCAAAAACATCATCACCGGCTTCATCCGCATGGAAGGGCAGACGATCGGTGTCGTCGCCAATCAGCCGATGGTGCTCGCAGGTTGTCTCGATATTGATTCATCGCGCAAGGCCGCACGCTTTGTTCGCTTCTGCGACGCATTCAGCATTCCGATCCTGACACTGGTTGATGTTCCGGGCTTTCTACCGGGTACCGCACAGGAATATGGCGGCGTGATCAAACACGGTGCCAAGCTGCTCTTCGCCTATTCACAAGCCACCGTCCCGATGGTGACGCTCATCACACGCAAAGCTTATGGCGGCGCTTATGACGTGATGGCATCAAAACATATCGGCGCGGATATGAATTATGCGTGGCCGACAGCGGAAATCGCAGTGATGGGAGCCAAGGGAGCCACCGAAATCCTGTACCGCTCGGAGCTAGGCGACGCGGAAAAAATCGCCGCCCGTACCAAAGAATATGAAGAGCGCTTCGCCAATCCATTCGTTGCTGCCGAACGCGGCTTCATTGATGAAGTAATCATGCCGCATTCTTCCCGCCGCCGTATCGCCCGTGCGTTCTCTGCGCTTCGTAACAAAAGCCAGAACACGCCATGGAAGAAACACGACACCATTCCGCTGTAAGATTGCTACGGGTACGATAGAGATGATCAAAAAAATCCTCATTGCCAATCGCGGCGAAATCGCATGCCGGGTTATCAAAACGGCGAAGAAAATGGGCATTGCGACGGTCGCAGTCTATTCGGACGCAGACCGCAATGCGCTGCATGTCAAAATGGCCGACGAGGCAATCCATATCGGACCAGCGCCCTCAAACCAGTCTTATATCGTCATCGACAAAATTCTCGCGGCAATCAAAGCGACTGGCGCAGATGCGGTGCATCCGGGCTATGGCTTTTTATCAGAGAACCCACGCTTTGCCGAAGCGCTGAAAGCTGCCAATGTGACCTTCATCGGCCCGCCAGTGAACGCTATTGAAGCAATGGGCGACAAGATCACTTCCAAAAAATTGGCAAGCGAAGCCGGTGTCTCTACTGTTCCCGGCCATATGGGGTTGATTGAAGACGCGGAAGAAGCCGTGCAAATCGCGCGCAAGGTCGGCTATCCAGTAATGATCAAAGCTTCCGCAGGCGGCGGCGGCAAAGGCATGCGTATTGCATGGAATGATGACGAAGCCCGCGAAGGCTTCCAGCTTTCACGCAACGAGGCGAAATCCTCCTTCGGCGATGACCGTATATTCATCGAAAAATTCGTCACCCAGCCGCGCCATATCGAAATTCAGGTTCTGGGCGATCAGCACGGCAATGTCATTTATCTTGGCGAGCGCGAATGCTCCATTCAGCGCCGCAACCAGAAAGTGATTGAAGAAGCGCCCTCGCCGTTTCTGGATGAAGCAACCCGCAAGGCGATGGGCGAACAGGCGGTCGCACTCAGCAAAGCGGTTGGCTATTTCTCCGCAGGCACCGTCGAATTCATCGTCGATGGAGATCGCAACTTCTATTTCCTGGAAATGAACACACGGTTGCAGGTCGAGCATCCAGTGACCGAACTCATAACTGGCATTGATCTGGTCGAGGAAATGATCCGCGTCGCGTCTGGCGAAAAGCTGCGACTTAGCCAAGCCGACGTGAAACTCAACGGCTGGGCTATTGAAAGCCGCCTTTATGCCGAAGACCCTTATCGCAATTTCCTGCCTTCCATTGGCAGACTGACTCGCTATCGCCCACCCGTCGAGGGACGTAATGCAAACGGCACTGTCATTCGTAATGACACCGGCGTCTTTGAGGGCGGTGAAATTTCCATGTATTATGATCCCATGATTGCAAAACTATGCAGTTGGGGACCGGATCGCACCAGCGCAATTATTGCCATGAGCGGCGCACTTGATGCATTTGAAGTCGAAGGCATCGGCCACAATCTGCCTTTTCTTTCAGCCGTTATGGAGCATCCACGTTTTCGTGCTGGCGCACTGACAACGGCTTTCATCGCAGAAGAATATCCAGATGGATTTGCGGGCGTTTCCGTTTCGGAAGATGATGCGCATGTACTCGCCACCGTCGCCGCCCAAATCAACATGGTTGTCGAACAACGCAACGCGCAAATTTCTGGTCGTATTTCGTCACAAGCACAGTCCGTTGCGACTGAATGGGTAGTGACGCTTGGCGGCCACTGCCTGCCGATCAAAATCTCAGAAGGCGAAGGCGGCACCGTCATCAGCTTTCCCGATGGTAAAAGCCTGCCTGTTGCCAGCGACTGGCATCCCGGCAAACAGCTTGCCTCTTTCACCGTTGACGGCAAGGCAATAGCCATGAAGGTTTTGCGTTCAGGGACGGGCTGGCGACTGCGCTGGCGCGGGATCGATACAATCGCCCATATCCGCAAACCACGTGTGGCGGAACTTGCAAAGCTTATGCCGGTAAAACTGCCGCCGGACACATCAAAAATGCTGCTCTGTCCGATGCCCGGCGTGATTACATCTGTTCTCGTCAAAGATGGTGATACGGTCGAAGCCGGTCAGCCACTGGCAACCGTAGAAGCCATGAAAATGGAAAACGTACTGCGCGCCGAACGCCGTTCAACGGTTAAGCGCATCGCTGCGGAAGAAGGTGCAAGCCTTGCCGTTGATGAGCTTATCATGGAATTTGTGTGAGGACCGATATGAGCGAGCGCCCCACAAAACAGGATTGGTCGAAACTGGCCGAAAAGGAACTGAAGCGCCCTGCAGATAGCCTTGTCTGGCACACACCGGAAGGCATTGACGTAAAGCCGCTTTACACGGCTGATGATTTGACTCCAATCGAGCATCTCGACACCCTGCCCGGCTTTGAACCGTTTCTGCGTGGCCCGCGTGCCACCATGTATGCAGGACGTCCGTGGACCATCCGCCAATATGCGGGCTTTTCGACTGCCGAAGCATCGAACAACTTCTACCGCAAGGCACTCGCAGCTGGCCAGCAGGGCGTATCGGTTGCTTTTGATCTTGCGACGCATCGCGGCTATGACAGCGATCATCCGCGCGTTGAAGGCGATGTGGGTAAGGCAGGTGTGGCGATTGATTCAGTTGAGGACATGAAAATCCTCTTTGATGGCATCCCGCTTGAAAAGATTTCCGTCTCCATGACGATGAACGGCGCTGTCATCCCGATCCTCGCCAATTTTATCGTCGCGGGTGAAGAACAGGGCGTTTCGCGCGATCTGCTGTCCGGCACCATTCAGAACGATATTCTGAAAGAGTTCATGGTCCGCAACACCTATATCTATCCGCCGGAACCGAGCATGCGGATCATTGCGGACATCATTGCATATACCGCAACGGAAATGCCGAAATTCAATTCGATTTCCATCTCCGGCTATCACATGCAGGAAGCCGGTGCCACGCTGGTACAGGAACTGGCCTTCACGCTGGCCGATGGGCGCGAATATGTGCGAGCGGCGCTCAACAAAGGCCTGAATGTCGATGAGTTTGCAGGGCGTTTGTCGTTCTTCTTCGCCATTGGCATGAACTTTTTCATGGAAATCGCCAAGCTGCGCGCAGCCCGCCTGCTCTGGTCGCGCATCATGAAGGAATTTGACCCGAAAAAGCCGGGATCGCTGATGCTACGCACGCACTGCCAGACATCGGGCGTGTCATTGCAGGAGCAAGACCCTTACAACAACATCGTGCGCACAGCTTTTGAGGCTATGTCGGCAGCGCTGGGCGGCACGCAATCGCTGCATACCAATTCTTTTGACGAAGCCATTGCTTTGCCGACAGAATTTTCTGCGCGCATTGCCCGCAACACACAGCTTATTCTGCAAAATGAAACCGGCGTTACTAAAGTCGTCGATCCACTTGCAGGTTCCTACTACATTGAAAGTCTGACCAACGAGCTGGCCGAAAAAGCTTGGGCGCTGATTGAAGAAGTGGAAGGCTTAGGCGGCATGACCAAGGCCGTTGAAAGCGGCTTGCCAAAGCGCCTGATCGAAGAAGCAGCCACCCGAAGGCAGGCCGCAGTCGATAAGGGCGAAGAAGTGATTGTCGGCGTCAACAAGTTTCGTCTCGAACAGGAAGACAATATCGACATTCTCGAAATCGATAACACCGCCGTGCGCAAATCGCAGATCGCGCGGCTCAACCGCATCAAAGAAACCCGCAACAAAGCTAAAGTCGAAGCAGCACTTTCAGAACTTGAAAAGGTCGCGAAGACTGGTGAAGGCAATATTCTCGCAGCAGCTGTCGAGGCCTCGCGCGCACGCGCAACAGTTGGTGAAATTTCAGATGCGATGCGCAAAGCATTTGGTGATCATGCTGCGGTGCCCAAGGTTGTCAAAGACGTCTATGGTGCGGCTTACGAGAATGAACCGGAATATTTGACGCTTGTGGAGCGACTTGAAGAATTTTCCAAGCACACAGGCGACAAGCCTCGTCTGATGGTGGCAAAGCTCGGTCAGGATGGGCATGACCGCGGCGCAAAGATTATTGCCTCCGCCTTTGGCGATATTGGCTTTGAGGTGCTGGCTGGCCCGTTATTCCAAACGCCCGATGAAGCAGCTGACATGGCAATCAAGGCAAAGGTGCATGTGCTGGGCGTGTCATCGCTGGCAGCCGGGCACAAGACACTGCTTCCGCAGCTTGTCGAAACACTTCGCAAAAAAGGCGCCGAAAATATCATCGTCGTTTGTGGCGGTGTGGTTCCGCGTCAAGACTACCAGTATTTGTTTGACCATGGTGTCTCGGCAGTCTTCGGTCCCGGAACAAACGTGCTTGATTGCGCGCGCGCAGTGCTTGATCTCATGGAAGGCAAGCGTCGTAATCTCTGAATAATATCAGCAAGATATAACGCATAAGAGACTCTTTTTATGAGCAACTTAACAAGCCGGACTAACAGTCCGGCTTCATCATTTGGAGACCAGTCAGTTCTTGGGTCCCGCAAAACCGGCAATGGCCGAACTTGTCACAGAGACAGGATCGCTTGCCGGAAAACTATCTTCCAAGCCCTCATCCAGCTGACGCTCAAGTTCTGAACGATCCCCAGCCCGGCGCGCACTTGGAAGCGTGATCTGGTTTACTGGCTCAATGCCGCATTCAAGACATGCCACGCCGAGCGCCTCACCCAGCTTTAGCGCGGCTTTGCGTATCACTGCATCGCGAGGAAGCTCTGCTCCGGTCTCATTCTCGACTTTAACCGAAATGCGCTCTTCGCCCTCGGTTACAAACTCGACCAGATAGGTTGCAAATCCACCAAGGGAACTCACACGAGTTTCAACGATATCCATGATTTCACCTCCGCATTTATCTGTAATGAAAACGGAGCATCGCGTGGATTGTTCCCTCAAAAACTGCGGCGCTCACCTTTCCCTGCAACTTCTGATGCCTATATCAAAAATGCACCTGCATTTATTACAACCAGAAAGGACATCTCATGGCCATCACACGAAAGGAAGAAGCCCGCGCGTTGAATGCAGAAGAACGCGAACTGGTAGAAAAATCCCACCACCCAATTCTTCAGGAAGTTCCCGACTCTGAGCTCTCGCAGCTTGCAAAGCTTTTGCGCGACCGCCGCAGCAAAGCCCGCGATCAGGCCCATCAGCGCCGCCGCGAAATGCGAGGAAAAGGAACTGCACGAGGCGCATCTGCATCAAAAGCTGACGAAGGCTCGCATCTGAAAGTTTCTGTTCTAGCCATGGCTATGCGCCGCATCAATGCAGAAGTTGATCGCCGCCGCAGCATGTCGTCAAGCAACGATCTTATCGCTAATGCGAAAAAGGCTTTGGCAACGAAGAAAGCCAGCGAAAAGAGCGAAACGACTTTCAACACGCGGCACGCGCGTCATGGAATGCGCAATATTCCCAATGAAAAAGCCGATAGCCTCATTCGCCCCATGGAGCGCGGTCGTTTGAAAAAAGCCGCCAGCGTAGCGCAAGCAAAACGCGATTCCCGACAGGAAGCAGCAAGCTAATCAACTTTCACAATCACCCGAAAATGCGTTTCATTTTCGGGTGATTTATTTTTAAAAACAATAATTTATAATATTTTATTAGATAATAGCTTTATGATTTTATTCTGAAAACTGCAATCCAAAGCCCTGCATCAAACGACGAATGGCATAATCCGGCTTATTCGATGTGAACACTGCCAGATCATCGTGATGATGCAGCGCCTCATCAATCTCGCGTGGCGACAAAAGTGAAACCGTGCGTCTTGCAATCGCTTCGGCAGGGTCGAGCCAATCAACCGGCCATGGTGCCAGCCGGCGAAAAACATTGACGAGAAACGGATAATGCGTGCAGGCAAGCACGATAATATCCGTGCGCTTACCGTCCATTTCGACAAAACACGGCGTGATCTGTTCAACGACCAGCGCCTCATCAATCTTCTCGCCGCGAATATGTGCTTCTGCAACACCTGCAAGCCGGTCAGCTCCAACAAGCCGCACATGACATTGTGAGCCAAATGACTGGATCAGATCACGCGTGTAAGCACGCTTGACAGTCCCCGGTGTTGCCAGAACAGAAACAAGCCCCGACGACGTGCGCTCGGCAGCAGGCTTTATTGCCGGAACTGTTCCGACAAACGGCACTAATGGATAAGCGCGGCGCAAATCATCCAACACCAGCGTTGAGGCCGTGTTGCACGCGATCACCGCAATTTCAGGATTATGCTCGGCGATAAACTTACCGAACAGTTCGACAATGCGCGCGCGTAACGCTTCTTCTTCCCAATCCCCGTAGGGAAACCCGGCATCATCAGCGATATAAACAAATCGCCGATCCGGCATCATCACCCGCAACTCGCGCAAAACCGTCAGACCGCCGATACCGCTGTCAAAGACCAAAATCGGTCTTTCCATCACGGTAAAAGACTTGCTGAAATGCTCTGCTGCGGGTGCTGGTTTCATTCAGCCTTGTCCTCTGTTGCGGGCTTACGTGCACGACTTTCCGGTGCGCCAGAACCACGCGGCTTTTTTGGTGTAAACACATCAAGCGAGGTGATCACGCCGCGCAGAAGCTTCAGTTCTGCCGATGCAAAACCTGCGCGCGTCAACACCGAACGCAGATTATTGACCATGATTTCTTTCTTGGCTTCGGGGCGGAAATAACCCCGAATATCAAGCGCTTCTTCCAGATGATTGAAAAGACTCTGCAATTCGAGCTTGGGTGCTGCTTCCATTTCCGGTCCACGGAAAACCGTATCAGTCTCGGTTGCAAGACCCGATTTCATCCACTCATAAGACATGAGCAAAACGGCTTGGGCGATATTGAGCGATGCAAAGGCTGGATTAACCGGGAACGTCACCAGTTCATCCGCAAGGCCAACTTCCTCATTGCTAAGACCAAAACGCTCGCGCCCGAACATGATGCCGGTCTTTTCGCCTGCCGTGAAACGACGACGCAATTCGCCATTCGCTTCCACAGGGCTGCGCACCTGTTTAAAACCATCGCGCTCGCGTGCTGTAGTGGCATAGACGAAATTCAGATCTGCGAGCGCCGATGGGAGATCATCGTAAACCACTGCATTATCGATGATGTGATCGGCTTTACTGGCTGCCGCACGTGCTTTCTCGCTTGGAAACTCTTCACGCGGCTGCACGAGACGCAATTCGGCAAGACCAAAATTTGCCATGGCGCGCGCCACCATGCCGATATTCTCCGGCAATTGGGGATTAACCAGAATGATCGCCGGGCCTTCGGTGATCAACGGGCGCTGTTTGTCTGTTCCTGCCATGATAATTTCCGCTTATGCTTTAGGATCGTGGCGTTTCCCTGACATGTTTGAAAGAAAATCGCAAAGATTCCCCTTACAAACATCGTCAAAAATCGCGTGTAGTAGCGGAATAACACCAGTCTCCCGGCCTTCCATGCCAGACTACTGCTACCTACATCATATCTGACAGGGAGGAAAATCATGTCCGGCAAAAAGATTCTCATGATCTGTGGTGATTTCTGCGAAGATTACGAAACCATGGTTCCGTTTCAAACGCTTCTGGCCGTTGGACATAAAGTCCATGCCGTATGCCCCGGCAAAAAGGCTGGCGACGCGATTGCGACTGCTATTCACGACTTCGAAGGCCACCAGACCTACACTGAAAAGCCCGGTCATAATTTCACTCTCAATGCGACATTTGCAGATGTGAAAGCCGAGAGCTACGACGCGCTGGTCATTCCCGGCGGACGCGGACCGGAATATCTGCGCCTCGATGACAAAGTCATCGCCATTGTTGAGCATTTCTTTGAAGCAAATAAGCCTGTTGCAGCCGTATGCCATGGGGCGCAACTACTCGCCGCCGCTCGTGTACTCGAAGGCCGCACCTGCTCCGCTTATCCGGCCTGCCGTCCCGAGGTTGAACTTGCAGGCGGAACCTATGCCGATATCCCAGTCGATCAGGCCGTAACAGACGGAAACCTCGTGACAGCTCCCGCATGGCCTGCGCATCCTGCATGGCTTTCGCAGTTCCTCGCAGTTCTCGGAACAAAAATCACGCATAGCTGAGCAAACGCTGAAACCACGCCTTTCATCATGCAAGGCATTTCGCTAAAAATGCCAAATCAGAACCTTTCCGGCAAAACTGTCGGAGAGGTTTTCTTGAAGTATGATGGAAGCCTTGATGAAAACCACCAAATTCCTCGCTCTCTCTTTTGCTGCATGCATCAGCGCAATTTTTGCTAACGCATCAGATATGGCCCAAGCGCAGGAAGCCGCTGGCGCAGAAGTGGCGGCCATTTCAGAGCAATATCCGGCACCCTCGCCCGATACTTTCGGCAAAGCTCAGTTCGTGCTGTCCGGCAACCCAATCGTTCCTCCGCGCGACTACAGCAAAGGAACCGGGCTCCCTTCCAAAGACGACTACCAGTCTAATGAAAGCGGAAGAATCTATGATGTTGTTTTTGTCGGCGTTCAAGCAGACCAGATGCAATTTGAAGTCAGAGGCTACTCAATTGATAGCCTGGAATTTCCAGCAAGTGGTCAGACGATAGAATTCCCCGCTGATCAACGGCAGGTCACAATCCGCGACCTCACCTTCAACATTGATGAAGCGACAGCTGGAAGCATCACTTATACGGTTCAACCGTTGAAGTAAGTTGCAGGCAGCTAAAATCTGCGCGACACTGCCGGAAGAGATTTTTGGGAGGAAGTCATGTGCAGATTGTTCATCGGGGCAGAACCGCAGCTTTGGCAAAGCGTCACGCGTTCACTGCGCATTGATGGCGTCGTGACCAGTGTACGGCTGGAGAACTTTTTCTGGTCAGCACTGGAAGATATTGCCGGGCGTGATGACATGAGTGTCAGCCGTCTACTGGGCAAACTCTATGAGGAATCGCGCGCAGAAGGCCACGACCTCGACAATTTCGCATCATTTCTGCGTGTGTGTTGCGGGCGCTATCTCGCACTTCAGGTCAATGGACTTATTCCGACCGACAGAACAACCGCAATATCCACACTTGATACGGAAGAAATATTGCGGCGCGAAAAGGAAACCTATCGCGATCCGCATTCCAGCTGGCAAAAATCTGCACACCACGCGGCATGAAAAATCGCCTATAGGCCAAAGAATAAGCCTCTGACACTTTGCCTCAGCGCTTACCGATGCTATACGGGCGCGACGCATTCAATGAGAGGCATTATCAATGGCAAAAATCAAGGTTGCAAACCCGGTCGTTGAACTTGACGGCGATGAGATGACCCGCATCATCTGGCAGTTCATCAAGGACAAGCTGATCCATCCTTACCTCGACATCGATCTGAAATATTACGATCTGTCGGTCGAGTACCGCGATGAAACCAACGATCAGGTTACCATTGATGCTGCAAACGCCATCAAGGAACACGGCGTTGGCGTAAAATGCGCAACCATCACGCCAGACGAAGCACGCGTTGAAGAATTCAAGCTCAAGAAGATGTGGAAGTCGCCAAACGGCACAATCCGCAACATCCTCGGCGGCGTTATTTTCCGCGAACCAATCATCTGCAAGAACGTTCCTCGCCTGGTTCCAGGCTGGACACAGCCAATCATCGTTGGCCGTCATGCTTTCGGTGATCAGTACCGCGCGACTGATTTCAAATTCCCGGGCAAAGGTACACTGTCGATTAAGTTCGTAGGTGAAGACGGCGAAACCATCGAGCATGAAGTCTATCAGGCTCCTGCTGCTGGCGTGGCCATGGCCATGTATAACCTCGACGAATCAATCCGTGAATTTGCGCGCGCGTCGCTGAACTACGGTTTGCAGCGCAAGTATCCGGTTTATCTCTCGACCAAGAACACAATTCTTAAGGCTTATGACGGTCGCTTCAAAGACATCTTCGAAGAAGTCTATCAGGCTGAATTCGCAGACAAGTTCAAAGAAGCAAAGATCTGGTACGAACATCGCCTGATCGACGACATGGTTGCATCGGCTCTCAAGTGGTCGGGCGGTTATGTTTGGGCTTGTAAGAACTACGACGGCGACGTGCAGTCGGACATCGTGGCACAGGGCTTCGGCTCGCTCGGCCTGATGACCTCAGTTCTGATGACGCCAGATGGCAAGACTGTTGAAGCAGAAGCTGCACACGGCACCGTGACCCGTCACTATCGCCAGCATCAGAAGGGCGAGGAAACCTCGACCAACTCAATCGCTTCGATCTTCGCATGGACCCGTGGCCTTGCACATCGTGCAAAGCTCGACAACAACGAAGAACTGAAGCGATTTGCTGACACGCTGGAAAAGGTCTGCGTGGACACAGTTGAAAGCGGCTACATGACCAAGGATCTGGCGCTGCTTATCGGTCCAGATCAGCCATGGCTCTCGACAACTGGTTTCCTCGACAAGATCGACGAAAATCTTCAGAAGGCAATGGCTGTGTAAGCCAACCTGAATAAACAAAGAAAACGGCGGGAATTTCCCGTCGTTTTTTATTTGCGCGCCACTATTTATCCCTCGCAAGCACAATTAGTCCTCGATAGTCTGTTGTTACAGAAACAGGGAGGATTGATATGTCGACAATTCGGGCTTTGACGCCACAAGACCGCGCTGCATGGGAGCCGTTATGGAAAGCCTATCAGGTCTTTTATGAAGTCGATATTCCATCCGATACCACCGACATAACATGGCAACGATTCCACGATAGCGCGGAACCCATGCACGCTCTTGGTGCATTCGATGACGATGGAAGCCTTGTTGGCATCGTGCATGCGATCTTTCACCGCTCGTGCTGGCTGCCGAAATGGACCTGCTATTTGCAGGACCTCTATGTTGAAAACAGCCAGCGCGGAAAAGGTACAGGCGCCGCTCTGATCGAAGCGGTCGCCGATCTCGCTCGCGCAGAAGGTGCAGGACGTCTCTACTGGCTCACGCATGAAAGCAACGCCACTGCACGGCGTCTATACGACAACATCGCGCAAGCGTCCGGCTTCATTCAATATCGTAAGGCGCTTTAAGGAAGTGAAGTTCCCACTTCTTGATATGTAGAGAAGGACTAATATCAGAGCTGAAAAGCTTTTGTAAAAGCTTGAGCGCCATTGGGTGAGAAGGCAATAACACGACCTTCTTCCCGTCGCGCCCAACCTTTGTCGATAAAGCTTTTCAATAGGGCAGCACCAAGCGCACCGCCTAAGTGATTGCGTCTCTCGCTCCAGTCAAGACAATGACGGCAGAGCGGTCTCTTGCCTTTCTGCAGCGCATCGACATCAATGCCAAGGCACGAGAAGAATGTTTTTCCCTCATGGGTCAATGCTGGCTCACTGGTCTCGTCAATCAAACCAAGCCTGTGAGAGGCGTCCAGCATTTCCACGCCGCGCTCGCCCGCGAGATGATCATAACAAATGCGCGCCTTACGCAGAGCATTGTCTTTCGGACCAGTGCGAACACGAACAGCACCTGTACGTTGCGCAAGCCCCATCAGCCCTTCCAGAACCTGCGCTACATCAGCCCCTGACAGCCTGAAATACCGATGTCTGCCCTGCTTCTCAGCCACCAGCAAATTGGCTGCATCAAGTTTTGAGAGATGTCCGCTGGCGGTCTGGATCGTCACGCCTGCCGCGGCAGCGAGTTCGCTTACCGTCAAAGCGCGCCCATCCATAAGCGCGGTTAACATGTTGGCGCGCGCCGGATCGCCCAATAAGGCTGCAACAGATGCTATGATTGGTCCATCTTTCATACTTCGATGCTAACCGAAGCATGGATAACATTCAATAAGCTAAAACCATCTCCAGAAACTTCAACAATCAGGAGATATGAATGATTACCTGCTTCATCCGCTATCAAATCGATCCATTCAAAGCCGATGCTTTCGCCGAATATGCATGCAACTGGGGACAAGCAAGCCCACGTTGCGGCGCAAACCTCATTGGCTATTTCGGTCCGCATGAAGGCTCAACCACGACCGCCTATGGCGTCTACTCTGTCGAAAATCTCGCCGCCTATGAACAGTTTCGTGCACGTCTGGCCGCTGACCCAATCGGTCGGGCAAATTATGAGTTTGCGAAGCGCGAACAGTTTATCCGCTCAGAAGAGCGCATATTTCTTAAGCTGCAATCAGCTCCACATGCGGAGTTTATCAAACCATGATCGCTGTCATATTTGAAGTTTGGCCTGCGGATGATGAGCGGCGCGACCAATATCTCGATATAGCCGCAAGCCTTCGTGCCGATCTGGTTCAAATCGATGGTTTTATATCCATTGAGCGTTTTCAAAGTCTGGTTGAGCCAGAAAAGCTGCTGTCTCTCTCCTTTTGGCGCGATGAAGAGGCGGTAAAGCAGTGGCGTAATCTGCCAACTCATCGGATAGCGCAGACGAAGGGGCGTGGCGGCGTTTTTGAAAACTACCGCCTGCGTGTTGCGAATGTGGCACGCGATTATGGGCTAGATCAACGCGAAGAAGCACCTGACGATAGTCGCAAGATGCATGCTGCATGAAAAAGGCCGGGAAAATCCCGGCCTTTTTCATTTCTATATGCAACTTATCAGACGATCAGCGCTTTTACAGCCGCTATGGCGTCATTCGCCTTAGTGCCATCTGGACCGCCTGCCTGTGCCATATCAGGACGACCGCCGCCGCCAGCGCCACCAAGAGCGCCCGATGCCGCACGTACCAGATCAACCGCACTAAACCGACCAACCAGATCTTCGGTCACAGCAGCAACTGCACTCGCCTTGCCATCTTCGCTAACACCAACGAAGAGAACAACGCCGGAGCCAACCTGCTTTTTGCCTTCGTCAGCAAGCGGTTTGAGATCGCGCGGTGAAACACCAGTCACAACCTT
This sequence comes from Ochrobactrum sp. MYb379, assembly GCF_037479515.1. Taxonomy (NCBI): domain Bacteria; kingdom Pseudomonadati; phylum Pseudomonadota; class Alphaproteobacteria; order Hyphomicrobiales; family Brucellaceae; genus Ochrobactrum; species Ochrobactrum sp. MYb379. Next base: position 780,629 of record NZ_JBBGYW010000001.1, read on the forward strand.
GCCGAGGAAATTGACACCGTTGACTGTTTCAACAGCGCTGCCACCATCCGATGAACCACCACTTAGCGCGAGCTGTCGACGTGCTTCGGTCAGTTCGCGTTCGAGCCTCTTGCGCTCGTCAACCAGAGCATTCACGCGATCTAGAGCTTCCGATGGCGAGGTTTTCAACACACCGGCGATTGCCTTAACGCGCTCGTCCTGTTCTTCGAGGTAAAGGCGAGCTGCCTCACCAGTCAACGCTTCCATACGACGAACACCGGCAGCAACACCACTGTCCGCGAGAATACGAACGAGACCGATATCGCCAGTCTGGCGAACATGCGTACCGCCGCAAAGCTCAACCGAATAAGGCTTGCCAGCCTTTTCACCATGCTTGGCCGTGCCCATCGAAACAACACGCACTTCATCGCCGTATTTTTCGCCAAAAAGTGCCATCGCACCTTCAGCAATCGCATCATCCACAGCCATCAGGCGCGTGGTAACCTGCGCGTTCTGCAAGATGATCTCATTGGCGAGATTTTCAACAGCCGTCAGTTCTTCAGCCGAAATCGGCTTAGGATGCGAGAAGTCGAAACGCAGACGATCAGGAGCAACGAGCGAACCCTTTTGGGCTACATGCGAGCCGAGTGTTTCACGCAGCGCTTCATGCAGAAGATGGGTGGCCGAGTGGTTAGAGCGAATGCGCGTACGACGCTCACCATCGACCTTCAGCTCAACCGCATCGCCGACCTTAGCCGAACCCTTGGTAACTTCGCCGATATGGACGAAAAGGCCTTCACCTTTTTTGAGCGTTTCGCGAACAGTAATGACAAAGCCTTCGCCGGAGATCGTACCCGTATCGCCCTGCTGACCACCGGATTCGCCATAGAATGGCGTCTGGTTGACAACCACGGATACGGTTTCACCTTCCGCAGCTGAAGAAACTTCGGCACCATCGCGCACGAGAGCAGAAATAACGCCTTCTGCACTTTCGGTTTCATAGCCGAGGAACTCGGTCGCGCCGACTTTATCCTTGATACCAAACCAGATAGTTTCGGTTGCGGCTTCGCCCGAACCGGTCCAGTTGGCACGAGCTTCGGCCTTCTGGCGCTGCATAGCCGTGTTGAAGCCATCAGTATCGACCGTGACACCGCGCTGGCGCAGAGCATCCTGCGTCAGATCAAGCGGGAAACCATAGGTGTCATAAAGCTTGAACGCGGTTTCGCCATCAAGGCGATCACCTTCAACGAGATTTTCCGAAGCATCAGAAAGAAGACCGAGACCGCGTTCCAGGGTTTTACGGAAACGAGTTTCTTCAAGCTTCAGCGTTTCGGAAATCAATGCTTCCGCACGGATAAGTTCAGGATAAGCCTGACCCATTTCACGCAGCAAAGCTGGCAACAAACGCCACATCAATGGCTGGCTCGCGCCTAGCAACTGCGCATGACGCATGGCGCGGCGCATAATGCGGCGCAGCACATAACCGCGACCTTCATTCGATGGCAAAACGCCATCAGCAATCAGGAAGCTTGATGCACGCAGGTGATCGGCAATCACGCGATGGCTAGCGCGGAAATCGCCTTCAGCCTTAACGCCCGTTGCTTCTTCCGAAGCACGGATCAGTGCCTTAAACAGATCGATGTCGTAATTGTCATGCACGCCCTGTAGCACAGCTGCAACGCGTTCAAGGCCCATGCCGGTATCAATTGACGGACGCGGCAGATCAATGCGCTGCTCCGGAGAGAGCTGCTCGAACTGCATGAAAACGAGGTTCCAGATTTCGATGAAACGGTCGCCGTCTTCATCAGCCGATCCGGGAGGTCCACCCCAGATATGATCGCCATGATCATAGAAGATTTCCGAGCACGGACCACAAGGACCAGTATCACCCATCGCCCAGAAATTATCATTCGTGGCAATGCGGATGATACGATCATCAGAAAGACCGGCAATCTTCTTCCAGAAATTCGCGGCGTCATCGTCGGTATGGTAAACCGTGACCAGCAGCTTGTCCTTATTCAGGCCAAACTCCTTGGTAATCAGGTTCCAAGCATGCGTGATTGCTTCTTCCTTGAAGTAGTCTCCAAAGGAAAAGTTACCAAGCATCTCAAAGAAGGTATGGTGACGCGCGGTATAGCCCACATTGTCAAGATCGTTATGCTTGCCGCCAGCACGCACGCATTTCTGCGACGTGGTTGCACGGCTGTAAGGGCGCTGCTCAAGACCAGTAAAAACATTCTTGAACTGCACCATGCCCGCATTGGTGAACATCAGCGTCGGATCGTTACGCGGAACGAGCGGACTCGATGAAACGACTTCATGTCCGTTCTTACGGAAATAGTCGAGGAATGTGGACCTTATCTCGTTGACGCCAGCCATAATTCACCCTTGGACATTTTCTGCCCTGCATGAGATGCGCAATCGAACACGCATCAATTTTATAATCTCCACCCGCAGGAACGCGTCAACTTACGGCATATTCTGCCGCCACGCTTCGACTGCCCTATAATGGAAAGCCCGTGAGGTGGAATTTCGGTTGTCCGCTTTTAACGGGGCACTGCTTTTCTGTCCAGATAAGCAGTGTGCGCTATAAAAGCAATTTCTGCCGCAAACGCAGAAAACGGCAACTATGCAACAGTATTGAACCTGAAAAGCAAAAAGCCCCACACTTTCGTGCAGGGCTTGCTTTGCTTCATATCAACACGAAGCTTATGCTTCAGCTGCATCCGGACCGTCGTCAGCTTCCGGGCCACCATCTTCGATGAACTTCTCAGCGATGAGCCCTGCATTTTGACGAAGTGTGGTTTCAATCTCTTTTGCGACTTCCGGATTGTCTTTCAGGTACTGCTTGGCGTTTTCACGGCCCTGCCCCAGACGCTGCGAATTATAAGAGAACCAAGCGCCCGACTTTTCAACAATACCAGCCTTCACACCAAGATCGACCAGTTCGCCGGTCTTAGAAACACCGGCACCATACATGATGTCGAACTCGACCTGCTTGAACGGAGGAGCAAGCTTGTTCTTAACCACCTTCACGCGGGTCTGGTTGCCGACAACTTCATCGCGCTCCTTGATCGAGCCAATACGGCGAATATCCAAACGAACCGAAGCGTAGAATTTGAGAGCATTACCGCCAGTTGTCGTTTCAGGCGATCCGAACATGACGCCGATCTTCATACGAATCTGGTTGATGAAGATGACCATGCAATTCGAACGTGAAATCGAAGCAGTGAGCTTACGCAGTGCCTGGCTCATCAAACGAGCCTGTAGACCTGGCAGAGAATCACCCATCTCGCCTTCAATTTCAGCGCGCGGGGTAAGGGCTGCAACCGAGTCGATAACCAGAACGTCAATCGCGCCAGAACGCACGAGCGTATCCGTGATTTCAAGCGCCTGCTCACCCGTATCGGGCTGCGAGATCAGAAGGTTTTCAAGATCAACGCCCAGCTTACGCGCATAGACTGGATCAAGTGCATGTTCCGCGTCCACAAATGCACAGATACCGCCCTTCTTCTGTGCTTCTGCAATTGTATGCAGCGCAAGCGTGGTTTTACCCGAGCTTTCAGGTCCATAAATTTCGATGATACGTCCCTTGGGCAGACCGCCGACGCCCAGAGCTATATCGAGAGAAAGCGAGCCGGTTGGCACAGTCTCAATATCAACGACCTCGTTCTGACCGAGCCGCATGATAGAGCCCTTGCCGAACGCACGTTCAATTTGCGACAACGCCGCATCCAGAGCTTTAGTCTTATCCACTGAATTATCCTCAACGAGTCGCAATGATTTCTGAGACATCTTACACCATCCTCTTGCCTCGCTAGAAGCCCATCGGGCTTATCGCCAATATCTATTTGTATCTGTTTTGTTCTCATTTTGCAATAAGGTTAAATTATTGTTTTTAAACAATTAAGATTTTTTGTTCTTTTATTGTTCTTATATATTAGAAAACTATAATCTTCAAAACTGTCCACGCTTTAGTTGCAAAAAGCATGGAAATTTACCGCTCGATTCGCTGCTCACAAATGAAAACGCAGCCCTTCTTTCGAAGGGCTGCGCCAAATTGCTTAAGAATGCCGAACGTGAATTACTGCTGTGCGCCGCGCAGCGGGGAAATCTGGATTTCTACGCGACGATTCTGTGCACGGCCTTCCGGTGTTGCGTTGCTGGCAACCGGCTGGCTTGCACCGTAACCGATAACAGCAAAGCGGCGTGGATCAATGCCCTGCGAACCAAGATAGCTTGCAACGGAGGCTGCACGGCGCTGCGACAGACCCTGATTGTAGCTTGCACTACCGGTCGAGTCGGTGAAGCCATACACATCAACCAGTGTCTGATTGAATTTGCGCAAGACAATCGCTACCGAGTTCAGCGTCGAATAGAACTGGCTTTTCACCTGATCCTGATCAGTGTCGAACGTAATTGCCGAAGGCATATTCAGGATAATCTGATCGCCATTACGGGTGACGGAGACGCCTGTGCCCTGAAGCTGATTTCGAAGTTCGGATTCCTGACGGTCCATGTAATTACCGATAGCACCGCCACCAAGCGCGCCAATACCAGCACCGATCAAGACAGCATTACGCTGTGCGCGGCTCGAACCACCGACCATCAGACCACCGAGAGCACCAACGGCTGCGCCGATAGCGGCACCACCTGCGGTGTTCGACATCTTTTCCTGGCCAGTATAAGGGTCAGTCGATGTACAGCCTGCCAGAAATGTGGCTCCGATTAAAACAATTCCGAGTTTCTTCAGCATAAAAAACGTCATCCTCAATGTTCGATTCGCCGCGAATGATAACTTCGATTGCGGCTGGATGGTGGCTTTAAATCCTTTTATCGCCAATTTTAGAGCACACTCCAAGACATTTTAGCCTATTCGCCCGCAAGAGCGCAGTTGCGAAGCATAGCGGCTGGCCATATTTTGAGCGCGCTTTGCACCATTTAATGCTGTGGAATTGTTACGCCAGACACCGCGCGAATAGCCGCCATGACCCGAATAATATGCAAGATAGAGGCTGTAAGCATCATTCCGATTGATACCATTTCTCCGGCTGCTTTCATTATGATACCAGCCGATGAAATGAATGGCGTCGCCAAAATTGCTGCGTGATGCCGTCCAACGGCCCGTCTCGCGCTTGTAACGATCCCAGGTTCCATTAAGTGCCTGCGAATAGCCATAGGCAGTCGATGCACGCTTCCATGGAATAAAGCCGAGTAGCTTTGTGCGCGGCGGACGTGCATAGGGGCGGAAGCCGGATTCAGCGTAGATCGTCGCCATAAGGACGTGAACCGGAACTCCATACTCACGAGAGACACGTGTAGCGTCCTTCTGCCAGTTATTTATCCAGCCATCCCGTTGATCAAAAACAGCGCATACATTGCTGATCTGCCGTGGGGCGGTCGCGCAGCCACCAAGAATAACGAGCGCGACGAGCAACAAAACGCGCGTCATGAACAAACCTCGTAGGATCTATAAAATTTGATGAATTTTAAACATTAAGTGCAACTCAAGCTAAGTGCCTGATCTGTATATGGTTACCAGATTGTTTAAGCATACCGCTTTGGGTTGCCGGACCATTGTATTTATTAGAGAATAAATAAATGACGCCACCTGTGGACTAAATCCATAGGTTGCAGTTTTCTTCGCTCTAAGCTGATAGATGAAGGCCGAAATGTGACTTTAAGGCCGCACGAATAGTATTAAATATAGCGATCAGCGTTCATCTGCGACCCTGACGTTCGGCACGTAATCGCGACCAGTAATCTAATCGCTTACGAATTTCACGCTCAAAACCGCGTTCCGGTGGATCGTAGAAAACCTGACGACCCATCGCTTCCGGGAAATAGTCCTGCCCCGAAAAAGCGTCCGGCTGGTCATGATCATAGGCATAGCCATCGCCATAGCCTTCGCTCTTCATAAGCTTGGTTGGCGCATTGAGGATATGCTTAGGAGGCAATAGAGAACCATTCTCTTTGGCGGCACGCATAGACGCTTTATAGGCCATATAAACCGCATTGGATTTTGGAGCCGTTGCCAGATAAACGCAGGCCTGCGCCAAAGCCAGTTCACCTTCCGGTGAGCCGAGATAATCATAGGCATCCTTGGCAGCATTGCAGATAGCCAGCGCTTGCGGATCTGCAAGACCGATGTCCTCTACCGCCATGCGAACGAGACGTCGCCCGAGATAAAGCGGGTCTTCACCTGCATCAAACATGCGACAGAGATAATAGAGTGCCGCATCCGGGTCAGATCCACGCACCGATTTATGCAGCGCGGAAATGAGATTGTAGTGGCCGTCCTGCCCCTTGTCATAAACAGGCGCACGACGTTGCACGACATCCTGCAACTTTTCCGCATCAAATATCTCGCCCGGTCGGGCGGCGCGCCAGACTTCTTCTGCGAGCGTTAATGATGCGCGGCCATCGCCATCCGCCATGCGGATAAGGCTTGCGCGCGCTTCCTCATCGAGCGGCAATGGACGTTCTTCTTGCTCTTCGGCGCGTGTCAGAAGGGTCGCGATGCTCAACGCGTCGTGCGAATGGAATGTCAGCACCCTCGCCCGCGACAGCAAAGCGGCGTTGAGCTCAAAGGACGGATTTTCCGTCGTCGCACCAATGAGAATAACGGTGCCATCCTCCATAACGGGAAGAAAACTATCCTGTTGCGCGCGGTTGAAACGATGAATTTCGTCCACAAACAGCAATGTCTGACGGCCCGACATGCGGCGCGCTCGCGCAGCCTCAAATACCTTTTTAAGATCGGCCACACCGGAGAAAATTGCCGAAATTTGCTCAAAGGCTAATTCAGTTTGGCCTGCAAGTAGTCTGGCGACAGTAGTTTTGCCAGTTCCCGGCGGCCCCCAGAAAATCATCGAGCCAAGCGAACCAGAGGCAATCATCCGTGTGAGAATGCCTTCCGGTCCCGTCAGATGTTCCTGCCCTGTAACTTCTGAAAGTTGGCGCGGGCGAAGGCGGTCAGCAAGCGGCCTGTTACGGTCGGCATTGGGATCAGCCGCAGTGGAAAATAGATCGCTCATTACGCTTCGCTCAATGCCATAAAAACAAATGTCGTTTCAGGCATAGTCCCGCCTGAAACGACATGCAACTTTAAATGCTAAGATACGAGATCAGCGCACAAACTGGCGAATCAACGCACCATTACGCTCAACCTCAAGACGCCATGCCAGACCCCGTCCGCCATTAAGCGCCGTCGTCAAATCATTAATCGTACGGATCGGATTGCCGTTAATCCCGCGAATGATATCGCGCTGGCGCAGGCCAAGCTGAGCCGCTTGCGAATTAACAACAACATCGGTGACGATCACGCCGCGCGAACCTTCACGCAGTCGCATCTTCGAAGCCATTGCAGGGGTAATCTCTTCAACAACAGCACCCTCGAATGGGTTATCGCCCTTAATCGTCTGCTTCTGTTGTGGCTTGGCTTCAGGCTCTTTTGCCAGTTTCACCGGCAGCTTGCTGTCCTTGCCGTTGCGAACGATGTCGAGCGTAACAGTATTGCCGATGCCAGCCGTCGAAAGGCGATAGCCGAGGACATCGATATTGTCGGCGCGAACATCCTGAACCGAAAGAACAACATCACCAACTTTCAGGCCCGCCTGCTCCGCTGGTCCGCCCTTGGTAACGGCCGTGACGAGAACGCCGAAGGATTTATCCATCCCAAGGCCTTCGGCGACATCAGGTGTGATGTTTTGGAAGGTTGCACCAATAAAAGGACGCTCGAAACTCGTGCTTCCGCTCAATGCTGCATCAACAACCGCGCGAACCATATTCGATGGGATAGCAAAGCCGATACCCACGGAGCCGCCCGAGCGGGAGTAAATAGCGGTATTGATGCCTATCAGGCGGCCTCGCATATCAATCAGACCGCCACCCGAATTACCGGGATTGATCGCTGCATCTGTCTGAATGAAGAAGTCAAAATCGGAAACACCGACCTGCGTCCGGGACTGCGCCGACACAATACCGCTGGTGACAGTCTGTCCGACCGCAAATGGGTTGCCGATTGCCAGTACAAGATCGCCAACTTCAACATCGTCAGAGTTACCGAGCGAAACGACTGGGAATTTCTCTTTTGCTTCAATCTTAAGAACCGCAAGATCGGTGGTCTCGTCACGTAGCAAAACCTTGCTTTCGAGCTGACGACCATCAGACAGAGCGACCTTGATCTCGTCTGCGTCCTTAATGACGTGGTTGTTGGTCACGACAATTCCCGATGAATCGACGATCACACCAGACCCGAGCGATTGCTCCGTGCGTGGTTTGCCGGTGCCGCCAAATTGCTTCCCAAAGAACTGCTCGAAAAATGGATCACCCGCAAACGGGGACGCTTGCTGCTGCACCTGGCGCGCAGCATAAACATTCACCACAGCCGGCGCGGTCTCTTTGACGAGCGGCGCAAACGATAGCTGCATATCGCCACGGCTTAGCGGAATCTGTTTTCCTTGAACCGGAGCAGGATTGTCCTGAGCCAACGTCGGCAAAACCATCATACTGACAGAAGTTAGAACAACACCAGTAATTCCCAAACGCCGCAAATTCATCCGCTCACTCCAGCTTTCTTTCCGAAACCCGATTCATCAGGTTGAAAATAGTATGGAGGCAACAAGGCCAAGGATAAAGGGCTGTATTGTGGCAAACAGCATTACGGCTTTGTAATGCTTGGCTTGAGCAAGGCTGAAAAGCAAAAAGGGCCGCACAAGGCGACCCTTTTTAATCATTACGAAGCGTGAATTACGCTGCGTCTGCTTCTGCTGCAAGCTCAGCTTCAACGCGTGCGCGATCAGCTTTGCCCTTTGCATCGACATCGCGTTCAACGAATTCGACAACTGCCATCGGTGCATTGTCACCGGTGCGGAAGCCTGCCTTCATGATGCGGATGTAGCCGCCGTTACGGGTTGCGTAACGTGTAGCAAGTGTGTCGAACAGCTTAGCAACCAGCTGTACGTCGCGGATGGCGGAAATCGCCTGACGACGTGCATGCAGATCACCGCGCTTGCCGAGCGTGACAAGCTTTTCTACGATTGGACGGATTTCCTTAGCTTTAGGAAGCGTGGTCACAATCTGTTCATGCTCGATGAGCGAAGCCGCCATGTTGGCGAACATTGCCTTGCGATGCGAGGCAGTGCGGTTCAGCTTACGCTGTCCATTACCGTGGCGCATGGCCTTCTCCTTTAATTCAGTTCAGCCGGAATTTTCCGGTCTTAATATTGGTCTTCGTAGCGCTTGGCGAGATCTTCGATATTTTCAGGCGGCCAGGCTGGGATTTCCATACCAAGATGGAGACCCATCGACGCCAGAACTTCCTTGATCTCGTTGAGCGACTTGCGGCCGAAATTCGGAGTCCGCAACATCTCGGCTTCCGTCTTCTGGATCAGATCGCCGATATAGACGATGTTGTCGTTCTTCAGGCAATTTGCCGAACGTACTGACAGCTCGAGTTCGTCGACCTTCTTGAGCAGAGCCGGATTGAAAGCGAGTTCCGCAACTTGTTCCTGCGGAGCTTCCTTCTGCGGCTCTTCGAAGTTAACGAAGACAGCCAGCTGGTCCTGAAGAATACGCGCTGCATAAGCAACTGCATCTTCACCGCTCACCGAACCATTGGTTTCGATGTTGAGCGTCAGCTTGTCGTAATCAAGAACCTGACCTTCACGGGTGTTCTCAATCTTGTACGATACCTTGCGGATCGGCGAATAAAGGCTATCAACCGGAATAAGGCCGATTGGAGCATCTTCCGCACGATTACGATCAGCAGGCACATAGCCCTTACCGGTGTTAACGGTGAATTCCATGCGGATTTCAGCGCCTTCATCCAGCGTGCAGATGACGTGATCCGGATTAAGGATCTCGACATCGCCGACGGTCTGAATGTCACCAGCCGTAACAACGCCCGGGCCTTCCTTACGGACAACCATGCGCTTCGGGCCCTCGCCTTCCATACGGATGGCGATTTCCTTGACGTTCAGAACAATATCCGTGGTGTCTTCGCGGACGCCCGGAATAGAAGAGAACTCATGCAGAACGCCGTCGATCTGAACAGCGGTAACTGCTGCGCCGCGAAGCGACGACAGAAGCACGCGACGCAGAGCATTACCGAGTGTCAGACCGAAACCGCGTTCCAGCGGTTCAGCAACAACGGTTGCACGCGTGCGGGAGCCGTTGGTGATGAAATCCACCTTGTTCGGCTTAATAAGTTCCTGCCAGTTTTTCTGGATCATGTATTTTTCCTCTATCAACTGTCGCTACTATCCAATCGTAGCGATCCTGTGAAGAACCGCAGAGGAACCCCGAAGTCACCTTCGGGGTTCATGCAGCATATAAAAGAAATTAGACCCGGCGCTTCTTGCGCGGACGGCAACCGTTGTGCGGGATCGGCGTAACATCGCGGATCGACGTGATCACAAAGCCAGCAGCCTGAAGGGCGCGCAGCGCAGATTCACGGCCTGAACCCGGTCCGCAAACCTCGACTTCGAGGGAGCGCATGCCATGTTCCTGAGCCTTCTTGGCGCAATCTTCAGCAGCGATCTGTGCGGCAAACGGGGTCGACTTACGCGAACCCTTGAAACCCTGAGCACCTGCAGAAGACCAGGCAATCGCATTGCCCTGTGCATCCGTGATGGTGATCATGGTGTTGTTGAACGTCGAATTTACGTGGGCAACGCCCGACGAGATGTTTTTGCGCTCGCGACGGCGAATACGCTGGGCTTCCTTAGCCATGATAGTCCTTTCAAAACTCGATCTCGACACCGCCGTAATTCCAGCGGCTCCACCAGTCCTTTGAAAAGGACTAGCACCGAACCCACCCAATCAAGGGCAAGCCCGGCAGAACGAATGGTTCTGCCGAAAATTACTTCTTCTTACCTGCGATAGCCTTTGCAGGACCCTTGCGGGTACGTGCATTGGTATGCGTGCGCTGACCACGAACTGGCAGCGAACGACGATGACGCAGACCGCGGTAGCAGCCAAGGTCCATCAAACGCTTGATGTTCATGGAAACTTCACGACGCAGATCACCTTCAACGCGGTAATCAGCATCGATTGCTTCACGGATCTGAAGTACTTCAGCATCCGAAAGCTGATTTACACGACGGTCGTCAGCAATCCCAACTTTCGTTACGATCTGACGAGCAAATTTTGGTCCAATCCCATGAATGTACTGAAGCGCAATGATAACGCGCTTGTTCGTTGGGATGTTGACGCCAGCTATACGTGCCACGTCTGTTCTCCTTGGTTATATAAAAATCCATCTGGCAGATGCGATCAACCAGACAGCATTGTTTGACCGGTCCCGGCCTCTTACTATTTCCGCCAGAACCGACCATTCAAAACAAATTGAAGTGGCGCAGTCTTTGACGGAATCGCCCGAAAAAGTCAACTCTTAACTGTCCGTAACGTCACCGCAGTAACCTTGCAGACATTAAAAGCAACTTTTGGAAGCAATAAACGGGCAGAAAAACATAAAATGCTTCTCTGCCCGTAATCCTTGAAGGCTCATGTGAGCCTTATGCTTGACCGCTTATGCGGGAACGAGAATTCTCTCGATTTCAGCAGTAACTTCTTCAACAGGTGCCATACCGTTCAAAACACGCAGTTCACCAGTTCCAGCATAATATTCCGAAAGCGGCGATGTTTTTTCACGATATTCGACCAGACGCTTGCGGAAAGCTTCAGGATTATCATCAGAACGAACCTGACCACCCTTAGCAATCGTCTCAGCCACGCGGCTTTCAATCCGGCTGACCAAAGCGTTTTCGTCGACTTTCAGCTCAATGACCGCATCAAGCTTCAGGCCTTTGCCGCGAAGCATTTCACCAAGCGCTTGCGCTTGTGGAACCGTACGCGGGTATCCGTCGAGAATGAAACCACTTGCGCAATCCGGAGCATCAATGCGCTCCGAAACGATCTGGTTTACGATCTCATCAGAAACGAGCTGACCAGCATCCATGACGGCCTTAGCGCGTTTCCCGATTTCGCTCTGCTGAGCGACTGCTGCACGCAGCATGTCACCAGTCGAAAGCTGAGGTATTCCATGCTTCTTGGTAAGAAGTCCAGCCTGCGTCCCCTTACCTGCTCCGGGCGGCCCAAGAAGTATTAGTCTCATTTACTGCGTTTCCCACCTCTGAGTTTGGACTTCTTGATCAACCCTTCATACTGATGGGCGACAAGATGTCCCTGAATTTGCGCAACCGTATCGAGCGTAACGCTGACCACGATCAGCAGCGAAGTACCACCAAGATAGAAAGGTACACCGGTCGCAGAAATCAGGAATTCCGGCAGAAGGCAGACAAGCACGATATAGATGGCGCCGACAACCGTAATGCGGGTCAACACATAGTCTATGTATTCGGCTGTACGCTCACCCGGACGAATGCCCGGAATAAAGCCGGAGTGCTTCTTAAGCTGGTCAGCAGTGTCCTTAGGATTGAACACGATGGCCGTATAGAAGAAGCAGAAGAATGCCATCAAGCCCGCATAGAACAGCATATAAAGCGGCTGACCATGGCCAAGAGCGTTGAGGATAGTCGTGCCCCAAGCAGGCATTTCTGCCGTATTTGCAAAACCAGCAACAGTCGCAGGCAAAAGCAGAAGCGACGAAGCGAAGATCGGAGGAATAACACCCGCAGTGTTCAGCTTAAGTGGCAGGTGCGATGTATCGCCCTGGAACATGCGGTTGCCGACCTGACGCTTCGGATACTGGATCAGAAGACGACGCTGAGCGCGTTCAACAAACACGATGATCGCAATCAGCGCCACAGCAAGAACGATAACACCGAGGATCAGGCCAGTCGACAAAGCGCCTGTACGGCCCAGTTCCAGTGTACCGGAAATAGCATGCGGAAGGTTTGCAACGATACCTGCGAAGATGATCAGCGAGATACCGTTACCAATACCGCGCGCTGTAATCTGTTCACCAAGCCACATCAGGAACATCGTACCGCCAACAAGCGTGATGACCGATGAAACGAGGAACATTGGGCCCGGGTTCGTAACAATGCCGTTACCAGCCTGCAAACCAACGGAAATCGCATAAGCCTGAACGATCGCCAGAAGCACAGTACCATAACGTGTGTACTGGTTGATGATCTTACGGCCCGATTCGCCTTCCTTTTTCAGCGCTTCAAGCGTCGGAACAACCGACGTCATAAGCTGCACGATAATGGAAGCGGAAATGTAAGGCATGATGCCAAGCGCAAAAATGGCCATACGACCAACAGCACCACCGGCAAACATGTTGAAGAGTCCGAGCACACCCTGGCTATGCTGCTGGAAAGCCTGCGCAAGCGCATCAGGATTGATGCCGGGTAGCGGGATATAGGTACCAAAACGGTACACGAGCAAAGCGCCCAGTGTGAACCAGATACGCTTCTTGAGTTCTTCAGCTTTCGAGAAAGCAGAAAAATTAAGATTGGAAACTAGCTGTTCAGCAGCCGATGCCATTAAATTACTCCGGTGAAAAGTATCCGGCCCCCTACCCCAACAGCACGCATTAAAAATCCGCATGCCTTCGGACAAAAGACTCTACCCAGATATGCGCATTGGCATAAATGTGCAAGCGGCGGCACTAAGGCCGCCGCTTTTATTTTTATGTCGATGCTTTATTCAGCAGCTGCTTCAGGAAGCTTTACGCTACCGCCAGCCTTTTCGATCTTTTCGATCGCAGCCTTGGAAGCACCAGCAACATCAAAAGCTACCTTAGCCTTCAGTTCACCGTCAGCAAGAACGCGAACACCGTCAAGCGCACGGCGAATCACGCCAGCAGCCTTGAGGGTTTCAATGTTCACCACAGCCTTCGCATCCAGCTTGCCTGCATCGATCGCAGCCTGAACACGGCCGAGCGATACAACATTGAAGCTCTTTGCGAAGATGTTCGTGAAACCGCGCTTTGGCAAACGACGGTAAATTGGCATCTGGCCGCCTTCAAAGCCATTGATCGCTACGCCAGAACGGGACTTCTGTCCCTTGACGCCGCGGCCAGCGGTCTTGCCGGTGCCGGAGCCGATACCACGGCCAACGCGCTTGCGCGCTTTTACTGAACCTGGCTTGTCACGCAGATCGTTGAGTTTCATGTCTCTGTCCCCTGCGTTATCAGACCTCGTCCACAACGCGGACGAGATGCTGAACCTTGGCGATCATACCACGAACTGAAGGAGTATCCTCCAGTGTGCGGCGGCGGTGCATTTTGTTAAGTCCCAGACCGATCAGCGTTGCGCGCTGTTCGGCTGGACGACGGATAGGGCTTCCGATCTGTTCGACCGTAACCGTCTTACCCTTCTTCTCAGCCATCACTCAAATCCCTTGTCTATGGCGTATCCGGTGCTCTCGCACCGGACTGGCACAAACTATCGGCTACTCTTCGGAACCGACCACATCATGGCGACGAGCCTGAAGGGTCGAGTACTTGATGCCGCGCTGTGCAGCGATATCCTTTGGATGCATCTGATGCTTCAGAGCGTCAAAGGTTGCGCGAACCATGTTGTAAGGGTTCGACGAGCCGAGCGACTTAGCAACAACGTCCTGAACGCCAAGCGTTTCGAACACTGCACGCATAGGACCACCAGCAATGATTCCCTTACCAGCAGGAGCTGCACGAAGCAGAACCTTGCCAGCGCCGTGACGACCCTGCACATCGTGATGCAGTGTACGACCCGAACGCAGTGGTACGAAAATCATATCGCGCTTGGCAGCTTCAGTAGCCTTACGGATCGCTTCAGGCACTTCACGAGCCTTACCATGACCGAAGCCTACGCGACCCTTCTGATCTCCAACAACGACGAGCGCTGCGAAACCAAAACGACGGCCACCTTTAACAACTTTAGCGACGCGATTAATGTGAACGAGCTTGTCAACGAATTCGCTGTCACGCTCCTCACGACCGCGGTCCTCGCGGTTACGTTCTCTCTGTGCCATATCCTATTCCTTTATTATTTTCCGGAAGCACAAAATATTAGAAGCTAAGACCGCCTTCGCGGGCAGCTTCGGCGAGAGCCTTCACGCGACCGTGGTAAATAAATGCACCACGATCAAACACTACTTCACTGACGCCTGCTTTAACGGCACGCTCTGCAACAAGCTTACCAACGGCAGCAGCTGCTGCTGAGTCGGCGCCGGTCTTGAGCTGGCCCTTCAGGTCGCCATCCAGTGTCGATGCCGCTGCGATGGTAATACCGCGAACGTCGTCGATAACCTGAACGTAGATGTTCTTGGAAGAGCGGTGTACGCTGAGACGTGGACGGCCGTTTGCGACGGCCTTGACCTGACGGCGAACACGAGCAGCGCGACGCTGCAAAGTTTCTTTTGGCGATGCCATGACGCGCTTCCCTTACTTCTTCTTGCCTTCTTTGCGGACGATCTTTTCGCCAGCATACTTGACGCCCTTGCCCTTGTAAGGCTCGGGGCCGCGATATTCACGAATCTCAGCGGCGACCTGACCGACCTGCTGCTTGTCGATACCAGTGACGACGATTTCCGTCGGCTTTGGAACAGCAACAGTGATGCCGGCTGGCACGTCATAGATAACTTCGTGAGAGAAGCCGAGAGAAAGCTGGACATTCTTGCCCTGCATAGCAGCACGGTAACCAACGCCGCTAATCTCAAGCTTCTTTTCAAAGCCCTTTTCGACGCCTTCGAAGATGTTTACGATCATCGAACGCGACATGCCCCACTTGGAGCGAGCTTCTTTAGACTGATCACGAGGATCGACGCTTACAGCGCCGTCTTCGAGCTTAACCAGTACTTCATCGTGCACAACGAAAGACAATTCGCCCTTCGCGCCCTTAGCCTTGACGGTCTGACCTTCAACGCTGGCTGTTACGCCTGCCGGGACCGGCACGGGTTTTTTACCGATACGAGACATTTTTATACCTGTCTTCTATCTGTTCACTGTCAGCCGCATCAGAAGATGCGGCAGAGCAGCTCACCACCAACGTTTTGTTCACGAGCTTCATGATCAGCCATCACACCCTTAGGAGTGGACAGGATCGAGATGCCAAGACCATTCGCGACCTGCGGGATCGACTTAACCGACACGTAAACGCGACGGCCAGGCTTCGAAACGCGGGTCAGTTCACGAATGACTGGAACGCCTTCATAATACTTCAGTTCGATTTCGATCTCGGCTTTGCCGTTCACGAATTCACTCTGCGTGTATCCGCGGATGTAACCTTCAGATTGAAGAACATCCAGAACGCGAGCGCGGAGCTTCGAAGCCGGGGTCGAAACCTTGGACTTCTTGCGGCCTACTGCGTTACGAATACGGGTCAGCATATCGCCGATAGGATCTGACACAGACATATGCTACTCCTTACCAGCTCGACTTAACTATGCCTGGAATCTGTCCAAGCGAACCCAACTGACGAAGCGCAATACGCGACATCTTCAGTTTACGGTAATAACCACGCGGGCGACCCGAAACTTCGCAACGGTTGCGAATACGGACCTTAGCGGAATTGCGCGGCAGTTCGGCGAGCTGGATAGTAGCGCGAAAACGCTCATCCAACGGAAGGCTCTGATCCATTACGATCGCCTTCAGACGTGCACGCTTGTCAGCATGACGCTTAACCAACTTTTCGCGGCGCTTATTGTTTTCGACTGCGCTAGTCTTGGCCATATTATTATACCTCGCTACGCTTGCCGTTACTGCCGGAATGGGAAGTTGAAGGCGCGCAGAAGAGCGCGGGCTTCATCATCCGTCTTAGCGGTCGTGCAAACGATGATGTCCATGCCCCAGATCTGATCAACTTTATCGTAGTTGATTTCTGGAAACACGATGTGTTCCTTAACACCCATGGCAAAGTTGCCACGACCGTCAAAGCTCTTCGGATTCAGACCACGGAAATCTCGAACGCGCGGAAGCGCAATCGTGATCAGGCGATCAAGGAATTCGTACATGCGATCTGCACGAAGAGTAACCTTCGTACCGATTGGCATGTCTTCACGCAACTTGAAAGTTGCGATCGAATTACGGGCGCGAGTAATGACAGCCTTTTGACCGGCAATCAAGGCCAGATCTGCTGCAGCAACAGATGGCTTCTTTGAGTCGCCAGTTGCTTCGCCTACACCCATGTTCAGGACAACTTTGGTGATGCGTGGAATCTGCATCTCATTGTCGTACTTGAATTCTTCAAGGAGAGACTTACGAATTGTTTCGTTGTAAATCTTCTTGAAGCGTGGAAGTTCCTTAACTTCAGCCATCAGATAACCGCTCCCGAACGCTTTGCAACGCGGACCTTCTTGCCATCTTCAATACGGAAACCAACGCGAGTTGGCTTGCCGTCTTTAGGATCAGCAATTGCCAGGTTAGACAAATGAATCGGCGCTTCTTTAGTGATAATGCCGGCTTCCTGAGTCTGTGTCTGGCGCTGGTGACGCTTTACAGTATTAATACCGCGAACAAGCGCTTTGTCGTCCTTAGGCATAACCTGGAGAACTTCGCCCTTACGGCCTTTGTCCTTACCGGACAGCACGACAACGCTGTCGCCTTTGCGAATCTTTTGCATCGTCTTGCTTCCTTACAGAACTTCCGGAGCCAACGAGATAATCTTCATGTGGTTCTTAGCGCGAAGTTCGCGTGGAACCGGTCCGAAGATACGCGTACCGATAGGCTCTTTCTTGTTATCGATGAGAACAGCTGCGTTGTTATCGAAACGAATAACGCTGCCGTCTGCGCGACGGATGTCCTTAGCGGTCCGTACGACCACTGCCTTCATCACATCGCCTTTTTTGACGCGGCCGCGCGGAATTGCTTCCTTGATCGACACCACAATGATGTCTCCCACGGAAGCATAACGCCGCTTGGAACCGCCCAGCACCTTGATGCACATGACACGACGTGCGCCGGAGTTATCCGCCACGTCGAGGTTTGTTTGCATCTGAATCATGACTGGCCGCCTTTTTTTCCTTCAGCTGGTTAAGGGCTCCTGCCCTACCTAAGCTGCGTGTTTGTAATTTAGCCTGCTGTTACGTTCGAAAGAACGACCCAGCATTTGTCCTTCGAAATTGGCTTGGATTCTTCAATAGAAACCTGATCACCAATCTTGAACTGGTTGTTTTCGTCATGCGCTTTGTATTTCTTCGACTGACGAATAGTCTTCTGGAGAAGCGGATGCGAATAGCGGCGCTCAACCTTAACTACAACAGTCTTATCATTCTTGTCGCTGACGACAACGCCCTGCAGAACGCGTTTAGGCATTATACTTGTTCCTTATGCCTTGCTTTCGGCCGCCTTCTGGCGGGCGATGGTCTTGATACGCGCAATGTCGCGACGAACTTGCTTCACGCGCGCGGTTTTTTCGAGCTGGCCGGTTGCCTTCTGAAAGCGCAGGTTGAACTGCTCTTTCTTCAGGGAACCCAACTCATCATTAATCTGATCGAGGCTTTTCGCCCGAACGTCTGCGGCTTTCATGACTGCCCTCTTACTCTGCGATGCGCTGAATGAAGCGCGTCTTGACCGACAACTTTGCAGCGCCGAGTCTCAAGGCTTCGCGTGCCACATCTTCGGGTACGCCGTCAAGCTCAAACATTATACGACCTGGTGCAACACGTGCTGCCCAGTAGTCAACGGAACCCTTACCTTTACCCATACGGACTTCGGTTGGCTTCGATGTTACTGGTAGATCCGGGAAGATTCGGATCCATACACGACCGGCACGTTTCATGTGACGGGTGATCGCGCGGCGGGCCGCTTCGATCTGTCGTGCTGTGACGCGGTCAGGCTCTACTGCCTTCAAACCGAATGCACCGAAATTAAGATCCGTACCGCCCTTCGAGTTGCCGTGGATACGGCCCTTGAACTGCTTACGGAACTTGGTGCGCTTAGGCTGCATCATTGTTCTTTACTCCAATTTTCTCGCCGGCGGCCCGCTTTTTAAGCGTTTTCGCGGCGGCGGTTCTGATGGGAACCCTGATTGTCACCCTCAACCGCACGACGCTCAGAAGCCATTGGGTCATGCTCAAGGATTTCGCCCTTGAATACCCAGACCTTTACGCCGCAGATGCCGTAAGCAGTCTTCGCTTCAGCCGTACCGTAGTCGATATCGGCGCGCAGCGTGTGAAGAGGAACGCGACCTTCGCGATACCATTCCATACGTGCGATTTCAGCGCCGCCCAAACGACCGGAGCAGTTGATACGAATTCCTTCGGCACCGAGACGCATTGCCGACTGAACGGAACGCTTCATGGCGCGACGGAATGCCACACGGCGTTCGAGCTGCTGTGCGATCGACTGAGCGATCAGCGTAGCGTCGATTTCCGGCTTACGAACTTCAACAATGTTGAGCGACGTATCGGAATTCGTCATTTCGGAAAGCTTCTTGCGGAGCTTTTCGATGTCCGCGCCCTTCTTGCCGATGATGATGCCCGGACGAGCAGCGTGAATAGTCACGCGGCACTTCTTGTGTGGGCGCTCGATTACGATTTTAGAAATCGCAGCCTGCTTGAGTTCGCTCTTAAGATACTCACGGATCTTAACGTCTTCGTGCAGCAGCTTACCGTATTCGCCGGTATTCGCGTACCAACGCGAATCCCAGGTGCGGTTGATGCCGAGGCGAAAACCGATCGGATTAATCTTCTGGCCCATTATGCGGCCTCCCCTTTTTCCGCAACTTCGCGGACAACAATGGTGAGATGCGAAAACGGCTTTTCGATGCGGCTTGCCTTACCACGTCCACGAACGTGGAAACGCTTCATGACAATAGATTTGCCGACATAAGCTTCTGCAACGATCAGCGCGTCAACGTCGAGATCATGATTATTCTCTGCGTTGGCGATAGCCGATTCGAGCGTCTTTTTCACTGTTTCAGCGATCCGCTTGCGCGAGAAAGTGAGATCAGCAAGTGCCGCATTCACTTTCTTGCCGCGGATAAGTGCCGCGACAAGATTAAGCTTCTGCGGGCTGACGCGAAGCGTACGGGCGACGGCTTTCGCCTCGTTATCCTTAAGCTGGCGGGGAGCCTTGGCCTTGCCCATCTGTTACTTCCTCTTTGACTTCTTGTCCGCGCCGTGACCGTAATAGGTCCGTGTCGGCGCGAATTCACCGAACTTATGTCCAACCATTTCTTCGTTGATTGATACCGGCACATGCTTGTTGCCGTTATAAACACCGAAGGTCAGGCCAACGAACTGCGGCAAGATCGTGGAGCGACGGCTCCACATCTTGATAACTTCATTACGACCGCCCTCGCGTACCTTCTCAGCTTTCGTGAGAAGATAGCCATCGACAAACGGACCTTTCCAAACTGAACGAGCCACTTTAGACTACCTTTCTTACTTCTTGCGCTGATGACGCGAACGCATGATGAACTTATCGGTTGCCTTGTTCGAACGGGTCTTTTTGCCCTTCGTAGGCTTACCCCAAGGGGTAACCGGGTGACGACCACCAGAAGTACGGCCTTCACCACCACCATGCGGGTGGTCAACTGGGTTCATAGCAACGCCGCGAACGTGTGGACGCTTACCGCGCCAAACCGAACGACCGGCCTTACCGTCATTGATGTTGCTGTGCTCTGGATTGGATACTGCACCAACCGTTGCAAAGCATGCACCAGAAACCAGACGCTGTTCGCCCGAGTTCAGACGCAGGATAGCCATGCCCTGATCGCGACCGACGAGCTGTGCGTATGCACCTGCCGAACGAGCAATCTGACCGCCCTTGCCTGGCTTCATTTCCACGTTGTGGATAATGGTACCAACTGGCATCGACGAAAGTGGCATTGCGTTGCCTGGCTTAACGTCAACGGACTGACCGGCGATAACCTTGTCGCCAGCTGTCAGACGCTGTGGAGCCAGGATGTAGCTCAGTTCACCGTCTTCGTAGCGGATCAGCGCAATAAACGCTGTACGGTTTGGATCGTATTCCAGACGTTCTACCGTAGCGACAACGTCGTGCTTACGACGCTTGAAGTCTACAAAACGGTAGGAACGCTTGTGACCGCCGCCCTGAAAGCGAACAGTGATACGACCTGTGTTGTTACGGCCACCCTTCTTGGACAGACCTTCAGTCAATGACTTGACTGGCTTGCCCTTGTAGAGTTCCGAACGGTCCACGATGACCAGCTGACGCTGGCTTGGCGTGATCGGATTAAAGTGCTTGAGTGCCATTGTCTTTACTCCGTGGCCTCTCAGAGACCTGTCGAAACGTCGATGCTCTGGCCTTCAGCCAAAGTTACGATCGCTTTCTTGACATCGCTCTGGCGCCCGACAATGCCGCGGAACCGCTTCACTTTGCCTTTGCGCACAGTGGTGTTTACAGCCTTAACCTTGACGCCGAAAAGCGCTTCGATTGCAGCCTTGATTTCCGGCTTCGTCGCTTTGCGAGCTACGTTAAAGACGACCTGGTTATGTTCAGAAACAAGGGTCGACTTTTCGGTGATGACTGGGCTGACGATCACGTCATAATGGCGAAGATCGGTCATTTAAAACGCTCCTCGAGTGCTTCGACAGCTGCCTTGGAAAGCACGAGCTTGCCACGACGCAGAATGTCGTAAACATTGATGCCCTGTACTGGCAGAACATCGATGTTCGGGATGTTCGAAGCAGCGCGCTGGAAGTTCACGTCGATTTCTGCGCCGCCGATGAGCAGTGCATTTTCGAGACCGAGCTTTGCGAACTGCGACACAAGCTGCTTTGTCTTAGCTTCGGAAGCTGCCAGATCATCGATGATAATCAGGTCAGATGCCTTTGCCTTAGCAGACAGAGCGTGACGCAAGCCGAGAGCGCGAACCTTCTTTGGCAGATCGTGATCGTGGCTACGAACAACTGGTCCGTGAGCCTGACCGCCGCCGCGGAACTGCGGTGCACGTGCCGAATGGTGACGAGCGCGGCCCGTACCCTTCTGCTTGTACATCTTCGAACCGGTGCGGCTGATGTCGCTACGGCCCTTGGCATCATGAGAGCCCTGCTGGCGGCGAGCCAGCTGCCAGCGCACGACGCGCTGGAGAATGTCGTCGCGTGGGTCGAGACCGAAGATTTCTTCGTTCAGCTTGACCTGGCCGGCATCCTTGCCTTCAAGTGTTGTAATTGTGAGATCCATTATTCGGCTCCCTCAGTCGCTGCAGTTTCAGAAACTACAGCAGCTTCTACCTTGGCCTGTGCTGCTTGGCGCAGACCAGCTGGCTTGGGAGCATTATCTGGCAGCGATACCTTTACGGCGTCGCGAACGTAGATCCATGCACCCTTTGAACCAGGAACCGCACCGCGAACAAGGATAAGGCCGCGATCGAGGTCTGTCGAAACAACTTCGATATTCTGCGTGGTTACACGGGTCTGACCCATGTGACCGGCCATCTTCTTGCCTTTAAATACTTTACCTGGGTCCTGACGCTGACCGGTCGAGCCGTGAGCGCGGTGGGTAACTGAGTTACCGTGCGATGCACGATGACCAGCAAAGTTATGACGCTTCATAACACCGGCAAAGCCCTTACCGATCGAAGTACCCGTCACGTCGACCTTCTGGCCGGCGACGAAATGTTCGGCAGTGATTTCCACGCCGACTTCGAGCAGATTATCAGGAGAAACGCGGAATTCCGCAACTTTCGCCTTAGGCTCAACTTCAGCCTTCGCGAAGTGACCGCGCAGAGCCTTAGTTGTGTTCTTTACTTTGGCAAGTCCAACGCCAAGCTGAACAGCCGTGTAACCATTCTTTTCAACTGTACGCTGAGCTACCACGTGGCAGTCTTCCATACGGAGAACTGTTACTGGTACATGTTCACCGGCGTCGTTATAGACGCGGGTCATGCCCAGCTTTTGTGCAATAACACCTGAACGCATCGGGTTCGTTCCTTCCGTCCTCAAGCCGATTAAAGCTTGATCTCGACATCAACACCGGCGGACAGATCGAGCTTCATCAGCGCGTCTACAGTCTGCGGGGTTGGGTCAACGATATCGAGAAGACGCTTGTGCGTGCGCATCTCGAACTGTTCGCGGCTCTTCTTATCGATGTGCGGCGACCGGTTTACTGTGAACTTTTCGATCCGTGTTGGAAGTGGGATCGGTCCGCGTACATTTGCACCGGTACGCTTAGCAGTCGACACGATTTCGCGCGTCGAAGCGTCAAGGATCCGATGATCAAACGCCTTGAGGCGAATGCGGATGTTTTGACCGTTCATTTGATCTGTTCCTTGTTACGCGGAGCGTTTCCGGAGAAACGCTCCTGTACAAATCTAATTACTCGATGATCGAAGCGACGATGCCTGCACCAACGGTACGGCCACCTTCACGGATAGCGAAGCGAAGCTTGTCTTCCATCGCAATCGGTACGATCAGCGTTACGTCAACAGTTACGTTGTCGCCTGGCATAACCATTTCCACGCCTTCTGGCAGGGTAACAACACCGGTAACGTCAGTTGTACGGAAGTAAAACTGTGGACGATAGTTGGTGAAGAATGGTGTATGACGGCCACCTTCGTCCTTGGTCAGAATGTATGCTTCTGCCTTGAACTTGGTGTGTGGCTTAACCGAACCTGGCTTGCAGA